>CANRFY010000004.1 GCA_947630015.1 uncultured Clostridia bacterium
ATGAGTAGTAAATCCGGCTTGTTACCCTGCGAAACTGCCCGTAAAATCAAGGCTTTTTGAGATAATCAATATTTTTCATATAAAACTTTACAAAGTTAAAAAGAGTTAAGGGCCTCTTTGCCGGCCGGCAAAGAGACCCGCGAGCAAAGGCGGAGCCTTTGCAATCCTATCTTTTACTTTTTACAAACTTTACAAAGTTTTAAAATTATGTTAAGGGCCTCTTTCTCGCAAGAAAGAGGCTGATTGGGATGAGGACCCTTTCTTCAAAAGAAAGGGTCCTCCCCCGTACCCCCTCTCCAAAAGAACAACGCGCTGAAGCTAACTGCGAACAGCTCCTCGCGGAGCGATTGCTTTTATCGTGCAAGTGCTATCAATGCAAGAATATTTTCACGGTTTTTTCGTCCAAGTGTCATCGCCGCACGAACAACACCGATTACCAAGAAAAAACAATGCGCTCACTTCGATGGGCGCAGTTTTTCTTCAACATTAGTTTTACAACTACCTCAGAATAAAATCTCTATTGCCACACCTCATTCACTATGCCGTAGAGCTTCCCAGACCCACCTGCGCGCACCGCGCGCGTGCGATGCACGACGCTGCCAGCGTCGGATTAACTGCGACGTTTCGGCGGCGCAGTCGAATCAGCCCGCGTGGGAGCTGTTTGCAGAGACGACACCGCGGTCGCCCTGAAATAAACCCTCACGGATGCACAAAACTGCGCGCCAACCGGTGCGAACCGTCTCGTATCTCGTTGTGAGTCGGAGCTGTTCGCACGGCACGAGCGGAATCTGACGATGTCAGTGAACAATCAACCAAGACAGAATCGCATCGCTCTCGACGCGCCGCGCGGAGGTACGAATGCGCTTGACGAAACAATATCGCGGTTTACGCCCGAAACACCCCTGCCGCCGATTGAATAACATCGACGCCACACGGGAGCCTCTTTCGGGATCGTTAAGGGCCTCTTTCTTGCGAGAAAGAGGCCCTTAACATAATTTAAAAACTTTGAAAAAGTTTGTGAAAAGTAAAAGATAGGATTGCAAAGGCTCCGCCTTTGTCCTCGCATCTCTTTGCCGGCCGGCAAAGAGACCCTTAACGTTTTTTAACTTTTGCAAAAGTTTTAGATTAGGAATAGCGAGAATCGCGACGTGCCGATTAACGCTTTTCTAACCTTTGCAAAAGTTATAGCTGCTGACTGGCGCGTATCGCCAAGGAAAATTCTCCGCCCCCGGCGTCACGTGATCTTATGAGCCTTCGGCGGTTTATTCTGCCGTCTCGCGCTCGTTTTGCCCTCGGGCTTGATCTCGCCGGCCGACATAAGCGCAAGCTTTGTGAGCGTCGGTCCCACAAGTTCATATACAAGCACCGAGAACAGCACCACATTCCGGACCGTATGGCCGTCCGAAAGCTTCGCCGCCGTCATCGCCATTCCGAGCGCGACGCCTGCCTGCGGCAGCAGCGTGACGCCGAGATTATTGCGTATCGTCTTGGAGCATGACGTCATGGCGCAGCTTGCGAACGCGCCGAAATATTTGCCGAGCGTGCGCGCGATTATGTAGATCGCGCCGATCAGAAGCACGAGCGGATTTGACAGTATCTCCAAATCGAGTTCCGCGCCCGACAAAACGAAGAACAAAACGAACAGCGGCGCCGTCCATCCGTCGACGCGCTCCATCAGCTCCTCGGAAAAATCGCAGATGTTGCAGAACAATGTGCCGCACATCATCGCGACGAGCAGAAGCGAGAATCCGATATGGATGCCCGCGACGTCGAACTCCATCATCGACAGTCCGATCGTGAGTATGACGAATCCGATCGAGAGCGACAGACGCTTGCTGCGCGAATGGAAGAATTTTTCAAAGAAGAACAGAAGAACGCCGACCGCCGAACCGAGCAGGATCGACAGCACGATCTCGATTATAGGCTCAAGGATTATAGTCGTTAAGTTGATCTCTCCGCTTTCAAGCACCTTTGCGATGCCGAACGACGCCGAGAACAGCACAAGACCGACGGCGTCGTCGATCGCGACGACGAGCAGAAGCAGCTTCGTCATCGGACCGTCGGCTTTATATTGGCGCACGACCATGAGCGTCGCGGCAGGAGCCGTCGCCGCCGCGATCGCGCCGAGCGTTATCGCCGACGAGATCGTGATCGTCGCGGGCGCGATGAAATGAAGCGCCACAAGCGCCGCGTCTACGATCGCGGTCGTGATCACGGCCTGGAGTATGCCTATTACGATCGCCTTCGTCCCCATCTGCTTTATCTGTCCGAGTCTGAATTCGTTTCCGATCGTGAACGCGATGAATCCGAGCGCCGCCTGCGAGAACAGCGACAGCGATTCGACGTCGTCGAGCGTTTCAAATCCGATATAGGGGATGTGGAGCGCGCCGATCACAAACGGGCCGAGCAGCAGTCCGGCGACGAGATACGCCGTCACGGCGGGGAGATTGAGCTTTTTCGCGATTCGCGACATCAAAAGTCCGCCGATCAGCGATATCGCCACCTGAGTCAGTATTTCCATATGATTCTCCGTATGACATTATGTTGGGGCTTTCCCCAAAAAGTGTATTATATACCTGTCGGGGAAAAAATACAAGTGGTTTTTTAATCAATTTTATATTCGCGCACGCGGGCGCGTTCGGTAATTTTTCATCCGCGCGAATATGCGGCGCGCCGATGTGGAAGAATATATGAAAACAATACGGAGTTGACATTATGCTTATAAAAAACGGGATACCAAAGATCGAGGCCGTCTTTGCCGCGGAGATACTTGACTCGCGCGGCGACCCTTCCGTGCGCGCGTTTCTGCGGCTCGCGGACGGCAGCGTCGGCTGCGGCGACGCGCCTTCGGGCGCGTCCACGGGAAAATATGAAGCCGTCGAGCGCCGCGACGGCGGAGGCGACGGCAGCCGATACGGAGGACGCGGCGTCCTCGACGCCTGCGCCGCCGTGAACGGCGAGATCGCGTCCGCGCTCTTACGCGCAGACCCGCGCGGCCAGCGCGCCGTCGACAAGCTTTTGTGCGAGCTTGACGGAACGTCGTCAAAATACAGGCTCGGCGCGAACGCAATTCTGCCCGTATCGATCGCGTATGCGCGCGCGTGCGCCGCGTCGAGGCGGTGCGAGCTTTACGAAAGCCTCGGCGGCAGCGTTTCCGGCGGGCGGTTCCCGATCCCGATGATGAACATTTTGAACGGCGGCAGACACGCCGCGAACAACGTCGACATTCAGGAATTCATGCTCGTTCCTGTCGGCGGAGAGAGCGCTGCAGACGCCGTTAGGATCGGCGCCGAGGTCTATCGCGCGCTCGGCGGCGTTCTCCACCGCCGCGGGCTTTTTTGCGGCGTCGGGGACGAGGGCGGATATTCGCCGTCGCTGGCGCGCGACGAGGATGCGCTCGATCTCATCATGGAGGCCGTATCGGCGTCGGGACATGAAAACGACGCTGCGCTCGCCGTCGACGCCGCCGCAAGCGAGTGGACATCCGGCTCGGACGGCGTTTACAGACTGCCGAAGCGCGGCGTCGAATACACGTCGGAGGAATTGATCCTCTACTATCGCGGCCTCTGCGAGAGGTATCCGATCGTTTCGGTCGAGGACGGACTCGGCGAGGACGACGGCGGCGGATGGCGCGCCATGACGGAAGCGCTCGGGGATCGCGTCATGCTCGTCGGCGACGACTTATTCGTGACGAATGCGCAAAGGATCGCCGCAGGCGCGCGGGCGGGCGCGGCTAACGCAGTTTTGATCAAGCCGAATCAGGCGGGAACGGTGACTGAGACGTGGGATGCCGTATCGGAGGCGCGCCGCACCGGATACAAGGTCGTCGTCTCGCACCGTTCCGGCGATACCGAGGACAGCTTCATCGCCGATCTCGCCGTCGCCGCCGGCGCCGATTTCATCAAATCCGGCGCGCCGTGCCGCGCCGAGCGCACCGCGAAATATAATCGATTGATCGAAATCTATCGTTGATGCGGGGGATGGGAAAGGGTTGCGCCCTCTGTGCGATGCTCCAAGCCGCAGCTATAACTTTTGCAAAGGTAAAAAGGATAAGGCGATTCTGTCGCGATTCTTGCCATTCCTATTCTAAAACTTTTGCAAAGTTTAAAAAAGTTAAGGGTCTCTTTGCTGGCCGGCAAAGAGGCGCGAGGGCAAAGGATGATCCTTGGCGATTCTATCGTTTCCTTTTCTGCAAACTTTTTCAAAGTTTTTAAATTATGTTAAGGGCCTCTTTCTCGCAAGAAAGAGGCCCTTAACGATCCCGAAAGAGGCTCCCGTGTGGCGTCGACGTTATTCAATCGGTGGCAAAATTTGTTGGGACGTAAACCGCGATGAGATGTCGACAAAAACGTTCGTGCCTCCGCGCGGCGCGTCGAGATCGAGGCGATTCTGTCTTGGTTAATTGATTACTGACTGCGTCAGATCATCCTCGTGTCGTGCGAACAAATGGGATTCACAAAGAGATACGAGACGGTTCGCACCGGTTGGCGCGCAGTGTCGTGCATCCGTGAGTGTTTATGTCAGTGCGAACGCGGTATTATTTATTGCCAACAGCTCCCACGCGGACTTATTCGACTGCGCCGAATGAAATGTCGCGATCAATCTGACGCTGGCAGCGACGGATATCGCACGCGCGTTGTGCGCGCAGGTGAGGCTGGAAAGCCTACGGCGCGGGGGATGAGGTGCGTCAATAGAGGGAGTGATTTGTGGTAGGAGTGAAAAACTTATGTTGAAAAAATTGCGCCCACATAAGTGAACGCATTGTTCTTTCTTGGATATTAGAGTTTTTCGTGCGGCGATGCTGTTTGCACGATAAAAGCAAAATCCCCGCGATGAGCTGTTCGCACACAGCAAACGCGCGTTGTTCTTTTGGAGAGGGGGTATGGGGGAGGACCCTTTCTTTTGAAGAAAGGGTCCTCATCCCAAATGCGTATTTGAAGAAAGTGCCTCATCCAAAACCATTCATTCAAAGGAAAATTCCTCGTCCCAAGCAGTCTTTCTAATGAATACTCCTCATCTCAAATCCACCTTTTGCCAAAAAGAAATTTATTCTTCTGCAAAAGGGAATTCAGGCAAATCTAAAGCTGCTATAAAAGTTTTGTGCAAAAGAAAAGGACAGAAACGCGCTGGCTCACGCGTTTCCATCCTTTTTAAGGGATTCTATATCCTCTTCCATCCCCCGTCGTAGACGAACGCGTCCGCATTCCTCGGGACGCCGCCGGCGTCCCCGAGCCTGACGGCCGCGACGGGCGCGCTCACGCCGAACGCATCCGATCTCATAATCTCGGCGGTGCGGTGAACGCCGCGAATCCCCAAAACGATATGCATCGTGCCGGACGCCAGTCTCGGCGACGCAGTATAGCTCTGCACGATCCTCTGCGGACTGCGCCAGAACGACTCCGCCGGCGAATTCGGCACATACCCGCCTATGACGTAGACGACGCCGTTCAACTCGGCGCAGCAGGCGCCCTCCGTCGCCGTCGGAAGCGCGGACGGACAGCGCGCGCACGCGCCGCTGTCGGGATCGATCGTCAAAACGGAGCCGTCGCGGCAGAATGCGAACGCGCGTCCCGCGCATCCGCACGCGCACGCGCCGTAAACATCGGCGTCGATCGGCATCGCCGGCGTCGATCTCCCGCTTTCGATGTCGTAGACCCACGACGCCGTCACGGCGTTCGATTTGTCCGCCAGCGGCGTCGACGTTCCGATGCAGCAGATCCTGCCGCCGACAAGCGCGCAGCATTCGGGAGCGAATCCGGACGGCATCGATCCCGCAGCCGTCACGCTTCCCGCGCCCACGTCGATGCGGTAAACGTCGGAGACGTTGGAAAAGCCGTCGCCGACGCGCTCGACGCCGCCCATCACATATACGGCTCCGCCGTATGCGACCGCGTTCGTCTTAGCCAGCGCGGCGGGCAGCCTGCCCGAAAGCGTGCCGTATGTCTGATCGGCCGTATTAAATGTGATTATCGTGTCGAAATACGGCGAATTCGCCGACAAATAATCCTTATACGTACTGCCGCCCGCCGTATAAATGACGCCGCCCACGGCGGCGGAACCGGCCGCAGCCGCGCTCCGCGTCGTCTGCGCGGACGAAAGCAGCGTGATCGTTCCAGCCGCCGGATCGAATACGCGCACATCGAGATTCGACGCGTGCGTCGCGATCGCCGAGCAGCCGAGGACGTATATCTTCCCGTCGACGGCGGCCGCCGACGCGTTGACCGCATAGCTGCCCGTGAAAGTGAGCGTTTGCGACGCGGAATCGGCGACGACTTCGGGATCGCCGTCGACGGCGATCTTAGAGGGGACGCCGCCGCTCTTCACCCACAAAACGGACGTGTCGAGCGGCTCCGATGTCGATATTTCGACGTTTGGTTCGGCTCCCGACGGCAGCGACGATATCGCCGCCGCCATCTCCGACGGCTTAAGCTTGCCCTCGGACGGCGATTTCGCACGGATCGCGGACGCGATCGCGGAATAGTTTTTATCGTCTGTCACGACCTTCATCAGTAGCTCACCCCGTCTCCGTCCGGCATCGCCGAAAGCGTCCGCGCCACAAGCTTTTCGATATCGGCCTCGGTGAAATAGTCGACGCCGTAAACGGGCGTATGACCGTCGGCTCCGGCAGGTCCCGCGGGACCCGCGTCGCCTTTCGCGCCGGTCTCGCCCTTTTCACCGCGCTCGCCTTTTTCACCGCGCTCGCCCTGTTCGCCTTGCGGCCCTGTCGGGCCTTCCGGACCTTCCGGACCTTCCGGACCTGCGGGTCCTATCGGACCTTCGGGACCTGTCGGACCTGCGGGACCTCTCTCGCCGTCCGTGCCGTCTGCGCCTGCGGGACCCATCGGCCCCATCGGCCCCATCGGTCCCGCGTCGCCAGTCTCGCCCTTTTCGCCGCGATCGCCCTTCTCGCCTTTTTTGCCCTCAGGCCCCTGTATCGTACCCTGATCGAGCCATCGCATCCCGATCCCGTCCCAGATGTAGATGTGATACGGCGCGGCCTCGCCGACGCCGTATGCGTCGCCCGCGTTCGGCTCCGGCACCGACGACTCCAGCTCCTCCGTCGTGGCATAATATCCGCGCACCGTGAAATCCCTGCCGGCCTCGCCCTGCGGTCCCGCAGGACCCACAGGCCCCGTCTCACCGCGCGCGCCCTGCTCGCCCCTCGGGCCCTGCTCGCCGCGTTCGCCGGTCTCTCCCTGCGGTCCCTGCTCGCCGCGTTTGCCCTCCGGCCCCGCAGGACCAGTCATGCCTGTTCTTCCGCGTATGAGCGTCCATTTATACGCCGACGCCGATTCCGGCGCTTCCTCCTCGACCGTCACCGCGACGCCCATATAATCGCCGCCGTCGTCGTTCATCTCGCCGTCTGCGGGATCGGCCTTGTCCGCATATTTTACGTGCAGATACGCGCGGCCGACGATGTTGACCGTATACTCCTGCTTCTCCGTGAAGCGCGCGCGGACGAAATCGTCGTCCGGCAGCGTGCAGTCGAATCTGTCCTCCGTCAAGCGCTCACCTCCCCGACGTCGTGCATACAGAGATTATCGTGTATGTGCAGACGCATGATCTCCGTCGCCGTTCGTATGCCGCCCGAGAGCAGATTCAGCTGCACCGTCGCGAACGACGGGGCGAAAAGCTGCGTATCCTCGGGCTTCATCGTCAATGTGACCGTATCGCCGTCGACGGCGACGCGCTCGTCGCTGTCGGTAAATTCGCATACGACGCGGCCGCACTGACGGAACGTGATCGTGACGCCGGAGTCGCCGATCGGTCTGTCGAGGGTGAAGACGATTTTGTGATCGCACCACCTTGTCATAAACATACCTTGCCTTTCTCTAAAGAATTTCCGGCGCGCGGACAAAATTGTCGCGTATGCCGTTGACATTCACAGAAAAATGTGTTACACTCGTGCTGTAAGCTTCCACACTCCGTGAGTGACCGTATTATATCACATTTTGCTGTGATTGTCAAGATGCAATCACATATATTTGTGATATCACGAGTAAAGGCGCATCCATGAAACAGTTATACGACAAAATCAAATCGCTCTGCGACGAGCGTTCGATCACGCCGGCGGGTCTGGCGCGCGAGCTTGGATTTTCAAAGAATTTCTTCACCGAGCTTAAATCCGACCGCGTCAAATCATGCTCCGCGCTCCGTCTGTCCGCGATCGCGGACTATTTCGGCGTCGACGCCGACAGTCTCATCAAGGACGGCGCGCCCGCGCGCGTCCGCGTCCCCGTATACGGGCGCGTTCCGGCAGGCATCCCGATCGAGGCTGTCGAGGATGTTTTGGGCTTCGAGGATATAACGCCGGAGCTTGCGGCGTCCGGCAGCTTCATTGCGCTGCGCATAAAGGGCGACAGCATGACGCCCGTCGTCTGCGACGGCGATACGATCATCATCCGCATTCAGGCGGACGCCGACTCCGGCGATATTGTCGTCGCCATGATCGGCGGCGACGAGGCGACCTGCAAACGAATCAAAAAGGAGCCGGACGGCGTCTGGCTCGTGCCGAACAATCCCGCGTATGAGCCTATGTACTTCCCGAACGGCGATATTGAGGCGCTGCCGCTCACCATTCTCGGCAAGGTCGTGGAGCTGCGCCGCAGGTTCTGACACAGCCTCGCGGCGCGGTGCGAGGACACGCAGTTCTCCTCTTTCCTTTATTTAATGTTTTCCAAAGGTTTTAATTTGTCTTGATTACTCTTTTCGCTAAAAGACGAATGTGGAATGAGGACATTTTCTTGCAAAGATGCGGTTTTGGGATGAGGACATTTTCTTGCAAAGATGCTGTTTTGGATGAGGACCCTTTCTTCAAAAGAAAGGGTCCTCCCCCATACCCCCTCTCCAAAAGAACAACGCGCGTTTGCTGGGTGCGAACAGCTCATCGCGGGACGCTCCCTCTATTGACACACCTCACTCCCTGTGCCGTAGGCTTTCAAGCCTCACCTACGCGCACCGTGCGCGTGCGATGCCCGTCGCTGCCAGCGTCAGATTGATCGCGACATTTCAGACGGCGCAGTCAAATCAGTCCGCGTGGGAGCTGTTTGCAGTTAGTGGGATCGCGTTTGCACTGGCATAAACCCTCACGGATGCACGATATTGCGCGCCAACCGGCACGAACCGTCTCGTATCTCTTTGTGAATCCCATTTGTTCGCACGACACGAGCGGAATCTGACCATCTCAGCCTCATCCCGTTTGCGACGCTGACGCATCGATCTCGACCCGCCGCGCGGAGGCACGAAACTGTTTGCCAAGTTAATATCGCGGTCATCGCCCCAAACGATACTTTCCACCGATTGAATAACATCGACGCCACACGGGAGCCTCTTTCGGGATCGTTAAGGGCCTCTTTCTTGCGAGAAAGAGGCCCTTAACATAATTTAAAAACTTTATAAAGTTTGTGAAAAGTAAAGGGTAGGATTGCAAAGGCTCAACCTTTGCCCTCACGTCTCTTTGCCGGCCAGCAAAGAGACCCTTAACTCTTTTTTAACTTTGCAAAAGTTTTAGATGAGGATTGGCGCGTATCGCTCAAGAAACGTTCTTTAAATCTTTGCAAAGATTTATCGTCCCATCCGCCGCCGCTATATGACCCCGTATTCGCGCAGGACTGCGCGCAGTTCCTCGTCGTTCTCCGGCTGCACGAGAGGCAGCCGCACCTCTGAGGCGCAAAGCCCGACAAGCTCGCACGCGCGCTTCACAGGGATCGGATTCGGCCGCGAAAACAGCGCGCGGATCAGCTTATGAAGCGCAAGCTGCCGCCGCCGCGCCTCCGAAAGACTGCCGCCTATGCACGCGCGGCACAGCGCCTCCGTCTCAGCCGGCAGAATATTCGATACGACGGAGACGACGCCGGCCCCGCCGAGCGCCATTATCGGCAGCGTCAGCTCGTCGCAGCCGCTGTAAACTGACAGGGAATCGCCGTATTCGGACAAAATGTCGGCGGCGAGCGAAACGTCCCCCGACGCCTCCTTGACGCCGACGATGTTTTCATGCGCGGCGAGCGCGCCGTACATCTCGGCCGTCACGCGAACCGACGTCCGCGGCGGAACATTGTATACGATCAGCGGGACGGGGGACGCGTCCGCGATCGCGGTAAAATGGCGGATCACGCCGTCGGGCGTCGTTTTGTTGTAGTACGGCGTCACCGCCATCACGGCGTCGACGCCGGAGGCGGCAGCCGAGCCTGCGAGCCGGATGCATTTGGCCGTATTGTTGCCGCCGACGCAGGCGATGACGGGCACGCGTCCCGCCGTCTCGTCGACGACGGCGGCGGTGATCGCCGCGATTTCGGATTCGGTCAGCGTCGGGGATTCGCCCGTCGTGCCTGTCGAGACGAGCGCCGATATGCCGGAATCGATCTGACGGCGCACGAGGCGGCGCATACATTCGATATCGACCTCGCCGCCCGAAAACGGCGTCACGAGCGCCGTTGCCGCGCCGCGAAATATTACCGGCTTGCCGGACGGCAGAGTCTTTTCGTTCGTATTTTCGTTCGTATATTCAAGGGACATAGATACCTCTAATTTTGATATTTGCGCCGACCGCCTTGACATCGGCGCGTTTTTTTGATATGCTGGCGCTGTGGCGCCGTATGTTCGTTTACATTATATGCGGCGCGGACGGAGGCGGCGACTGCGGGGATCCGCAGGATAGATTTGATCTAAAATTGCCGCAAATTCAAAATACGGAGGCGAAAATGCGGATCGCGCTTTTGATCGTAAGCTTTCTTTTCGGCGGGCTGTCGCTGTTGGCGGCCGTCGTTCAGATAAAGACAAAGAGCGGGAAAACGCCGCTTTCGGCGTTTATCATGATCGTGGGCGTGCTGATCCTGTTCGCCGCCGCGATATGCAATATTGCAGAGGCGCAGTTTGATTATGTCGCGTCGCTTCTCGGATGCGCGGCGATATGCGCCGCTGCGATCGGAAACGGCGTTCAAAGCGGACAGCTTCACATACGGCATCACATCATACGCATCGCGCTGTCCGTCATAGTGACCGTCGGGTTCGCCTTTCTCTGAGGGCTGAAAATGGACGCGGGCATATCTCTTGCCGAGGGCGTTTTGTGGGTCCTTGCGTGGTTCGGCGTCATGCTGTTTTACACATTTTTAGATGTGGCGGTATGGCGAAAGATCGCGCCTAAAAAGGCGAGACTCCTGAATGTCGCCTCGATCGCGCTCTGTATGGCGGGCTTTCTCTGCCTTTTGCGATCAAAATCGAATTATCAGATCGATCTTGCGCGCGAAAATACCTTTGAAGGGATTCTTTTGGCGGCGGCTTCTGCGGTTTTGATGTATTTTCTTCTGGATAAATTCTTAGACCCCGTGTTTGAAGGCTTGCTTCCCGGGAGCGAGGATCGTTATCGGGAAACGCTCGGCCGCCTGCGGGAAGCGCCGGTCCTCGGCTTCATTAAGGTCTGCATACTCGCGCCCGTCATGGGAGAAATTCTGATGCGCGGCTTTCTTCTCGGCGGGCTGTCGGCAAGCTGCGGCAAGCGGCCGCGCTGCTTATATCGTCGGCGCTGTTCGCGCTGCTGCATTTTAACATGGTGCAGACGATCTCGGCGCTCATATGCGGGTTCATACTCGGTCTGCTGTATTTGAAAACGGATTCCGTTATCTCCTGCGCCGCGGCGCACGCGGGATATAATATGATCTCGTATTTTACGGCAATACGGCGGGGACGAAAGGAAAACTGAACCGGCAAACATCTCGCAAGGCGGCCTTTGCGCCGCGAAAGTCAAAAAGGAGACGCTTTATGGTTATAAAAAACGAGCTTCCGAAAACGGAACTGTTAAAATCAGATTTTTACTACGATCTGCCGGAGGAGCTGATCGCGCAGACGCCGGTCGAGCCGCGCGATTCCTCGCGGCTGCTTCTGCTCGACAGGGAAACGGGCGAGGTGCGCGACAGCGTGTTCCGCGATATTACCGAGGAGATCGGATCGGGCGACACGCTCGTCATAAACGACTCGCGCGTGATCCCCGCGCGCCTTTACGGCGAGAGGACGAACGGGAACGCGACAGGCCCCGTCGAGGTGCTTCTTCTCCGCCAGCGCGGCGATGACGTATGGGAATGTCTCGTCAAGCCCGGGAAGCGGGCGCGCCCGGGACACAGAATCGCGTTCGGCGGCGGCGCGCTCGAATGCGAGATCGAGGACATCGTCGAGGACGGCTGCCGCGTTGTGAAATTTTTCTATGACGGCGCGCGGTACGGGAGCATATACGAGGCGCTCGACGACGTCGGCACGGTGCCGCTGCCGCCGTACATACACGAAAAGCTCGAGGACGGCGAGCGATACCAGACCGTATACGCAAAAACGGCAGGATCGGCGGCCGCGCCGACGGCGGGGCTTCATTTCACGCCGGAGCTGATGGCGAAAATCGAGGCGACGGGGGCGCGCTTCGTGCGCGTCATGCTGCACGTCGGACTCGGGACGTTCCGCCCCGTCGGCGAGGACAGGATCGCGGATCACGTCATGCATACGGAATTCATCACCGTAACGGAGGACGCGGCAAAAACTATAAACGAGCGGCGCGCGGCCGGAGGCCGCGTCATATGCGTGGGGACGACGTCGTGCCGGACGCTCGAAAGCGCGGCGGACGAGGACGGAACGATCCGCGCCGTGTCGGGCGATACGGGGATATTCATCTATCCCGGGTACAAATTCCGCGCGACGGACGCGCTAATCACGAACTTCCATCTGCCCGAAAGCACGCTTTTGATGCTCGTGTCCGCGTTCGCGGACAGGGAGCGCGTGCTTGCCGCATACAGACACGCGGTTCGCGAGGGGTACAGGTTCTTCTCCTTCGGCGACGCGATGTTCGTGCGGTGACGCATATAATAATGAAACGATCCCCGACGGGGATCGTTTTGATTTATTCCTTTTTATCGGCGATGTAGACGATGATATCCTCGACTTTGCAGTCGAGGATTCGGCACAGATCGTCGAGCGTGACGGTTGTTATCGGGCGGTTATGCTTGAGGCGGTCGAGGGTGCCTTTGCTGAAATTGTGATTTTTGATAAGCGAATATGTGGTTACGCCCTTATTAGCCATCGTATTCCACAGCGGCTCGTAAGAGATCATGACAGCCTCCGTCGGGATTGAAAAATTGTACTATTTCATTATATTTACGCTTTGCAAAAAAAGCTTTCCACTATCTTTCCGAGCAGCTCGTACTGATTGCTTGAAAGGCCGCCCTCGCCGTTTTTGTCGATATAGATTGCCGTCAGCTCCGTGATTATTTCGCGCTGGCGCGCGTCAAGACCGTTCAGAAGCACCGCGTCGTCGGCTCCGTTCGGGGCGAAATAATCGAGCGGGACGCGGAACCACGCCGCGATCTCACAGACAGTTTCAAACGGCGGCGACGCCGTGTTGCTTTCGTATTTGCTGATGGTAGTTTCTGACAGATTCAGAACGTCCGCGAGACGCTTCTGCGTGTAGCCCTTTTGTTTACGAATCCTCCGCAAAGCGGAGCCGAAATCGAACGGTTCTTTCATATCGACTTGCCTATCAATAAATTTTTTGAAATTATACTTGATTTTACATCAAGTATATGCTATACTTATTGAAAGATATTCAAGATATTGCAAAAAATCTTGAACAATAAGCAATATTCAAAGATTTAAAGGAGAAAGCTTTATGAAAGCGAAGAAGAAACTGCTTTTGATCGCGGCCGCGGCGGCGCTCGCAATGTGCGTTGCAATCGGGATGATTATTGCAAGCGCGGCGGAGACGAATCCGTTTGAGGGCGCCGATGTTGATGAAAACGGCAATTTGCTCATCAACGAAAATAATATTCCCGATGAAGTATTTCGTGGCTACATAAGTGACAATTTTGACATTGACAAAGACAGCGCTTTGTCCGTTGATGAATGTGCGGCTGTTACGGAAATTGATGTTTCTGTTGAAGATGGCGAGGAGTACGTTTATGATCTTACAGGAATCAAGTACTTTGAAAATCTCGAAGTATTAAATTGTACAAACAATATTTTGGCAGAAATTGATATTACACATAACCAAAAGCTTGAGTCTTTGAATTGCAGTTTGAATATAATCGGCGGACTTGATGTTTCAAAAAATACATTATTGAAATATTTAGATTGCAGCCTGAATTATATCAGTGAACTGAACGTTTCGGCAAATACAGCGTTGACATATTTAAATTGCAGTTCAAATGAGATCAGCAATCTTGATGTTTCAGCAAATACCGCATTGACAGATTTGGACTGCAACACAAACAAACTCAGTACGCTTGACGTTTCAGCAAATAAATCATTGTCAGCACTGACTTTGTATGATAATCCTATAACTACGCTCGATATCTCTAATACATCTATCGCAGAATTTATTTACGATGATAATGAAACAATAGAGTCTATTACAGCTTCAAATATGCCGTCGTTGACGAGCTTTTATTGCGTTGGTTGTTCATCGCTGGTTTCGCTTGATCTTTCCGGCGATACAGCGCTCACAGATTTGGATTGCAGCTATACGGAGATAACGAGCATTGATCTTTCTGATAATACGGCGCTCACGACGCTCAACTGCTATCATGGAAAACTCACCTCGCTTGATCTCTCCTCCAATACAGAGCTGAAATCACTGTACTGTGATAACAACGAGCTTACGGAGCTGAATATTTCCGCCTGCAATAAATTGATTGAAATGAATTGCGAAGGAAACCATCTGACTTCGCTGACGTTATCGGTCGAAAGCATTGACAATATGATATTTGGCAGTCAAACGACAGACAAGGTTCTTCACGCCGTCAAGCACGCCGACGGCAAGTATTATTATGATCTCTATGAGATCGTCGGTGAAAACAGCTTTACGATATCGAGAGCTTTCGGCAAGACGACGGGCGAAGGAGACGTATTTCTCAATCCGACGAAGGACGATGTGTCCTGCGTAGTTTCATCCGACGCTTTGTTCGAGCAGATCGAATACACGATAAGAGTCGGCGGACAGGGCGAAATGTATGTTCTTATTGATAATATTGAGTTAGCTTCAACCGAGCCTCTCACCTCCTCGGATTCGAGTGCGGAATTCCCCGCGGACGACGCCGGATATTACGTTGATGTGACGCTCGACGTCGAAAAGGACGACGCGGAAGCAAAGGCGGCGGCGGACAAGCAGTTCGAGACAAAGTACGAAATATATGTGGCATACGACGTCTCGCTGCTGAAAAACGGCGTTGAGATTCAGCCGAAATCGACGCTGAATATCAGAATCCCGATCCCCGCAGAGCTTGACAAGTCCGCGCTCGCCGTCTACCACATCAAGAGCGACGGCACAAGCGAATCGGTCGAGTTCAAGATCGATGGAGATTATGTCGCGTTCACCGTCGACAGCCTCAGCGCATACGTCCTCGTCGATACGTCATCCGAGATCAAGCCCGTGACGCCGCCGTCCGGCGGCGATGAGACAACCTCCGGCTCTGATGAAACTACATCCGACCCCGCCACATCCGATCCGCCGACATCCGATCCCGCAACGTCCGATCCCGCAACGTCCGACCCCGCAACGACCGATCCCGCTACATCCGACCCCGCAACATCTGAACCCGCAGCGACCGATCCCGTCGGCACCGAGCCTGCGGAGACGGAACCCGCGACCGATCCCGTGACGGAACCCGCGACCGATCCCGTGACGGAACCCGTGACCGATCCCGAGACGGAGCCGTCCGGCTCCGATACGGGCGCGGCAGAACCGCCCGAAACGGGCGACGGCGGCTTCAATTTCGCCGTGCTGGCGCTCGTCGTCATCTGCGCGTCGTCGGCGGCCGCGATCGTGGTCGTGCGCAAGCTCCGCGCAAAATAAACGAAATCCGAAATATCGCCGCCTATGCGGCGATATTTTTTTGCCGTCGCCGCCGTTCGCGCTTTATTCGCTTGACAGAGACGACGCGCCGGTGATATAATAATAAGAAAATGTGGAGGCATCGATATGGGACCGCGCGCGCGAATCATCGCCATATGCGGCGGCACGGCGACAGGCAAAACGCCGCTGGCGCTGCGCGTCGCCGAGCTGACGGACGGCGAGATCGTAGGATGCGATTCAATGCAGGTCTATCGCGGCATGGATATCGGCACCGCGAAGCCGACGCCGGAAGAGATGGCGCGCGTGCCGCATCATCTGATCGGCGTCGCCGATCCCGGGGACGATTTCTCCGTCGCCGATTATCAGGCCCTCGCAAAGTCCGCGATAGCGGACATCGTCTCGCGCGGGAAGCTGCCCGTCATATGCGGCGGCACGGGGCTTTATCTCGACTCGATCATATACGACAATAAATACAGCGGCGACGGCGGCGACGGCGGCGAAATACGCGCAAGTCTTGAAAAATACGCAGACGAAAATGGCAATGACGCGCTTTTTTCGCGGCTGGCGCAAATCGATCCCGAGGCGGCCGAGTCGATACATCCGAATAACAGGCGGCGCGTCGCAAGGGCGATCGAGATTTACATGAAAACGGGCAGGACGAAGACGGAATGGGACAGGGAATCGCGGACTGCGTCCGCGGACGCCGCCGTTATCGGTCTGCGGTTCCGCGACCGCGAGCTTCACAGACGCGCGATCCGTCAACGATGCGAGGCGATGATAGAATCGGGACTCGTCGCGGAGGCCGCGAGGCTGTACGGATCGGGCGCGCTCGACGCCGGAAAACCGGCGTCGCAGGCGATCGGATATAAAGAGCTTTTGCCGTATCTGCGCGGCGAGGAGCCGCTGTCGGCGGCGATCGACAGACTTTATTACGGGACGTGCCGGTACTCGAAGCGCCAGACGACGTGGTTCTCAAAAAAGGATTACGTCCGTTGGCTCGACGTCGACCGAGTTTATCTCGGCGACGAGAGCGTCGACGCGCTCGCGGCGCGTGCGCTGTCGGCCGCGGGGATCGATACGGATACGTAAATCGGAAAGGAGACGCTTTGGATCGCGAATATCTCAAACGTGTGTTAATATATTTCGTCGTGTCGGTAGTCGCGATCGGCGTCGCGGTCTATGTCGGATATCATATGGTGCAGGGCTTCATCACCGACGTGGAGACGCAGCCCGCGTACCTCGATAAATTCTCCGAATCGCTGACGCTCGGCGCATATGTGATGCGCCGCGAGCGCGTCGTTTTGGCCGGCGAAACGGGAACGGTGAATTATCTTGTCAAAAACGGCGAAAAGGTCGCCGTCGGCGACGAGCTTGCGGATATATGCCGCGGAGGCGGCGACGGCGTCCGCGAGCGGATAGAGGAGCTTGACAGGCGCATCGCGGAGCTGACGGAGGTCGAGACGAGCGCGGCGTATTCGTCTATGACGGACGCGGCGTCGATGGAGAGCGATATCCGCGACATGATCGTCGCGGTCAGCGGGCGGATGGCGGACGGCGACATAGCGTCGGCGTCGTCGACATCGGAGCTGATGCTGAAGGAGATGAACAAGCGCGCGATCGTGACGGGGCAGACGGACGGATTTGCCGACGAGATCGCGGCGCTGACGGCGGAGCGCGAGGCATTGACGTCCGAGCTTACGGACGTGGCGCGCACGGTGAGGACCGATATAAGCGCGTATTTCTTCTACGACGTCGACGGATACGAGGACGCGTTCGCGTTCGACGACATCGACGAGGTGACGCTTGACGGCGTATACGCGATGACGGAGGCGGAGCCGACGGCGATACCGGCGGACGCTGTCGGGAAGTTGGTGGACGATTACAAATGGTATATAGCGGTGCCGACAGACCGCGAAACGGCGCTTTATTTCGATGAGGGCGGATATTACGACGTGCAGCTCGGCGTCGAAAAGCTGACGCTTTCCATGACGCTGCGGCGTGTGCTGACGGTCTCGGGCGGCGGTCCCGACAGCCGCGCGTGCCTAATATTTGAATGCGTCACTATGCCGGAGGATTTTGAATATACGCGCCTTATGCCGGCGACGGTGACGGTGAACGAATACGAGGGATACAGAGTGCCGCTCCAGGCCGTCCGCGTCATGAACTACGACGGCGTCGACGTCTACGGCGTCTATATCCTGTACGGCAGCACAGTTTATTTCAGGCGCATCGAGATCGTGCTGTCGCAGGACGGCTACGTGCTGTGCGACAGCCATGCGGGCGAGATCGTCGACGACGACGGCTATGCGTCGTTCCCGTCCGCGGACGGCGTTTTCGAGGATACGGAGACGTCGCCGCCTGCGTCGTATGAAAGCGTGCCGTATTTGCAGCTGTACGATATGGTCGTCGTTTCGGCGCGCGGACTCTACGACGGCAAGATTGTGAGGAACTGAATATGGGAGAGATCATATGCGGATATGACACGTCCGTTATCGCCGAGAATTTCGCGCGCGTGCGCGAAACGCTCGCCGAGGCGGCGAAATTGTCCCCGACGGGGAAGACGCCGAAGCTGATCGCGGCAACGAAGACGGTGCCGGTCGAGGTGATCAATTACGCGGCGTCCGAACTCGGACTTACAGACATAGGCGAGAACAGGGTACAGGAGCTGCTCGAAAAAAGCGAGAAGCTGTCGCCGTCGCTGACGGTGCATTTCATAGGCACGCTCCAAACGAACAAGGTGAAGCAGATCATCGACAAGGTGTCGATGATACATTCCGTCGACAGTATGCATTTAGCGCGCGAGATCGACAGACGCGCCGCCGAGGCGGGACGCGTCATGGACGTCTTATGCGAGGTCAATATCGGCCGCGAGGAGTCGAAGGGCGGCGTCGATCCGGCAAATGCGGTCGATGTGGCGCTCGAAATGAGCGAGCTTGGCTCGCTTTCGGTGCGCGGAATCATGACAATGGCGCCGAAATGCGACGAAAAAGCGGACTTTCGCAAATATTTTGAAGAAACTTACGCTATATTTGTTGACTTTTTGAGAAAAAGACGGCATAATATAATAGAACCCGTATTATCGATGGGTATGAGCGACAGCTATGATATCGCGGCGTCGTGCGGAGCTACGGCGGTGCGCGTCGGAAGAGCGCTGTTCGGCGAACGCGTATGATGGATGTCGGCATATCCGTGACAATAAACTTATCGGAGGAAACGATTCAATGGGATTCATGGACAAGATAAAGAAGATCACAGGCGTTGACGGCTACGACGACAACGTGTACGAGGACGACGGTTACTATGACGACGTCACGGGCGGCTACGACGGCGACGCCGATCAGGGACAGGGCAGTCAGCAGCCCGATCCGACGCAGACGCAGTATGTCGGCGGCGGTTATGCACCCGCGCCCGCTGATCAGTATCGCGGCGGCTATCAGCCCCAGCAGCAGTCCGTGTCGCCGGCGCCTGCCATGATGGGCGGCATCAACATAGGCGGTACGGCGCTCCAGATGAAGGTCATCCGTCCGGAGAGCTTCGGCTCCGTCAACCAGATCGCGGATCATCTTCTGAGCCAGCGCACGGTCGTTCTCAATCTCGAGGCGACGAACAAGGAAACGGCTCGCAGACTCATCGACTTCCTCTCCGGCGTCGCATACTCCATCGACGGCTCGCTCAAGCGCATAGCGAACAACGCGTACATCATCACGCCGAGCAACGTCGACGTGAGCGGAGATCAGCTCCGCGAGCAGCGTCGTGCGCCCGCGCAGCAGCAGTCGGACGACGACGGCTCATACGGCTATTGATCGGCCGGTGAAGCCGGCGATAAATCTGCCGTATCCAAAAGTACGGATACGGCACTTTTATTGCGTGCATCGGTGCATACGTTATGGCTGACGCATCAAGAACGGACAAAGACGACGAGCTGTTCGAGCGCCGCACGATCGAGCTTGCAAAACGCGCCGCAAACGGCGCGCCGTGCGTCGGCGAGTTTATGTCGCCGCGCGATATAAATCGCGCGAGGGCGATACTCGACCGCGCGGGATACGGAGGCGTTTACGCGTTTGTCGGCGGATACGACGGAGCGGAACGCGCCCGTCTTGTCTGCGTCCCCGATTATATGATCTGCGACGGCGCAACCGCCGCCGAGGCGGCAGAGGCGCTCGCGGCCGAAGCAACATCGGCGGTGCGCGTCGACGGCAGCGGATACAGGACTCTTTCGCACAGAGATTTCATGGGCGCGATACTGGCGCTCGGCATAAAACGCTCCGTCGTCGGCGATATTATAGTTGACGACGGCGCGCACGGCGCATACGTCGTCGCCGACGCAAAGATCGCGGATTTCATAGCTGAGAATTTAACTAAGATCGGCGCCGATACAGTCAAGTCGTCGGTGTCGCCGCTGCCGGACGGATTCTCCTGTGCGCGGCGGACGGAGGCGATATCGGATACGGTCGCGTCGATGAGGGCTGACTGCGTCGTGGCGGCGCTTATGCGCATTTCGCGCGAACGTGCGAAATCGATGATAGAGTCCGGACTCGTCGAGGTTAATTATGAGACGGAATACAAGCCCGACTCCGCGCTCGGCGACGGCGACATCGTATCGGCGCGCGGTTTCGGAAAATTCAGAATAGTTGGTACGGACGGCGTATCGAGGCGCGGAAGACTGCGCCTTCGCGCCGAAAAATATATTTGACTCGCGGAGGGAGTATGCTTTTACCGATTGAAATTGAAAATGTGAAATTTTCGCGCGGCGTAGGCGGCTATCTGCCGCGGGAGGTCGACGATTTTCTCGAATACATAAAGGGCAAATATGTAGAGGACGCCGACAAGATGATGGCGACGCTCGCGTCGCAGAAGGAGCGGATCGAGCGGCTCGAGGGCGAATCGGCCGCGTCGGCCGAGCTGGAATCGCAGCTCCGTGAAGCTTTGGCCGAATGCGAGGCGCAAAAGGAAAGATCACAGGCGCTCGAGGAAAAAATGCGGGCGCTCGAAACCGAGAACGCGGAGTTAAAAGACGCGCTTGCGGAGGCGATATCGCAGGCGGCGGCAAAGGCGGCGGAGGCGCTGCCGGTGAACAACGTCGCGGCCGCTCCCGTTTGGGACCCCGACGCCGCGGACGAGATACCGGAGCCGTTCGGCGATACGGAACCCGTGGACGAGATGCCGGAGCCTGTCGAGGCAGCCGACGAGACAGAACAGATCGACGAGACCGAGACGGCCGACGAAATCGACGAAGCTGAGGCGGTCGACGAAATCGATGAAGCTGAGACGGTCGACGAGATCGATGAAGCTGACGTGATCGCGGCGGCGGAGGATGCGGAGCCGATCGAGACTGACGCGGAGATCGACGACGGCTACGGCGACGACGAGCGGCAGACTGACGCGGCGGAAGCGGACGAATCCGACGAATCCGACGACGGCGATATAGGCGACGTGCTTGAAGCGGCGCTTGCAAAGCTCGATTTGGGCGCTGACAAACAGCGCGATCAGCGCGATCACATCGAGCTTGAGGATCTGATCGGCGAGCTGAGAGCGGCCGCCGACAACGACGACGGCGACGGCGGTGACGGCGGCGACAAAAACGGGATGCTGTCGGATAAGATCGACGTGAGCCTCGGATTCGACGATCTGCTCGATTTCGACGAGGAGGAGCCGGAGGCGGAGGACGCGTTCGCGGACGAGAACGAGGACGGCGAGAACGAGAACGGCGAGGCGGCCGCGGATAACGTCGCGGAGACGGCGCCCGAGGCGCAGTACGGACGGCGCGTTTACCATATCAGACTGAAGCGCTCGGCGAAAAAGGCGCGCGAGGATCAGTCCATACTCGACGCGCTCCGCGCCGCATATGATGTAGACGATACTGACGACGGCGGCGACGCCGAACCGGTCGACGCAGACGACGCGGAATCGGACGGCGATATCGACGACATCGACATAGATATGACCCCGCGCGAATACGACGAATACAATTATTTCTTCGACAGCGGAAAAAAATAACTATTAAGACAATAAACCAAGAAAGACACTGAGGACAAACGCAATGGCAAAGGATTATACGGGTACGCTGAATCTGCCTAAGACAGATTTTCCGATGAGGGCAAATCTCCCCGAACGCGAACCGAACATGATGAAATACTGGGATTCAATCGATCTCTACGGCAAAATGCAGGAGTGCAGGCGCGGCGCGCCCGCGTTCGTGCTGCACGACGGCCCTCCGTTCTCGAACGGCAATATCCACATGGGAACGGCGATGAATAAGATTCTCAAGGATTTCATCAACAAATCCAAGACGATGGAGGGGTATCGCGTGCCGTATACCCCGGGCTGGGATAACCACGGAATGCCGATAGAATCCGCCATTATAAAGAAAAATAAGCTCGACAGAAATAAGATGTCGATACCGAAGTTCCGCGACGCGTGCGAAAAATTCGCCCGCGATTACGTGGATATTCAGCGCGCCTCGTTCCGCAGACTCGGCGTGACCGGCGACTGGGAGCATCCGTACCTTACGATGTCGAAGTCGTTTGAGGCGCGCGAGGTCAAGGTGTTCGGCAAGATGTTCGAGCGCGGATACATCTATCGCGGGCTGAAGCCCGTTTACTGGTGTCCGACTGACGAAACGGCGCTCGCGGAGGCCGAGATCGAGTATCAGGACGATCCGTGTACGTCGATATACGTCAAATTCAAGCTCATCGACGACCGCGGCCTGCTCTTCGACGTCTGCGATCCCGAGAAAACATACGTCATAATCTGGACGACGACGACATGGACGCTGCCGGGCAACCTCGCGATAGCGCTGTCGCCGGTCGAGAATTACGTCGCAGTAAAGGCGTCGAACGGCGAATACTACATCGTCGCGGAGGCGCTCTGCGAAAAGACGATGAGAGAGGGCGGCATCGAGAACTACGAGATTGTAAAGACGCTTCGCGGCGACAGCTTTGAGTTCATGCGCGCGCGCCATCCGTTCCTCGACCGCGATTCCGTGCTTGTAAACGCCGATTACGTCACGATGGACAGCGGCACTGGCTGCGTCCATACGGCCCCGGGCTTCGGCGCCGACGACTATGTGACGTGCAAAAAATATAATATTGATATTATCGTCCCCGTCGACGACAGGGGATATCAGACCGCGGACGCCGGCAAATATGCCGGTATGCGCTACGACGAGTCGAACGCCGCGATACTCGCCGATATGAAGGCGTCGGGCGCGCTGTTCGCGTCCGAGGACGTCGTTCACAGCTATCCGCACTGCTGGAGATGCAAGAGTCCGATCATATTCCGCGCGACGTCGCAGTGGTTCTGCTCCGTCTCGTCGTTCATCGACGACGCCGTCGCGGCGACGGAGAACGTCGAATGGCTGCCCGCATGGGGCGGCGACCGCATCCGCTCGATGATGAGGGAGCGCACGGACTGGTGCATCTCGCGCCAGCGCCATTGGGGACTGCCGATCCCTGTGTTCTACTGCTCGGACTGCGGCCACGTTATCTGCACGCCCGAGACGATAAACGCCGTGTCCGAGCTGTTCGGACGCGAGGGATCGAACGCGTGGTATCTGCATGAGGCGTCGGAGATTCTGCCCGACGGATTCGTCTGCCCGCGCTGCGGAGGCAGTCATTTCGACAAGGAGACGGACACGCTCGACGGCTGGTTCGACTCGGGTTCGAGCCATTTCGCCGTACTCGAGGGCGACGAGAACGTCCATTATCCCGCAGATATGTATCTCGAGGGCGCGGATCAGTACCGCGGCTGGTTCCAGTCGTCGCTTCTGACCTCGGTCGGAGCCGGAGAGGGCGCGATCGCGCCGTATAAGACTGTTTTGACGCACGGCTGGACCGTCGACGGCGAGGGCAAGGCGATGCATAAATCGCTCGGCAACAGCATCGCGCCGGAGGACGTCATAAAGAAGTACGGTGCCGATCTCGTCCGTATGTGGGTCGCGTCGAGCGATTACAGGGTCGACGTCAGAGTTTCGGACAACATATTCAAGCAGCTCTCCGAGACGTACCGCAAGATAAGGAACACGGCCCGCATCTTGCTCGCCAATATCGGCGACTTCGATCCGAACGCCGATATGGTGCCGGAATCCGAGCTTTACGACATCGACAAATGGGCGATCTCAAAGCTGAACAGCCTCTCCAAAACTGTTCGCGAGGCATACGACAGCTACGAGTTCCACATCGTATATCATTCGATCAACAACTTCTGCACGATTGATATGTCGAAGCTCTACATCGACATAACGAAGGACCGCGTCTACACCGAGGGCGCGAAGAGCAGAGCGCGCCGTTCGGCGCAGACGGCGATGTACACGATACTTCATTCGCTCGTCAGACTTACAGCGCCGCTGATCGCGTTCACCGCCGAGGAGATATGGCAGACGATGCCGCATCTTGACGGAGACGTAAAGGAAAGCGTGTTCTGCAATCTGCTGCCCGAATATACGGAGGCGCGCGAATTCCCCGAGATAAGCGCCCGCTATGAGCGGATGCTCTCCGAACGCGACGCCGTGATGGCGGCGCTCGAGGGCGCGCGCGCGGCGAAGCTGATAGGGAAATCGCTCGACGCGAAGGTCGATATATATTTCGCCGAACAGGATCGCTGCGACGAGCTTGCGTCGTTCACGGAATCGGAGCTTGAGGATGTGTTCATCACGTCCGGCGTGAAGCTGCACACCGGCGAGGACGCGCCCGAGGGCGCGTACAGACCGGAAGGCGACGACGGTATCGCGGTTGTCGTATCGGCCGCCGACGGCGAACGGTGCGACCGTTGCTGGAAATATTCCGCCGACTGCACGCATACGGACGGAGGCACGCTCTGCCTCCGCTGCGAGAAGATAGTTGCCGACGCGGAATGAGATCGTTTATAAAAACGCTCGTGTGTTATCTGATCGCCGCCGCCGTCGTCGCGGCCGATCAGATAACGAAGCATATCGCGGCGTCCAGACTTGCGCCGATTGAGACGTATCCGCTCATAAACGGCGTTCTGCATCTGACATACGTCGAAAACACCGGCGCGGCGTTCGGAATGATGAAGGGATCGCGGTGGCTGTTCATGATCGTGTCGACGATCGCGATCGCGGCGATCGCGGTGGTGATCGCAAAATACGCGCGGAAATACACGTTCGGATGCATTTGCCTCGGAATGGTGCTGGGCGGCGGCGTCGGAAATATGATCGACCGCACGGCGCTCGGCCATGTCGTCGATTTCATCGACGTGAGGCTCATACATTTCGCCGTGTTCAACGTCGCCGATTCGTTCGTCACGGTCGGGGTCGCGATAATTCTGATACTGATGGCGCGCGATATGATCCGCGAATCAAAGGCGAAGAAAATCGCGGACAATACGGAAGATACGGAACATACCGAAAATACTGATGAGACCGACTGAAAGCTTTACGCCGAGGGAGGAAAACGTCGGGGCCCGCCTCGACGTTTTTGTCTCTCTTACGGCGGGAATAACGCGCTCACAGGCGCAGCGGCTCCTTGATGACGGACTTGTCACCGTCAACGGGCAGACGCGTCCGAAGCGATACGAAGTCAGAGTGGGCGATATAATCGAGATCGCGCGCGAGCCGGCGCGCGAATACGACGTCGAGCCGGAGGATATCAGGCTCGACATCGTGTATGAGGACGACGATATCATCGTCGTAAATAAGCCGAAGGGGATGGTGGTGCATCCAGCGCCCGGCAGCGAGAGCGGGACGCTCGTGAACGCGCTGCTCTTTCACTGCGGCGATTCGCTTTCGGGCATCGGGGGCGTTCTGCGCCCTGGGATCGTTCACAGAATAGACAAAAATACGACGGGACTGATCGCGGCGGCGAAAAACGACGCGGCGCACGAATCGCTGTCAAGGCAGCTCGCGGATCATTCCATGCACCGCGAATACAGGGCGCTCGTCGTCGGCAGAGCCGGCGACGGCGTCGTGAACGCGCCGATCGGCCGTCATCCCGTCGACAGAAAGCGAATGGCGGTGACCGCGGACGGCAGGGAGGCCGTGACGGAGTACAAAACCGTCGCCGAATACGCATCGCGGTACGGGGACGCGTTCTCGCTCGTCGACTGCCGCCTATATACGGGACGCACGCATCAGATACGCGTCCATATGGCATATATCGGACATCCCGTCGCAGGGGACGACGTCTACGGCGGCGGCAGGACGAAATTCGAGCGCGCGAACGCGCAGCTCTTCTACGGGCAGTGCCTGCACGCGTACAGACTGACGCTGTCGCATCCGAGAACGGGCGAAATTATGACGTTTGAAGCGCCGATGCCGGAGTCTATGACGAACGTGATCGCGCATCTTTCCGAGACGTGAGATACGGCGCATAATATCGCGCGCCGCGCCTACGTATAAATAATACGGCGCGGACAGCGACGCTTTTGCAAAGGGAGACTATCGCATATGAAAAACAGGACGGCAGTGAGGATAACGGCGCTTCTGTCGGCGCTTATGATATGTGCCGCGTCGGCGTCGTGTACGCCGGGGGGCGCGGGCGCCGATACGGACAGCGGGGAATCGGAGCTGCCGCGTCTGTCGGAGTCGGGGCATAAGCTCGCCGCGTTCGAGGACGACGGCGACACATACACGTATCGAATTTCGGTCGGGGAGCTGCCGACGTCGTGGAACAGGCACCGCGACGGCGGCGATGGCGCGGAGCTGCTGCTCGGATATACGACGGATACGCTTTATAAATACGAATATAACGAGGATTTCACAGGATTCACCGTCGTGCCGTCGATGGCGGAGGATTATCCCGACGACGTGAGCGGCGAATACGCCGGCAGCTACGGTATCGAGGACGGCGAGACAGGACGCGCGTACAGGATCAGGCTGCGCGCCGGTCTGCGCTACGACACTGGCGACGCGATCACGGCGGACGATTTCGAGTCGTCGGCGAGGCTTCTGCTCGGCGACTCCGAAAGCGTGCTTGCGGAAACATTCTTCGATATCGTCGGCGCGGAGGATTATTTCTTCGGCGGACGGTATGTGCTGCGCGCGTTCATCTCGGACGACGCCGACAGCGGCGAATATGTCGACGACGGCGAATTTACGGAGTCGGACGGAATCCTGTATTACGACGGCATGAAGCTGCTGCTCGACATGAACGACGGCGGCGGCTGGAGCGTGCTTTCGCTCCGCGATTACGCGGACGCGCATTATCTTGACGGCGAGGACGCCGGCGCGGCGTATGAGAAGCTGTCGGCCGCCGCGCGCGACGACGGGATCGTCGAGATGACGCGCGAGCTTGTCGACGCGCTGAGGATATGCATCGCGGCGCTCGACGGCTATGAGAGCGTCGATGCGGCGCGCGAGGAGATGGGGGAATACGCCGACGTCGAATTTGAAGAGATGCTGTTTTTAGGTAGGGAATACGAAAAGCTCGACTATGAGGGCAACGTCGGACTTTTTGCCGAATCGCCGCATTCTCTCATCTTGGTGTTCTCGGAGCCGCGGGCGAACGATTTTTGGCTGCTCGACAGGCTCGCGACCGATCTCGGACTCGTGTACGGCCCCGTCTACGAGCGCTGCGTCGGCGTCAACGAGGCCGGCGATCATGTGAACATATACGCGACCGGCGTCGAAACATACGCGGGCTTCGGCCCGTATAAGCTCAACGTGTATGCGCAGGGATCGCGCGCGATGCTGGAGCGCAACGAATTCTGGCACGGATACGGCGAGGACGAGTACATAGAAGGGACGTACATGACGGACCGCGTCGAGATCACTGTCGCGCCGGACAGCGAACGCAGACTGAGTATGTTTTTGACGGGACAGCTCGACGAATGCGCGCTCGAGCCGTCGCAGGCGAGAATGTATCTCGGCGGCAGCTATACGAGCAGGATCGAGAAAGCGCCCGTATGGATCGCAGCGCTGAATCCCGATTTGGCGACGCTGTCGGAGCTTGAAAAGAACGCGGCGCCGACGCAGGCGGGCAGGGAAGTAAATAAAACGATCCTTACGATCCCCGAATTCAGGCGCGCGCTGTCGCTGTCGATCGACAGGGACGGATTCGTGCGCACGCTGTCGCCGACGTCGTCGCCGGCTACGGGACTGTTCTCCCGCGCGACTGTGGCGCGTCCCGATCTCGGCGTCGCGTACAGGGACACGGACGAGGGACGAGGCGCGCTGTCATTTTATCCCGACGGGGCCGTCGACGGCTTCGACGCCGACGCGGCGAGGGCGCTTTTCGACGACGCATACGAGACGGCGGTGTCGGAGGGGCTTTTGTCTGCGGACGCCGCGTCGAGCGGCGACTGGGAAATACAGATCACGATCGGAAAGCCGACGAACGACGAATACTGGACGCGCGGGATCGAATTCTTGTCCGACTGCTGGGCTGACGCCGTCGTCGGAACAAAATTCGAGGGGCGTCTTGTCATACGCGAGAGCAGGGCGCTCGGGCAGATCGCATATTCGGACGCGCTGCGGCGCGGCGACGTCGATATGCTGTTCTCGGTCGGGTTCGGAGGCGACCCGCTCGATCCGTACTCGACGATGTGCGATTATGTCGGCGATATCGCATACGATTCGTTCACCGATAAAAACGCGATCGCGGTGTCGATGTCGGTCGACGTCGACGGCGACGGCGACGTCGAAAATATCACAGCCGCGCTCGGCGATATGATCCGCGCGCTTGCGGGCGGCGTCGTAGAGGTCACGCTTGAGGACGGGACGACGGCGGAGTTCTCGCCGGCCGATCCGTTGTCAAGATGCGAGGCGCTGGCATCGTGCGAGGCCGCGCTGATCGAATACGCGAACGTGATCCCGCTGTTCTCGGACGCGGAGACGTCGCTCCGCGGCGAACGTCTCGTATATGCGGCGGCGGAGCCGCTGCCGATTCTCGGCATGGGCGGGGTCGAATGGCTGTCGTATACGATGGACGACGAAGATTTTGCCGAATACATAAGCTCGCGCGGAGGCGAGCTTGAATACAGATGACGCTGAAGGTATAAAATATACGAAAACGAGGAGGCGCGATATGGCGGACAGAACGGATACGCTCGTGGAGCTGTACGATCCGGACACACACATATATAACGCGATGGGCGTCATGCGGCTGCGCCCGAGGCGCGTCGCGTTCATCGTGCCGGAGCATACGCGCGCGATCTACGAAAAATACCGCGACGCATATCTCGATCTGTGGACGTCGCGCGGATGCG
Source organism: uncultured Clostridia bacterium (assembly GCA_947630015.1). GTDB lineage: Bacteria > Bacillota > Clostridia > Oscillospirales > CAG-272 > DTU064. The sequence goes on from CANRFY010000004.1 coordinate 28,985, forward strand.
TGCCGGAGCGCGTCGAATCCGTATATGTGTCGACGTCCGATATCCATAAGCTCGCAGATTCGATCGGCAGATTTGCGGGAGAGGGCGCGATACTCGATATCGAGGGCGGCACGCCGGAGCTTTATCTTGCGGCCGGATATGTATACGGGAAAAATCCCTCGGGATTTTCATGCATACGCACGGATTTTGCCGATATGAAGGTGACGGAATACGGCGCCGACGGCGAGGCGATCTCGGTTCGTCCGTTCACGGACGAGGAGGTAAGGCGCGTATCGATCTCGGTCCGCGAATGCATCCGCATATACGGGGGCGAGATTGACAGAGATTCGATCTCGGAGCTGCGCTCGTCGGGGATGTCGCGCGAGCAGATAGACCGCGACATCATGATGATGTGGCGCGCGATGCTGCGGCGCTCGCGCCATACATGGAACGGCATTGTGCCGGACAAGATACATCCGATCGGCGAGGGATCGCTTGACGTCTACGTCAACGGCAACGACGAGAGGATATATCAGGTGCGCGCGCTCGTCGAGGATCTCGTCGGTGCGGGCGCGCTCCGTCCGCGCGGGATAAGTGGCGCGCGCCATATGTACAGGTGCCGTTCGCAGGTCGTAATGTCGTGTCTGCGCAAGGCGGGCGAGCTTCTCGAGCTTTATATGAATTCGATCGCGTGCGAGATCGCGGGAGCCGCGATCTCGGGGGTGTGTCTGTCGTTCGACTGCGACGAGGGAAGCTCCGACAACGAGGTCGACTGCATATTCACACTCGGCTGCACGCCGGTGTTCATATCGTGCAAAAACGGACGCGTCGGCTCCGACGAGCTGTATAAATTCGCGGCGGTGACCTCGCAGTTCGGAGGCGGCGCGAAGATCGCGATCCTCGCGGCTCCGTCCCTCGACTGCGAGAGCGACGATTTCCCGCCGCGCCGCATAAAGGCGATAAGGGAACGCGCGGAGCTTTACGGGATAAAGATCGTCTCGGACATTTACGACGTGCCGCGAAAGCAGGTCGTCTCCGAGATAAAACAGATTTGCAGACTGCGCGGCTGACGGCCGCAAAACGCGGGGGTCCGATCACAGATCGGACCCCCGCGCCGTGCGGTTAAGCCCTTGATTTTAAATATCGCAGCGCCTCGGAAAGACCGCCGATCTCGTCGATAAGCCCGCATTTGACGGCCTCGCCGCCGTCGATGACGGTCCCCATATCGTTTGCAAGCTCGTCCGTTTTGAGCATCAGACGGCGAAGCTCGTCGGCAGTTATGCGCGAATGCGACGTGATGAATCCGATGATCCTCTCCTGCATACGTCGGAAATATGCGTATGTCTGCGGCACGCCGATGATGAGCCCGTTCATCCGCACGGGGTGAAGCGTCATTGTCGCCGACGGCACGATGAAGGATCGGTCGGCGGCGACGGCGAGCGGCACGCCGATGCTGTGGCCGCCGCCAAGCACGACGGAGGCCGTCGGCTTTGAGAGTCCCGCGAACAGCTCCGCGATCGCAAGACCGGCCTCGACGTCGCCTCCCATCGTATTGATGAGCGACAGCACGCCTTTGACGTTGTCGCTGTCCTCCGCGTCGGCGAGTATCGGGATCAGATGCTCGTATTTCGTCGATTTCTGCCCGTCGCCGAGCGCGTAATGTCCCTCGATCTGCCCGATCACGGTGATGATGCGTATATGACCGCCTCCGGCGGTCACCTCGCCGAATTCGGTTATTCCGGCGCGCGTATCCTGATCGAGCGCTGCTGCGCCGTCCGATCGCGTATTTTCGTTTTCAGCCATATCATGGTCTCCCCAGTCAATTTTTTCTTCTTTTTACGGTTATTATCCCGCCCGCACTTGAATTTTATGTGCGGGCGTGGTATAATTCAAAAAAGCGGACGGCGCCGCGCGGCGCGCCGTTTTGATCAAAATCACACACAAGGAGTCATACATATGGAAAAAAAGGTTCTCGTTGAAACTTCCGCGCGTCACGTACATCTTACGGCGGAGCATATCGAGGTTCTGTTCGGCAAGGGCCATCAGCTGACAGTCAAAAAGATGCTGTCTCAGCCTGGTCAGTTCGCGTGCGAGGAAAAAGTTACGGTCGTGGGACCGAAGAAATCGATCGAGAAGGTAAGCATACTCGGACCGGCGCGCAGCGCTGATCAGGTCGAGGTCTCGCTGACGGACGCGAGAACGCTCGGCGTGACGGCTCCCGTCCGCGAGAGCGGCGATATCGCCGGAAGCGGCGCGTGCAAGCTCATCGGACCGTGCGGCGAGCTGGAGCTTTCCGAGGGCGTTATCGCGGCGAAGCGCCATATCCATTTCACGCCCGAGGATGCTGAGGCATACGGCGTTAAGGATAAGGACATCGTCAAGGTCAAGATCACAAGCGACGGACGCAGCCTGATATTTGACGACGTTATCTGCCGCGTAAGTCCGACATACGCGCTCGCGATGCATATCGACACCGACGAGTCGAACGCGGCCTGCGCGTTCGGCGAGTGCTACGGCGAGATCGTAGACTGAGGATAGGATCATAAAGCGATACAAAAAGAGGCGCACAGCGCCTCTTTTTGTATTATCGATAGCGAACCTCGGCGAGATGAGCTTATACTGTCTAAACTTTTGCAAAAGTTTTAGAATAGGACTGGCAAGTACCGCCAAGGAATCCCTTTGTAAACCCTTATCAAAGATTTTAGCTTGGATACAATATCATTGTCCCTCCTCCCCCCCTCTTTCATCGGCGAGATCAATACACTTCTCGCACTCTGCCGTCCTCGCCGATACTCGCAGTCGAGGAACGCGAGTTCAGACTTTCCGTGATGCGCGCGGCGTCATCGGCGTCCGCGAGCGCGACGCGCCCGCCCGACTGCACGCACGGATAAAACCGCAGCACGGGCCTGATCCCGACCGACGTCGTGACGGTCAAAATACCGGTGTCGACAGTTTTGGTGTTGAACCAGAAATTGCCGAGACTGTATACGATCGGCTTGCCGTCGTAGTATTCGATTGGCTGAAGCACATGGGGATGCGAGCCGACGACGATATCGGCGCCCGCGTCGATCATGGCGTGAGCGTCCGCGACCTGATCGGGGTCCGTATCGGGCGAATTCTCCGTGCCGAAATGCACGTATGCGACGACGAAATCGGAATGCGCGGCCGCATCCTCTATGACGCGGAGAAACGCATCTGAATCGTAAAGTCCGCATACGCCGGCGGCGTCGCCGGAGGCGACGGGAGTGAACCGCGTCACCTCGGCCGACGACGCGGACACGAACGCGAATTTCATTCCGCCGGAGATGATGTAGACGGGGCGCGACGCCTCCTCCTCGTTCATCCCCGCGCCGACGCGCATGATGCCGGCGTCGTCGAGATGCGTCAGTGTGTCGGCGAATGCAGCGGGTCCGTAATCGTAGACGTGATTGTTCGCGAGCGACACCATATCGACGCCGAGCGCGCTGTAGATCGACAAATCGTCCGGATCGGCGCGGAACGTGTACATCTTGCCCTCGAGCGCCTCGCCGCGCCGCGAGATCGGGAATTCATTGTTCACGAACGTCAGCGCCGCGCCGCGCAGAAGCGACAACGCATCGTCGGAAAAGCAGCCTTCGACGCCAAGCTCGCGGTAACGCTGCATATTGTACCAGTCATAGGACAGATTGACGTCGCCGGTGAACGCGATCGTCGTCGAGCGCTGCGAATAGACGCCGTCGCCGAGTACGGGGACGGCGGAGCCGGCCGCGCCGGTGTAGATGTCGTAGAGGACGGAGAACGTCAGCCCCGTCAGCGTCTGCCACATCTCGTCGCGATATCCGTTCGCGGATATATACCGCTCGATCGAGGACATGAGCCGCCCGTCGGGATTGATTTGTTTGTCGGTCGTGACAAAATCGATGAAATCGCGGCCGACGTCGTATTTTTTGTCGGCGGCGAGGATCACGTCGACGGCTCCGCCGGAGGCGTGCGATTTGTCGACGTGAACGATCAGCTCGTTGTCGCTGTATTTATTCTCCATCGGACGCACGCCGGTGGCGAGCGCCATCATGTCGTGGCGCCATGAGAATGCGACGACGGTCAAAGCCGCCGCCAGCATCACTGCGATCGATCCGGCGCGCGACAGCGCGCGCTTCGCTTTTTTGTTCATCAAGGCAAAAATCCCTCAAAAATAATGCAGTCGCCGGAGCCGTCGTTTTGCAGCTCCGAAAGCGTTTCCGTGTCGCGAACCGTCCACATCGCTGCCGGCATACGGAGCAGCCGCCGCCAAAGCGCAAACGACGCCGAATGCCGGTGACGGCAGTTATAGGCGACGAAATCGGGGCGGCCGACGACGTTGACGAGCAGGAAATGGAGCGCGAAGCGCGCGGGATCGCGGTGCTTTTTCGTGAAAAACGCCTCCGAGAGCTGACCGCGGAATATCTCGGGCGCATGACGCCTGAACCAGCCGACAACGGCGGGGTTGAACGATTCGACGCAGAACGCGCCGCCGTATGCGGACAGCGCCTCGTAAACGCGCTCGCAGACGGGAGCCGCAGGCTCGCGCGGCGCGCATTTTACCTCGACGACGAGCGGGACGCGCCCGTCGACGAGCGCAAGCACGTCGGAGAATTTCGGGATCCGCTCGACGCCGCCGAGCAGGGGATACCGCGTCAGCTCGTCGAAGGCGAACGACGTGACGGCGCGCTCGCCGTCCTCGCCGTCAAGAAGACACATACGGCGGAGCGTGTCGTCGTGGAAGACGAACAGCTCGCCGTCGCGCGACAGATGGACGTCAAGCTCTATCCCGAATCCGCGTTCGACGGCGCGTCTGAACGCGGGGATTGAATTCTCCGGCACGGCCTCCGGCTCGGATTTGGAATGGAGGCCGCGATGGGCGTAAAGCCGCCCGAAAAATTCGGGGCAATCGGGATGCCGCCGCCGTCCCGATATCAAAAACAGATACAGCGCGAACAGAAGCGCCGCCGCTGCGACGGCGCAGAGCGCCGTCACAGCGATTATGATGACGGTTTTCATACGCGCCTCAGTCGGCGTCGGCGAACGCCTCAAGCCCGCCCTGCGGCGCGGGCTTCGAGTCGCCGTGGCGCACGAAGCACATCGTTATAAACGACAAAACGGAGAATACGGCGGCGTATGGGAACAGAACTCTCATGCCGAAGCCGTCCATCAAAACGCCTGACAAAATCGGCGTGACTATCTGCGCCGCCATCGACGCGGTGTAGTAAAAGCCGGTGTATTTGCCGACGTCGCCTGATTTTGCAAGCTCGACTACCATCGGGAACGAATTCACGTTTATTGTCGCCCAGCCGATCCCCGCCAGCACGAACAGCACGTCCATGACGATCACGCTGACGTTGAGCTTGCCGGACTCGACGATCTTATACATCACCCCGTCCGCGGGCAGTCCCGACGCCGTCGCGGACTGACCCGGTTCGAGCGATATCACGCATTTTCCTTCATCGAACGACAAATCGCCGTAAGTGCCGCCGATCTCGGAGTCGCTGAGCGAGATCGTAAATTCGGCGGTGCGCTCGCCGTCGTTCGATACGGTGATCGCGCCGTCCGCGGGAACGGCGGGACCCCAGCGCAAAAATCCCGCGCCCACAAATGCGGCGGCGAGACAGACGACGCCGATCAGGATCGATTTTTTGCGCCCGAGACGCGAGGAGAGAAATCCGATCGGGATATAGGCGACGACGGCGGCCGCGTTTGCGAGCAGCAGCGTCGTGGAATAGCTGACGCCGAGCATATCGGACGCGTAGACGGAATACTTCGACGTCACGGCGTTATAGCCCGTGTACCAGAGCGCGACGGAGGCGAGGATGAGGATCAGCGACGCGAACTGCGAGCGCGAGAGCCTGCCGGCGCTCGTGCGTTCGGCGGATTCGGCGTCGCAGTTGAATCGGACGGTGTCCGATTCCATCTCGGCGGCCCATTTGTTTTCGCGGACGGTGAGGATGAATACGCCGAGAGCGATGAGCATTATGCCGCAGACCGTTATCATGTACGCGGAAAAATCTGTCTTGCCCTTTTCGCTCGTCCCGAATACGGTCGCGAGTGCCAGAACTATCATGCCTCCGGCCGTACCCATCAGATTTATTATCGCGTTGCCCTTGGAGCGAAGCGGCTTTACTGTCACGTCCGGCATAAGCGCGACGGCGGGCGAGCGGAACGTCGCCATCGATAACAGCGTGCAGAGAAGAACGGCGATAAAGACGGGAAGCGACTGCACGAGTCCGAGTATGGAGAAAAACAGCGCGGCGGCGACAGTGCCGGCGAGGATGAACGGCGTGCGCCGTCCGAGACGCGAGGACGCCTTATCGGATATGTTGCCGAAGATTGGCAGAAGCACGACGGCGAAGATGTTGTCCAGCGCCATGATGAGTCCCGACCAGCTCTGCGACATTTTGAATCTGTTCGTCAAAATCAGAGGCACGATCGTGTCGTATGCCTGCCAGAACGCGCAGATGAGAAAGAACGCGAAGCCGACGAGGATCGTTCTTTTGTAATTCAGCCTCATTGTGCTTTCGTTGCTCATGAATAGATACCGACCTTTCCGTTTTTTTCGCTTGATCGGACGTGTGACGCGCGGGTGCGATTTTCAACGAATTTTACCTTAAGCATCATACAATCTTCACATAACAAAATTATAATCGAATCACAAAACAAAAACAAGACCTAATTGCGAAAGTGAGGCAGATTTCATGTCCGAATATATTTACGGTCAGGATGACGGAAGCGAAAACAGTATAAATAAAGAAGGAAACGTCGGGGCAGCGGAGAACGGCTCCGCATCCGAACCGACGCCGGAGGCGCAGCCTCAAGCGGCGCAGCCGCAGCAGCCGCAGCCTCAAGAGGTACAGCCGCAATCATCGCCAGAGCAGAATGCAGCGCCCGAGCAGCCGCCGGTACGGCAGCAGACGCCTCCGCGTCCCGTGCAGACGCCGCAGCAGAGAGTGAATCCGCCGCAGCCCCCGTACCGCCCGCAGGGAACGTCGTATCAGTACAATCCGTATTACGGCAGCGATAACGGCGGATACGGCCGCTACGGCTACGGCCAGCCGCAGCCGCCGCAGCCCCCGACGCCGCCTCAGCCTCCAAAGAAGAAAAAAGGCGGCAAGGGACCGATCATCGCGGCAGTCGTTTTGCTCGCCGTCGTGATGATCGCGACGACGCTCGCCGTCGGCGCGGCATATATGAGCTATTCAGAAGACCTCGGCGGAACGGATACTGACGCCGGCCAGCCGATCGGAACGGGCGATACGCCCGGTACGGCGGCTCCCGACGATACGCGCGAAAGACCCGATCTGACGCTTGCGCCCGATTCGCTCGGTACAAAGGATAAGGGAACGATCGCGAACGTCGTTAAAAATGTGGCCGATTCCGTCGTCGAGATCGTGACCGAATACGCGACGAAGGAGAGCTTCTGGTATTCGGCGGGCGCGGGTAGCGGCGTCATAGTCAGCGAGGACGGCTATATCATCACGAACAATCACGTCATATACGACGACGATCTCGGCATCGCGTCGACGATCACGGTGACGCTGACGAACGGCGACAGCTATAAAGCGGAGCTTTACGGCAGAGATCAGGATTCCGACATCGCGATCATCAAGATCGACGCGGAGGGACTGACGCCGGCCGTCATCGGCTCGTCGGGTTCGCTCGTCGTCGGCGAGGAGGTCGTCATAATCGGCAACCCGCTCGGCACGCTCGGCGGCAGCGTCACAAACGGCATCATAAGCGCGCTCGACCGCGAGATCACCGTCGAGGACGAGACGATGAACCTGCTCCAGACGAACGCGGCCGTCAACCCGGGCAATTCGGGCGGCGGTATGTTCAATATGGCCGGCGAGCTTGTCGGAATCGTAAACGCTAAGTATTCGGACACCGGCATCGAGGGACTCGCCTTCGCGATCCCGATCGACGACGCCGCCGTCGTCGCAAACGAGATACTCGAATACGGCTATGTGCGCGGACGCGCCGATTTGAGATTCGATCCCGTCGTGATCGAATCCTACGAGGATATGATCCGCTACCGCGTAAGATCGCTCGGCGTCTATGTGCTGTCGGCAGAGGAGGGCTACAACGACGACGTCTTGCAGCGCGGCGACCGCATCTATATCGTCGACGGAGTCGAAATATCCGATTACGCGTCGCTCCGCTCCGTGCTGAAGCGCCACAGCGTCGGCGATAAGCTCGACGCGATCATAATCCGCGACGGACGCGAGGTGGAGGTCACGCTCGAATGCTTCGAGCGCACGCCCGAGATCGCGTTCGGCAGCGATTCGTGACAGTAAAAGACAAAGGCGGCGTCACACGACGCCGCCTTTTTATGAAAATCGCGCCTCGGCGCTTGATTTTCATACAGATCGGACGTATAATCAAAACGGAGGTGCTGCGATATGTATAATATACTTGTTGTCGACGACGAGGAGCGCATACGCCGGATGATATGCAAATACGCCGCGTTCGAGGGTCATAGGACCGACGAGGCGGCGGACGGCATGAGGGCGATCGAAATGGTGCGCGAAAACAATTACGACATTCTCATAATAGATATAATGATGCCGGAGCTTGACGGATTCTCGGCCTGCCGCGAGATCAGAAAATTCTCCGACGTGCCGATCATAATGCTGTCGGCGAGGGGCGAGGAATACGACAAGATCAACGGCTTTGAGCTTGGCATCGACGACTACGTCGTAAAGCCGTTTTCGCCGAAGGAACTGATGCTGCGCATCGACGCTATCATGAAGCGCGTCTTGAGAGACGCGCCGTCCCCGGGTGTCCGCGAGCCTATGGCGGAGGAGCAGAAGCACGAGATATTCGAGCTTGACGGCCTGCGCGCCGATTTGACGGCGCGGATCGTGTATATCGACGGGAAGAGAGTCGATATGTCGCCGAAGGAGTACGATCTGTTCTTCTATATGCTCAAAAACAAGAATATCGCGCTTTCGCGCGATAAGCTGATATACGAGGTCTGGGGCTACGATTTCTACGGCGACGACAGAACGCTCGATACTCATATTAAGCTTCTGCGCCGCAGTCTCGGTCCGTATGCGTCGCATATCGTGACCCTGCGCAGCATCGGATATCGCTTTGACACTGAAAAATGACGACTGATTCAAAGACGCGCCGCGGCGTCGGAATCAAGTGGAAGATAATGGCGTATCTGTTCGCATACGGCATAGTCGTGATGGCGGTGATATGGCTGTTCCAGATATTCCTGCTCGACGATCTGTACAGAATGATCGTTCTCGGACGGCTCGAACGCGCGTCAGATCAGATAGCGGAGGCCGTATCGGACGGTGACAGCGCCGTCGGCGTTACGACGGAGCTTGCGCAGAAATACGCGATCTGCATTTCGGTATATTCGATCGGCGCGGAGCCGGATTATATGATATTGGACGGCGACAGGCAGTACGCGCAGTACAAGGGCGAGATCATCGCGGACGCGCATATAACATACGGCTGCCTGCTCCATTCCGTGCGCGGCGATCTGCTGTCAAAATGCTACCGGCGCGCGCTCGACGCCGACGACGGCGTCGATATAAGCGTATTCAGTCTGTCGGGCTTCGCGCAGGACGACGGCGAGACGCCGGACGCCGTGATCTATACGCGCGCGATCATGACTGACGACGGCGGGTACGCCGTCGTGTTCCTCAACTGCGAAATGTCGCCGATGTCGTCGACGACGGAGGCGCTGTCGCTCGAGCTGTTCTGGATCACGATGATAGCGGCGTTTTTGGCGATGCTGCTCGCGGCGTTCATAGCGTGGCGCGTTTCCGCGCCGATCGCGGACGTGAACCGCGAGGCGAAGGCGCTCGCCTCGAACAAATATAACGGCGACGCCGTCAGAGGCGGATACCGCGAGATAAACGAGCTTTCCGAAACGCTGACATACGCGGCGCACGAGCTGTCTAAGATAGAGGGACTGCAAAAGGAGCTGATAGCGAACATCTCGCACGATCTGCGCACTCCGCTTGCGCTGATCGAGGGCTATGCGGAGATGATGCGCGATATCCCGGGAGAGACGACGCAGGAGAATCTTCAGGTCGTGATCGACGAGACGCGCAGACTGTCGACGCTCGTCTCCGATCTGCTCGAGCTGTCGCGCCTCGAAACGGGCAAGCAGACGATAACGCCGGACAAATTCGATCTTGCCGAGGCCGTGCGCGATACGGTGAAGCGCGTGGAAAAGCTGTATTCGCCGGAGGGATACGTGATAAACTGCCGCGTCGGGAAGGACGATAAGATCATCGTCAACGCCGATAAGACGCGAATACTTCAGGTTTTGTACAATCTGATCGGCAACGCGGCGAACTACACCGGCGAGGATAAGACGGTCACGGTGACGGCTGACACCGCCGACGGGATCGTGAGAGTATCGGTGACGGACACGGGCGAGGGGATCGCGGAGGAGGATCTGCCGCTGATCTGGGACAGATATTACAAGGTCGACAAGACGCACAAGCGCGGCATCGGCGGCTCCGGACTCGGACTGTCGATCGTGAAGGAGATACTCCTTCTGCATAACGCGCGGTTCGGAGTGTCGAGCGTCGTCGGCGCCGGAAGCACGTTCTGGTTCGAGCTGCCTACGCTTGACGAAGAATAAAACAGCGAAAGCGGGACGCTTAGGCGTCCCGCTTTTTATTTATCGCTTTTCAGTTGCCGCCGTTGCAGCAGCAGAAAATTATAACAAGAGCGATTATGAGGATCCAGCAAATGTTGTTGTCGTCAAAAGCTCCGCCAAGGCAGTTGCCCATGTCAGCACCTCCATGTATTTGAGTCGGGAGGGAGCCGTCGACCCCCGTCCGTTATCATCATATGTCGGGGGCGGAAATGTGTTACCTATTCGAGATGCAGACTGTCGGCGAGCAGAAATTCGCTCGCCGTCGTAACGCTGTCGGCGGGGAATACGGCGGACGCGCCGCAGCGCTCGCATTCGACGCGGATGGAGCAGTCGTCGATTTTGATCTTGTAATCGCCGCCGTCCTCGCAGCGGCACGTTATCCTGCCCTCGTCCTGGAGATCGTGAACGACGAAATTCACGATATCGAATACCTGCGGATCGGTCAGCGGGATCATCCGTCCGGCGCGGCGCATACTGTCAAGATCGGTCTGCGTGTCGTCGCCGAACAGCTCGAGCAGCTCCGCCTCCGAGCGCGACAGCGCCGATACGACGTCGTTTTTCGCTCCGATGAAGCAGACGGGGAAGCCCGTGTACGCGCAGGGGAGCGTCGTCAGCTCGCGCTTGAAGAACACCTCGTCGGACAGCGTGAAGCTGTGCGGCGTCGGGCAGAACAAACACGGAACCGTCAGCCGCACGCGCTTGTCGTTTCTGTACTGCACGGTGAGTTCGCTGCCGCCGCATGAGCAGCGCATACGGATCATATCGGCGGAAAGCGAGAACGCGCCGACGAGACTGACAACACCGGCCCCGCATTCGGGACATCTGTATGCGACCGTTGTTTCTTTTCTGTCAAGTACCATTGATCGTTGACCTCTATACGTTATTTAATCTTTGTAGATGCGCGCCACGCGCTTGCCGATCAGGCATACGAGTTCGTAATTTATCGTCCGCGCCGTATCGGCGAGCGTGTCGATCCTGTCCGGATCGCCGCCGAAAATGACGACCTCGTCGCCGACGCGGCAGTCGATGCCTGTGGCGTCGACGATGCATTGATCCATACAGACGCGGCCGACGATGGGGGACGGCTGTCCGTTTATATAGACGCAGCCGCCGTCGCCGAACGCGCGCAGAAATCCGTCCGCGTAGCCGACGGGTATCGTCGCCGCGATCATATCGCGCGGGGCCTCGTATGTCCAGCCGTAGCTGACGCGCGCGCCGCGCGGTATCTTGTGCAGATGCGATATCGTGCTTTTGAACGTCATGACAGGCTCGAGCGGGATGAATTCGTCTTTGTTATACGGACGCCACGGGCGCAGGCCGTAAAGGATCACGCCGGCGCGCACGGCGTCAAGATGCATCTCGGGAAAACGCAGAATGGCGGCGCTGTTGCAAACGTGACGGAGAAGATGAAGCCCGTGCGCCTCGAGCATGGAGACGACAGCGTTATATTCCCCGAATTGGGCGGCAGTTATGCCGGCGTCGCTGTCGGAGCAGGCAAAATGTGTGAAAATGCCCTCGGGGACGATGCCGGGCAGCGACGAGGCGTCGAGGATCTGACGGCAGGCAAGCTCGGGATCGGACGCGTCGAAGCCGAGTCTGTTCATACCCGTATCGAGCTTGAAATGCACGCTGACGCGGCATCCGAGCGCGCGCGCGGAATCGGAGAGGGCGCGCGCGTATTCGGGAGAGAATACGGTCTGACGCACGCCGAGGCGCGCCAGTATATCGGCGTTTTCCGGCGGCGTATAGCCGAGGATCAGTATCCGCACGTCGTCGAAGGCGGAGGCAAGCTCCGCCGCCTCCTCTATGCACGACACCGCGAACGTGCGCGCGCCGGCGTCGCGCAGCGCCGATACGCATCTGACGGCGCCGTGGCCGTATGCGTCGGCTTTGACGACGCATATGACGTCGGAGCCGCCGGCCAGGCGGCGGATGGCGTCGTAATTGCGGCGCAGCGCGCAAAGATCGATATCGGCCCATGTTTTATGCTTGACGCCGCTTAATATCATATCCATTTTATGCTTCCTCTGGAATTTGTGAATCTGCGGACGCGTCGCGCGCCGCGAATGAGATTATGTGAAGCGTGACGGAGCCGTCCGATCTTCCGATTTCGGACGGGAGATCGGAGCCGCCCTCAAACGTCGCGTATGCGCCGGAGGATGTCGCGACCGTGACGGACTCGCCGTTTTCGGTCACGGAATTTATCGTATCGGGATCGAGCCGCAAAAGTCCGCATATCGAAAGATATCCTTTCGCGGCGTCCGGCGATACGGGAACGGTGACGCCGCCCGCCGACGCCGTCACGACCGTACCGGATACGGAGACTTTAAGTCCCGATATCGTATCCGGCGCGCTATATTCGATCGTGAACGCGTCGCGTCCGGCGCCGCCGGACGTTATAGTCACCGAATACGCGCCGAGATCGGTAAAAAGCTCGGCCGATATGACGGACGGGATGTCCTGATACGAGAACGGTTCTTTGGCCGGCCGCGCGCATGATGTCAAAAGCAGCGCCGCCGCAAGCAGGATCGGTGCGAAAATACGCAAGGCGGGATTACCTCCGGATCACAAAAATCAAGGCGCCGTCGCGCATTTCCGTGACCGCGCCATGATATTTATACTCGCGGCGGCAGCCGATTATGCCGCGTTTACGCTTTTATTTGCCAAGCTCCTCGCCGGAGAAGTGCAGCTCGGTCGGAACCGTATTTTTGTTGTAGTATTCCATGATGCCGAGCGTCTTTTCGATCATATCGAACAAAACGGCGCATTTTTCGCCGGATTCGTTTGTGTAGACGGCGTAGTAGACGTTCGGATTCGACGGGGACGAGGAATGGTTGATGACGTTCGTGATGCCCATCGCGTCTAAGGATTTCCTGTGTTCGGGTACGTTATACGGCGCGATGATCTCGAAATCCTTGATCTTGCATTCGAGAATGAGCTTTTCCGCGATCTTTTCGTCCGCGTGCGCGTCGTTTTTGTCGGTCTTGAATTTTTTGCCGTAATAACGCGTGAAGCGTATCGTGCCGGCGTTGTATATTTCATAGCGCTGATCGTAGTTTACGTAGCGCCATGTGCCGTTGATGACGGGACGCGCCATTATAAGGAAGAACGGGACGGAGACGAACGCGACGTAGCCGAGGCATACGGTGAGGATCGCGAGGATCGCGAGAGGCACGATGATATACGTGGCGCGCACGATCGTGCGCTTTGTTTTATAGCTGCCCTCCGGCTTTTTTGGTACGGCGTAATCGCAGTTGTACTTGTTTTCACCAGACATGGTCATGACCTCCGACATCGATTTTTGCTGTTATGAACAGTATATCATAGAGGGTCGAGAATATCAAGATGTTTGGGGATTTTTTATGATATGGATGCGGATAAAGCGGTGGCGAGGAGGGGGAGATTTTGAAAATCTTTTGAAAAATGTGAGGGCTAAGGCGATTCTTTCGCGATTCTCGCCATTACTAATCAAAAACTTTTGCAAAGTTAAAGAAAGAGTTAAGGGTCTCTTTGCTGGCCGGCAAAGAGGCCCTTAACAATCCGAGAAAACGGCGTGCCGGTGGCGTCAATTCGGCTCCAGTCGGCGGAAAGAATCGCTTGGGGCGTAAACCGCGATATTATTTTAGCAAACAGTTTCGTGCCTCCGCGCGGCGGGTCGAGATCGCGCCGATTCTGTCGCAAACGAGATGAGACTGACATCGTCAGATTCCGCTCGTGTCGTGCGAACAGCTCCGATTCACAATGAGATACGAGACGGTTCGTGCCGGTTGGCGCACAATGTCGTGCATCCGTGAGTGTTTATGTCAGTGCGAACGCGGTGTCGTCCCTGCAAACAGCTCCCACGCGGACTTGCTCGACTGCGCCGCCTGTAATGTCGCGATCGATCCGGCGCTGGCAGCGACGGGCATCGCACGCGCGTTGTGCGCGCAGGTGGGGCTGGAAAGCCTACGGCACAGAGGATGAGGTGCGCCGATAGAGGGAGCGTATCGCGATGAGCTGTTCGCACACAGCGAACGCGCGTTGTTCTTTTGGAGAGGGGGTTCGGGGGAGGACCCTTTCTTTGAAGAAAGGGTCCTCATCCCAAATGTGTATTTGAAGAAAGGGTACTCATCCAAAATCATTCTTTTGGCGAAAAGAAAAATTTAGATAAAATCTAAAATCTATGAAATAGTTTTCAAAATGCCGCGTCCCCCCTCGCCAAGGTTCAACCTGCACGCAATTGAAAATTTGTTTCACTCTTCCCTTGCGGAACGCACGATAATGCTGTATAATAATCTCGGATACGCGCGCACCGGCGCGCATCATATAACAACAACCGGGAGAAACGATATGTCCAACTGTGCAATAGTAGGTGTCAACTGGGGCGATGAGGGAAAGGGCCGCATGGTCGACCTTTTGACAGAGGATTACGACATCGTGATCCGCTATCAGGGCGGCGGAAACGCCGGCCATACGATCGTAAATAAATACGGGAAGTTCGCGCTTCATCTTCTTCCGTCGGGCATTTTCCGCGACGGCGTCGTCAATATCCTCGGCAACGGCGTCGCGCTCGACCCCGAAAATCTGATGAAGGAGATCGATACGGTCGCGGAGCAGGGCGTCGACGTCACGCCCGATAAGCTCATGATAAGCGACAGAGCGTCGCTGCTTTTGCCGTGGCACCGCGAACTCGACGGACTCGAGGAGGCAAGACTTGCCGATAAAAAATACGGCTCGACAAAGCAGGGGATCGCGCCGTTTTATTCCGATAAATACCAGAAAAAAACGATCCTCGCCGGCGAGCTTCTATATCCCGCGCATCTGCGCGAGCATCTTTCGGGCATACTCGAATGGAAAAATCTCACGCTCAAAAACGTATACGGCGCGGAGGAATGGACGTGGGAACGGCTCGAGGCGTGGCTGTCCGAATACGGCGAACGCATAAAGCCGTATATAAAGGATACGGGCGCGTATCTGAGACGTGCGCAGGCGGAGGGCAAACGCGTTTTATTCGAGGCGCAGCTTGCGTCGCTGCGCGATCTCGACTACGGCATCTACCCGTATACGACCTCGTCAAATACGCTGGCCGCTTACGCCCCCGTCGGATGCAGCTGCCCGTCGCTTAAGGTGGACGAGATCATCGGCGTCATAAAGGCGTATTCGACGTGCGTCGGCGAGGGACCGTTTACGTGCGAATGGTTCGGCGAGGATGCGGAAAAGCTCCGCGAGGCCGGAAGCGAATACGGCGCGAAGACGGGCCGTCCGCGCCGCGTCGGTCCGCTCGATATAGTCGCGACGAGATACGGCGTGCAGACGCAGGCGGCGACGTGCGTCGCAATAACGAAGCTCGACGTGCTGTCGTATATGGAAAAAATCCCCGTATGCACGCATTATAAGCTGAACGGCGAGATCATCGACTATTTCCCGTTCCCGTCCGTTCTTCCCGACGCCGAACCCGTCGTGGAATATATGGACGGCTGGAGATGCGATATCTCCGGCGTGCGCAAATGGGACGATCTGCCGCGCGAGGCGCAAGAGTATGTGCTTTATATCGAACGCGAGGTCGGATGCCACGTCGGATACGTCTCCGTCGGCCCCGAGCGCGAAAGCATCATACTGCGGTAACGCGCGCCGCCCATCTTTATAATTTATAAGACTAACGACGACTGAGGAAACGGATATGAACGACAAATACGAATCCCCGCTGTCCCAGCGGTACGCGTCCGAATATATGCTCCGGCTGTTCTCGCGCGATACGAGAACGCAGACGTGGAGACGGCTTTGGGTCGCGCTCGCGAGAGCGGAATCTAAGCTCGGACTGCCGATAACGGACGAGCAGGTGGCGGAGCTTGAAGCCCACATTGAAGATATCGACTATGACGCCGCGGACAAAAGGGAGCGCGAGGTGCGCCACGACGTCATGGCGCACGTATACGCATACGGACTCGCGGCGCCGTCGGCGGCCGGCGTGATACATCTCGGCGCGACGAGCTGCTACGTGACGGACAACGCGGACGCGATCATATACCGCGACGCGCTTCTGTATATACGCGGCGAGCTTTTATCCGCGATAAAGAATCTGTGCGCGTTCGCGGACGAATACAAATCGACCCCGACGCTCGGCTACACGCATTATCAGCCGGCGCAGCTCGTCACGATCGGAAAGCGCGCGTCGCTGTGGATACAGGATTTCGTGTCCGATCTGGAGGAGATAGATTTCGCGCTCGGTCAGATCAAGTTCCTCGGCTGCCGAGGCACGACGGGGACTGAGGCGAGCTTCTGCGAGCTTTTCGACGGCGACACGTCGAAAATAGACGAGATGAACCGCATGATAGCGGACGAATTCGGGTTCGATAAGATATACGACGTCTGCGGACAGACGTATCCGAGAAAGACGGATTCGCGCATCCTCGATTGTCTGTCCTCGATAGCGCAGAGCGCGTACAGGATGGCGAACGATATCCGCCTGCTCCAGCACGACAGACAGGTGGAGGAGCCGTTCGAGAAGAATCAGATCGGATCGTCCGCGATGGCGTACAAGCGCAATCCGATGAGATGCGAACGCATATGCTCGCTGTCGCGGTATCTGATCGCGGACGCGCAGAACGCGGCTATGACGGCGTCGGTGCAGTGGCTGGAGAGGACGCTCGACGATTCGGCGAACCGCCGCATATCGATGCCGGAGGGATTTTTATGCGCGGACGCAGTTCTCAGGCTCGTATGCAACGTGACGGACGGACTGCACGTAAACGAGAAGATCGTCGAGGCGGCGGTGAGGGAGTATCTGCCGTTCATCGCGACGGAAAATCTCATGATGGAGGGCGTCAAGCGCGGCGGCGACAGGCAGCAGCTCCACGAGATCATACGCGAATGCTCGATGGCGGCGACGGCGAGAATGAAGAACGGCGAGCCGTGCGGCCTTTTGTCGGAGCTTGCGAAGCATAAGGAATTCGGCATGACGGAGGCGGAGATGGAATCCGTGCTTGATCCGCATCTGTACACGGGCAGATGCGCGGAGCAGGTGGAGAGATACATCAAAAAGCTTTCGCCGATGCTGGAGGGCGTCGGCGGCGATACTGCGGAGATCAATATCTGACGCGGGGACCACGCAAAAGCAACCAGAGGTTGCATGATACGCCGGCGTCTGTGCCGCAGCGGCTTAAATCGACGGCGGCGGGAACACGGCGCGCGTGAAATGCGCAACAGATGCTTGCACAAAAAAGATACAAAGATTGGTTGCAAAGACCGAGGCGGCATAATATAATATTCGTAATGCGATAAATATAATGCTGCGAGGTCAAAAAAGTGTGCGGTATAATCGGATACACGGGCGTTAAAAACGCTCAGGATATACTTATAGAAGGACTGCGGAAGCTCGAGTACCGCGGATACGATTCGGCCGGCGTGTCGATACAGCACGACGGCGTGATCGATACGGTCAAATCGTCGGGACGCATAGACGCGCTCGTCGAAAAGCTCGGGGACGGAATTCCCGGCGTGACGGGAGTCGGCCATACGAGATGGGCGACGCACGGCGCGCCGAACGATACAAACGCGCATCCGCATATATCGAATAACGGCAGATTCGCGATCGTACACAACGGAATAATCGAAAACTACGAATCGCTGCGCGCCGAGCTGACAGCGGACGGCGTATGCTTCAAAAGCGATACCGACAGCGAGGTCGTCGCGTGCCTGCTCGAGCTGTACTACGACGGCGATTTCAAATCGGCTGTGTATAAGGCTGTCGGCAGACTCGAGGGATCGTTCGCGCTCGGTATCGTATGCGCCGATCATCCCGGGCGGCTGTTCGCCGTCAAAAACATGAGTCCGCTCATCATCGGCGTCGGCGAGGGCGAGAACTATTTCGCGTCGGACGTGACGGCGTTCATCGGCCACACGAAGGACGTGATCCGTTTGAGCGACGGTCAGGCCGCCGAGATAACGGCCGAGTCGGTGACGGTTTACGACGCGGACGGGAACGAGACCGAGCCGGAGCGTTCGGTCGTGACATGGGATATCGAGGCCGCTGAGAAGGGCGGATTCGAGCATTTCATGCTCAAGGAGATAATGGAGCAGCCGAGGGCGCTCGAGGCGACGATAAAGCCGAGAGTGAAAAAGGGACGTCTTGCGCCCGAGGGACTTGAAGAACTCGACATATCGAAGGTGAGCCGCATCGTCATCGTGGCGTGCGGCAGCGCATATCACGCCGGCGTCGTCGGCAAATATGTGATCGAGCGGCTGTGCCGCATCCCGACGACGGCGGAGCTTGCGAGCGAGTTCCGTTACAGCGATCCCATACTCGACGAAAGCGTGCTTGTGATCGCGATCTCGCAGTCGGGCGAGACGGCAGATACGCTCGCCGCTATGCGGGAAGCGAAGGGAAAGGGCGCGCGCGTGATGTCGATAGTGAACGTCGTCGGTTCGAGCGTGGCGAATCTTTCCGACAACGTGCTTTATACGTGGGCGGGACCCGAGATCGCGGTCGCGACGACGAAGGGATATACGACGCAGGTCGCGATGCTGTACATTTTCGCCGTATGGGCGGCGGGGAAGCTCGGCAGGATCTCATCCGAACGCGAAGGAGAGCTGACAAAATGCATTCTGGCGCTGCCGGAGAGGGTCCAGCACGCGATCGATCTGAATATGCACGTCGAATCGCTTGCGAAAAAATATCACACGTATAAAACGCCGTTCTTCATCGGACGCAATTTCGATTATGCGTCGTGCCTCGAGGCGTCGCTGAAGCTGAAGGAGATATCGTACATCCACTCCGAGGCATATGCGGCGGGCGAGCTGAAGCACGGCACGATAGCGCTGCTATCGCCCGACGAGCTTGTAATCGCGTATTGCTGCCACGAGGCGCTGTACGATAAAATGATGTCGAACGTCAAGGAGGTAAAGGCGCGCGGAGCGCGCGTGCTTGCCGTGGCGCAGGAGGGCAATAAGCGCGTACTTGCCGAGGCGGACGACGTTATCTACGTCGCGGATACAGACCCTTTGTTCATGGCGCTGACGCAGATAGTGCCGATGCAGCTGTTCGCGTATTATGCGGCGAAGGAGAACGGCTGCGACATCGATAAGCCGAAGAATCTGGCAAAATCGGTGACGGTCGAATAAACGATCGCGGGGATCCGCCCCGCATCCCGACATCGGGAGGACATAAACTTTTACTTGGTAGACTTATGGAAAAAATTCTGGTGCTTGATTTCGGCGGTCAGTATAATCAGCTGATCGCGCGCCGCGTCCGCGACGAACACGTATACGCGGAGATTTTGCCGTATACGACGCCGATAGAGGAGATCGCCGAGGCGGGGTACAGCGGCATCATATTCACGGGCGGGCCGAATTCGGTGTACGACGACAATTCGCCGCATTACGATCCGAAAATACTGTCCCTCGGCGTGCCTGTACTCGGCATCTGCTACGGCTGCCAGCTCATCGCGTGGATGGAGGGCGGACGCGTCGCGTCCGCGCCCGTGTCCGAATACGGCAAGATCGAGCTTGAAGTATGCGAGGGGAGCGCTTTGTTCGACGGCGTGCCGGAGAGCAGCGTCGTTTGGATGAGCCATACGGATTATATATCCGAGCCTCCGGCAGGATATCGCGTCACGGCCGTGACGGGCGACTGCCCGTGCGCGGCGATGGAGTGCGCGGAGCGCGGCATATACGCGGTGCAGTTCCATCCCGAGGTGACGCATTCCGAATACGGCCAGCGAATGCTGCACAATTTCCTCTACGGCGTATGCGGCTGCCACGGCGACTGGATCATGGACGATTTCATCGAGAAGACGGTCGTGTCGCTCCGCGAGCGTATCGGGGATAAAAAAGTCGTTCTCGGACTGTCCGGCGGCGTCGATTCGTCGGTGGCGGCGGGACTTTTGTCGCGCGCGGTCGGGAAGCAGCTGACGTGCGTGTTCGTCGATCAGGGACTTATGCGCAAGGACGAGGGCGACATGGTGGAGAATACGTTCACGAGCCTGTTCGACATGACGTTCGTCCGCGTCAACTGCCAGGGCCATTTTCTGTCGAAGCTGGCGGGCGTCACCGATCCCGAGGATAAGCGCAAGATAATAGGCTCGGAGTTTTACGGCGTTTTCTGGGATGAGATCAGACGCGCCGGCGGTGGCGGATTCTTCGCGCAGGGGACGATATATCCGGACTGCATCGAGTCCGGCAAGGGCGACGCGGCGGTCATAAAAACGCACCATAACCGCGTAAAAATGCCCGACGACATCGAATTTGAGGGCGTTATCGAGCCGCTCTCCGAGCTGTTCAAGGACGAGGTTCGCGCCGTCGGCGAGAAACTCGGCATCCCGCGCGAGCTTGTATGGCGTCAGCCGTTCCCGGGGCCGGGACTCGGCGTGCGCATCATCGGCGAGGTCACGGCGGAGAAGGTGAAGATTCTCCAGGAGGCGGACGCCATTTTCCGCGAGGAGATGGCGAAGTCGGGATACGAACGCGAGCTGTCGCAGTTTTTCGCCGTTTTGCCGAACGTGAAAACGGTCGGCGTCATGGGCGATCACAGGACATACGATCATCTTATCGCGCTCCGCGCGATCACGACGGACAATTTCATGACCGCGGACTGGGCGCGCATCCCGTATGAGCTTCTGGCGCGCGTCTCGAACCGCATCACAAACGAGGTCGAACACGTCAACAGAGTCGTGTACGATATAACGTCCAAGCCCCCGGGAACAGTCGAGTGGGAATGATTACGGAAGCCCCAAAAAGCCAGTAACCATGCGGGTTTTAAAACAATTTGAGACTTATTATATTATAATTGTGTAGCATTTTATAGCCGCCAGATTTGAAAAATGAACAGGGAGATTGGAGATTAGTATGTCGATGTTGGATCTTCAGCAGCAAAAATCAGAGTGGAAAAGAAAAGGTTGGTCTATTCCGGATTTAAGAGGCGGAAAGCAGGAGTGGTTTCAATTGGTAACAGAACTTGTTCAACTTATTGGAACCGGCACTGTGAGTGATTTAAGCTTGTGTCCACATTTAGCAACCGTAAATGTAAATTATCCATGGCGCACCTATGCG
Source organism: uncultured Clostridia bacterium (assembly GCA_947630015.1). Classification (GTDB taxonomy): domain Bacteria; phylum Bacillota; class Clostridia; order Oscillospirales; family CAG-272; genus DTU064. The sequence goes on from CANRFY010000004.1 coordinate 50,622, forward strand.
CCATTTTTGAAAGGTGTCGGCTTGATAAGCAATCGATCCGGTACATTGAACCTGACTGAAATTGGAATTAAATTTTGCCAAGCGCCATCAAAGAAAGACTTGGCAGGAATGCTGCATGATAAATATCGCCTTTTTGGTGAAGTGTTGGAGTTAATGAGAATTTGCCCGAAAACTGTGGAAGAAATAGATAAAGATCTTTGTATAGCGTATCATTTAGATTGGGCGAATTTAAGTAACACAAGACGCAGAATGGATTGGTTTGAAGTCCTTGATCTGATTCAGTGCATTGGGAATCGAAAATGGAGTTTAACAAATGATGGACTTAATTTTCTTGATCAATTGCACTTAGTGACGCCTGAAGCGCTTGAGTCTTATTTAGTAGAGACTGAAGATAACAAGATCGAACCTCCTCCTGCAGAAATACAGGAGTTACTTAGTGCGTTGGAAGATGACCCGTCACTTCATAAAAAAAGAAATACATACAATATATGGGTTCCAAGCCCTAATAGGATCGAAAATCTGCGTACAATTGTGCAATTTTCGTTTGAAAGAGTGACGAGAGGAGAACTATTTAATTTTATTGAAGAAGAATTTGATTTAAAGGTGAGCAGCGTTGAGTCTATGATGCCATTTCTAAAAGCAGATGGCTTATTGGAGGAAGTTGGCAAGAATATTTATATAGCAACTTCAGCTGCTAAAGCATGGTGTGAAAGCGGAAACGATTTGGATTTTATCAGGATTCTTCACTCACATAAACGCTTTGTCGGCGAATTACTCGTTGCAGCAAAGAATGAATCTGTTAGAAATGATATTTACAGCCAAGCTAAAAAGTATGGTCTTAATTCTGAAAAAACGAGATGGATAATAGGCTTTTTGTTAGAAGCCGGACTTTTAGAAGAAACAAAATATTTGCATATAAAAACGACACCTACAGGATTAAAATTGGCTGCCGAATTACCACTTTCGGAAACAATATCGGAAGATATGTGTGAAAAGGATTCAAAAACAGCGAGCGAAAAAACAGTTGTGTATAATGAGGTTGCTGATAATGGCGATGACAAACTTTTTGATGCTTTAAGTGCATCGGCGACAGACCCAAAGGCTAACGGTAAAGCCTCGGGTGTTGCCTTTGAAGAATCTATCGCTGCTGTTTTCCGTTACATGGGGTTTGATGCCAAACGAATAGGAGGACCTGGAAACACAGATGTTATTGATAGATAGCTGAATTTGCCTATACCCGGAAACCCGCAGAAATGCGGGCTTTTTTAATTCTAACGAGGAGGACAAATTCATGCAGAGAAAGATTTCAGACATCCGGGCTGAGTTGCAAGGGATAAAGGCCAGAGAAAACTACACTCCGGAACAGCTGCGCAAGTTTTACCGCAAGAGCGCGTGGCGTCGCGGCGTTTGTGATTACGCCGAGTGGCTGTTCGACGATTATCTCGACCGCCGCGATTTGCTCGGCGTTGACGAGGGAATCGTAAGGATCGGAAAAATCACCGAGAAAGATTTGCTCAACGGAGCGTCGAGCTGGGAGCAGTACAGCCGCGGCGGTTGTGCCCTTGTTTATGACGAGGACATCTGTAAAGCGCTGTTCAGTCCGAAAGACCAGAAGCGTTCCCAGAACGGTGCGCTCCCTCCCAACGATCACGAGGATTGGATCGACGTTCAGACGAGAGCGCTCAAAGAGGCGGCAGAAAAGGTTCTGGCAGCCGTAAACCGGAGGTGAGCGAATGAAAAGCTGGATAGTAACGGTTTGGGCGAGCGAGGAAATTGAGGTTGAAGCCGAAACCAAGGACGAGGCTGAGGCGCTCGCCACGGAACAGTCACAGTTTCCTTGGGTAGATTATTGCGAAACGGAGGAAAACGAAGAATGAAATCAACGGGAATAATCAGGAGAGTTGATGATCTCGGAAGGATCGTCATTCCGAAAGAAATCAGAATGCAGCTCGGCATTCGGGAAATGACGCCGATGGAGCTGTTCGTCACGGACGACGACGGCGTTTTGTTCAAAATCTATCGACCGGAGCAGCCGATTCTTTCGATTGTGGAGCAGCTGCGAGTGGCGGTTGAAGATGCGGAGGATTTCTCCTGCAAATCCGAGGTGCTGCGTTCAGTTTACGAAATCAAAGAGAAGCTGAAACAGGAGGCACAAAAATGATGCAGATGGACGGAATCAAAATCGAGGGCCACGTTGGAAGATGGCACGTTATTGACGAGGGCGAGTTCCGTGGAGAAAAGGTTTTTCTTCTGGAGCATGACACTTACGGCGACGAGGCCGCCTGTCTGATCGTCAACGAGAAGAAAGAAATTATTCTCGACGATGTTTGGAACGGCTTTTCTGATCTTGATTATCTGGAGGACTACGAAGATGATGAAGACGATTAAAGCGGGCTGGAAAGTAAAAATCCCGGACATCGGGCCGCTGGCGGTCTGTACGAAGTCCGGCAGAAAAGAAATTGAGATCGAGCTGGACGGTGTGCGCATGATGATCTCGACCCGCCTCTGCGAGGTTGTCGAGAAGAATTAGGAGGTCGTATGGAGACAGATTACAGAGAGAAAATCAGGAAGCTGCTGGCCCTCGCCGAAAGCCCAAATGAGCATGAGGCAAAGGCCGCGCTCTTAAAAGCCCGCGAGCTGATGGCGGAACACAAGCTGACCGAGGCGGAGCTGGTTGACAAGCCTTCACAGGAAGTCCTACACGTTCAGACAAGTATCACCTGCTCGAAGCGGAAGAACCCGTGGATCGTTGAGTTGTCCGCGGTTATCGGTGAAAACTATTGCTGCAAGGCATACCGGACCCGCCACAAGGGAAAGCAGACCTGCACGGTCGGGTTCATCGGATTCGTGGATGATGTTGAGGTTTGCTACATGATCTTCAGATATGCGGTGGATTGCGTTCTTGCCGAGACAAAACGGATCCGGCAGAACAACAGCTGGCGGTACGGCGACGAGATTGCGAGGATGTGTGACAGCTACGGATATGGCTTCGCAAGAGGCGTTTCCGAAGCGTTCACAAAGCAGCAGGAACAGAACGAGGAAGGCTGGGGACTGGTTCTGGTTATGCCGAAAGAAGTGCAGGAGGCCGCCGACAGCCTCGGCCACGGAAAGTTCATTCCGAAAGTTCTGGAGGATCTTCACGGGAGCTACTGGAACAGCGGATATAGAGACGGCAAAGAGTTCGACCCGAAGCGTCGGCTCGAAGCGTAAGGAGGTGCGGAAATGAAAATCGGAGTTGTTGTCGCGGAAGAATCCGAAGTAATGCCGATGCTGACCCTGTTCGGACAGAAAAACCTGATTATGGACAAAATGGTTTTCGGGTTCCGGTCGTGGATGTGGCACATTGACGACAAATACATCAGCGTTGTTCTGTGCGGCGCTGGAGAGATCGGGGCTGCTGCCGCAACGCAAATGCTCGTCTCGTTCTTCGGGGCGCAGCTGATTGTGAATATCGGCGTCTGTGGCGGCCTCACGGACGATGCAGGGCCGCTTTCGCGGCTGCTGGTGAATGGTGTCTACCATTACGATCACGACACTTCGGCAGTCACAGGACGGCCTGTGGGAGCCTATCCGGGCATGGACAGATACCTACGCATCCCCGACGAGTTCTTCAGCGATTGCGAGTTCACGCGGGCGCTGATGTGGCCGAAGGCAATCTGCGCATCCGGCGATAAGTTTATCGCGGATCCTCTGGACAAGCGCAGACTGTCAAAAGAAAGCGGAGCCAAGATTTGTGACATGGAGGCCGCGGGAGTGCTGCTGACGGCGCAGCGAGCGGGTGTTCCCGCGATTATCGTAAAGATCGTTTCGGACAGCACGGACGGCGGAGCAGATGAATTTAACCGAACGCTGACGAGCGCATCGGATGTGTGCGCGTCTTCGCTCGGAATGTTGTTGGAGGTAAATGTATGATTAAAGGTTTTACGGCGCAGCCTTTCGACGGGCTGAACACGCTTCCGGTTTATGTGAGCAATACGAAAACGTATTTTCTCACCGGCAAGGTTCCGGGAGGCTATGAAATAATCCTTGCCAAGCTCACGACTGGCGAATCCATGAGCGCGGGCAACCCACTCACCCACGCCCTGTTCGAGAGCTTTACAGACCACGGGATCAGGGCAAAAGCAGCGAGGACCCGCGTGAGTGGGCGAGACAGGGAATTTGTGGCGGTGAAGAACGCGATGATGGAAACCGGCGTTCAGTTCCACCCTGCTCTGCCGAACTCCTGCGAGACGATTCTGTACGCGCTCGGAGACTGGTTTCAAGTGCAGAATCCGGAAATTACGGAGGTCGCCGTCGTGTCACAAAGCTGTCATTGAACTGACATTAAGGAGGAAGTATAATGGTATCGTGCAAGATTATGGTTGCGCCCATGAGAATGCGTTTGGAGATCAAGAAGAAGTGCAACTTCTTCTGGCTCCGGGCAATCACGGACGTAGACATCACACAATGCTGCGCGAAATGTTTCATCGGTGCGAAGGACAATCGCGTTTACTACGGAACGCTGCACAAGTCCGAAGCCGTCGTGGATATTGACGTAAAGCAATATCCCAACGCAAAGGCTTATTACCTCTGCGGGTTGAGCGACGGATTTGTGTGGGAGCTGAACACCCATGTAGCATTCGTGCCGGACAGAAACTCGGAAATTCACATCGAGACGGACCGGTACAAGTTGGACATCACCAACGCAAGGCGCATAAACTTTTGGGATTATGTGCCGAACCCGCCGGGGATATTCACGAAACAGCAGAGAACCTGCCGCAACTGGATATTTGCAAATTATCTGAAGGATGGTATGCCGTTATGATTGTGAGCGCAAGCAGAAGAACCGATATTCCGGCCTTGTTTTCCGAGTGGTTTTACAACCGTGTTGGGAAAGGATTTGTCCTCCTTAGAAACCCATACAACCCCCTACAAGTCGGGCGTGTTTCACTCACGCCCGACAAAGTAGACGGTTTCGTTTTCTGGACAAAGAACGCCGCCCCAATGCTCGGTAGAATTCACGAGCTGGACGCATTCAAATACTATTTCCAGTACACGATCACCCCTTACGGACGGGATGTTGAGCCGAATATCCCGGACAAGAACGAGGTCGTGATACCGGCTTTTAAGAAGATCGGAGCCGACAAAGCAATTTGGCGGTACGATCCGATCTTTCTTAATGACAGATACACTTGGGATTATCACGTCAAGGCGTTCACAAAGATCGCCGAGGCTCTGGAGGGCTACACGACAAAGGCCGTCACGAGTTTCGTGGATTCCTACCGCACCGTGGATCTGAGTCCGCTGAATATTCAGCCGCTCACCGCGGAGCAGCAAAGAGAGTTAGCCCAGCAGCTTGCCGCCATAGCAGCACAGCATGGAATACAGCTGTCTTCGTGTGCGGAAGATCTCGGTCTTCCGCACTCCTCCTGTGTTGACGGAAAAATGTTCGGGGTTGAAAAGCCCAAGGACAGGAACCAGCGCGGGCTTTGCCAATGCGTTGAGAGCGTTGACATCGGATCGTACAGCACTTGCAGCCACGGCTGCAAATATTGTTACGCAAACCATTATGGGTATGTTCAGGACCCGCCAAGTCCTGATTGCGACCTTTTAGGCCCGCCCTTAACTGGCAACGAAAAAATAAAGCAAAGGAACTGAAAACCATGATCGAAAAAGTAAACCCGTCCCACCCGGACAAAGTTGCAGACCGGATAGCCGGAGCAATCGTTGACATCGCCTACGGCATCCAGCCCGACCCGAAGATCGCGGTCGAGGTTCTTGTTGGACACGGAAAGTGCCACATCATCATCGAAACTTCCGTGATCTTTTCGATGGATAATATCTGGAAAATCCAAGAGGCCGTCCACCGGATCGCCGGTTCTGTTGAGGTAGACCTCGACATTTCGGAGCAGGACGCGCACCTCGCGGACAACCAGAAGAAAGGTTTCCGCTGCGGCGACAACGGAATCTTCCGTGGTATGCCGCTCACAGACGAGCAGCGGGAGCTTTCCCGTATCGCTCGCACGATTTATGACGCTTACCCCTGCGATGGGAAGTACATTCTGGCTGGCAACCGCCTTATTATCTGCCAGAGCAACGCGGCTGCCGCTGATCTCTCGCTGGATTATCCGGCGGCGGAGATCAATCCTCTTGGCTTTTGGACGGGAGGTACGGACGTTGACACCGGCGCCACGAACAGGAAGCTCGGCTCCGACATGGCCGATTCTGTTACCGGTGGCGGACTGCACGGAAAGGACCTTTCCAAGGCCGACGTTTCCGTGAACATCTACGCTTTCCTAAAAGCGCAGCAGACTGGTAAGCCGGTTGAACTGTGCTGCGCAATCGGGGACGACGCCATCGACGGAAAGCCTTACGGCGAGATTGTCGAGGTGGCAAGGGATTATATCCAGTCTATCGGAGGCTTCGAGGCTTTCGCAGAGTGGGGACTTTTCTGATAGCGGCAGACAACTGAATAGCGTGTAAAAATCAGGAGCCTTGCGGGTTGTAATGGCTCCTGTTTTTATGTTCAAAACGCAAAAAGGAGGACAAAGTATGGAAGTAATCACAAAACGGGTGGACGAACTCATTGAATATGAGGGGAACGCCCGCCGGAATGATGCTGGCGTGGCGAAAGTCGCGGAAAGCATTAAGGAATTTGGGTTCCTTCAGCCAATCTCTATTGACGCCAACAATGTTATCATTTCCGGCCACACCAGACTGAAAGCTGCAAAGCAGCTGGGGCTTGAAGAAGTCCCGTGCGTCGTTCTTGACCTTTCCGAGGAAGACGCAAAATTGGCCCGAATCATCGACAATAAGAGCCATGAGTATTCGACATGGGATGTCGGGAAGCTGCATCAGGAGCTTGCCGGTATCGACCTTGGCTTCAAGACCACGTTCTTCACGCCGAGCCGTGATCGCAAATTCTTCACGGAGAATAAGTTTCTTATCTTCGGGAATAACGAGCTGCCGATTACCGAGGACGAATACGCCCGCCTCAAAGCGGTGTACGATGCCTACATTGATCGCAACAAAACCTACATGGGCTTCGTGATGTTCCTGACGGGAGGTGCTGAAGGATGAATATAAGAGAAATTTCTACGGCGCGGCTCAAAGATTATGAGAACAACCCACGCAACAACGACCTTGCCGTTGAGAAGGTAAAATATAGCATCGAGCGGTTTGGATTCCTGTTCCCCATCGTGATTGACGTGAATTATGTGATTGTCTGCGGTCACACTCGTGTCCGCGCCTGCCGAGAGCTGGGGATCAAATCCGTTCCCTGCATTATCGCAGACGAACTGACCGAGGAACAGATCAATCTTTTCCGTCTCGTTGACAATAAGACGAGCGAGTACAGTGATTGGGACTTCGAGAAGTTAAAACACGAGCTGTCGCTTGTGGATCTGACGCTCGACAAGAACCAGCTGCTGCTCGACCGGTTCGAGCTGACCGCAGAGGTTTTCGACCTTGACCCGGAGCAGGCCGAGATAAAGATTCCGGCCTTCAACTTCATGGGCGTGAATGAAAAGAAACCGCCCAAAGAGAAGAAACCCACCGTCCACACTATCAATGCGGACGAAAATGATGAAATTGAAGGCGATGATGATGAAATTGAACCGGATTTCCCGTATTCCACCCCGGATTACTCCGCGGAACCCGATATGGAGCCGGGACCTCTCTCACCGGAGGCGGAGCGTCCTGCTGCCGCGCCGGAATCTTCCGCAGAACCGAAAAAGAAAGAATCAAAGGCCGTGCTGCCCTTCTGCCAGTTCAGATTCGGCGATGTGGCCTTCTTCATTTCTCAGGTGGAGCTTGACCGCCTGAACGAAAAATACGCAGAGTACATTGATTCCGGCGCGATCCTCGCCGGGAGCTTTGCAGACTATCTGCTGAAAGGAGTTGAGAATCGTGATTGATTTCGTGGAGAAAGTACCGATTGACGAAGTAACCGGATCGGAATACAACCCGCGATCCATTACGCCGGAGGCGTTAGAGGCTTTGCAGTACAGCATCCGCCGGTTCGGAATGGTAAAGCCGCTGATTGTCAACGCCTCCAACCATGTGATTACCGCCGGACACCAGCGAAAGAAAGCGGCGACGGCCATCGGGCTGGAATATCTTCCGTGCATTCGGATTAACAGCCCGAATTTGCAGGACGAGATCCTGTTCAACCTTATGCACAACTCAATCGAGACGAGTAAAACCACTGTCCGCCTCGAAGATTTCAAAGTGGGCGGCTATCACTACTGCCCGCCTGACAAGGTTAAGATCGAGAGTGAGCCGAAGAACGTGCTGATCTGCTCCGAGATCACCAAGCTGATGTCCCGCTACGGCGAATGGGGCAGCGTTGTTACAGACGGTGACGGCAATGTGATCCTCAATGCTGAGTATGCCTATTGCGCAAAGAAGCTGGGCTACGGCGTCCTCTGCTACGGCATTGCAAACGAGGACGTGCCGGAGTTCCTCAAATGTATGGGCGTCGAGTACGGCAAGTATAACTTCGACAACCTCGGTGTGCAGACCTACCATCAGTTCCTTGCGCAGCCGAAGCGCCTGAGTACGGACGGGCGGCAGTCTAATACGTCCGTTCTGTATGAGAAATACCTGATCCCGCGATTGCAGAAATCGGATTCCATCATTGACATCGGTGCGGGGCGAATGGCGTATGTGAAGCTGCTGAAGTCCAAGGGCTACAACATCCACGCTTATGAGCCGTCTCTTATGGTGAAGGGCGCAAACAAGCTGGACATGAAGGGCATCATCGCCAATATCCTCAACGCTGAGAAGGAAGTCCGCACGAACGGGCTTTTCGATTGGTGCGTTCTGGAAGCCGTTATCAATTCGGTTGTTGACGATGAATTTGAGAAGGCGGTTCTCACCGCCTGCAACGCCGTCCTGAAATCGACAGGAACGCTGATTACCTGCACAAGGAACCTCGCCTATGTTGAGAAGGCTTACGACAAAGAGAAGCTGTCCGCCGGAGCTGGTGACTGTCTGTGGTATCTGGACGACAAGAACTACACGCTCGGCGTGACAAACGGCATCGTGTTCAAGCAGAAGTTCCATACGAGGGAAAGTTTTGTGGCTTTACTCGAAAACTATTTCGACAGCGTTGGTGTGTTGGCCTGCAACGCTGGTTATATCTATTGCGCCTGTTCTCAGCCTAAGCAGCTGCCTACTGAAGTCTACGAGGAATATCTTGAAAAAGAGCTGAACATCGAATACCCCGGCGGCTTCAAGCACAACAAGCACAAAGGCTTGATGGACGCACTCATAGCGAAGGTAGCGGAGAGGTATGGCGAATGAACGGAAACGAAAGGACTTGTTTGAACAGTGGGTAGAATCAGGTGAGGTAGAAAACAATCTCGCAATCATACAGTCCCTGTCCATGCAGGGCAAATCTATTGCGGAGATCGCGGAGGCTTTCGACATATCCCGCAGGACGCTTCAGTATTTGCAGAAGGAGCATCCAGCGCTGGAGAAGGCGATAAGATCAGGCCGTCTCTCTGTCGTGGCTATGTGCCAGAACAAATTGATGGAACGGGTATCAAGCGGTGACACAACCGCGATCATTTACGCCCTGAAGGTTTACGGAGGGGAGTTTTTCAACGACCGGAAATCCGTGGAGGCCAAGATTACCGGTACACCTGTTTCTGTTCAGCCACAAGTCCAGATTTACCTGCCTGAAAGAGATTCGGAAGCAGGTGACGATGGTGAAAAGGAAAAGTAAGACAGAGACAAAACCAATAGAAATCCGTCCGCAGAAGGGTAAGCAGGAAATGTTCTTGCGCTCTCCTGCTGACATCTGTATCTACGGCGGCGCAGCAGGCGGCGGAAAGACTTTCGCACTCCTGCTTGAATGCCTCCGGCACGTTGACAATTCGCGTTTTGAAGCCTTGATATTCAGACAGTCGAGGCCCCAGATTATGAGTCCCGGCGGCTTGTACGCCACGAGCCAAGAGATTTACCCATATCTGGGCGCAACAAGCGTTCTGACGCCGAATGTCCAGTGGCGTTTTGCCTCCGGCGCGAAGGTCACGTTTGCGCATATGTTCTACGAAAAGGAGAAGTACAACTGGCAAGGCGCTCAGATCCCTCTCCTGATGTTCGACGAGCTTGTGCATTTCACGGAGAGCCAGTTTTTCTATATGTTCTCCCGAAACCGTTCGACGTGCGGCGTGAAGCCGTACATTCGGGCAACGTGCAACCCCGACGGGGAAAGCTGGGTGGCAAAATTTATTGATTGGTGGATTGATCCCGAAACTGGATATGCCATCGAGGAACGCTGCGGAAAGCTGCGGTACTTCGTCCGGCGTAACAACATTATCCATTGGGCTGATTCACCAAGGGAGTTATACGAGGCATTCGGACTTTACACCGCTGAGGAACAAGCCGATGTGAAATCGGTGTCCTTCATCAGTGCAAAGCTGACCGATAACAAAGCGATGATGGCTCACGACCCCGGATATGTGGGTGCGTTGAGAGCCATGTCAGAGTTCGACCAAGAGCAGCTACTGAATGGTAACTGGAAGATCAGACGAGCTTCCGGCCACTATTTCAAGCGGTCGAAGGTCGGACAGATGTTCCGAGCTATGCCTACCGATGTTGTAAAGTGGGTACGCGCTTGGGACTTGGCGGCAACCGCTCCGGGAGAACCGGACGAAACAGACGGCTTGCCGCAGGCTTTACGCCGGAACAGCCGGAGCGACGACAGCGCCTACACCGCTGGCGTTCTTCTGGGGAAGCGGCGTAATGGCCGTGTTCTCGTGGCAGACGTGATAAACGTCCGCGAGAACGGCGCAGACGTGCGTGAATTGATACTGAAAACAGCTGCGAGCGATAACGCTCTGTACGGAAACGTGACGATCAGGCTTCCACAGGATCCGGGACAGGCCGGTAAAGACCAAGCCCAGAGTTTTGTGCGAATGCTCGGCGGTTACGTTGTAACCACCGCCCTTGAAAGCGGCGACAAGGTTACTCGTGCAGAGCCTTTTTCGTCTCAGTGGCTTGCAGGGAATGTCGATGTAATAACCGCCGAATGGAATGACGATTACTTCCGGCAGTTAGAGAACTTCCCCGGCGGTAAACTGAAAGATATGGTGGACGCTTCAGCGAACGCCTATCTGGAGTTAGAAAGCGGAAAGCCGGACTTCGGCTACTCATTTTAACGAGGTGCAGAAGAATGAAGATATTCAATATCGAGATTGGAAGGAAAAAGGTGCGGGATCCGTACTTGGGCGATCCAAACAGCAGTTTCGTCTCGCGCTGGGCGAGGCCGCCTTCCATGAATACAGCCGAGTGGCTGTCTATGTTTGCAAAAAGCCCAAGGCTTGCGGTTGTTGACCGCATTGGCAGCGACCTTGCCAACATCAGCGGTACGCTTCTGCGCATCAACGAAGACGGGACCGAAACTGAGATCAAGAGCCATCCGTTCCTCGATTTCATGGAGCATCCGAATCCGCTGTATGAAATGACAAGCTCGGCCATCTGGCGGCTGCATGAAATCTATCTTCTGCTCGTCGGTGAGAGTTTTCTGCTGATCGAGCGGGACGACAGAGGAATGCCAGTCGAGCTGTGGCCTGTGCCGCCGCATTGGGTGAAAATGACGCCCTATCTCGGCAACCCTACCTACACGATCACAACGACGGGCGGCCTCACAATGACAGTGCCGGTTGATGATATTTTCGTAATGAAGCAGCTCAACCCGCTCGACCCGTTCCATCGCGGGCTGGGTGTGGCTGAGAGCATCGCGGACGAGGTTGAGATCGACGAATATGCAGCTAAGTTTCAGAAGCGGTTCTTCTACAACGACGCCACGCCCCCGGTGGTATTCCTTATGCCGGACGCCACCAAGGAGCAGCGCGACGAGTTCATGGCCCATTGGAACAAGAAACACAAGGGCGTGGAGAACAGCCACCGCGCCGCCGCATTATCCGGCAACGTGGACGTGAAAGAGCTTGGCAGCAGCGACGGCAAGAACCTCGGCTTCATCGAGAGCAGGATCGCCATGCGTGATGCTGTGCTGGAGCATTTCGGTGTCCCGCGAGAGATCATGGGTATCACAGAGAACAGCAACCGTTCAACGGCGGACGCTGCGCAGTACATCTACGCAAAGAACGTGCTTACGCCAAGGATTCAAACCAGAGAGGAAGCTATCAACCAGCAGCTCCTTCCGATGTTCGGAGAGGGGCTGATTTGGCGCTATGACCCGGTTATCCCCTACGATAAGGACTTCAACAAGGAGAAGGCGTTGGACGGCTACAATGCCGGTTTGCTGATGAAGAATGAAGCCCGTGAGCTTATGGACCTGCCCGATGTTGAGGGCGGGAACATTTACAAAGTGTCCATCAATGACTTGTTCTTATCCGAAAAGGATGATGCAGTCGAACTGTCGCGGTCGCTTTTGGAAGAAGACCCGCTTCCGGAGTTCGGAACCAAGGCAAAGCGGCGTGTAAACATCGAGTATATGCTGCGGCGAGAGGAAATCGCCACAAGGAAGATGGAGAGGCTTTTTGAATCAGCCATCAGCCAGCATTTCGCGGATCAGGAAGCAGCGATCTCCGCCGCACTCGGAGACACGACAAAGGCTGATGTTCCCACGAGCCTTTCAACCCTCGGTGAGTACCTGCTGCCGGATGGTACGTTCAATCCCGAAACGTGGAATGCGTTGACAGAGATTGAGCAGCAGCGTTTGGCGGAAGCTGTGGCAGACGGTCTTCTCGACTGGAATTCTGAGGTTGAAAAGCTGGCGAAGCTGTTTCAACCGCTGTGGAAACGAACTTATGACGAGGGCGTGTCCGTCAGCGAGGAAAGTTATGACCTCTATACGGTTGAGAAGCCGGAATTCGTTTCTGCTGCCAAAATCAACGGCGGCAGGCGTGTTACAAACATCGAGCGTACCACCAGAGACAAGATTGCGGACATCATCGCAAGAGGCGTCTCCGACGGTATCAGTCAGATAAAGCTCAAAGAGGAAATTCGGGAAGCAATGGGAACGACCTCTAAGCGAGCAAAGTTGGTCGCCCGACAGGAAACCATGACCGCTCTGGCTACGGGCCAGTTTGACATGATGAAATCTGCCGGAGCGAAAACAAAGACGTGGCATCACAGGCCACAAAAGAACCCACGCGACGGGTCGCATGGTCCGAACCATGTGATTCTCGACGGAGAAACGGTAGCCATCGACGCAAGATTCTCTAACGGCCTCCGTTATCCTCGTGATCCAGAAGACCCGCGCCCGGAAGAACTTATTAACTGCCGGTGTTACCTGACATACGGCGGTTTTTAAGAAGCCCTAATCTCTGAGGAAAGGAGGTAAATCTATGGCAAAAATGAGGAAACGGACTGCCGGTATTGAACAGAAGTCGGACACCTCAAAACGTGAGTACAAGGCTTTTAAGTTTGAGCTTGAAAGTACGGGCGAAAATGGTGAGTTCGCTGGGTACGCTGCCGTATTCGGCAACATCGACAGCGGACGTGACATCATCGAGAAAGGTGCATTCTCCAAGACCATCAGGGAGGATTTTGACCGCATCAAGATTTTGTCGCAGCACAACGATTGTGAGCTACCCATTGGCAAACCACTCGAACTGCGCGAAGACGAGAAAGGTCTTTATATCCGGGGCAAAATCAGCGATACGCAAAAGGGGCGCGACATCCAGACGCTGCTCCGGGACGGCGTTCTCACGGAAATGTCTATTGGCTATGACGCCATCGACTTTGATTTCGACGGTGAGAAAGGCGTTCGCAGGTTGAAGGAAGTCCGGCTGTGGGAGGTTTCCATCGTCACATGGGCTATGAACGATCAGGCAAAGATTGAGGAAGTCAAATCTGTCGCGGAGGAATTGACGACCGAGATCAAAGCGGGAAAGATCACCCGTGCGAGGCTGGATTCCCTCAAACCGTTTATTGCGGTTGTCCGTGAACTTGCAGAAATCCTCAGCCCGTTCTTGGAACCGGCTGCCCCGGAGGATTCGGAAACGCAGAACAACATTGTCCAGTCCGCGCACAAATCCGTCAAGGAAACCAAAAACGCAGGAATGGTCTTTGAGATCATTCCATCCAAAAAATAAGGAGGTATTATACCATGAAATTAACTCAGGAACAGCTGGCCGAACTGATTGCGAAGGTGTTCGCAAACATCGGCGAGAAGCGTAAAGCCTGCAAGGAGAACGGCGAGGAAGTCTCCGACGCCATCTCCATCGAAGAAATTATGACCGAAGTGACCGACATTCTCGCAAACGCAGGCGGCGAGGGTGAGGAAGTCACCGAGGACGTGAAGGCAGAGGAAACCGAGGCCGGAACCGCTCAGGTTACTCCCGAACTGATTTCCGCCATTGTTCAGGCGCTGGAGGCACAGGGCATCAAGGCTGGCGCCGCCCCGACTGAAATGAAGGCTGCTGCCCGCCCTGCACAGCCGCAGCGCAAGTATGCGGGGCTTTTCCTCTCCACGGGGGCTTCCCGTGATGGCGAGGTAAAGAGCGGTTTTCAGGCGCGTATGGCGGCTCTGTCCGGCCCTGAGCGCCGCAAGATGGCCTACGGTATGTTTGGCCGTGCCGTGAAGTGCATCCACGCTTCCAACGGCGATCCGGAGCGCGCGGCGTATAACGCGGAGCATAAGTTCATGGACACCGAAATGGCCCATGAGTTCAAGGCTCTGTCCGCCACCTCTCCTGCCGACGGCGGCTATCTTGTGCCGGAGGTGTACGCCAACGAGATCATTGAGCTGCTGTATCCGGCAACGGTTATTTACAGCCTCGGCGCTCGCAGGCTCGGCATGAACAACGGAAACCTGAACATCCCGAAGATCAAGACCGGCTCCCGCGCCCTGTTCACGGGTGAGAGCCGCAAGATCCCCAACTCCGCTCCGAACTTCGGCAACCTGAAGCTCTCTGCGAAGAAGCTGACCGCCCTGATCCCCATGAGCAACGATCTCCTTCGTTCCACCAACTTCGATAACGATGTTATCGTCGGTCAGGACATCACGAAGCAGATGGCTCTCGGTGTGGATTACGGTGCGCTGCTCGGCACTGGCGGCGAGTTCCAGCCTCTTGGTATCACCAAGAACAAGAATGTCCTGACGATTGACGTTACTTCCGCTGGCACAGAGTACGCCAGCAAGGATGGCCTGCTCACCGCGGCGTTCCCGAACTACCTCGTTGCCGCCGTCCTGAAGAACAATGTCTATGCTGACGGTCTGGGCTTCGTGTTCAACACCAGCGTGGAGCAGTTCTTCAAGTCCCTGCGTGACAACGTGGGCGGTTTCGTATTCGCCAAGGAAATGGACGAGAAGCACACGCTTGTGGGCTATCCGTACCGTGCGACCAACCTGCTGGAGACGACCGGCGGCAAGACCTCGATCATCTTTGGTAACTGGAATGATCTGGTTATCGGTGAGCAGGGCGCTCTGGAGATCGAAACCAGCCGTGAGGGTACTTGGACTGACGACGCGGGCAATCTCGTGTCAGCTTTCGAGAACGACCAGACCCTGATCCGTGCAATCAACAATGTTGACACCGGCCTGCGCCACGACGAGAGCTTCGCTGTGGCTACCAAGGTCGCTGTCCCGATCTAATAGGAGGTACACGATATGAAAAGAGAACTGATTCAGAATACGCTGCTCATTCCTCTGGGCGAGGATGAAGCGATTGACCGTGGTGGATTCCTCTCCGCTGTACTGGCCGTGAAACCCAAGGGAACCGGCGAGCTGACCGTCACGGTCACTCACGCTGATACCAAGGACGGCAACTACACCGAAGTTACGGACACCGGGCTATTCATTGACGGAACCGGCAAGGCCGACAATGTTGCGGACGGCGATCTCGTAAACTTCGATCTCGACCTGATCGGCTGCAAGCAGTTCATCAAGGTCACGATCGGCGGTGCTGGCAAGGGAACCGGCGCTACGGCTGCCATCGCTCTGGGCGATGCCGCTACCGGTCCGGTGGAGGCTCCCGAAGCATTGGGGGAATGATTGGGGCTGACGCTGTGCGCGTCACCGGAAAGAGTCAGCCCCTTTGTGTCGGAGGCGGAAAAACCGTCTCCGACCTTATTGGTGACGACATCAAGATCACTTGGGACGGTGTAAAGGGTTCTGTTACCGGCGAGCTGAAGAAACTTGACAGCTGGGCGGAATTTGATCCTGCGGTTTCCAATGGACATTTCTTCCCCGCCACGCTCTCTGCCGCCTATAACGGAGTTCCGATCACCGTACAGAAAGGTGATAGTGTCAAAACGCTCATTGACCGCAACTGGATTTTGCTGGTCGAGGATAAGGATGTACCTATCACGTTCTCTGCGAACGATAAGGTATTCCTGATTTTCGATTTCTCCGGCGCGACCCTTGCGGAGTAAGGAGGATCTCAAAATGGCAAAGATTTTTCACGGGTTTACAACGCCCACCGCAAAGCCTTCCTCCAACAAGAAGGAAGCCGGTCCTTCTGAAACGAAGACCGAGAAGAAACCCGCCAAGCCCAAGGGCAGCGGCGAGTAAAGGAGGCCCGCTATGCTTGCTGAAAACGCACTAACGACGCTCGAAAGGATGAAGCTGATGCTCGGCCTGCCGGATGTCGAGGACGAAAAGACGGATATGGTAATCGAGCTTCTGATTAACCGCGCTTCGGCTTGGATTGAACGTCAGATCGGCAGGCATTTGGGTAAACACGCTTATCTGCAATGGTATGACGCAGACGGCCAGCAGGAACTCGTCGTGGATGAATACCCCATCGTAAAGGTTGAGTATGTCAAGGAGGAAGGGAAACTTGTAGACCCAAGCTGCTATGACTATTCTCAGCACGGAAATGTGGGCGTTATTTACCGCGACGAGGGCTGGCTGAAAGCGGGCTACCGAAAAGGTCTTGCCTACGACATTGTTGCCCCGAAGCGGGTTATCGAGGTCAGCTACACGGCTGGGTATGTACTGCCGAAAGATGCGACCGAGGACGACCCGCAGACGCTTCCTGCCGACCTCGAAGGGCTGCTGTGGGATATGGTGTCACAGACGTACACCGGCCTCCAGAATGGCTCTCAGGGCCTTAGCGCGTTCGCTATTTCGGACGTTCACTGGACGTTCGACAAGGGAATACGGTCCGAATGGATGCAGCTGCTCGGCCTTTATAGGAGGTATTGATATGGATGCAAGTGCAATACTGTCTGATTTCGCAAGAATAAAGAACGCCTGTCAGGAAATGGCGGGCAAGAAAATCGTGGTAGGCATTGTGGGAACGTCGGATTCCGATGTTATCAAAATCGCTCACGCCCACGAGTACGGCACGGGAAAGCTCCCGGAGAGATCCTTTATTCGGGCGAGCTTTGACGCCGATCAACAGAAACTCGGAGAGATTACCACGGGCGCGCTGAACAAAATGCTGTCCGGACAGATCACGCCGGATGCCGCTGCAAACTCAATCGGGGCGCAAGCGGCGCAGCTGGTTCAGAACTTCATCGACGAGAACCGTGTAAAGCCGCCTTCCGATTTCTCCAAGAAAACGCAGCACACAACATTGTACGAAACCGGTACGCACATCCGCGACCGCATCGCGTACAAAGTGGAGGGATGATCTATGTTATATGCAACACCAAGACTTCCTCGCGCGTTGCTGCACATTCTGACAGTTACGGACCGGAAATTCGTGAGAGGCCCCGGCGGGCAATCGCAGCCGGTTGACACAGTTGTCACATCGTTTTGGGGCGTTGTCTTGCCATTGTCCAACCTTGATCTGAAGTTTCTGCCGGATGGGTCCTATACCCAAAATTCGCAGAAGCTATACACGGACGACCCCGTGGAGATCAAGACCGGGCAAATTATCCGGGACACCTACGACGGGCAGCAGTACACCGTCATGCAGAAGCTGTCGCACAACTCAATCCACCCCATGATGCGGTATCTCGTTGAGGGGGTGAAGAAGTAATGACGTTTGTGCAGGCTCGCAACGCAATAATCGCCGGACTGGAAGCCCACATCGGCTATCCGGTGAATCTGTCAGAGCAGATAGCGGAGATCCCTGAATTTCCGTACTGCTATTACAGTGTGCTTACGCCGAGGGCGTCAAACCACTCTTTTGGCCTTCCGGAAACAGTGAGCATTCCCCGCGGGTATTTGCATAGACGGACTGAGCCGATTACGGCTACCATGTCCTTTACCTTTTGCAGCATGAACCGTGAAACTGACGACGGGACGTTTATCTTCGGGGAAGATGAAGCACTGGAACTGTCGGAAAAGGCTCACGGCTTTTTCCTGCTCAATGCTCACAATATCCCGACCGAGTTCGGGGACATTGTTATCAATAACGTCGGTTCTCCTGCGAACCGGACTGGCTTCTTCGTGGAGGATTCCATTCGCCGGTACGGTTTTGACATCCGCTTTTCTTATATCAGGACGGACGAAATGGAGACTACGACGATTTTGAAACCGGGAAACCCCAAAGGAAACATCTAATCTCAAAAAGGAGGAAGACCTTATGGCAAAAGATGTAATCGTCGTTGTGCAGCGGGACGCGCTGCCCAAGGACAAAGAAAGCCTCGACATTCTTCTGGTGTCCACCACCGGCGCTTATCCGGTGCAGACCTATCGTGACATCGAATCTGTCAAGGCTGTGTTCGGCCCCGATCAGCCGAACCAGAACATGAAGGTCGTTCGCAAGGCGACCACCCTGCTCAATCAGGGCAAGACCACCCTTGCGGAAACGCTCGTGAACAAATTTAAGATCGTCGGCCTCGAAACGCCGAAGCCCACTCCTGCTGCCGCAGGCACTTTCGTAATCACGTTCCCCTCGTCTGTCTCCGGGATCAATGAAAGCGATAACGTGTATGTGCGTATCGGCGGGGACGATGAAGCTACCGTCGAACTGACAGCAGAAGGCGAGATCACCACCGGCTCTGCTCTGGCGGCATTGTTCACCGGCACGAGCTTCACAAAGGGCGGGAAAACTTATTCTGCTACCGCCGCTGACGCTGTTGTGACGTTTACAGCCACGACCAACGGCTTGGCCGATACCGGCATTCCGGAGAAGGTAGAGCTGTTCAAAGAGGAAGGCTTTCAGTCTCCGCTGGCGATCACTCCCGACAGCATTAAGTTCACCAACGGCGTGGATGCGAAAAGCGCAGCCGATAATCTTGTGGAAGAAATCAAGAAGTTCCAGACCGACGTGGACAACGACTGGTATTTCCTGCTTACCGACCGGGACGACGAGGAATCCGTTACCGCCCTTGCGAAGTTTGCGGAGGCGAGCGAGCCTACCGAAGCGGAGCTTGGCGCTGGTGTGGAGGACCACAGAAAGTTCTACATGGGCCAGACGGACGACAAGACGTTCGCAAATTCCACGGCCCGTGCTGCGGTGATCTACACGGACCATCTGGAGGAAGAAGCCGATGCTTCTTACGCGGGCAATGTGGCCCCGTTCTATCCTCTCAGCGTGACGTGGAAGTTCAAGCGTCCGCAGGACGGCAACGCAGACACGAGCGCAGGCATCAAGGTTATCACCCTTCCGCAGCTCACGGAAGGCGAACGCGACCAGCTGCTCGAAAACCACGTCAACTTCCTCACCGAGGAATACAAGCGCCAGTACGTCAAGGACGGCGTTTGCCTCAATGGTGAGTTCATCGACGTTGTTCTTGGCGGCGACTGGATCGCAAAGCGTATGCGTGATTTGCTGTACGATATTCTGCTCACCAATCCGAGCATCGAGTACAGCGACGCAGGCTTCGGCTTGGTGGCAACCGCTGTTTTGCAGGCTCTCGCTGAGGCTGTGGACAACAACATCATCGCGCGTGATTCCGAAAGCAAGAGCGGCATCTTCACGGTGGTCATTCCGAAGTACGCCGAAAGCACCGAGGAACAGCGCAGGAACCGCGTAATGCCCGACATCACTTGGGAGGCGCAGCTTGCTGGTGCGATCCATCAGGTGAAGTCCAAGGGCGTTCTCCGTGCATCGCTGTAAAGGAGGGATGAACCATGTTAAAAACCTATGATCCTGAGAAAGTCAATGTGACGTTCAACAACAGGCAGCTCCGTATGTTCGGTGAGAGCCTGTTTACGCTCGCCCGTGACGAGGCCAATGTGACGCTGAAGAAGGGTGTCAAGGGCGACAGCACCTACATCCTCAATGCGAACAAGGCCGGTAAGCTCACCATCACGCTCCAGCAGGAGTCTCCGGACATTGCTTTCATCGAGAGCTGTGCCGAGAAGAACGTAAAGGCGAACCTTGCCGTTACGGACGCGAACGATGGCGGCTCTGTGCTTTTCGCGCAGGATGTCATGGTCGAGAAGCTGCCCGACCGTGTTAGGGGCAAGGACGCGGCTGACGTGTCTATCGTGTTCCTCATTCCTGACATCAGGCCGCTTATCTGAAACATTGGCTGAAACATCTTCTCGTAAGTTCAACATTAGGCGCGAAAGTCGAATGTTAGGCGGGAAATTCAAGCCAATGTTTCAGACCTGAATGTTTCAATGTTTCGCCCGATGTGTCGGGAATGTTTCGGCTAAAAGCCGCAGAATTACGGGGTTTTTACCCATTATGAAACATTGAAACATTTATTCTTATTAAGAACAAAAATAGAGGGATTAGAGCAGATAGAGCGTGTGCTACACGTCTCTATTCTGCCTAATCCGCCTAATCTGCGCGTATATACGCGCGTGAAATCTCAACAAATGTTTCAGAAGGAGGACTTCATCATGGCAAGAACCAAAAATGTAACAGTAAACGGTGTAGACTTTTCGCTCCAGAGCGTGACCTTCTCGTGGTATTCCAACCTGACAGACCTTTATGTGAATCCCGCGAACGGCAGAAAGAACACGGCGAAGTACGTCGATGCTCTTATCAAGGGCTGCGTAACTGCCCCTGCCGAGGTTGCAAAGGGAGGCTTGAAATACTTCGACGAACAGGACGATCTCGCAACTCCCGGCGAGCTGGTGAGAGAGATCGAAAACTTTCTTAGCGAAAGAAATAGACCGAAAGACGGCGGAGAGACGGGCACGAAATAATGAACGGTTTTGGCGGATGGTCTTTTGCTCCGGTGGCCTGTCCTATGCCGACCTGAAAGCAATGGATCTTTATGAATTCGCTGAAGCTGAACAAGCCCGCATTCTATGGCAGTCTGATTGGAGTAAACAAAACTGAATAGAAGGGAGGGATGATCTGTGGATGAAGCCCGCAGCTTAACTTACAGCATAAATGTAAATGCGAATACTGCACAGGCTGAATCCGGCCTGCGAAACCTTGTGGGAAGCATTGGCAGCCTGCAAGATAGAACTGTCGATATTAGAGCAGACACAACTCAGGCAGAGGGAAACATTCGCAGGATCACCGGCGATCTCGGCGGTTTGCAGACGCAAGCTGGCAGCGTAGGCTCGGCTTTCCGCAGATCATTCCTCGACAGTATTGATAGCGGGAATTCGTTTTCGAGTTCCTTAAAAACCGGTGTCGGCGGGGCTTTTTCTTACGTCGGAGAAAAGGCGACGGACTTTAAGAACAACGTCATTTCTACGGCGCAGAACATTGGGAATGGTTTCGCCCACCCGATTGAGACGATTAAGAACGGCCTTGGAAACGCTGTCGAGGGCGTGAAATCGAAATTCGTCAACATGGTTCGTGGTGCTGAAGATGCCGCGAATGCGACGGATGATCTCGGTGATGCCGCAGATGGCGCCGGAAAAGACGTTGATGATTTAGGAGATTCCGCAGATCGAGCCGGTGGCAAATTCGAGGGCTTTGGCAAAGCACTGAAAGTTGTCGGAGCGGGTGTTGTAGCAGCAACCGGATTGATGGCTGCTCTCGGAACTGCTGTCGTGGCAGCAGGCACGGAGTATGAATCTGCTTTTGCGCAGGTTCAGACGATCATGGACACCTCGCAGATGTCCACGGAGGATATGTCGGCATCCATCAAGTCGCTGTCCTCTGAAATGGGTATCTCTGCATCGGAGCTTTCCAGCACTGTTTACAATGCGATTTCCGCAACAGGCGATACTGCAAACGCAGTGAATCTTGCAGGGCAGGCGTCCAAGCTGGCGACGGCCGGCTTTACCGATACTTCTTCGGCTCTGGGCGTTTTGACTACGGCTATGAACGCCTACGGTTTGTCGGCAGACGAAGCATCAAATATCTCCGATTCGCTGATTATGGTGCAGAACCTCGGCGTTACCACGGTGGCCGAGCTGTCGTCTAACATGGGTAAAGCCATAGCCTCTGCTTCGGCTTATGGCGTAAACCTGACGAACCTCGAATCGGCTTATGTGTCCATCACAAAAGCCGGTATCAATACCGCAGAAGGTACGACTTATATCTCGTCCATGTTGAAGGAGCTGGGCGATAGCAGCACCGATGTTGCAAAAATATTGCAGGAACAGACCGGAAAGAGTTTCGATCAGCTTATGGCTGACGGATATTCTTTGGGCGACGTTCTCGGCGTCCTGAACGAATCTGTTGACGGCGACAGCACGGCCCTGATGAATTTGTGGTCGAGCGCTGAAGCCGGTAAAGGTTCTGCTGCTATTATCGGTCAGGGCCTCGATACGTTCAATGAAAACCTCATAGCGATTGGAAATTCCGCTGGTGCAACTGAGGAAGCGTTCGGCATTATGGCCGACACGCTGGAGCATAAGACAGATGTTTTCAAGACGACAGGCGTAAACCTGTTGTCTTCGATGTACGAAGGAATGTCCGGTCAGCTGGGCGAGCTTATGGATTTTGCAAACGAATCCATGACGCAGTTGGCGGATGCTTATGAGGAAGGCGGCGTTCCCGCGCTCATTGACGCATTTGGAACGGTCCTGAGTTCTGGGCTGAATATGCTGCTTGAAAAGCTGCCGGATGTCGTAGATACCGGAATGCAGCTTATCGGTGCGATCGGACAGGGCGTACTCGACAATTTGCCGGTACTCATAGATGCTGCGAGCCAGATCATCATTACTTTGGCCTCCGGCATCGGACAGTCCTTGCCCGAATTGGTTCCTTCGGTAGTCGAAACGCTCGTTTCTGTGGTCGATACTTTGATCTCGAACCTACCGCTGATTTTAGATGCAGGAATGCAGCTTATCAGCGGATTGGCAGAGGGAATCCTGAATGCGATCCCGGTACTCATAGAGAGCCTGCCCGCTCTGATTGACGGGATCCTCGGATTTATCTCCGAGAGCTTACCTACCATTTTGGAGCAGGGAGCAAACCTGTTGCTGTCTCTTGCCACCGGCATAGTCGAGGCTATACCACTTTTGGTGGAGCAGCTGCCGCTGATCTTTGAATCTATCTCTACGTTCGTGACCGAGAACCTGCCTACCATTTTAGAGCAGGGTGTCCAGATCATCACGAATTTGGCGATGGGAATTGTCGATTCGGTCCCGATGCTCGTGGAGCAGCTGCCGATAATTATAGATTCCACGGTTAGCTTTTTGACAGAGAATCTGCCGCTGATTTTAGAGCAGGGAATCCAGTTCATCACAAATTTGGCGACCGGTATTCTCAGTGCCTTACCATCTTTGATTGAGCAGCTCCCGGCCATTATCACCGGCTTCGTGGGTTGTATAACCGAGAACCTGCCGACCATCATTGAAACCGGTGTGAATCTGCTGATCCAGCTTGGCTCCGGCATCATTTCGGCGATCCCGCAGCTGGTGGCGCAATTACCGGCTATCATTTCGGCGATTGTCAGTGGCCTCGGCTCTATGCTCGGTCAGATCGCGGACGTCGGCAAGAACATCGTCGAGGGTCTGTGGAACGGCATTACCGCGATGGGGTCGTGGATCAAGGAGAAGGTTTCCGGCTTCTTCGGTGGAATCGTTGATGGAGTGAAGGGCCTGCTCGGAATCCACAGCCCGTCTACCGTATTCGCAGGAATCGGCGACAACATGGCTGCCGGTCTTGGCAAGGGCTTTGAAAGCACGATGGGTACGGTCACGAAGGATATTGAGAAATCAATTCCGACGGAGATCGACGGCCCGAAGATTGATATTCCTGATCCGGATATTCCGAGCGTGGGTGACAACACGCCCGCCGTCGCGGACGTAACTTACGGGGTGAATCCGGTAATTGATACACCAAACGTATCTGACGTGACGTACAAGGTCAACCCCATCGTTGCAGACGTGAACACGCCCGCCGTCGCGGACGTAACTTACGGGGTGAATCCGGTAATCGGAGACTTCAATCCTCCCGACACAGATACCGCTCCAGAGGGCGGCAATCCTGATAATCCGGATGGTCCCCCGCCGGAGCCTGACACCGGAGGCGGTGGCGGAAATCCCTCCACATTTGCGCCGGTAATCACGATCCAGATTCAGGGCAATGCAGATGATGAAACGGTTGAGAATATGCGTACTTCTCTCCGCGATACAGTCCGCGAGCTGTTCGAGGAATTCCGTTCGGAGGAACTTGAACGGCAGACGCTCAAAAACCAATATGCCTATTGATTGGAGGTGCAGAAATGGCTTACACGCTTACCGGGCGAAAAGGCGGCACGGTTCGCTTTGAACCCATGCAGAATGGTCTGATCGACAAGGAAAGTGAGAGTTACAGCAGTTCTGTCACCTCCAATCCGATTGAGAACGGCGCGGAGATAAACGACCATGTGAACAATGCCGCAGGCACTCTCAACCTGTCCGGCGTCATTATCGGCGGCGAGAGTGCCATAAATGCGCTGAAAGCCATGCGGGATTCGAGAGACATTCTCACCTACACCGGCGTAACGCGCATGGGAAATCTCGTTTTCACGAGCCTTAAATTCGACCGGACCTATAAAAACCGCAACGGCGCTACCTTTTCGGCGACGCTGAAGCAGATACAGAACGGAACGACTGAATACGTCTCCATGAACACCGTGGAGCCTATGACGAATCAGGATTCCGGGAAAAGCTCAAATAAGCAGCTCAGTAAAACCGCGAGTACGGGCATGAAGACGATTGCCGTGCAGTCTGTCAGCTCCGCCAGTGCGTCACGGAAAAAGGCTGCGTACAAAGGATCCAGCAACTTGTCTCCGCTCACGCGGGCGACGGTTGCGTACAGTGGGCTGTCCGCATATTAAATGCGGCAGCTGAAACAGGAACGTGGCGCTAATGCTTGGTAAGCGAGGCGAAACGGTCATAGCCAGATCTGTGGGGGGAAGGATAAGCCCTGCCAAGTCACGTTCTTGTTTCAGCCGCCGGATTTGAAGGAGGTGAGAGTATGGCGTTGCAGCTTATTGATTTCAATGAGGATGTGGAATACATCGACATCGACGTGTCGAAAGTGCCATACTCCTTCACGATCAAGCTGAGTGACAAGACATTCAGTTTTACGGTCAAATACAACGAAACGGGCGGGTTTTTCACGATAGACCTGCTCGACATAAACGGTGAAGTGCTGGTGTTCGGCGAAGTCATTCGTTACGGCAGGCCGCTGTTCAATGTCGTGGAGAACGAGCAATTCCCGATACCCGTAATAATCCCGCTGTGCATTACTGGTGAGGATATTTCAGAGGTCACAAAGGAGAACCTCGGCAAGGAAGTCCGGCTGTACCTCTTTGACAGGGAGGCGGAATGATATGGCTTTCTGGATAAGAGACGCGCAACTGACAATCGGGCATAAAAGTTATTCCCTTGGCAATCTGGACTTTTCTTTTGAGATCCCGTTCAAGGACAGTGACGAGCCGCCGGTTGCGACAGTAAAGGTCACGAACCTATCCGCAAATACCCGTGCCAACATCAAGCGAAATGATCCGGTAGTTCTGAATGCCGGATATGAGGGCGATGTCGGCAGCATTTTGATTGGAAAGGTGGTCGGCCTGAAGCACAAGCAGTCGAATGTCGATTGGGTTTCCACCCTCACGGTGCAGCCTTGCGCCGATGAAATCCTCGGCTCTCTGGTAAACAAAACCTATACCGAAAACACCAAAGCATCCGCCCTTATCCGCGATCTGCTGAACATCTTCGGTGTGGAGGTTTCCCGGTGCGAGCTGACGGTAGATAAGACGTATCCTCGTGGGCGTGTGTGCCGCGGGAATCTAAAGCAGGTGCTTACGGAAATTGTTGTGAACGAATGTAAGAGCCGCCTGATTATACGGGCGACTGGACAGCTTTATATCACGAAAGCCGACGATGGCATCAACAACGGAGTGCTTTTGACACCGGCAACGGGGCTGCTACGCTCCGATGAAGAAAAGGTGGCAATCCCGATTGAAACGGATCTGAACTCGCAGAAGACAGGCTCTGACCGCGAGGAAGATACAATCTCCCGCTCTTGTCTGCTGAATTATCGGATTGCCACGGCGGAGCTTGTGAAGGTGCAGTCCTCGGATTTGAACGGGAAATTTGTTGTTGTGGAAGGAAAACACAGCGGCAGCCGCTCCGGGGCTTGGAAGACGGAAATGGAGTTGAAGCCTTATGTTCCTGCTCCTGCCCCGGCGCCTGCTGCTTCGAGCGGTGGTGGAGGCGGAGGCGGCAAGTCGGTTGGCTCCGTGGTGAATTTCTCCGGCTCCCGGCATTATGTGAGCAGCACAGGTGACAAAGGTTACGGTGCAAAGCCGGGACCTGCGAAGATCACGCAGACGAACCCCGGATCGAAGCATCCGTACCACTTGATCCACACCGACAGTTCTTCCAACGTCTATGGCTGGGTGAACGAGGGAGATTTCAGTTAAGGAGGAACGGCGATGTCAGGGATAAACGATTACGATTACCAAAACATTCACGACCGGAAGCTGGCGGAATCCATCTGTGTGGCCGCCACCGTGCAGGTTACGAAGTTTGATCCTGCAAAAATGACGGTGAACGTACAGCCGCTGGCAAAGCATTTGCAGAACGGCAAATACGAGAGCCAGCCGCCCATTTTGGGCATTCCTGTGGCTTGTACGAGGTCGGGTGGATATATCTTCCGCCCGTGGATAAAACCCGGCGATACGGGCGTTGTGGTGTATCTGGATCACGATATGGACAGCACCCTCTCCGGAGGAAAAGAATCAACTCCGGCGACGGAGCGGAACCATTCAACAAGTGATGCCGTGTTCATCGGGGCGATTGTCTCCGGCGGATTTACGGTAAACGGCCTGCCGTCTGACAGCCTCGCTCTTGCGAAGGAAGACGGCAGTATTTATGTGGCGATCAAGAGCGATCAGGTTTCCATCAAGGGGAACGTGGACATCCAAGGGAAGCTCACGGTTTCGGAGACGGTATCGGCTCAAAATATATGACGGGAGGTGGCTGAATGGACAATATGACGCTGCTCATTGATCCTGAGACGAGGGACCTGACGTTCGACGAGAACGGCTGTTTCGTTCAGATTTATGACGAAGACACGGTTGTTCAGAATGTCCGTCACGCCCTTCTGACATGGAAAAAAGAGTTCTTCGCCGATCTGGAACATGGCACGGACTATGAGCGGATCGTCGGGAAAACCCAGAATGAGATTGACAACGAGGAAATCAAAGAGATCATACGCGAGGCGGTCTTTCAAGAACCGAAAGTGCAGCGGATTGATTCGATGTCCGCCGTCTATGAAAACCGGAAAGTCACGGTTGAGTTCTCGGCTACCCTCGTAAACGGCGAAACCATAACATTGGAGGTGACAGCATAATGGCAAAATCATCTGATTGGGGCTTGACAGATGCCGGTTTCCGGCGCCCCACCTATGCGGAGCTTCTGGACGCTCTCGAACACAAAGCCCGCGAGCTTTTCGGCTCGAAAGCGAACCTGACCGTCCGCTCCCCACTCGGAATTTTCCTGCGGATATTTGCGTGGATGCTGAACCTTCTGTTCTCCACGCTGGAGGACGTTTACAACAGCCGCTTCATAGATACCGCAGTTGGCGCGAGCCTCTATAACCTCGGACGTGCAATCGGTTTGAGGCTGCTGGCAGCGCAGAAAGCGGTCGGCTATCTCACGTTCAGCGGCGAGAATGGTACGGAAGTTCCGGAAGGCTTTCTTGCCGAGACGATTGCGGGAATTCAGTATTCCACGCTGAAATCCGGGTACATAACGGACGGCTCTATTACGCTTCCTGCCGCTGCTGTTGTTCCCGGTCCTGATGGCAATACGGCAGAGGGCACGATCACGACAATTACGAACCCGAAGACCGGCATTGAATCAGTCACGAATGCAGGCGAGTTCCAAGGCGGCAGGAATACCGAGAATGACGCAGAGTTCCGCGACAGGTATTACAAGTCCGTGGACTTCGCGGGCGGCGTGAATATCGACGCTATCGTTGCTGAGATTTACGAAAGTGTCGAGGGCGTTATGGCCGTTACCGGCGAAGAAAACGATACCGACGAAACGAACGAACACGGGCTGCCGCCGCACTCCATCGAGATCGTGGCTTACGGCGGCCTCGACGAAGACATTGCCACCGCGATCTACCGCAGGAAAGCGGCGGGCATACAGACCTACGGAAATACGACCGTGGCCGCGATCATGGCTTCCGGTCAGACAAAGAATATCAGCTTCAGCCGCCCGACCCCGGTGAAGATATGGGTTAAGGTGTTCAACCTCGTCACGAACAGCTATTTCCCGTTGGACGGCATCGAACAGATAAAACAGTGCCTCGTCGATTACATCGGCGCAGACACGCACGGCGGCCTGAATATCGGTCAAGCGGTCATAAGCGTTGCCCTTCCGTCTGTGGTGTTCATGGTTCCGGGTGTGGTTGATTTCGATTTGCAGATCAGCCCCGACGGTGAGACGTACAGCTGGGATAACATCGAGATCGCTGCCAGACAGAAAGCCGTGACAGAGGAAAGCGCGGTGAGCGTGACATGAGAAATTTCCTCGCTGAAATGCTGTACGCTTTGACGAGCGCGTACACGAACAAGGATTACGAGAATGCGAAGCGGGGAAATCCGCCGGAGACAAACATCGGAAAGCTGTTTTCACTTCTGGCGTGGGGCTTCGGCATTGTGGATGAAAACGCCGAGAGAATCCGGAGCTGGGATAATCTCGACAATGCCTGCGGAACGGTCCTCGACCGATACGGGCGAAACTTTGGCGTTGACCGGATGGGAACCGAAGACGAGTTTTACCGTCTTGCCATAAAGGTTAAGGTCATGTCCCAGCTGTCCGGCGGCGACGACGACACGATCCTGTCTGCCGCCGCAGAGCTTTTCGATGTGGATTTGTCCGACATCGAGCTGGAAGATGTGTTCCCGGCCAAGGTCAAAATGACCGTGAACGGTGTTGCCATTCCAGAATCGAGGATCCATTTGGTAGACCAGATTGCCGCGGCGATAAAGCGTCTGCTGGCAGCAGGCGTGGGCTTTGTGATCCAGCTGGTCTACATCTTCAAGTATATCATTGAGGTCAGCTTCGAGCTGGAAAGCTGGAGCTACAACGTGCCGGAGTGCAACACGCTGTATTGCGGGACCTATCCGTGCTACGCAACGAAGGGCTGGACTGAGGAAGCCACGATTACCGTGACGCTCGATTCCGAGCTGCTGAAATATATTCCTCGGTTCACAGGCACTTATCCGGAGGCAAGGACTATCGGAGAAATTCTTCGTGCAGAAGTTCAGGCAGGCTCGGCGTTCGAGCGTCTGCTTTATGCGGGAATCCCTTGCGGAGACGATCTCTGCGGCCTGATCCCGTCTGAGGCTACGGCGGGCTGGACTGAACAGACAACCTCGGCAGAGGGCAGAGTTACCGTAGGACGGACCGTTTATCAGTCGAAGCTGGTCGGTACTCTCCCGGAGGCGGCAAACGTCGCCGGGACCGCTGAAGCCGAGATACAGCCGGAACCGGAGATAACAGAGATTCTATCTGTTCCGCCGTTCTGTAATACAAAATATTGCGGTCAGTCCTGACCCGGAAAGGAGGTTGCACTATGGCGTTCTATACAGATGCCTTCCTTAACAAAAGACGTAAAAAGTGGCTCGACGCATTGACTACGTTCCAGTATCAGGAAGGCGGCGTTTGGAAAAACGCGCAGATTAACAGCAAGACCGTGGAAGGGACGAACCTGATTATCATGGCTCTTGCACCCAGCACTGGAAGCAGCGGCACGATCACTGCTTTGCGAGTATATGACAGCGACGGCTTACTCGTGGGAAGTGCCACCGTCAACATCGGTCACACAGGTGTGCAGAACACGCTGCTGAAATTCGTGCTGCCAATCAAGGAGGTGTAAAACTTGTATAAGAGATCGTATTGGAAAGACCATGTTGTAGACCAGCACGGCACGGTGATCCAGCAGGGAACCTTGCAGGATCAGGCCCACTTCAACAACATGGAGGAAGGAATTCTGGACGACGACATCGCCATCCGGGTTCTGATTGATGGCTATTTGCAGCTCCGCCGGAGTACGGAGCATAATGAAGCGGCCATCTTTTCGGAGATTTTGGGAGAGACGCACGAGGTCACGCTGAAAAACAGCAAAGCCTATCCGTTCAATTCCACGGTTTCCGCGCCGACATCCGTGGCTCTTACCACGAACAGGAAGAACCTCTACTATTCTGTGGAGGCAAACATTACGGGAGTAACCGGCGGGCTTGCCGGTAATATCCACATCACAGACAAGGCTCTGAACGGCTTCAAGGTTTCCTTCGACGGAACGGCCAAGAGCGTGACTGTGGAACTGAAAATCAAAGGAGGTATGGCGTAATGAGCAGCAAAGTGAACGTAGTTGAGATCAATGAAGGCCGTAAGATCGAGTGGTCGCAGAGCAAGACCAAGCTGACATTTGGCGACGACGAGCTGATGATTAA
This sequence comes from uncultured Clostridia bacterium, assembly GCA_947630015.1. Lineage (GTDB taxonomy): Bacteria > Bacillota > Clostridia > Oscillospirales > CAG-272 > DTU064. The sequence goes on from CANRFY010000004.1 coordinate 81,249, forward strand.
CGTCGCCAAGTACCAGAAGGACTGGCCTACACACGTTGACATCTGCGGTGATCGGGACGGCAATCTGGTGATCGGTGTCGGCGAGGGCCGGTTCTATGTTGCGCAGGTAGATATTCCTGCGCAGAAGTACACGGAGCCTGAGCCTATCGAGCCTGTCGGCGAGGACGGCCAGCAGCAGTACACCCAGCCGGAACCGATTCCGCTGGAAATGTCCGACGTAACCCTGACCCTGTGGGCGCTTGACGGCCTGCGCATTTAATTTCTGATAAGGAGGAACAATCAATGTCTAATTTTGAAACTTCTGGGCTGGCGCTCTCCGCCGCCTATCCGTCCAACGTGATGATTTCCGACGATGCGGGTATGCCGAGTTTCTACTACCGTGTCGGGCAGCAGAAGCTCTCTGCCCTGATTACTGGCGGCGACGACAGCGTACATCCTGCTTTCCGTGTGAGCGGCGTGGAACAGCCCACCGTGTTCATCGGCAAGTTTCAGGGCGTAGAGGACGGGAACCGCATTTACAGCCTTCCCGGTGTCGATCCGAAGGTAAACATCACGCTCGATCAGTATGAGGCTCGTTGCCGCAGCAAGGGCAAGGGCCACCATTGCGTTACCGCCGCAGAATGGGCTTTCCTCGCTCTGTGGTGCAAGAAGAACAAGTGTATGCCGAAGGGCAACAACAACTATGGCAAGGACGCATCCGAAACGGATTACCTCGCTATTCCTGTTCCCGGTGTTCAGGATACGGGCAAGACCGCTCGTGTGCTGACCGGCACAGGTCCTGTCTCTTGGAGGCATAACGGACAGCTGGACGGCATCTGCGATCTGAACGGCAACGTCTGGGAATGGACCGCCGGGCTTCGTCTGGTGAAAGGCGAGCTTCAGGTTATCCCGTACAATAACGCCGCTGACAACGACGTGGACACCGGCGCGGCCTCTGCCCAGTGGAAGGCTGTCAAGGCTGCCGCGACCTCTTGGGAGGATCTGTTCATCACCCCGGACGGCAACGGTACGACCGCAGGCAGCGTGAAGCTGGATTGGGACACAGATCACTGGAAATGGGCTACGTCTATCGCGGGTGAGACTGGCGAGCATAACGCCGCATTTGGAAAGACCACGCAGACCGGGCTTGGTACGACCGCAAAGATGTACCTTCAGGCGATGGCTTTGTTGCCGGAGGACGAATCCAGCGATACGGACTACGAGGGCGATTGGTTCTGGGCGAACAACAAAGAGGATGAAAGGTGTGCGATTCGTGGTGGTAGCTGGTACGATGGCGCGAGGGGCGGTGTCTTCGCATTGTACTTCAGCGGTCCGCGCTCGATTTCCAACTGGCTCGTCGGTGGCCGCCCCGCTTTTGTCGAACTGGAAACTGAATAACTGCTTACTGGTGGGGCGGGCGCCAGCCCGCCCCTTCCAATGCTCCCGAAGGGAGCATTGATAGTGGAGGAAACAGATGGGCCGCTTTGATCGAAACACTCCGAGAGATTTCGGCGGAAGCTACACGCCGCAGGATGCCGAAGCTGGTGTCCGGCCAAGGAAGTTTATCCTGAAAGAGAAGATCAAGGACATGATGCGATACGGAATGCCGCTTGTAAACTCATTCCCTCGTCGGGATAGGAAAATGGCCGACATGATGCGCGAATCCATGCTGACGATGTATCGTTTGGTCGTGCGTCTGGAAAAGAAGTACCACAAGAAAACCACGTTGGAGGATCTGGACATCGAGCTTGCAACGCTGAAAGAGTTCGTTGTTCTGGCCTCTGACCGGGATTACTGTGGCAAAGACTTCGCTCCGCCCATGACGCTGCATCAGCGCGAAGTCTGGAGCCGATATAACGATGAAATCGGAAAAATCATAGGAGGTTATAAGAATTATCTGGACGGAAAGACTTCCTCTCCGTCCGATGGAGCAACAAGTTAATCAAGTCTTAGGGAACAGGTCATGTGTGTGCTTGCCGATGTGCGATTCGTGGTGGTAACTGGAACAATGGCGCGAGGAACGGTGTCTTCGCATTGAACTTCAACAATCCGCGCTCGAATTCCAACTGGAACATCGGTGGCCGCCCCGCTCTGCCTCCTTGCCGAAATATGAGAGCTGTGTTTCAAGGAACTCAGCTGGCGCAGGGGCCAAAGGGATCTGTTAGCCTTTCCTGAAAGAACAGGAAGAATCCGTATAACCACGAAGGCGGAAACGTCAAGCGTGGCATTTTGGAGTGAACGTATGAAGCTACTGGAAGACGTGTTTGACGGAATGACGAGCTTTGAAAGATTGGAGCTGGCCTACCGGAAAGCCCGGAAGCAGAAGCGTTACCGCCCGGAGGTTCTGGAGTTTACGGCTGATCTGGACTCAAATCTGCTCCAGATACAGTCCGACCTCAGAAATGAATCTTTCACATTCGGGCCGTACCGTAAGCATTGGGTTTACGTTCCAAAGAAGCGTATCGTCATGGCGCTGCCATTCGCCAGCCGGATCGTCCAGTGGGACATTTACTTGGAGCTGAAGCCTTTTTACAAAGGGCTGATGATCGAGGACAGTTTCGCGTGTCTGGACGGCAAAGGTTCTATCGCCGCTGCACAGAGGCTTCAATACTGGCTGCGGCAGATCCGGAACAAGCCCGGAGAATGGTACTCATTAAAGCTCGACATATCTAAGTATTTCTACCGAGTGGATCATTCGATTCTGCTCGGTATTTTAGACGAAAGGATAAAAGATGTCCGCCTCATGCGTCTGCTTGAAAACATCGTCAACTGCGACGGAGAGAAATTCGGACTGCCTCGGTTCACGGGGCCGGAAGATGTGGAAGAAGACGAATGGCTCAGTGAAGTCGGTATGCCGATAGGCAATCTGACCTCACAGCTGTTCGCCAACATCTACCTCAACGAGTTGGATCAGTTTTGCAAGCATCAGCTTCATATTCATAAGTTTGACCGTTATATGGACGATACCGTTGCCCTCGCCCCTGATAAGGCGACCGCGAACGGTTGGAAAGATGAAATTGAGGGTTTTCTGTCCGATAGGCTCCGGCTTGACCTAAACCGCAAAACAGCGGTACGTCCGGCCGGTGAGAATATTGAATTCGTCGGTTACATCATCAATGCCGACAGCCTACGGATTAGAAAGCAGACTGCACGGAGGATGAAGTCGTCGTTCCACGGAATTTGTAGCCGGTATTTCTCCGGCGATCTGGACGATAAAGAGTTCCAGCGCCGAGTGGCCGCCTACAATGGAATCCTAAAACACACGAACAATAACGGTCTGAAGGATCAGCTCAATGCGATCTATGTGCATGAGAAGGAAAAAGCCCTATTGAAAGTATGACAGCCAAGGAGCGCCCCACGCTCCTTAATTTTATGCTGTATCGGAGGTGAACGCAAATGAATGACATCATACTTTGCCTTCTGAGTGGCGGCGTGGCAGCCGCGGTTATCAAATCCGTGGAGAGCCTCGTCACATGGAGGCTCAACCGCAAAGCCGCGAAGGAGGACCGGGAGGAAGCTCGGCGTGACAAGGAGGAACAGGACGCGCAGGCCGCCATCGGCCAGCTGCGCCGGGACGTTTCATCTTTGCGCGTCGGTGAGCAGGTGATACTTCGTGACCGTATCAAGTATCTCGGTAAAAATTACATCAAAAGCGGCAGCATCGACTTCGACGACCGGCAGGATCTGGTTGATATGCACCGTGTGTATCACGACGATCTTGGCGGAAACGGGAATCTCGACAGTCTGATGGCGGATGTCATGGAGCTGCCGCTGAAGTAAAGGAGGCAGGAATGAAAATCTTTTTGATTATTCTCGCATCGCTCGTGCTGAGTGCGGTGTGTGCGGTTCTCGCCTATGCCTTTCTCTGGTATTCCGTCCGCAAGAGGGGCCGCCACAAAGCTCCGAATAAGACGGAGACAACGAAGAAAGTGGTCTGGATTTGCCTGATAAACGGGTTTGCGTGGGTGTGGTGCAGCTACGTCCTCGCGTACCTCGACAAAATGCAGATCGCCGAGAGCCTTTCGCAGGTTGCCGTGACTGAAATTATTGGAGTGGTGCTGGCGTACAGCATCAAGTCAGCCGTGGAGAACCTGAGTAAGCACAACCGCTGGCCGGATAAGGGCGACAACGAGGACGGCACGAAGGGATAAGAAAGGAGTGTCTATGGAAAACAGCAGAGAGCAGAAAATTTGGAACCGGCTCCGGGTAGCAGGCTTAAACGCCTACGGCGCCGCCGGAGTTATGGGAAACCTCTACAAAGAGAGTGCCCTGAATCCGCAGAACCTCCAGAACACGGGCAACACGAAGCTCGGCTTGACTGACGAGGAATACACCCGCAGGGTTGATAGCGGGGAGTACACCAACTTCGTTCAGGACAAGCAGGGCTACGGCCTCGCTCAGTGGACATTCTGGAGCCGGAAGCAGGCGCTTTTCGATTTCGCAAAAGCAGCGAAAGCATCAATCGGGGATCTGGAAATGCAGCTTGATTTCTTGGTCAAGGAGCTGAAACAGAACTACCCCGCCGTGTGGAATGTCCTGAGAACGGCAAAATCCGTCCGGGAAGCCTCGAACATCATGCTGTTCAAATTTGAGGCTCCGGCAGACCAAAGCACCCGTGTCCAGAACGACCGAGAGGCCGCCGGACAGGTCTATTACAACAAATACTCTGGAAAGGATGATGAAACCATGAGCAATAGTACATTGGTGGACTGCACGAGATACAGTCCTAATCACAGCGGAAAGAGAACACACGCGCTCGACACCCTCACGCCCCATTGCGTCGTAGGCCAGCTTTCGGCGGAAACTATCGGCGATTGTTTCCCGAAGGGCCGGGAGGCCAGCTGCAATTACGGCATCGGGTATGACGGTCGGGTGTGCCTTGTCGTTGACGAAGCGAACCGGAGCTGGTGTACTTCCAGCAACGCCAACGACCAGCGGGCCATCACGATTGAATGCGCGTCGGACAAGACAGAGCCGTACACGATGAACAACGCCGTGTATGAGAAGCTGATCCTGCTCTGTGCGGACATCTGCAAGCGGTATGGCAAGAAAAAGGTGCTGTGGCTTGGCTCCAAAGAAAAGACGCTGGCCTACACGCCCAAGAGCGATGAAATGGTGCTGACGGCACATCGGTGGTTTGCGAACAAATCCTGCCCCGGTGAGTGGCTGTATTCCCGGTATGGCGATCTGGCGAACCGGATCAACGCCCTGCTTGGAACAGCAAGCACAACCCCGTCTACGCCTGCTCCGGCTCCTGAAACCGGCAGCAAGAACACGAACTTCCCGGCCACTCCGTTTACCGTGAGGGTTATCGTGCCGGATCTGAATTATCGGGCGCAGCCGTCCATGAGCGGCGCGGTTAAGGGTCAGACTGGTATCGGAACCTTTACGATTGTGGAAGTGAAGGACGGCTGGGGCAGACTGAAATCCGGCGCAGGCTGGATTTATTTGGAGAACCCGTCCTACACGACGATCAACAAGTCTGCTACCGCAGCGACCGAAATTAAGGTCGGCGATGTCGTGCAGTTCAAGGGAGGCCCGCATTACGTCAGCGCGAATGCCACGAGCTATTCTGTGCAGCCGAAGGCGGGTCCGGCCAAGGTGACGGCGATCAGCAAGGGCGCAAAGCATCCGTACCACGTCATTCACACGACCGGCGCTTCCAGCGTCTACGGCTGGGTGGATGCCGATAAGATTTCCAAATGATTGGGGCGGCGCTGAATCTGGCGCTCTGCATCTTCGGTGCAGTCGTCATGGCGATTTGGATATGCGCCCTCGTCAAATGGGACGGGAAACAGCACTGTGACGGTGACTGCGACCATTGCCCGTTCCCCAAATGCACAGATAAGAAAGGAGACGATGATAATGAATGAAACCATCCAACAGATCCTCACCGCTTGTGTTCCCGTCTTGTGCCTGTTAATCACGGCTGGCGGCGCGTATGCTGTCGCGCTGCTCCGCAGAGAGACGTCGCGGATTGAGAAAGAGCTTGGCAACGAGACTTTGAGCAAGTACATGGATATGGCGGTGGATGCCGTGGCTCAGGCTGTGGCATACACGGCGCAGACGTTTGTGGACGCGCTCAAAGCCGAAGGCAAGTTCACCAAGGAGAAGCAGATCGAAGCGTTCAACCGGGCGAAAGAAAAGGCTCTCGATATTCTCGGTGATACGGTTGTGCAGGCTCTGAATGAAGTGTACGGTGACTTCGATGCGTGGATCGAAACCAAGATCGAGCAGGCTTGCCGCGAAGACAAAGCGCCTGAGAAATCCGCAGCGACAACCGCTGCCGTTGCTGCGACCGTAGCCACGACCATCGTAGCAGACCAGCCGAGCAAATAACCGGCAAATAAGAAAACCCCTCTGTATAGGCACTTTTTGGCCCATGCAGAGGGGTTTTTGTGTTCTCCGGCAAATTAAAACGCCCATTCTATCTCGACGTTATCATCGGTCAGCACGATGCGGGAAATGAGGCTTTGCATGATCCTCCGCTTCTGCGCCTCGTCTGCAAAATCCCATATCTGCGCGGCATCAGACAGAAGCTCCTGCACCAGATCGAACGGCATCGCCTCTGTTTCTGTTACGGGAACGAGCGAGGATTGCAGGGCGGTTCGTTCGTTATACAGCCGGTTGATCCGTTCTCCGAGGATCTCCGGCGGAATGTCGTCCTTCTGGTACAATTCCATGAGCTTGTTGATCTGCTTGTCTATCTCGTGGAGCCGCTTTTCTATGGACGCATTTTGGCTTGGCGGCGCGGTCTTCGGCTTGGCAGAGGACAACTCCGCTGCCAGCTCCGGCGATTGCAGAAGCTCGCGTATCTTGCCGTCGATGATAGGCTCCAGCTCTGAAGCCTTCCAAATCTTATTCTTGCAATTCGGGTCTTTAATCATGCTTTTCATCTGCTTTGTCCGTGAATAGCAGGCGTAGTAGCCGTATTTCCCGGTATTCCGCATATAATACCGGCCTCCGCAATGACCGCAGAACAGAAGCCCGGTCAGCGGGTGCTTGGACTTAAAGGCGTTCTTTCCGTACAACTCTTTCCGCTTTCCCCGGAGCGTCTGCGCCGCCTTGAACTGTTCGTCGGTGATGATCGGTTCATGGGCGTTCTCGACGACTATATCGCCGAAGTGCAGCCTGCCGGTATAGGTTTCGTTTTCGAGGATATTCCTCACGCTCGACCAAGAATTATAGCTGCTGTATTTATTCGTGTAGCCTTCTTCTTGGAGCCGGTCGGTTATGGCTTTCAACGAGGATCCGGACAGATACCATTCGTATATCTTCCTGACCTGCTCCGCCTCGTATGGGTTGACGACCAGCTTTCCGTCGGAATATTCGTAGCCGATGGGAATGTAGCCTCCGCCGTGGTGCAGACCAGTCTTTGCCCTTGCGACGCGCCCCATCCACGTCCGCTCTTTGATCTGCTCACGCTCCAGCTGCGCAAACACGGCAAGAAGTCCGATCATTGCCTTGCCAAACGGCGAGGACGTGTCGAAGCTCTCCTGCATGGATACGAAGTCCACGTCATTCGGGCGGAACACTTCTTCGATCAAATACAGTGTGTCCCTCTGGGAGCGGGAAAGGCGGTCCAGCTTATAGACGAGAACCAGATCAAACTTGTCCGTCTCAGCCATCAGCTTTTGAATACCGGGGCGTTTGAGGTTACTGCCGGTATATCCGCCATCTACATAAATATCAGCTATAATCCAATCCTGCGCCTTGCAGTACGCAATCAGGCGCTCCTTCTGCTCGCCAACGGAATAGCCCTCCTGCGCCTGTTCCAGCGTGGAAACACGGATATAGAGGGCTGCCCGTTTCACAGCGGCATCCCGTCTAAGATATAGTTGGCGAAGATCCAGTTGCGGCAGGTACGCTGCTCTTTGGTATATTCGCCCTCTGGGTTCGGCTTATAGCCTTGGAAGTCAATCTGGCGAGCGTCTGTAATGACAAGCCGAATCTTATCGTTTGCGATCTCGATGTTCTGTCCTTTGCACGGGACGAAGGCGACGTGGGTGTTATCGTCGTACCGGAAGCCACGGCTCAATCCGCAGAGGTAATATGCCTTTACGGTGCTGTCCTCCGGAATGTCAAGCTCCACGAGAGCATGATCCTTGAACCGGGTCTTCTCATAAACTTCATGGAACTTTGTGCCGATAAAGCACTCCGCACAGCATTTATCAATTCTCACTCTCTGTATGCCTCTCAGCCAGAAGAATGAGCATCTTTTCTTAATCTCCAACGTGAACTTCATTCTGAACCCCTTTCCAGCTCCACAGCAAAGTTGAGCAGCTTCAGCCGATCTCTGCCGCCGAGCGTTTCGTAAATATGCAGCAGTTCTAACGCTTCCGGCGACAGGGATTGTCCTTTGTCGCCATTGAATACGACGCCGCCATTATTCGCCTGAATAAATGGACTGTTTGATAGCTGTCCGTTGATGTTGTTCTCAACGGCAGGAACCGACTTCTTCCCACGCAGCAGATAGTCAAGGCTGACGTTGAAGTAATCGGCGATCTTAATAAGAGCCTCCACACTTGGGTATGATGCAGGAATACGCTCATACTTTCCTACTGCCGACGGCACAACGCCTATCTGCTCGGCCAACTGGCTTTGGGTAATATCGAAGTCTTTTCTTAATCTTTTCAGTCGCTCTCCGAACCCGTCCATAAAGACACCACCTTTCTCGTAAGTTAATTATATGTCCTTAAAGTCGTGTTGTCAAGTCCGAAAATTTTTCTGAAAAAATGTGAGAATGTGAGTTGACATTCACGACTGAAAGTGTTATAATAAGACTGTGAAGAACAAAAGGAACCCGCAGGAACAGTGAAGGAGGTGGAAAGAATGAATGCTATGAGAGAGCGGAGGCTTCGCGGCGCAGTCCCGACCCAGCGGGAGGTCGCTCAGGCTCTCGGCGTAAAGGAGTCCGCTGTCAGCAAGTGGGAAAGAGGTCTTGCAAAGCCCAGAGCTGATAAGTTGCCTATGATCGCCAAGCTGTATGGCTGTACGATTGAGGAACTTCTGGCGGACGACATCACGCCGAAAGAATGAGCGCGATCCCTGCGGTTCTGCTCGCGGTTGCGACAGAGCTTGCGAAGACAGCAAAATCCAGTATGCCGGAGATCCGTGACGGCGAGAAGATCAGGCGCGAGTGGTTCGAGAACGGAATATATTTCCGCGAAACGGAGTACAGCGGCGAGATTTTCCAAAGTCAATATGATTTCAGGCAAAGAAAAAGCCGCCGGGTGGCGGTAGTCAAATAAGAAAGGCAGATTACTGAAATGGTTTGCTGTATTTGCCTATGCTGTTGCCATCGCCACCTGCTTTGCAGCTTCCGCATATCCTCTGTGGTATGTGTAGTAGATTGTTCCGGCGGCTGTCTCAAACACCCCGTCCTGCGGTTTTTCTTTATCTTGAATCGCTATCGGGAGTTTTGTTTTCTCGTCTTTCACGATCTCGCTTTCCATTTTTCCACTGTTCAGATTGAAGAATGTTTTCACGCAATACCAAAGCGGGCATTCACTCCATTTCCTGTATTCAACTTCTGCTTCGATGCACTGTCTTTCTTGTTTGTCCATTCTCTTTACCTCCTACGGGCTTTTCCATATTTCCTTACATTCTCATTTTAGCACTTTCAGTCGTTTTTGTCAAGGCTTTTCGGAAAAATTTTTCGGAAAAATTTTCTCGAAAAGAGAACGGGCATAAAAAATCAGGGGCCTTAAAAACCCCTGATTTTCTTATTTTCTGCGTTTCCAAGTGCCAATCGCTTTGATGCCGAACAACAAAACGGCCATGTCTTCCATCGCCTTATTGATGTCACGGTAGAACGTCCGCTTATCAATGTGCAGCTGATCCGCGATGTCGTCAACACATATCCGCTCGTTGTCGATATACCGCAGGTACAGAGCATCCCACCGGCGGGCCTCGTCCGGGTTCGTCGATTCCCGGCACATCGCCTCATACGCCGCCAGCATCTTATCAACGTGGGCCATCATCAACCCTGTTTTACGGTGCATAGAACAGATAGAACTGACTTCAAGCGTTTCGGGAGAGACGTGAGAGTAATGCGCCTTCAGCTTGCGGTAGTTCTTCATCAACAGGTTGACGTCCTGATACATGGCGTCGAATTCCTCGTCCAGCAATTCCTCTCGCTTTTTCAGGACCTCCGCCGCGGCGATCCGCACAATTTCTGTGATTTCCTCTTTTTTCACTTTTACGCCACCTCCTTTTAACTGCGCAATTTACTGATTCGGACACGCAGCGCTTCCATGAGAGCGTTCTGCATATCGCCTTTACTTTGCAGGGCTTTTATGACTTCTTCATCCATTCCGCCGTTGACGATCAGGTGGTGGATCACAACCGGATGCCCCTGCCCTTGACGGTGCAGCCGCTTGTTTGCCTGTTCATACTGTTCGAGGCTCCACGTCAGCCCGAACCAGATCGCGTGATGCCCGCCGTGCTGCAAGTTCAAACCGTAGCCGCAGCTCGCGGGGTGCGCCAGCAGAACGTCGATGTTCCCGGCGTTCCAATCTTCCTCGTCCTTTGCGTGGGAATAAACCCGAACCCTGAGATTGTACTTCGCCAGAGCCTCGACCAGCCGATCCCTGTCATGCTGGAAGTTGTAGAACACGAGGGCGTGTTGCCCGTTCAGCTGCTCGATCAGCTCCAAGAACCGCTCAATCTTGCAGTCGTGAACCTTAACCGCGTTCTTGTCCTCGTCGTAGATCGCCCCGTTGCAAAGCTGCAACAGCTTGCCGGTCAGGACGCCCGCGCTGCCCGCCGTGATGGTGTTCTCGTCCACTTGCAGAAGCAGCTCCGTCTCCAAATCCGTGTAGGCTTTCTGGGCTTTCGTGTCCAACGCAACCGGAATATCATTCGTGATAACATCCGGCAGAGTGAGGTAATCACTCGCTTTCATGCTAATGCAAATGTCGCTGATTGCCTGCTTTATCATGTCAAAACTGCCGGCTTTCGGCTCGTAACTGAATATCGTTGTGCGGTTCCGCTTACCGGGGATAAAGTACATTTGCCTATATGCGCCGAGCGTTTTGCCAAGGCGGGCGCCTCCGTCAAGAAGATAAATCTGCGCCCACAGATCCTCCAAGCCATTGCTGGACGGAGTTCCGGTCAGCTCCACGATCCGCTTTATCCTGCTGCGGACCAGCTTCATGGCCTTGAACCGCTGGCTCGTCGGGTTCTTGAAGCTGGAGCTTTCGTCCAGCACCACCATGTCGAAAGGCCACGCATTCTTGAAGTGATCCACAAGCCACTTCACATTCTCCCGGTTAATCACATACGCATCCGCGGGAGTCGCCAGCGCCCGGAGCCTGTGCTGTTCGCTGCCAAGCACCGGAACGACCCTCATCATTTTCAGGTGGTCCCACTTTTTGGCTTCCGTCGTCCAAGTGGCCTCGGCAACCTTTTTCGGCGCGATGATAAGAGGCTTCACAACCTCCCACCGATTGTACCGGAGATCATGTATCGCGGTCAGGGTAATGACCGTCTTGCCAAGTCCCATATCGAGGAACAACCCAATCGCGTGATTGTAAATGATGTTGTCGATACAGAACTGTTGGTATGGGTAAGGATTAAATTGCATTTTCGATTTCCTCCAACAGAGCCTTCACCTCGTCCAGCCCTTTCACGACACGGACATCCGCGCCGCGCTTCCGCATTTCGCCTATGCGGTACGTCTGGATCTTCTCTAATCTGCCGATTTCGGTTTTCAGCTCTACAAAAATTATCCTGCCTGTCGAAGTGATTATCAGCCGGTCTGGAACTCCCGGTGAGCCGGGGCTTACAAATTTCAAGCACATTCCTCCGAGCTTTTTCACCCCTTCAACAAGGCGTTTTTCAATCTGGCTTTCTCGCATTTTGTCCTCCTGAAACATTTGCCCGTTTTCCGCGCGCGTACATATGCGTAAATCAGGCGGATTAGGCGGATTAGGCGAGCGCTCATTTTTCTCTAATCTCCCTAATCCCTCTAATTTCACACTTTATAAAAATGAATGTTTCAATGTTTCATAACAGGTAAAAACCCTTATTTTATGCGGGTTTCCGGCGAAACATTGGGTGAAACATTCCCGAAACATTGAAACATTTGAGGCTGAAACATTGGGTGTCTTTTCCCGCCTAAAACTTGAATTTCGTGTCTAATGTTCGACTTTCATTCAGATGTTTCAGCCAATGTTTCACCGGCGAACGCCCTTGTTTCAATGCTCTGCATGATGTCCCGCGCCCGCTTTTCGCCTATCCCTTTTGTAGCTGCGATGGCCTCATATATCTTCGTGAGATCGGCTCCCGGCACACTCGCGCGACCGTCCTCATAGCCGTAGCTGTAAAGATTTTTGCAGAATTCTTGGAACTGCTGGCGGTCATATTTCTTTACGCCCTTGTAAATCTCCCGTGTGATTATCGGCATTTCGCCCTTTCGATTCCTATTCATCTTTGACCTCCTTCGTCGCAGCCGGGATCCCGCGTATCGCTTCGGGAACCGCGATGGAGAACACCCCGCGATATTTTGAAGGGCTGTCCGGCTCAAAAGCGTGGTTGTACTGCTTGAAAACAGCAGCCAAGGTATTCATCACATCGCTCCTGCGGATCAGGTCGTCTCCGGCAGAAGGCACTTTGTCGAGTTCGGAAATGGCCCCGTCTATTGCCTTATCCCAGCCTTTGAAATATTCGTCTTCGGCGTCACAGCCGCCGATGCCGTTCAGCATTTCGTAAACGTCTCTCCGCCACACCAGATCAGTTTTCATCAATCGCTCCTTTCTTGCGCACAGGGCATTCATCGCAAGGGTTCCCGGCGTTCTTGCCGGAATAGATGCAATGCTCACCCGTCAGGGCGCAAAACATATCTTCGTCGCCGCCGCTCTTATCCCGATGTACCTCGATTATGAGGAAGATCATAAACCCGATTGTGTGAAGCAAGCACAGTGCCCCGATAACCGCTAAAACGTAAATGATCGTCACAGCTTTAACCTCCTTTTCAAAAACCGTGCGAAAAGTTGAATGTTGTACCACAGGATTTTCAGTCTTCCTGTGCTTCCAATGAATATTATCTGTGCGAGGCCGTCCGTGCGGCTGTAACGGTAGCCGCCGCCGTGACCCCTGATCTTTTCAGAAATCCACTGATCGTCAACGTGCATTTTCACGGCTGCCGTCACCCCTTCCTCATAAAACCGCGCTGATACCCGCAGTACCCGAACCGAAGTCCGTTCGCTGTTTTCTCCCAGCCCGGCATTGACCTCAGAATATCGTTGATTTCGGACGATTCCGTATAGCGGAAGTCCCTCGGCTGGCCGCCGAACGCCTCACACCAGATTTCCAATGCGCAGATACGGTCACGCGGCACGAGGGTCACGTTGCCCGCCTCACCAGTTCCGTTGAGGTACATACGGCGCTTGTCAAGCGACCATTTCTGCCAGTCCTCCGGAACGAGCTTCTCCACGAAGTCGAGGATGATTCCTTCCTTGCTGCTCACCTCTCTGTGGGATTCCTGCTCGGCCTGCGCCGCAGTCTCCAAATCGCCCGTCAGGAACAGGCTCTCGCCCAATCTCCAGCGCATTACGGCCTCGGCCCATATCTGGTCCACCTCCGCGTCCAAACTGTCCCACACGAGCTTCTGACGCGGCTCTACGCCTACGTCAACCGGCCAGAACCGTCTGTTGCCCGTCCTGTCCCGCAGGAACGCCGAGGTATTCGTCGTGCCAAAGAATACACAGCACCGCGGAATATCCTTCACATGGCGTCCGTAGGCCGCGCGGAACCGGTCTGCCCGCAGGCTGAGAAACTGCTTGATGCGGGAAACGTCCGTCTGCCTGAAAGCGTCCAACTCGCCGATTTCCACCAGCCACACGCCTTGCAGCAGCTCGCTGGCCTCCTTGCCTTCAAACGTCCGGATCCCATCGTTGAACCAGCCTTTGCTCATTTTATCGAGCAGCGTGGACTTGCCGATGCCCTGCGGACCGGCGAGGATCAGCATGGTGTCATATTTGCACCCCGGCTCCATAGCCCGCGCCACAGCAGCCGTGAACGCTTTCCTCGTGACCGCCCGTATGTATGGCTTGTCAGCCGCGCCCAGATACTCGATGAACAGCGTATCGAGCCTCGGATAGCCGTCCCACACAAGGGAAGTCAGGTAGTTCCGAACGTCGTTGAATTTATGCTTTTCACTGTGCAGGGAGAGGGCGCCGTCGATCTTCCCGTTGCCGGTAATCTTATACACCTTCTCGAAGTACCAGTAGAGGCCCTGATTGTCGTTATCCGTCCACGCACGGCGTTTCTCAAAGGCGCTCCAAGGGAGATCGCCCAGAACCTCGCCGCGCCCCGCAAACTCATTCAGGGCGAATTTGCCCCGCAGATTCGGGTCGTTTTCGAGGATCAGCCAGATATTATCAATCGTGGCCTTTATCGTGCCGGTCTGATTGTTCAGCTCCAGCTCTGCTGTCCAGTCGAGATTGTCGTTGCTTTCCTCGGTCAGCTTTCCGAAGTCACTCACGGCAGAATCCGCCCGCTCCTTTGCCAGCTGCCGGGAAACTTTTGTGTCCTCCACAGCGAGGTTGCACATCGCCGTGTAGGAAGGCAGCCGGTTGGTCGGCGTATTCGGATCCGCGCCGTCGTCCAAGTCCCCGAACTTGTGCATACGCACCAAGTCGAACGCATTTACGAGCCGCCCGCAGCAGGGATCCGTGGAGTGATGGGAATAGAGAAACATCCCATTATCGTAGATAACTGCGCCGCCGGTGGTTGAGCCGTTGAGATAGGTATAGCGGCCTCTGGAATCGTCCACAGGGGCATAAATCCCGTCGAGAAACGTGTCCATCGCGCCGTAAATGTCATATACCCGGCAGAACGCACCCACCACGCCGGACTTGCTCAGGGGATCGCTCTGCTTCATCGCCAGCTTCTTGTATGCGTTATCTGCACCGGGAACCTGCGGCCATTTCGACACATCGCGCCAGTCCCCGATCTGCTGATTCAGAGCCTCCAGCAACCCGTTGACGGACAGCATGGGCTTATCCTCAAAGTTATACACATATTCACTGTCCGCACAGCAGCTCGGCCAATACATCAGCCTCGTGGCTTCAAACGTGGTCGGATCGGCAAACTCGATGCCGATGCTTGCCGCCATGTACCGTGCTATCGGCTCGTATTCATCCGCCGTGGCCGTTCTGTCCAGCGGCAGAAGAATACGCAGCCTTGGGTTTGTGGGCGCGTGCTTTCGTGTGGAATAAATGCAGTACCCACAGCCGAGAGCCGACACGCGCTTCAGGATTTCAGCTGTGCCTCCCGGCGGAATATTGTCAAAATCAAGGGTTATGATGTCTCTGCCGGTGACGGCCCCCGCCTTGCGGCGAGGCCCGTTCAGGCTACCGGCGACAAAGCCCCCGATGTCTTTTCTATCGTCCTGCTCGGACTTCTTCAGTCCGAGGTATTCCTGCATGGTTTCGGTGGAACGGCTCGGTATACGGAGCTTCTCGTAAAACTCCGACAGCATGATGGATTGGGGCTGCCAGTTTATGCTCTTTCGGTTGTTGCCGACAGTGATCGTTATTTTTCGGTCATACAACATCATGGCTTTTCACGCTCCTTTCCGGTTCCTCTGGCATCACGTCGATCCACGACCTCCAATCGCGCCCACCAAAATTCTTTCAGCCATCTTTGTCCTCCTATTAGTCCTTCCTGAAAAACCCGCCCGTCCAGCCGTCTGCGTTCAGCGGAAGATCCGGCGCCCACGGAATCGTTCGGGTCATAATTTTCACAACTGCATCGAGGTCGGCCTTGTCCGCAGGACAGTCGATCACAACCTCGTCATGCACATGGAACACCACCGGAAATCCGGCAGCTTCCAAGTTTTCAATCGCAACGGCAAGACAGTCGCGGGCAATCGCCTGAATGATATTCTCCACGAGCTTTCCTCCGTAGGTTTCCAGCTGCCCCCATTGCTTCGTCTTCTGGTTCACACCGTTGTAGAGAATCGAGGGGCGGCCCCATTGGTTTGAACCCAGAACCGGATTCGCATAAAAGAGCTTCCGTCGGCTCGGCAGCGTGATCGTCATAAAATCCAGCTGATGCTCGATGTCGTACTCACGCGAGAAGATAAGGTTTCGCAGGCCGACAGAAGCTCCACTTTGGATAGCCTCAGCCGCAGCACCCTCGACCGAATACCATAGGTCAACGATCCGCTTATTCGCGTCGCGCCATCTGGAAACAATGTCCGGCAAATCGTCTTCGGGGATCCCCATGTCCAAAGCGCCCATCTGGATCAGCGCTCCCGTGCCGCCCTGATAACCGAGGGCAAGTTCAGCGACCTTTCCCTTTTGGCGCAGGGAATATTCGGGATTTCCCTTTTTGATTTTCTCAATCGGAACTCCAAACATCTGGCTGGCCGATGCCTCGTAAATCTTGCCGTGCGTCCTGAAAACCTCCAGCCGCCACTGTTCTCCGGCGAGCCACGAGATAACCCGCGCCTCGATCGCGCTGAAATCCGCGTCCACAAGGACGTTGCCCTTGGAAGCGATAAACGAGGTTCTTATCAGCTGCGAGAGCGTATCAGGAACAGAACCGTACAGCACCCGCAGCTTGCTTTCCTCGCGGTTCCTCACGGCATCCCGCGCAAGCGGCAGCTGCCCGATGTACGTTCTGGGAAGGTTCTGTACCTGAACCAGTCTGCCAGCCCATCTGCCGGTCCGGTTCGCTCCATAAAACTGTAAAAGGCCCCGAACGCGCCCGTCACGGCAAACAGCCGCCTCGATTGCATCGTATTTCTTGGTACTGGTCTTTCCGAGTTCCTGCCGGATTTCGAGCATTCTTTCCGCAGAGCCGGTCACGGATTCGTCTTTGAGCATCTGCGAAACGGTATTCTTCCGAAGGTCCGTCACCGTCGTGTCCGCTTCTTTTTCGAGCCATTTCGAGAGCTGGGCGATACTGTTCGGGTTCTCCAGCCCGGTGATCTCCACGGCCTCACGCATAAGGCTGTCACGAGAGGACGCGCCGATTTCGAGCGCTCCCTGCACCATTTCCATATCCACCGCAACACCACGGGAGTTGATAATAAGATCCGTCTGCCACTGTTTCTCGACGTAATCCGGAACCGGAAACGCCGACAGCCGCCGGTCGATTTCCATTTCAGTAACGACGTCGCCAATGCAATAGGTTTTGAACAGTTCCCACTTGCCGGGATCGTGCTTCGGCAGATTCCTTGTCCGTCCGCCGTTTGTTTTGGTCGGAGAGCATGGAACACAGAAATACCGGATCAGGGCCTTGCCAATCGTCAGCTTCTGCTTTTCTTCCGGCAAACCCAGAGCTTTACCCGTGGCCTCCAAGCCGGCGGTGTAGCCGTTGTAAAGTCCATGCAGCATCGTGTCTCGCCACTGTTCAACCGGCAGGAGCTTTCCGCAGAACTTCGAGAGGCAGTACCACTCAAATGGGGCGTTATAGGCGTGTTTGATATAATCCGAGCTGTCGAGCGCCGCAAAAACCCACTCCGGAAGGATTTCTCCCTGCGCGAGATCGACGATCTCCACCGGTCCTCCGTTCAGGCTGTACGCGAACAGAAGGATCTCGAAGTCCGGGCTTTGGACGTATTTATACAACCCCGCCTTTGCGATGGGAACGCTGCTGAACGTCTCCAAGTCTATTGAGAGGTGATTCATTCCTTCCACACCTCCTTCACCAGTTCGAGGCTTTTGACGAGTTTGATACGCTTGCGCTTCAGCTCGTTTATCACCGGTGAAGGAGCCATGAAAACCGGATGCCCGACGGCTTCAATCGCCGCTTCAATGAACCGGCTCTCGATGTCCGAGAGCTTCGCAAGGGAAGCCTCCAAGCTCTTATCCTCTCGCTTTATATCCTCAATCAATTCCTCCCGCTGTTCCGACGAACAATTCGCCGCCGCGAGCCGGAGGAACTTTTTAATTTTGTCAACAGGGGATTCTCCGAAAAACCGTCCGACAAAAACCTCCATGTGCCCCGTCGGATAATCAACCCTGAATAATTCATTGCTCATAGGTCCGTCCTCCTTACGAAAATGTGCAGCCGCGTCGAACTGCCGCGGCTGCACACCTCACATCCTGATCTTAGTGGAACGGCAATTCATCGTCTGAACTGTACCCCTGCTGCGGGACTGCGCCTCCGCCGTAATAGGGCTGTCCGGTGAGCGGATTCACCGCGCCCGGCTGAACGCCCATCGGATTGCCGCCAAAGCCTCCGTACTGAGGCGGCTGCGCATAGCCCGTGTTCTGATAGCCCATCGCGCCCGGAGTTGCAGGCATCGCGCCGCCGTAATTCGGGGTGGCGGGAGCGCCAGCCTCCTGACCGACACCCGCGAAGTCCGCGGCCGCCGTCGCGCCGCCAGCCAGCGGCTCGCCGTCGCGGGTCTTCATCACGTTTCCAAGACCGCAGCCCACGCCGCGCTTTCCTGCACGGGCATACCCGAAGAAATTGATCGTCACACGGGCATACATTCCACTGTAAATATCCTGCGGCAGAAGCTCCGTGTTGATGTCGCTCTGGTGAACCACCTGCGGCTTCTGCTTGGAGCTTGCCGTGATTACCCAACAGCCCTTGCACTCAGGACCGTAAGGGGTTCCATTCTCCCGAACTCCGTCGCCGTCGTGGATCGGAACCGGCATAACCGGAGGGCGAACGCCGTTCCAGATCTTGCTCTGCGCGTCCTTGGCAGCAGCCTCAATGCTGGCGTCGATATTTGCCTTGACCGCCGTATCGGTCTTCGGAATGAGAAGGGTTACGGAATACTTCGGCTCCGCGTTCGGATCAGCGTTGTTCACGCGCGGGGCTACGAGATTGACGTATGACAGGCGAACTTCGCCGGTCAAAACCTTGGTGGGAATGTTGTTATACATGGATTTGTCCTCCTTATTTATTTGCAACACCGGCAAAATCGGCTACGGCGCTGCTGAATTCTTTTCTGCTGTCGTCTGCCGTTGCCAACGTAGGCTTGCCCTGCGGCTTGACGACGAAACTCCCTACAAGCTCTGCGAACTTAGCCTTGCCCAGCATAGATTCGAGCTGGGAAAGGGACTTCGGAACGCTGTCGTAAATAACTGCCCGGTCGATGCCGGATTTCAGGAGCGTCTCGATGGCCGCGTCCTGATCGCTCCACGCTCTGTTGCTCCGGCCCTCAACGCACTTCCAGCCCGGAACTTTCGCCCCGTTGAGGATCGCTTCGAGCGCCTTCTTCTGAACCGCATTGTACCATTCCACGAGGTCTTTGCCCCGCTCCAGAACCTCGCCCATCTGCTCCGGCGTGAGCAAGGCGTTGGAGTTGCACACAGCCTCTCCAAAATCGTCGAAAGCGGAAGTCTGCTGATCTGCCTGAGCTTTGCAGATTCCGTTGGCACGGCAAAACCGACACCACTCACCGGCGTGGTACGCGCCGAATCCCATGAACGCCATCTGTGCCTTGGGCTTTACTTCGTCGCCCCACGCCAGAAGATCGCTCACAGGGCAGGTCCAGCCCTCGTAGGAACCGATTCTTGGCTGGTCGATGTAGATTTCCACGTTCTTCAGGCCAGCGCCCACAAGCGGCTGATACAGCTTCAACGCACCGAGGGCGTACAGCATGAGCTGGGGATTTTCCTCCGCGCTGACCGGGACGCCCTTGCCGTGCTTATAGTCCGTGATGATAAGCGTATCGCCGCTGAACATCACGCAGTCACACCTGCCGAAAGCCTCCGGAACATAATCGGAAATATCAACCTTGACCTCGAAAGCGATATACGGTTCGTTTGGGAAGCTCATTGCCCGCTCTGCGAGGTGTTCCACATAGGTTTCAGCTGTGCGGAGCATTTCATCGTCCCAGAGTTCGCTGGTTTTGAGCTTCTTGATCGCCTTGTTGTATTCTGCTGCCTTAATCTTCTTGAAGTGCTTTTTCGCAGCGGCCTCACAAACGCTGTGAGCAACTGTCCCCTCCCTCGCGTATTCGCTCGTCTGCTCCGGCAGCTGCGCTTCGAGGCGCGGAGCGAGGGGGCAATTTAACCATCTGTGCGCACTCGAAGGGGAAAGAAGTGCGTGTGAACTCATATCTGCGCCCCCAATCCCCTCATTGCCGTGGCGAAGGCGCCAAGCTGCTCAGGCTTCAGATCCATGACTGCCTGAACTCCAAAGGAATGCAGCAGATTCATCAGCTCGTTGACCTTGCCCGCGTCCATGAGCATAGCTCCGGCGGCCATGATCTGATCGACCGTGTACTTAGGCGGCTGTGCCAGCGGAACGCTCGGTGTGGGCGTAAAACCGGCGGCAGGAGCAACCGGAGGCGCAGGCATCGGCTGATTCATCGGGAAAGGCTGCTGCGGGATGGGCGGCTGCGGCTGTGTGCTCTGGGGCTGCGGTTCAGCTGTTGTCGTCTTCTTACTGGATTTCTGGGTCTTGCCACCGCCGATAGCGGCAGCAAGGTTGTTGATGGCCTCCGCAAGTTCGGGGGCTACGATGGTGATTTTGGCTTCGAGCATTGTTCTTGTCCTCCTTAATACTCTGTTCTGAATTCATTTTCGCGGTTATCACCCGCGCAAAAGTAAAGGTAATCGGAAAGGGCTTCACATCCGTTGGCGTACCAATCGGATAAAGCTCCTTCAGCGATGTCTAAATCGCTCTGCGAGATAGGGCGGCTCTGCGTCCAATAGCCGAGAAACTGCCCGTCACATTCCAGCACATCAAGAATTGTGCTGCCCCAACGTCCGTCGCTGACGCGGTTGAGGATTACTTCACAAACAAGTCTTTTGTCACCCTCCTTATCGTCGTAGCATTCTCCGGCAAGGGTTCGGGCAATGGCTCTCAGGTCTGACACACTCCACGGATCGGGTGCTTCCGTCGCCGCAGGTTCTGTCATTGGCGGTGCTGCCGAAGTGATCTCGATTACTACCGGTTCTTCTTCGACTTCTTTCTCCGGAGCCAAACTGTTCGCACCGCAAGAGAAAAGCGCGGCCAGAATCGTGACGGTAATAAACGTGAGCAGAACCCTTTTGTGATGTTTAACCATTTCAATAGTTAGCCGGATTTGAGCAAAACACTTTGAGTCGGGTCGAAAGGAGGACAAATAAATGAGCGAGCTGATGATAAGGATTTCGGAGGGCGCGTTGAGACGCTACATCGAAGAAGCGATCCAGTCGGAAACGGGGCTGACCGCTGAAGATGAAAAACACATAGCCGCCGAGAGGCAGAGGATCGCAAATTGGAAAAAGGCCGCCTGACGAGAGCCGGTTGGCAACCGGCCGAAACGCCCGTGAGGGCGTCGCGGCAAGCCGCAAAAATAAATCTCTAAGGAGGACAAACAAAATGGCAGAACTGAAAGAAGGACGTTGGGTGAAAGTCCACGAGCCGGGACAGGCAAACTTCACCGAGAACGACAACATCATGGACATCGTGATCGGAACCGGCAGATGTCAGGCAGAAGCGACCTACACGGTTCGCAGCTACAAGAAAGCAGCTTTCTGGCTGAACGAGTACCTCAAAGCTGCCGAAGCTCTCCAGACCGTAGCGGAGAGCGTTATCGAGCAGATCACGACTGCTGCCGAGGCAGCCAACCGGGAGGACGACGAGGTTACGGCGTCCGGCGAGGGCTGGAACTGCGGCATCGAGAAAATGGGCGACGGAAGTTTCCGGGTTCACCTCGACTGGAAGGTTGACGAGCCGGTTACGAAGAAGCAGAAGCCCGCGAAGAAAACCAAAAAGCGCAACAGCAGAAAGAAGAAAACGGAGGTGGCTGCTGAGTGAGGCTGATTCTGGACGTAAAGCGATACCACGAGTTCTTCTGGCTGAGAGACATCCGCGCGGTGAACATTTACAAATGCTGCGCGGAGTGTTTCATCGGCGGAAGGGACGGACGGGTTTATTGGGGAACGCTCCACAAGCCGAGCGCCCACATCGACATCGAGGTTAAGGAACACAAAAATGCCGTCGCTTATTACCTTTGCGGTTTGAGCGCCGGGTTCAACTGGTATCAGAACACGCACGTTGCGTTCGTTCCCGCTCCGGGAGAAACAGTGAGAGTTGACAATGCGAACATCAGCCTCACGATCACGGACGCGAGGCGGATCGAGTTTGAGAATTACAAACCGAATCCGCCGGGTTATTTCACGAAGCGGCAGAGAACCTGCCGGAATTGGATCTTCGCAAACTATATCAACGATGGAATGTTAAGGAGGAATGAAAATCATGGAAATGCAGCAGATCATTGAACAGGCTGAACGGAATATCCGGCAGGCACTGGAGGATTACGGTGCGCACACCCGTCAGACGGACGTTCTCGACGACGTGAGCGAGACGTTCATCCGCCGCTTGGCAAGAGACAGTTCCTACGCAAAGCAGGAGCTGAGGGAATTGTTCAGCAAGTCCCCGGTTTGGGATTCCAGCCTCGACGCGCTGGTTATCAACGGGACGAGAACCCACAACCCGGATCCCGAAGTTGTTCGCGGCCTTGCGATTGATATTTTGCAGGACGCGTATTACAAAACCGCGTTGAACGCCGACATTGCTTGGGACATCGCGCAGTTCTTCGCAAACCCTGACGATCTGGACCTCAAAGCCCGTGGAATCGAGGCGATTGCGAAAGTTGCCCCGAAAGCCTACGCTTCCGGCAAGAAGCCGAGTAGGATTTTCAAGTCAATCTGCGACGCGCTCGGAATCTCCGACGGAACGGCGGGAAGCCGGTTCCAGAGACTTTACGCGCAGTTCGCGGACGAGCTGGCCGCGAAGAAGATCAGCTTTAAGCTGTTCGTCTCGATCAATCCGGCGCACTTCCTCACCATGAGCAACCCGAAAGCGGACGAGCGCGGATGCACTTTGACGAGCTGCCATTCGTTCAACTCGACGGAGTATGAATACAACAACGGCTGCTCCGGATATGCGAGAGACGAAGTATCGTTCATCGTTTTCACGGTCGATGATCCGATGAATCCCGAATCGCTCAACAACCGCAAGACTTCGCGGCAGGTTTTCGCATACAAGCCGGGAAACGGGCTGCTTTTGCAGAGCCGGTTCTACAACACTTCCGGCGGAACCCGCGGGGCGCAGGCAGAATCCAAGGTTTACCGCGATCTGGTTCAGCGCGAGATTTCCGCGCTCGAAGATGCGGCGAACCTCTGGAAGACGTTCCGAATTACGGACGGCGAGCATGAAAGATGCGTTCTGATCGGCGACGGATTCGGCGGTTATCCGGATTGGCATTACAGCGAGTTTGATGCAAAGGTCAGCATCCGGACGGATCATGAGGACGATTGGGAGCCGTTGGTGGTGGGTACTTACGGGCTGTGCATCTGCTGTGGCGAGGAAATCAGCGCAAGGCTGTACTGCGACAGCTGTGACGACAACGGCGGAGACGGCTGGTACTGCGACGACTGCGGAGAATGGACTGACGAGGACGACAGGTATTACGTCCGTAATTCTTCTGGAGACGAAATCTGCGTCTGCGGAAGCTGCCGTGACCGACATTACACCTACTGCGACCAGTGTGAGGAATATTATCCGAATGATATGGTTCACAGCGCTTACGATTCTCGCGGAAATCTGATCGACGTCTGCGACGATTGCTTGGACGAGTATTATTGCTGCTGTGACGAATGCGGCGAGTATTACCACGAAGACAATATTTACGAGGCCGTGAATGAGTACGGAGATCACGTCCGCGTTTGTGAGGATTGTCGGGACAGGCATTATACGATGTGCGAATATTGCCACGAATACCACCACGACGACACGATGGCGGAAGTTATCGTTTCCTCCGATGGAAGAACAACCCACATCTGCGAGGACTGCTGCGAGAAGCATTACAAATACTGCGAGGATTGCAGCGAGTGGTATGACCCGGAGCTGACCGTCACAGTTTACGATCCTGACGGATCCACGAGAGCGGTTTGCATGGACTGTGCGGAGAGCTATGAAATCTGCCCGCATTGCGGTGAGAGGATCTGCCGGACGGGAGAAACCTGCCCCGCTTGCGGAGCCGTTATCGAAGAAGAAAAGGAGGCTGAAGCCGTATGAAAATTCTCGAAGACTTTTTGAAACCGACGCAGGCGCAGCTGTTTGATTACTTGCGCAAAACATACAAGGACCGGGCGACGGTCTGCAAGGGAAATTACATCCTCGTGAAAGGGGACGCGCCGATTATGCTTCTGGCGCATTTGGACACGGTTCATAAAGAGCCGGTAAAGGATATTTGCAAGACAAAGGGCGGGAACATTCTGATGTCCCCGCAAGGGATCGGCGGCGACGACCGGTGCGGAGTTTACGCGATCACGACTGTGTTTGAGAACGCGGAGGTAAAGCCGTGGCTCCTGTTTACCTGCGACGAGGAAATCGGCGGTGTCGGGGCTGAGAAATTCGCGGATATGTACCGGAAGAAGAAGCTGCCGAAAGCGCTCGGCAAGCTGAAGCTGCTGATCGAGATTGACCGCAAGGGCAAAAATGATGCGGTTTATTACGAATGCGACAATCCGGAGCTGAAAACCTACATCACGAGTAAGGGATTTGCCACGGACTTCGGTTCGTACAGCGACATTTCCACGGTGGCCCCTGAGCTTGGGGTTGCCGCGGTGAATCTCTCGTCAGGATATTACAACGCCCACACGCTCCACGAGTACATCAACCGGCGGCACCTCAACGATACGGTCGCAAAGGTTCAGGAGATCGTGGCGGAGGCGGCAAACCCGGACTTCCCGAAGTACGAATACATCGAGGACGAGCGCTGGGCTGGCTACGGCATGGGCTGGGGAATGCGGTATTTATACGACCGGGATCCTTGGCAGTCCAGCTACAAGAAGAAAACCAAGACCGTCACGACGAAGACGGTCACAACCGAGAGCAAAACGATTATCAGCGAGAAAAACTTCGACATTGACAGCATTCCGTCAGAAATCCGGGACGATTACGAGGCGTTGTTGGATTTCTACACCGTTTCGGAGCTGGAACAGTACCGGATGGAAATGGGCGACGCGGTGATCCCGATGCTCGCCGAGAGCGAGTTCGGTTACAGCTACACGAATGACGGGCGTATGTACGACGAAGTTGAAGACGAAGACCTTTACGGGGGGGGGAGAAGTAAATGACTATTCAGGAAGCGGTCGGCGTCCGAAATGGGGACGTTGACGTAAAAACCGGGCAGAAACTCAGCCACTCCGAAATCTATGGTCGGGCCATCGAGTATCTCGGTGGCCTCGACGAGGTGGCAAAGTTCCTGCCGTTTCCGATGGATCTGATCCGGCAAAAGTACGCGGAGGATCCGAATTTGAACAATTTGTCAATCCACGCATGGGATCGGGCGGCAGGGTTTGAAACTCACACCACTTACGCCTACTCCCAGAGAGAAGAATGCAGATTGATCCGAACCGGAATTTGTATGTTGTACGCAAGGCACAAAATCACGTCGTTCAGCTGCTCCGACGGGGTTTGTATTCTCAAAGAGGCAGCACGGAGGTTAGTTGAAAATGAATGAGTTCGAGAAGTACGAGCTGGACTTCATAAAGAATTTTATCCGGGAACATCATTACCGGGACGACTTTGGCCGGAAAACGCTGCGGTGTCTGTGGACGGCGTATTGCTACCATCAGGACCTCAACCCGGACACCGCGCCGTATGACAAAACGATCTACGAGCTGTGGCTGTTGACGGACAAAGAGGACACATGGGATTGGTGCGACTTCACCAGTTTCGATTTTTACATGGGAGTTTATTTGTCGTGAGGAAAGGAGGCGGGCAAAATGCTGAAAGTGCTTTTCGGAATTGTAGCGGCGGCGGGAGTTATCCTCGTAATCGGTGCGGTCGGGTACGACGACATGATGGTTGAGATCGGCCAGAATGTGCCGCTTATGGAGACGTTCTGCAAAGTGGCGGTTGGTTTTGCGCTGGCAATGATCGGCGGATTCGGGCTGCACGTTCTCGAAGAAAGGAGGTAGTTCACTGTGAAAAAGCAGGATTTAGACCGGATAATCGTCAAGACGAACGCCCGAATGACCGAGATCATCAACTGGTATCTCGCAAATAAGGACTGGCTCAGTGAGGAAGAATTTCACTCGCCGATGGATTCCGGCCTGATCGTCATGGAGGAAGAACACATCGACATCAGTTTTGAGGTTCGCCCCGATGGGCTGGTGGACATGGCGGTTTATCCGGAGCATATTTTGATTCCCGTAATGACTTGGGTGTATGATCCGGTTTCCACGAGAATGACAGAACATAAATTTACGAGGGCAAAGACCAAGGAGCATGACACGATGCTGCGGGTGATTCTTCAGTTCGACAACACGGACTTCAAGGAATCCATTAAGTTCCACGCGCTGATGATGTTCGCGGCTCACTACGAGGAAATCGTAGAGATCGACGAGAAGCAGAGCGTTCGCCGGACACGGCACGAGGCGAAGAAGTTGCGGAAGAATCCGAAGCAGCCTCTCAACCTGATAAAAAAGACCTACGTTATCCGGGACTTCTCTCCCGCCGACCTGCACAAATTCGGTGAGAAAAGGAAGTACACGAAACCGGATCACGAGGTTCAGGTTCGTGGTTATTATCGCCAGTACAAGTCCGGCAAAAAGGTTTGGGTCAAGCCGTTCTCCCGGTATAAGGACAACGGCGGGCGACAAAGAAAGGAGTATAAAGTCTGATGTATCTGTGGCGTTACACAATAAACATGGGCAGCAACGGCGGTATCGTGCAGGCTTCTACAAAAGAAATCGCTGAGGAAATGCTGCGGAAGAAATATGCGCCGAGTTATCCCGACGAGTTGGAAGTTTCGGTGTGGCCCTTGGCGGAAGATGATTTTTATGACGAGAAGTTCCCCGACGTATGGGAATGTTATTAAACCAAAAGGAGGATTGAATCATGGATAAGAATATCGAGGCAAAGAAAGCAGAGGCAATTACCCGCATGAAGCGGCTGGGGATTTTCCCGGAGACTATCACGCAGTTCGAGCGTGACGGCTACATCAGCATCAGCGAGCCGCCGGTTGGAGCGTTTTATTGGGCGGAGGGTGACGACCTGAAGCGGATCAAAGAGTTCGAGGCGGAGTACAACGCGCTGGTTTATGTGGTGATCCGTTCCTACACGACAATCGGGATGATGGATTCCTACCTCTACGTCAGCAATTATCCAGAGGAATGGAAGAACGACCGCAGGCTCTTGGACGAGAATTCTACTTACGCCTACGTTTACAACCACGACGCGCCGGAATGCTCCGAGCTTGGCGCAATCGGAATCCGCCGCTCTATCGCAGCAGGGCTGCTACGGGAATGGTGAGGTTCTGTGCGTGGGCCGACAAGAATGCGGTCAATAGGATTTATCACGACACCGAATGGGGCGTCCCAGTACATGACGACCGGCAGATGTTCGAGCATCTGATGTTGGAATGTCTGCAATGCGGTTTGAGCTGGGATTTGATTCTGAAAAAGCGCGAGGTCATTTGCCAGTGTTTCTCAGGCTTTGACTTCGACAGGGTTGCCTCATTCGGTGAGGCAGACGTAAACCGGATTCTGAACACGGACGGGATGATCCGCTCCCGGCCGAAAGTTTGGGCGGTTGTGAACAACGCTCGCTGCTTTCAGGAAGTGCGAAAAGAGTTCGGCAGTTTTTGTAACTACATCTGGTCTTTTTCCGGCGGGAAGACAATTCTCTATCGGGATCACGACAAAGGAGTTCCCGCCAGCAACAGCCTGTCGGCAAAAATCAGCAGGGATTTGAAGAAGCGAGGGTTTCAGTTCGTCGGTCCTATCACGGTCTATTCGCACTTGCAAGCCTGCGGGATCATCAACGACCACGACCGAGACTGCCCCCGCTGCCAGAGAATAAACAGACTGAATCAAACAGTAGAATTGGAGGTAAACGAATGAAATACAATGTCAGAATCAGCGAGCTTCGGTACGGTCAGGTCGAAGTCGAGGCCGAAAACGAGCAGCAGGCGAAAGAGCTTGCCAGCGGAAAAGAAATTGAGTGGGTGGATTGCGAGACAACGGACATGACGGCAGAGCCGGTCGGAAATCTTTATGAGGTAGCCGAGTGCTGCCCGCACTGTGAGAGCGAGATCGAAATGATGTGGAACACGGAGACTATGGGTTTCAAGGCGTTCTGCCCTGTGTGCGGCGGGCAGCTGATGCTTTGCGACGAGTGCCGACACTCTGGTAAGGGCGTCTGCGATTATTGCAGGGAAACCGACAGCTGCAAGCACAATCCGATCAGCACGGAGCGCCTGAAAGATTTGTGGGCGGAGTTCGGCGACCTGCCAATGAATCCGGAGACTGAGTGCATGGAGGCTCCGTTCCTTCACTTCCCGGTGGGAATACACCGGGAGGAAATCTGGCACTGGTTTGATCGGGTATATCCCGGCGGAGTTTATCGGCTTATGTTTCCAAGTGCGAAAGGTGGTGAGGACGAATGAAATACGCCATTTATAAGAGCGAGGTTGGTTTATACGCCAAAGAGTATTACGACAAAGTTGACCCGGAGCTGTTCAACCGTCGCGGTGTTTTCGGATGGCAAAAGTTAGGACCAGACAGATTTCCGATTGTGGTAAACTCGGTCGGAGGGCGGTGCAGCTTTTATCCCGTAGAGGACAATTTTGTGGAGATAATTGAGGTTGACGAGGATCAGGAGCCGTTGACCCGTGAGCAGCGTTATCCGAAGAACTCACCGGATTTCTATTTCGGATGGATCAGTCCGGACGGAGACACATACAACTGCGGGCATGAAGGGCATATCAAGTGCGCCGATGCCATTTGCAAGGAACTCGGCATTAAGACGTACAACGGCGAGCGGTATTTGGAGGATCACGGATGGGCCAAGACGCTGAGAGAGGCTCCGTATACTCCGTATAACAAAAGAACTCGCTGTGTTTGGGCGAAAGATCTGTTCCTGACAAAGAAGCAGGCCGACGCTCTGTTTGATGCCGGGTTGTACGAAAACCGCGATGTCAGAATCATGGTTGAAATGAGCCAAGAGAAATGGAGGTGATGAAGATGCAGATTAAGCGCGGCGACATTTGGTACATCGACCGAGGCACAAATTCCGGCAGCGAGCAGAGGGCCGGACGGCCTGCGGTTGTTGTGTCGAACGACAAGAACAATCAGTTCAGCCCGACCATTGAGGTTGTTTATCTCACCACTCAGCCGAAGAAAGACTTGCCAACGCACGTTCTGATAACAAACGGCGGTCGTGAGAGTACAGTCCTCTGTGAGCAGGTGACAACGGTTGCAGTCGAGCGGCTCACGACCTATCGCGGGCGGGTGTCCGAAGAAGAAATGCGGGCAATCGAGGAAGCCATTCTGGTTTCCCTCGATCTTCCCACCGACGCAGAGGTAACTGACGATTCGCCTCCGGCGCTGGAACACCGGCTCATGCGGGTTGAAGTCGAGTGTGGCGTTTTGCGCAAGATGTATGGTGAGCTGTTGGATAGGATCGTCGGCACATGACAGAAAAGCAGCGCGGCAGAAATGCCGCGCTGCAACACTTTTAGGAAAAATTTTTCAGAAAAACCTTGACAAAAACGACTGAAAGTGTTAAATTAAGAATGTGAGGAAATATGAAAAGCCCGCAGCCGAAAGGAGAAACGAAATGGAACAGCTCAAAAAGACAATCGAAGAAATGGGTTACGAAGTAAAGAAAGGAATCGGGAGCGACAGAGAAATGTTCGTTTACGACAAAGACGGAAATTCAATCGCAGTTGTTCTCGGATTCGACGGCAGAATGAGCGCCGTAAGCAACAAAGATGTTGAGAATGAAATGAACCCGGAATATTTCGAGGTTGACGCAGCTGACACGGATGCGGTGATCCTCGCAGTCGAATACGCGATGGAAAAAGATAGAAGTTTTAACTGAAAGGAGGCAGCCGATATGAAGACTTGCGGAATGTGTAAGAATTGCGTTCCGGCGGACCGGTGTAACGGTGATTGCGATTGCAAGGCCAAGAACATCGAGGTTTCGCAGGACGACGACATTCGCTTTTACGGCGAGAAGAACAACGAGCCGTGCGAGCAGTTCACGGCGGGTTGACATATAGGCAAATTCAGCAAACCATCTTGTTCGGTGGAAAGACAACGAGAGCAAAACGGCAGTTGCGATTGTGGACAGCAAAAGCAGATACAACGGCACTGTAACGCACGATGACATTAGTGATGTGGCAATTGAAACACACAAAGATAAAAATAACGCAGACTTTGTCGCTATCATCGGCCCCGGATTTAGTGGCGATACGATTAAAGAACACGCTCGGAAAAAAGGATTTGCGCTTGTTACCGTTCAAGAGCTGATTGATATTGCAAAGAATTCCGAAGCATTGGGATTATCTTTAGTAGAAATCTCACTGCTATTTAAGTCCCCGAATGGTCTTTCTCAACTTGATGAGTTAATCTCTACTAAAAAGCGTGATATGGAAATTGTCACACTGGTGATATCTACTTTTAAGGAAGAACAGGAAACAATGGACAGCTTGAGTGCGAGGGATTTGTATTTCCTTTTACGAAACACAAATGTTTCGCCTTCAATGGAAGAATTGATTCGTACATTTGAAATTCTTTCAAAAGATGAAATCGGAATTCTGTCACAAGTTAAAAAAGCATCTGCGTTGGAAAATGTGACTTATTCCATTGACGACGGAATGCGAAGCGTAAATCGGCTGCGTGCATTGGCAACTGCAATAGAAAAAGGCCTGTCATAACATTAAAACCGGTTTATTCTATTTCTCAATAGTTTGCATCACTTTTACAACACGAGGAAAGATATAATTCGACATAAAGAATATTGTTATTCCTCCGAGATTATAAAACTGAATGTAAGAGAATAATGTAAAAGCAGGAATAATAGCATATGTGAGTCCCAAGCCGGCAGACTGTGTCTGCCGACTTGGGGCGTTTTATTATCCTATGAAAACCACCGGCTCTGCCGGTGGCTCCAAATAGCTTTAGTTTTGCACAGAAAACTATCCGAGCGAAGCGAGAAACCTACTATATCGGAAAATCATACGGTTACATCAATGCGAAAAAATAGAGAGAACAACCCGCTGTTTCAATAGTTGTGGGGCAAGATGTGCAAGCGAAAGTTGTTGTGATGTACATATAGGCTTAGCCGGTAATATGCCCTAAGGGGCAAGTAATTGGCACAGCCAGTGGTCATGACTCCTTATTGCTTATGCTGAAAGAGTTGACAATATCAATCAAATATTGTATAATATCAATCGAAAGATCAAAGGAGAAGCATATATGACTACTTCAGAACAGATTCGTGTTTTGTGCGTAAGAACAGGTGTGAGTTTAGCTGAACTTGCACGCAGGATTAATCAAACACCTCAAAATTTCAACGCCAAACTTAAACGAAATACAATCACTCAGAATGAATTAAACCAGATTGCAAAGGCGTTGAATGTAAAATATGAACAATATTTTGTTTTGGGTAATGGTGAATTTATAAGGTAAGAAAGGACTGTGCTATGACTGAGCATAAAATCATATTTGGTGATAGTCGTTCGCTCAACCAAATTGAGGATAAATCTGTTCAACTGATTATCACTTCACCACCGTACTGGCAGTTAAAAGATTATGGTGCAGAAGAGCAGATCGGTTTCAACGACAGTTACGAAGAATACATAAATAATTTGAATTTAGTATGGAAAGAGTGTAATCGTGTTCTTTCTGATGGCTGTAGATTGTGCATCAATATCGGGGACCAGTTTGCTCGATCTGTGTATTATGGCAGGTATAAGGTTATTCCGATTAGGACAGAGATAATTCGTTTTTGTGAATCCCTCGGTATGGATTATATGGGGGCCATCATTTGGCAAAAGACAACTACGATGAATACCTCTGGTGGTGGAGCTATTATGGGAAGCTTTCCTTATCCTCGTAATGGTATCCTTAAAATGGATTATGAGTTTATTCTTCTTTTCAAGAAATTAGGTAATGCTCCCAAACCTACTCAGCGACAAAAGGAACAGTCTGCACTGACAAAAGAAGAGTGGGGACAGTATTTTTCTTCTCATTGGAATTTCAATGGCGTCAAGCAGATGGGACACATTGCCATGTTTCCAGAAGAACTTCCCAAACGACTGATTAAGATGTTTTCCTTCGCAGGAGAAACGGTATTTGATCCGTTTGTAGGGAGTGGTACGACATTGCTTGCTGCAAAGAATCTTGGTCGAAATTCAATTGGTTATGAAATCAACAAAGATTTTGAGCCCATCATTCGTGAAAAATTAGGAGCAGATCAGCTCAGTTTAGGCGATGATACAAAGGTTGTTTTTACAGAAGACGAAATTGGCAATGCATCTTCTTTTGATCAGCTTCCCTATATCTTCCATGATCCACATCGAATGGACAAAAAGGTTGATGTAAAAAAACATCAATTTGGTTCAAAGATTGACCAGTCTGAAGCAACACGGAATGAGCTTTTTGGCGTAAAGCAAGTAATTGCTTCGGATAAAATTGAACTTAGTAATGGACTTGTCGTTCGTCTGTTGGGTATCAAACCTAACCCACTATATCAAGGACAAGCTATCAGTTTCTTACAAGAGAAATTCCATAAGCGAAAGGTTTTCTTAAAGTATGACACTATAAAATACGATGCAGAAAACAATCTGATGTGCTATGTATATCTTGATAATAAAACCTTTGTAAACAACCATTTGGTGAGAACAGGATATGTAGATGTAGACACATCGTTTGAATATACCTGTCAAAAGAAATTTCTTAATTCACTTCCGAATTGAAAAAGGGGCGAAGGTTTTCGCCTCGCCCAAATTTTAGTCTTCAATTTCAATGGTCAATCCAGTCTTGGTTTTAGTGTAGTAGATCATCTTAACAGCGATTGTTTCAGATAAATGTCCCATAGTTTTGTATGTATCAGGCTTAACAGAATACGGGACATCGCCAACGTATCCGTCAATACCTACAGATTCTTCTTCGGGAGTAGCAAGGCGATAAGTTGTGTCTTTGCGTTCTGCAAGAGAAGCCAAAATTGCCTTTTGAACATACATACCGTTGAATGTCTTGGCAACGACGAGATCTTCAACCCAATTTTCAACCATTTGACGATCTATGAGTGAAATTGCATCACGAAGATTTTGCACCTGTGCATAAATCTTGTCAGTTGCCTTCTCAAAAGCGTCGGGGTATCTTTCTATATACCATTTACGCCAATTCTCAATAGTAATTTCTTCACCGGATGCCATGAACTCCGGAAACAGCTCGGACATTTGACCGACAACAACGGGACGAGTGCCCTGTGCGTTTTGATTTGCCCAGTTGATTAACTGAGATGTGTACTTCGGAAAACTGAAAACAGTACTTTTGTTGTAGCTTACAATGCTTTCATTTTTTATTGTGTATTTCATGTTTACTTGTTTCCTCCAAAAACAGCTTGTATGTTTCGATCTCAAGCGCATCAGCAATTCGCTGAATGTTTTCGAGAGATATACTTCTGCGATAACATTCGATCGCGCTGATGTATGTTCTGTGTAATCCACATTTCTCGGCAAAGGCTTCTTGGGAGATGCCCAACGCCTGCCGATAGTGCTTCACGTTTGTACCAAAAACTTTTACAATATCCATACTTACAAACCTCCATATTATATGGTATAATAAAGAATACAATAAGTCTACATACAATAAGTAACATTTGCTATTTGGAGATAAAAATATGGCAATTCACAAAGTGAAAATAAGAAATTTTAAGTGTTTCAAGGAATTGTTTGAGCTTAAATTAAATAAAGGTCTGAATATATTGGTTGGCAATAACGAGACTGGGAAGTCTACCATTTTAGAGGCTATTCATATAGCATTAACAGGTCTTTATGGTGGGCGAAATATCAAAAACGAATTGTCTCAGTACCTCTTTAACAGAGAAGTAGTAGAATTATATATAAACTCTGTCAATAGAGGGAAACCACAACCGCCTCCTTCTATTAGCATTGAAGTGTTCTTCGATGGTTCTATCAATCCGGAATATGAAGGCAATAACAACTCTGAGCACGCATCATGTGAAGGTTTAGTTTGCCAGATTGCATTTGATGAAAAATATTTGGACGAGTATAACGCACTTGTTTCAAAAAAGAACATTATGAGCTTGCCGATCGAGTATTACGAAGTAACTTGGATCACGTTTGCTCGTAAAAACATCTCTATTAGAGGAATTCCTATTAAATCTGCGATGATTGATTCATCAAACTATCGTTATCAAAATGGGTCGGATGTATATATTTCCCGAATTGTCAAGGATTTGCTTTCACCCGAAGAGGTAACTGCTGTGTCACAAGCACATCGTAGAATGAAAGATACCTTTATTGATGATGATTCGATTAAAGCAATAAATAAAAAAATAAGTGAAGAATCTTCCATAATAGACGGAACTGTCTCCTTGACTGTTGATTTAGGAACGAAAAACGCATGGGAAAACAGTTTGGTTACGCAACTTAACGATGTTCCTTTTGGTTACATCGGAAAAGGAGCACAGTGCGTTATGAAAACAGAATTGGCATTGACACACCATAGTGCTCAAAATGCACAAATTGTTCTTTTGGAAGAACCAGAGAGCCATTTGTCTTTTTCCAAGCTCAATCAGCTTATTAAGGCCATTGAAGATAAATATGGGGATAAGCAAATTATAGTTTCGACACACAGTAGTTTCGTTGCAAACAAATTGGGCTTGGATAATTTATTGCTTCTGGAGAATCATAGGATTGCTCGGATTACAGAGCTTCCATCGGCAGAATTTTTCAAGAAAGTTTCTGGATATGATACACTTAGATTGATTTTGTGTAAAAAAGCAATCTTAGTAGAAGGAGACTCAGATGAGCTTGTTGTTCAAAAGGCTTACCAGACTCAAAATAATAATCGTTTGCCCATAGAAGACCAAGTAGATGTTATTCCTGTTGGAACATCTTTTTTAAGGTTTTTGGAACTTGCTGTTGCTCTTAATTTGAAAGTTGCTGTTGTCACCGATAATGATGGAGATGTATCAGCACTGGAAGAAAAATATGCAGCCTACATCAAAAGTAACAAAAAGAAAAATATAACTATTTGTTACGACGAAATCGTTGACACGGGTGATCTCAAAATAGGTAAAATGCCGTATAATTATAATACCTTAGAGCCGAAAATTCTGAAAGCTAACGAAAATAACATTTCCTTGTTCAATTCTATTCTTGGCACAAACTACACTACGCTCGAAGATTTGCAAAAGTATATGAAGCATCACAAAACAGAAGCAGCTTTGGCAATTTTCAATTCAGACAAGAATATTGTTTTCCCTGAGTATATTCTGGAGGCAATTAGGAATGAGTAATAAACTAATTGTTGCGGCAGCTGGGTCAGGAAAAACTACACATCTTGTGAATGAAGCTGTGAAAATCACAGATGAAAAAGTGTTAATTACCACATTTACAGAGGCAAACGAAATTGAAATTCGAAAAAAGTTCTTCGAAATAAAAGGATATATACCAAACAACATTACAATTCAAACTTGGTTCTCATTTCTTATAGAACACGGAGTCAAACCATATCAAAGTGTGATTTACGATGGCAGAGTAAACGGTGTGCTGTTAGTCAATCAAAAATCCGGATTACGTGGTTATAGTAAAACTAAGAAACCCATATATTTTGGCGAAAACGATCCTAATAATTATTATTTTAGCAAATCTCGATTGATATATTCTGATAAGTTAGCAAAATTCGTTGTTAGAGCAAATGAGTTAACCAATGGACTTGTGCTAAAAAGAATTGGAAAAATATACTCCAATATCTTCATTGATGAAGTCCAAGACATGGCAGGATATGATTTGGAAATAATCAAATTGCTTTTTGGTTTAGATTCCGACGTGTTGTTGGTTGGCGATCCACGACAAGTTACATACCATACCCATGATGAGGCAAAATATAGTCAATACGCTGATGGAAATATTGAAGAATTTATCAAAAGAGAATGTTCTGCGTTCGCTGTTGAAATTGATGATACGACACTCAACAAAACCTACAGAAACAATAAATATATATGTTGTTTTGCTAATTCCATCTACCCAAAATTCAAACCTTGCGAATACGCAGATCAACAGATAACCGGTCACGATGGTGTATTCTTTGTTTCAGCATCAGATGTTGATGAATATTTAGAAGAATACAAGCCAATGCAGTTACGAGAATCAAAAAAAAGAGCTGTTAATGAAAACTATCCTGTTTTGACATTCGGTGATTCAAAAGGATTGACTTTTGAAAGAGTTATGATTTATCCAACTGCACCCATGCTTCAATGGCTTTTTGACCATCAAAAAGAATTAAAAAATCAAAGTCGTTCTAAATTCTATGTTGCTGTAACTCGTGCAAAATATAGTGTTGCAATAGTTTTCGACAATAAGAAAAAACAGACAGTCGAAGGAATTGCGGACTATAAAAGCTAATATTGCTTAGGCAAATTCGCGGCAACCAAATGGCAACAAAAAATCAGATAGCCGACACTATCTAAATAATGAAAGTAATACAAATAATCGAAGCTAAATCGCATAAGCAAAACTGTTTAGAAAACTTTTTGCAAGAGCGAGTGGGAATGAATCTCTTTGGTTTTGATGAGTCCGAAAGTCCGGTATTTACCGGCACTTTCGGACTTTCATTTTTCGGCGATCGATTTTTGCAATACTTTGAAACAAAAAGTTTTGCGGGCACGCTGATTTGTTTCGAGTGGCTTTGGAGTCTTATACATCAAAGACGTAATGCATATTGAGCTATTTTTCTTTTGATGAGGAAAACAGCTCTTTTTTTTGAAAAAATTTTGAAAAATGACTTAAAAAATGTACCATCTAATTCCAAACACAATGAAAGTGGAAAAAACTGCACTCCGATTCGGAGCAGTCCACTTCACGATCATTGAC
Source organism: uncultured Clostridia bacterium (assembly GCA_947630015.1). Taxonomy (GTDB): domain Bacteria; phylum Bacillota; class Clostridia; order Oscillospirales; family CAG-272; genus DTU064. The sequence goes on from CANRFY010000004.1 coordinate 118,063, forward strand.
AACTGAATAAACAAACGCACAGGACGTTAATTCCGGTGATGAGCCACTTTAACGGGTACGCCATGACCTCCGTAAAAACGGAGAGAGCGAGAACCCCCGTTATGAGTATCGGGTTGCCCCCGATATGGCGATGACAACCGGAAAAATAATGATACTTCCCTATGGGGCTGGCGGAGTACCCGGCAGAGGTGAGATCCCTATGATACGGTGCAGCACACTGTAACCTGTACGTTTCCCGACAGAGCTTTGCTCTCACAGGGGGTGTCGTGGACAAATACTGTGAATTTTAGGTCGGAACTGTGATAACGACAGCTCCGACGATACATAGCGACTCACGGCTATGAATTCATATGAAAGGAGAAGAAAATGCAGAAATGCAGAACGATTGCAATATGCAATCAAAAAGGCGGAGTCGGAAAGACGACGACGGCGCTGAATCTCGGCGTCGGTATGGCGGCACAGGGAAAGCGGGTGCTGCTCGTTGATGCTGACCCGCAAGCCGATCTCACCGCATGTCTCGGATGGCGGGACGCGGACGCATTGCAAGTGACACTTGCAACAAAGCTGTCTGAGGTCATACGCGACAGCGTGCGCGACCCGACGGACGGAATACTGACGCATAAGGAGGGCGTCGACCTGCTGCCGTCAAATCTCGAGCTTGCGTCGATGGAAATGTCGCTCGTCACGGCGATGTGCCGCGAGACTGCGCTGCGGTCGTACCTCGATACAGTCAGGGACAACTACGACTTTATCATCATCGACTGTATGCCGTCTCTCGGCATGATAACGCTCAACGCGCTGACAGCGGCTGACGGTGTTATCATTCCCGTGCAGGCGCAATATCTCCCCGCAAAGGGAATGACACAGCTGTTGCAGACTGTATCAAAAGTCAAGAAACATCTCAATCCTGCGCTTTGTGTAGACGGGATACTTCTGACGCTCGTTGACGGCAGGACGAATCTTGCCAAGAGCACATCGGAGGCACTGCGCAAAAACTACGGCGGCGCGATACGGATATTCGAAACGTCGATACCTGTCGCGGTCAAGGCGGCGGAGGTGAGCTCAAAGGGGTTGAGCATTTACGAGTACGCGCCAAACAGCAGCGCGGCAAGGGCGTATGCGGAGTTTACGAAGGAGGTGACGGAAATTGGCAGGACGAAAGAGCGACTTCACTCTGCCGACGCTCGATGAGCTTTTTTCATCGCAGGCAGAGCGCGACGAGGCAAAGCTCGCAAAGATAAGAGATATCCCGATAAGCGAGATAGACGACTTCCCCGACCACCCGTTTCACGTCTGCGACGACGAGGACATGATGCGTCTCGTCGAGAGCGTCAAAGAGCGAGGCGTCATTACTCCCGCTGCGGTCAGGCAAAAAGAAGACGGAAGATACGAGATCGTCTCGGGACACAGGCGAAAACGCGCGTGTGAGCTTGCGGGACTCGATACGCTTCGATGTGAGGTCGTCGATCTGACGAAGGACGAAGCGACGATACTGATGGTGGAGAGCAATTTTCAGCGGTCGGAGATACTTCCGAGCGAGAAAGCGTTCGCGTACAAAATGCGGCTTGAAGCGATGAAAAGACAAGCCGGCAGACCAAGTAAAAATAATTCTGTGCCACTGGCACAGAATTATAGTGGAAAGACATCTCGTGAACTACTGGGGGAGCAAATTGGTGAAAGCCAAGACCAAGTTCGTCGATATATCCGCTTGACAAATCTTGTGCCGGAGCTGCTCGACTTCGTGGATGAGGGGAAAATCAAGATGCGACCCGCGGTAGAGCTGTCATATCTCGACGAGGACTGTCAACGCGATATCGTCGACGAAATAGACCGCAACGACTGCACGCCGTCGCACGAACAGGCGATACGTATGCGTAAGCTGTTCGAGGATGGCAAACTGACGACAGAGGCGATATGCGCCGTCATGTCCGAGCAGAAACCGAATCAGCGCGACCGCATAATCCTGAGCGGAGCAAGAGTCCGCGAGCTCATACCGAAAAGCGTCCCGCTCAGTCAGACGGAGGACTATGTCTGCAAAGCGCTCGAACACTATCGCAAGTTTCTGAAAAGCCGAGCCGACCGCGATTCGAGATAACATGCGTCGTCGCTCCCCCTTCCCCGTACCCTAACCCCCGTATATTTACCCGCCGAAAAAGATATATAAATATACTGTTCGCACGTTTGTCAAAATAACGGGAAAGGGGTATGATCAAGAAAAAACGAGGGAGGAAAAGCAAGATGAAGATCAAAGTTGCCGCAATAGTTATGGCGCTGACAGCAGCCGCGTCGATGAAGTTCGGACAGACGGCGCATACAGAAACGGACGCACAAACGGGAACGGTAAACGCGACCGATACGGCACAAGTTTCTTTTTCGGCAGAGACAAATTCGACCGATACAGAAGTCGAAGCCGCAACGGACGCACCGCAGTTCACAGTCGAATTTGAGCTTGTATTCGAAACGGAAACAGAAACGACGACAGAGACTGAGACAGAGTCAGTACCCGAGTACGTAACGGAGCATGAGATCGAATTCGAGACGACTGCGCCGACAGAAACGGAACGTGCAGAGGAAACGACAGGTCCCGCGGAAAGCGAAGCCGAACCCGAACCGCCGAAGTTGACTTTGAGTGTGACGTTTGAAGTCTCGGCGAGGTCGGAAAAAGAGACTGACGCTGAAACGACTGCTCACGTCACGGAAGCGGAAACAACGGCTCCTGTCACTGAAACCGAAGCAGCAGCGCCCGAAACAGCGCTGCCTGATACGGTGACAAAAGCTCCCGAAGCGGAACGCATACCCGAAGCAGCGTCATCTTCGACAACAGCCGAATCATCTTCGACTCCTGCCGAAACAGAAGCAGCGCCCGACACAATGACCGAAACCGAACCGATACCCGAAGCCGAGTTCAATATCGACTATTGGATATCGTTTGCAAGGGATTACGCCGAAAGCGTCGGTCTGAATCTCGACGAAACTGCGGTCGGATGTTGGGACGATCCCATCACGGCGAGCGCAAAGAGCGCGTACCTCGAACGCGATATAAAAAACCGCATCAACAGGTACGCGAAAGACGGCAGCATATGCGACGTGTGGATATGGGCAGAGTCAAATGCGGACGGCAGTTTCGATATCTACATCGGATATGCGTGAGAGAAAGAACATCAAAACCGAATAACACAAACCAAAACGCACCTGCATCGGTGCGTTTTTCTTATGCAAATGCAGAAAAAAGAAAACGAAAGGACTAACCATGAACTACACAAAAACGAAATTCAAAAGAAGCACCGCCCTAATCATGGCGATGATAATGACGGCGACGGCGATAGTGAGCGCGCTCATCACGACAGTTAAGGCGCTCGGCACCGAAACCGAAGTATTTATGTCCATCTTCCCCCGCGACGGCGACCCCAACTACGACGCCGAATGGGGACATGGCGATATGACATATATGAACGGGTGGACGGCTCACGAGACAGATCACATCACGCTGCGGACAGTGGACAGCAACGACGGCGATATATGCTACTGCATAGAGCCGGGCGTGTCGCTCGACGTCCATGACAAGCTCGTCGACCACGACGAGAGCTTTTGGGACAACTACCCTTCGCAGTACAACAAAACGATCGAACCCGACGACATAAAGCTGCTCATCGGACGCATCATGCAGTACGGCTTTACGGGCAGCTTCTCGCGTTCGTGGAACTCGGTCAACGAAGGCGCGGATAAGCTCGGTCAGGCGATGGCGACGCAGATACTCATATGGGAAACAGTCGTCGGCGAACGCGACGCGGATTTCAACCACGTCTCGACAGGCGGCAAGGACGCTGTCCTTGATATAATCAGCGCAACGAACCCGATAAGGTCGCAGATAATGAAGTACTATGTCAACATCGTCACGAGCGTGCAGAACCACACGAAGCTGCCGAGCTTCTTCGCTCGCAGCACGGGACGCGCAGAGACAGTCGACCTTGAATGGGACGGAAGCAAATACACGGCGTCTTTGACAGACACGAACGGCGTGCTGTCGAATTACACTTTCTCATCAGACACACGCGGCGTAGATGTGTCCGTCAGCGGAAATAAGCTCGTCATTACGTCGGACAGCGTTCCTGACGGGAGCGTCACGATAACGGCGACAAAGAAGTCGTCGCAGAGACGCGGTATCATAACATGGACTGACGGCGAGTTTAAGCCGGGCAGCTCGTCGTTTCAGGACATGGTAACATACACGCAGTCGGTAAGCGACCCCGTCGTCGGTTACCTCAAAGTCGGCGTTAGTTTCGGAGGCGCTAAAATAGTCAAGACGTCGGAGGACGGCAACGTATCGGGCGTACAGTTCCGCGTCACCGGCAGCGGCTATGACGAGACGTTCCGCACGAACGCGTCGGGCGTTATCACTATCGACAGTATAGCGCCCGGCAGATACACGGTCACGGAGCTGACGGAAAACAAGTACGAGCCGCAGGAGAGCATGACTCTCAATGTCGTCTCGGGCGAGACTGCGACAGTAACTTTTTCAAATGTTCTCAAGCGCGGCGACCTCACCGTGACTAAGACGTCCGAGGACGGCATAGTGAACGGCGTGCGTTTCCACCTTTACGGTACATCGGAGAGCGGACTTCCCGTCGACGAATACGCGACGACGGACGAGAGCGGAAAGGCATATTTTACAGACGTGCTCATCGGCTCGGGATATACGCTCGAAGAAGTCGGGACCGACAACAGATATACGGTGCCGGACGGTCAGAACGTAGATATCGAATGGGACGAGGTGACGACGGCGGAGTTCCACAACACACTGCGACGCGGTGAGCTGACAGTGACAAAACGCGCCGAGGACGGCAGCGTAGAGGGGATAAGATTCCATCTTTACGGCACGTCTGACAACGGCGATGAAGTCGACGAGTACGCGGTCACCGACAGGAGCGGCAAGGCGCGCTTTGACGATATCCCCATCGGTTCGGGATATACGGTTGAGGAAGTCGACACGCCGAACAGATATCTTGTTCCCGACAGTCAGAGCGCGGATGTAAAGCTCGACATCACGACCGAACTCACGTTTGAAAACGTACTCAAACGCGGCGACCTCACCGTAACGAAAACGTCCGAGGACGGACTCGTCGAGGGCATGCGTTTCCATCTGTACGGTACTTCTCTTTCCGGCATAGCAGTCGACGAATACGCGACGACGGACGCAGACGGAAAAGCATACTTCAAAAACATCCTCATGGACTCTGGTTACACGCTTGAAGAAGTCGGCACGCCGGACAGATACGTTATCCCCGATACGCAGTCGGCGGCAATCGAGTGGAACACTGTCACGAACGCATCGTTTCACAACACGCTGCGACGCGGAGAGCTGACAGTCACCAAGAGCGCCGAGGACGGCAAGGTCGAGGGCGTGAAGTTCCACCTTTACGGCAAATCGTACAGCGGTATCGTCGTTGACGAATACGCGGTAACAGACAGCGAAGGAAAGGCACATTTCAAAAATATCCTCATCGGCTCGGGATATACGCTTGAAGAAGTCGAGACGGGCGAGAGATATATCGTCCCCGACGGTCAGAGCGCCGACGTCGAATGGGACTCGGCGACGCAGAAATATTTCGAAAATAAGCTCAAGCGCGGAAGTCTCACGGTAACAAAGACGTCGGAGGATAGTCTCGCCGAGGGTATGCGTTTCCATCTCTACGGCACATCGCTTTCCGGTATCGCCGTTGACGAGTACGCGGTGACCGACAGCACAGGTAAAGCATATTTCAAGGATATCCTTATCGGTACGGGATATACTCTTGAAGAAGTCAATACGGCTGAAAAATATATCGTCCCCGACAGTCAGAGCGCGGATATTGCATGGAATACCGTGACAGAAAAGTCTTTCGACAATGTGCTTAAACGCGGCGACCTCACTGTAACAAAAACAGCGGAGGACGGACTCGTCGAGGGTATGCGTTTCCGCCTCTATGGGACTTCTCTTTCCGGCATAGCCGTTGACGAGTATGCAGTCACAGATTCAAGCGGTAAGGCGTATTTCAAAAACATCCTCATCGGCACCGGCTACACCATCGAAGAAGTCGACACAGCCGAGAAATATATAGTTCCCGACAGTCAGAGCGCGGACATAGCGTGGAACAATGTGACGGAGAAAGCGTTTGAAAACATTCTCAAGCGCGGCGATCTGACTGTGACAAAAACGTCCGAGGATAACCTCGTCGAAGGCATGAAGTTCCGTCTCTACGGCACATCGCTGTCGGGAATAGCCGTTGACGAGTACGCGGTGACCGACAGCACTGGTAAAGCATATTTCAAGGATATCCTCATCGGCACAGGATATACTCTCGAAGAAGTCGACACGGCTGTGAGATATATCGTCCCCGACAGTCAAAGCGCGGACATCGAGTGGAATACCGTGACGAAGAAAGCGTTTGAAAACATTCTCAAACGCGGCGACCTGACTGTGACGAAAACTGCGGAGGACGGACTCGTTGAGGGACTGCGTTTCCATCTCTACGGTATGTCGACAGCAAACATCGAGGTCGACGAATACGCGACGACGGACGAGAGCGGTAAGGCATATTTCAAAAATATCCTTATCGGCTCGGAATATACGCTTGAGGAAGTCGGAACGCCCGAAAGATACGTCGTGCCGGCAGCACAGTCGGCGGCGGTCGAGTGGAATACGGTTACGCAGAAGTCGGTACACAATATCCTCAAGAAGTGGAATTTGACAGTGTCCAAGAGCGACAGCGGATTGGGCAAGGCGCAGGGAGACGCGACGCTCGCGGGAGCCGTCTACGGCATATACAAAAACGGCGAGCTCGTCGACAGGTACAGTACAGACGCGAACGGACAGTTCACGACGAAATGGTACGTCTGCGGCGGCGACTGGGAGCTGCGCGAGCTCACACCGTCCGAGGGGTATATGATAGATACCGAAACGTACCACATCGGCGCCGAGGCGGGAAATTTCAAGGTCGAATACAGTCCGCTTTCAGAGGCGGTGACCGAGGATGTGATCAAAGGCATGATCTCGATAATCAAACACAACGACGACGGCGAAACGAAGATAGAGACGCCGGAGGTCGGCGCTGAGTTTAACGTATACCTTAAATCGGCGGGAAGCTACGAGAACGCCGCAGAAACGGAACGCGCGCATCTCGTCTGCGATGAAAACGGATATGCCGAAACGCCTTTACTTCCCTACGGTATCTACACCGTTCATCAGACTAAGGGTTGGGACGGACGCGAGCTCATGCACGACTTCGACGTGTATGTGAGCGAGAACGGCAAGGTATACAGATTCCTCATCAACAGCAGATAGCGCCGAAGAATCTGTCAGACAGTCGGCCGCACACCGACAGTAAGTCGCACACGCGCAGACGCGCCGTTCGGGAACCGTCCGGGCAGACACGTTACGGTTACAAAGTTGCAGACAAAAAAGACGTGATAACGCGCACCGATACTCGTACCGGTTCGCGTCAGTATGACATGCATACGACAGCATCGGGAACGCAGCACGGGAGATATGCGCCGAACGCTGACCGCCGCGCTCCCGCCGTGACGCAAAACACTGCGGTGAAGATAAGGCATTCATCATCGTCAGCAGGAAAAAAGACAGTCAAGACGGCTGAAAAAAGTGCCGTCAAAACGGCGCGTAAATCTATCAAGACAGCGGAAAAAACGGGCAAGTTCGCGATAAAAACGACTGCGTCGTCCGTGAAAGACGCGGAAAGAACGGCGGAACTTTCGGTCGGCGCAGCGCGTAAAGCGCTTGCGATATCAAAGACTGCGGTGAAAAAATCGGCTGCGGGCGTTAAGGCTGCGGCAAAGGCGACAGCAGCCGCTATCAAAGCCTCGATCGCAGGAGCAAAAGCGCTCGTAACGGTCGTTTTAGCCGGAGGTTGGTTCGTCGTCGCCGTCGTTTTGATAGTGTGCATGATAGCGATGCTCGTCGGCTCCGTCTTCGGCATTTTCTTCTCGGACGGCGACTCCGACACGGGCGAGTCGCTCACGTCTGTTATGAACGAACTGAAAGCGGATCTCGACGCAGATGTGCTTGAACTGCAAAAGGACGCCGAATACGATGTTCTTGACATGAGCGGCTGCACCGTCAACTGGAAAGAGACTATCGCCGTGTATACGGTCAAAGTCAACGTATTGGCAGACAGTACAAAGGACGTTATAACGATGGACGATGAGAAAAAAGCCGACTTGCAGGCTGTGTTCGCAGATATGAATGTACTTGCGTCGCGGACCGAGACGCGGACCGAAACTGACGGTGAAACGGAGGTCACGCGGGCATATCTCATAATCGAGACAACGCACAAGACCGCCTCTGAGATGGCGGAGCAGTACGGATTCAGCGACGAGCAGAAAGAGTATCTGACCGAGCTTTTGAGCGATGAATACGATTCATTTTGGGCGAGCGTGCTGTATGGGTTTGAGTAAATGGGGATTGGCGCAGAAAGGCGTAGGTAATTATTTAGCCTGACTCGCGCGAAATTTCATCACTCCTCGAATTCGAGGGATAATGAAAACACGATGTGACTTCTCTTTGATTAAAAGAAAAGACAAAAACGGTGTCAGAGATGTTTCTGACACCGTTCATCTTCGGAGAGTACTGTGTGAGGTACCTTTTGCGCTGTGCGCAAAAGGTACAGCAGATTGCCAAAGGCAATCTGCCTTCGTACCCACGCGCCGTTTCCGGCAAATGGTTTTCAAGGCGTCGGTACTCAGTGCAACATATCACAAGTTGTAATAACTTATCACAAATTGCCGCAACGAAAAAATGCAGCAAAATCAAGCATTTGCAGAGCGTTTGAGGCTAAAAACCGAGTATTTGCCGTACTATTCCATTCGAAAAATTAAGACGCGATTTTCATGCGGTTTTTCAAAAAATATTAGAAATCCGTTAGAACTGCCGCTTCAGAGACAAAAAGTCGGGATAAAAAATGGTGTAAAAAGTCTGATAAAAAAATACCGAAAAGGGTTTTGTGACCTCCCTCACCTGTCCCCGTAATTTGGTCTGACAGTCTTCCTGCGCGCAATGATCTCATCGAGCGTCACCGGCGCGTAGCTCCAGCACATTCATCCGACGTTGTAAATTTCGGTCCTGATCCCGGCTTCGTTCAGTCTGTCTGCTATGTCCACTTCAATGTCAGCCTCGACTGTGAAATGCGTATTGCCTGACGGAAGTGACCGATACAGAGCAGGATGAGGTAGTGGGAGAGGACGTATTTTCTCTTCGTACCGTTTTCGAGTTTCATGGTGATCTTGTCGTAATATTTTGCGTTCGCCCACGCTGACATTTGAGTTCTTCCTGTTCAATGCACAGTTCATTATCTACCTTTATTTCTACGTGTTTAATTGAGACATAGCCATCCCAAATCTATATGGTTTGTATGTTGACATCTGCATGAAAATATCGTAAAATATTGCTGAAATAAAGTATAGTATTGCAATTTGTGTCAAACGCCATACACCATATTTGAAAAGGAGTCGAGTTTTTATTATGTTAAATCAAAATGAGCATGTTAATACAGTAGATTTACTGAGACGGTCATATAAAAAGCTAAAATCATGCGTTTTCTTTGATAAAAC
>CANRFY010000005.1 GCA_947630015.1 uncultured Clostridia bacterium
AGCTGATCGGCAAGATTGACCGCATCAAAGCAGAGCTTGCCACCGAGCGGCAGACGGCATCCGACGCTGAGAAATGGGTCGCACTGATAAAACAATACTCCCACCCCACAGAGCTGACCGCCGAGCTTCTGAACACTCTGATTGAGAAAATCGTGATTCACGAAGCAACGAAAGACGCAGACGGTATGCGGGAGCAGGAGATCGAGATTTACTACCGTTTCGTCGGCAAAATCGACTGACGAACGGGAAAAAATACGTTTATATCCTTAACTAAGTGAAACGGGCGAGTCGATGCCGGATATCCTGCTTTTGCCCGATCTGTGCGACGCGCTCGGGACGAGCCTCGATATGCTTTTGCGCGGGAAGCGATCGGACGATCGCGGAACAGTCGGCGATAAAGTCGGCGACTTTTGCGAATATGCGGTCAAAAACGGACGCGCCGAAGCTGTCAGGCAGGCGATCTCGCGTATGATGAATCGCGACGTCGTCGTTGCGCGGAACGATCAACTCAGCGTATGCTTTGAAAGCGGCGCCGACATCCTCGTTTCAGACCCGCTCGGCATGGGATTTGTGATGTCGGGGACCGATTTTAAGGATTATTGTCTCGACATGAGCGGCGAACGGATCAACAGTCTTCTTTCGCTTATTGCGGACGAAAACACGCTCGCGGTCATAAAGGTCATCGCGAAAAAGACAGCGACGCTCGACGAGATATGCGCTGATGCGGGGATAGAAAAATCTAAGGCTCAAGAAATAGTTTTTGAGCTTTCAAACCATAACGTGACGGCATATGACAAAGACAAAACCGGCAGGACAGGCTACACTCCCGCATCGGGCATGGTGCCGGTTCTGATGGTACTCGCCGGATGCAGTCTATATGATTTGGAGGGCGTGAGAGGCTCGTCATGGGTAACGGTGTGAGACAAGAAAAAACGGCATGACTTCGGTCGTGCCGTTTTTTGTTTTTATTTCATTTGCCGCAGACGCCGCCGTATTCGCATCCGTCGCAGCAGCTGTCCGTTCTGTCGGAGAACAGCTTCCCCGCCTCATACAGCGCGTACAGCCCCGCGTAGGCGTCCTCGACGGCTCCGCCGTCGTATTTTGCAAGATCGTACCGCAGCGACGTCGGAAGCTCCTCCGTCAGCGGCGGTTTTACATACGTCAGCATTTTATATTGGAGCGCGGATATGGGCGTGACCTCGCCGCTGCCCGTATCGCACACAAACCGTTCGCCGTTTTTTCTGAATGTACGCACCATTTTAACAGTCCCGCCTATCTTTTGATTTTTGGTCTTTTCGGCGCCGCGCCGATCCTTCTGCGTCCCGCGCGCCGAGATACGAGATACGCTCCCAAAAGCGATACGCCTAACGCGGCGGCTCTTACAAGATACGAATACGGCGGCGGCAGCGCGCCTTCCCCGCCCGACGCCAGCGCCGATACGAATACGATCAGCGCAAATAGCGCGCCGGCCGCGGCTCCGTGTACGAATCCGCCGCCGATCTTGGCTCCCGCGATCCCCGCCGTCAAAGACGACAGCGAAAGTATCGCCGCGGACGCGGCAGGCAGACATGAGTTCGGATCGGCGGTCGAATATACGGCCGCGCCGACCGCGAACAATAAGACGCACGACGCCGCGATCCCCGCGCCGGCGCCCCACAGCGTCGGCAATACTGACGAAATCGAAAATCTTTCCTCGTTATCCGAGATATTCATTATCGCACCCCCGATTGATACGTGTTTACATATCAATATTCGGGAAAGGCGCGATTTATGAGCGTCAGTCCTCGGCGTCCTCCGCCTTTACGTCCACATTGCGGACAGCAGTCTTGAGCAGACGTATCTTCGTCTTTTCCTTGCCCGTTTCGATCATGATCGTCTCCTCCTTGATCGAAACGATCTTGCCGATGATGCCGCCGATCGTAGTGATCTCGTCCCCGACCTGGAGATTATTGCGCATTTCGTTCGTTTCCTTTTCCTGCTTCTTCTGCGGACGGATCATGAAGAAATAGAACACCACGAGCAGTATCACGAGCATTATGATCGTGTACCATCCGCTGCCTCCGCCGCCGGTTGCCGCAGGCTCCGCATCAAGGAATAAATTGTAGATATGCATTTTTGTTTTCCTTACCTTTCACAATTATCTGTCCTCTATTATATACGATAACGCCGCCGTTTTCAATAGGCAGATCAAAAGGGCGAAAATTTTTTTGCAAATTGCGTATTTGCGCTTGACAAGCGCCGATATGCAGTGTAATATATAAGTGTACTATCACTGATAGTACATAAATCGTCGGCCGCGATGCGCACGCAGCCGAAATAAAGGCAGGCGATCAGAAAAGCAATGGATTCGATCTATGTTGATTTGAAAAGCAGAAAACCGATATACGAGCAGATCGTTGAAAACGTCAGCTCGCTCGTTCTGCGCGGCGTTCTGAAGCCGAACGAGAGCATCCCGAGCGTGCGTCAGCTCGCGAGCGATCTCGGCATCAATCCGAATACGATTCATAAAGCATACGCGGAGCTTGAACGGCGCGGCATCATTTTTTCCTCGCCCGGGCGCGGCAGCTTCGTATCGGACGATCTGTCGCACGCAGCAGACCGCAAACGCACAGAGCTGTTGTCGGCGCTCCGCACAGCCGCTCACGAAGCGCGCACATACGGGATCGGCGAGGACGAGGCTCACGCCGTCATAAGCGGCGAATATTCAAACGATGAAGAGGGAAAATCATGATCGAGATAAATTCCGTAACTAAGACGTTCGACAGCGTAAAGGCGCTCGAGGATGTGACAACGAGCGTCGGCGACGGCTCCATATTCGGTCTTATCGGCTCAAACGGCAGCGGCAAATCGACGCTTTTGCGCATACTCGCCGGAATCTACCGTCCCGATTCGGGCGGCGTCGCATACGACGGACGCGGCGTTTATGAGAATTACGCATTGAAGCAGAACATAGTTTATCTGTCCGACGAGCAGTATTTTCTGCCTCACGCCACCCTCTCCGATATGCGGAAGTTCTATCGCGGGGCGTACCGCACGTTCGACGACTCGCGGTATATGAAGCTGTGCGAGATGTTCGGTCTCGACCGCGACCGCAAGATAAACACGTTTTCAAAGGGAATGCAGAAGCAGTCCTCGCTTCTGCTCGGACTGTCCGTTCATCCGCGCTGGCTTCTGTGCGACGAGACCTTCGACGGGATCGATCCCGTCATGCGCGTTATCGTGCGCAGGATGATTGCCGAGGACGTCGCCGACAGCGGTATGACGGCGATCGTATCTACGCACAATCTGCGCGAGCTTGAGGATCTGACCGATCACATCTGTCTTTTGCACCGCGGCCGCATAATCCTCGACCGCGATCTTGACGACTTCAAGGAGACGATACACAAGGTCCAGATCGTTTTCAGCGGCGATCCCGCCGACGTCACGGATTCGCTCGACATCGTGTCGCATACTGCGCACGGACGGATGCACACGATCGTGTGCCGCGGGCGCGAGGATGAAATCGACGCGACGCTGAAAAACGTCGATCCCGTTTATTTCGAGCTTATGCCGCTTACGCTCGAGGAAATATTCATTTCGGAAATGGAGGGCTTAGGCTATGACGCAAAAGCAATCATTGAGTAAAAGCGAGAAAGCGCCGTTCGTCACGCCGTATTTCATGTTCGATACGGCGAGACGCGCGTGGACGCTGTGCGTATTGTTTTTCGCGGCGTTTCTTCTGTGCTACACGATACCGACCATAATGTTTTTGATGTCGGGAAACAGAGCCGGATATTATGACACGACAGCCGCGCCCGGCTTCACCGAGGCTGATCGCATCGACGCAATAATGCAGACTGTCGCCAATTTTGCCAAGTCGATATCTTTATCGATGACTGTCGCGTCCATGATATCCGCCGTCGCCGCCGGCTGCTATTCGTTCATGTTCATGCACAACAAGGTCAGCGCGGGCTTCTATCACAGTCTGCCCGAGCAGAGACGCGGCCATTTCATAACGGCGCTGTTCACATCCGCCTCGACGTATCTGACCGCCTTATTATCAAATTTCGCCGTTTCCCTGCTGATCTATGCGGCGACGGGATTTATAAACGGCAAGATCGTCGGCGCGCTGTTTGCCGGCCTCGGATACGCAGTATTCTATTTCTTCGTGATACTGTCGCTTACATTCCTCGCAGGCTCGGTCTCGGGCAATTTCGTGATACAGGCGCTCATGACGGGCTTTTTCCTGTTCGTTCTGCCAGTCGTTCACATCTCGGCGTGCATATGCTATGAGCTGTACGACAGCGGTATGGGGCCTCACAATCTGATATTTGACTATAACATCATGCGTCTTCTGACGCCGACTGTGCGCGGCGTCTCGGCGGTACTCGGCGATTCCGACACGGGATGGTACATACTGCTCGACGTCGTGCTGGCCGCCGCAGCGTTCGCGCTGTCATATCTCGCGTATAAGCGCCGTCCGATCGAGAAATCCGGAACTCCCGTCATATATAACGCGCTTGGCGCGACGGTAAAATACGTCGTCATGGGATGCTCCGCGATTTTGATGGCGCGCATCTTCTTTGTGATCGTCGATTCCTCCGTATGGCTCATCGTCGGCTTCGCCGCCGGATACGTGCTGTCGTTCATGGTGTGCAACTCGATATTGAAGCGCTCCGCGAAAGCGATGTTTTCGGGAATGCGCGGATTCGCGGTATTCGGCGCGTGTCTCATCGTCGTCGCCGTCGCTTTGATCTCGCACGTATTCGGCCTTGGCGACAGGATCGTGCCTATGACAGACGAACTCGTCGTCAGGATCGACGACTGCCGCGTCACTGTCAGGGATAAGGACGCCATCAACGCGATACGCGGCGTCATATCCGACTGTTTAGATGACGGCGCGGCGTATTCTCCCATACATTACGACTCATATCACAAATTCGCGTCGTCGGCGGCGACCGATATGGGCGTTTCTACGCCCGTTTATACCGAGGAAGATCTTGAATTCGGCGTCGACGAGGATTATTTCAGAGAGATCGCCGGCGACGGATGGGGGATTTCGCGTTCGTTCTATCTCGGCGCCGATTTTAAAGCGCCCGCGGGCGTCACGCTCGAGTATTCATACGGCAGCATCCGGTACGAATACGCAAAGCGCATCGTCGACATACTGATCGATCTGCCCGATTTCTGGAGCGGATACGACGGGAGCAGCGGCATCCTTGAGCCTGTCGAGTATGATTCCAGCCGCATCGACGCGGTGCTGTCCGGCGATATGCTCATACCGTCGACATACGCCGGCGATGATCCTTACGGCGTCGTCGAGCAGCTGTCGGGCAAATACATCCAGGCGCGGATGCAGACAAATCTCGTCTATCCGCCGATCGACGGTCCCGAGTCGTTTCTGCATCCTGCGATCGGCAGCACAAGTTCGAGAAGAATCGCGGGCAACGGATTCGACGATTATACGATCTCGTCGTATTTCACGTTCGATATGCTGAAGGCAGCCGCCGACTATTCGCTTTCGACGTCCGCGCCGATCGGATGCTGGATCGAGTCGACGTATGATTGGTACGACGTCAGCTTATACGACGAAGTCGTCCTCGACGCCGAGGCCGTCAAATCCATGACGGAGGACGACTATTACAAATCGATCGCCGAGACTATATCGAAAATAGTCGTTTACAGCAGGAAAACTGACAGCTTCACGACGATCGAGGGCGATGAGATCGTCGATATGCTCCCGCGTCTCGCCTCTCTCGACCACGGTTCATCGTACTCCTCGCTGTTTACCCCGACCGACGAGAATTACTCCGTCCTCGTCATAACGAATACCGCCCTCATCAATCGCGACGCAAACGGCATCACCGTCCTTGACGCAACATACGGATTCGTGACGTGGTTCATCGACGGCGCCGTCCCCGCCTCGCTCGCGCAGAAATAAGCGATAATTATTCGGGGCGCTGCCCCGAACCCCGCTTAGGGAAACTTTTGAAAAAGTTTCCCTAAGAACCTTTCAAAACCTTTATTACGGATGGTTTAGGGCGAGTGCGTTCATCTCTGCGATGCGCGTTCGTATGGCGGCGATGCAGCCGCGCGGAGTGCGAACACCGAGGGGACTGGGCGCTGCCACGCGCCGCGATCGATATAAAATTCAACGCCCCGACGAGGCAAATATCTCGTCGGGGCGTTTGCGCTCTTTATGAGCGCTCTCTTTTTTTGACGCGCAGAAACAGCTTTGCAAGCGCGCGTCCGTTAAACGGTATCAGCGGATAGAGATAGCTTTTTCCGCATATGCCGCGCGTCGTGACGAGCAGCGCCGTCATGATCACAACGCCAGCCGCCATCCCCCATACACCGAACAGCGCGACGAGTATCAAAAGCATCATCCTGAAATATTTGAACGCGTAACCAAGCTCGTAATTTGACTGCGTGAAATTCGATATCGCCGTGAATGCCATATAGAATATGACCTCCGGTATGAGCCATCCCGTCTGGACGGCGAAATCGCCGAGCAGCAGTCCGCCTATTATCGAAAGCGAATTCGACATCGTGGACGGCGTTGTGAGCGATGCGAGCTTCAGCACGTCGAGCGCGAATTCGGTGAGGAACAGCTGAACGATCACGGGCAGCTCGCCCGTATCCTCCGGCACGATGAACGACATCCATGACGGAAGCGAATCGCCCATTCTGAAAAGCAGGTACCACACGGGCGTTATAAATATCGTCGAGGCGAACACTATCGTCCTCACTATGCGCAGATACGATCCCGTGAACGGCGGGAAATAAAAATCGTTCGTCTCCTGAAAGAAATCAAAAAACGACGTCGGCAGCAGCATCGCCTCCGGCGATGTATCGCAAAGGATCGCGACGCCGCCCTCGAGCAGATGCGCCGCCGTCGCGTCCGGCCTCTCCGTCAGGCGCACCTTCGGGAACGGATTATACCATCCGCGTCTGAAAAGCGATTCCGTAAGCGACTGATGGCCGAGCGGCAGCGCGTCGACGTCGACGCTCTCGAGCTTCGATTTCACCTGCTCCACGAATTTCGCGTCCGCCACGCCGTCTATATACGCGACGACTATATCTGTGCGCGATTTTTTGCCGACGCAGACGTAATGCATCGTCAGACGCGTATCCCTGATTCGCCGCCTTACGAGCGCCGTATTGAATATGAGCGTTTCGACGAATCCGTCGCGCGCGCCGCGCATAACGCGGTCGTTTTCGGCGTCCTGCGTATCGCGCGACGGATACGAGCGCAGATCGATCACGGCGGCCTCTCCCGCAAAGCCTTCCGCCGCCATGACGCAGCAGCCGCCGAGGACGCCGCGTATTATATCGCCGCCGTCGGACGTTATATCGACCTCGACGTCGGGCAGATTGACTGCGGCGAACCGTGCGGCCGCGCCCGTCTTTCCGTCCCCGAAGCCGTCGAGTCCGACGAGGAACATCAAAAGCTTTTGCAGTTCCCCGCCCTTTATGAATCCGTCGATGTAGTAAAGCACGGCGCGGCTTCCGTTCGCGCTGATCTCGCGCTTGATCATATCGAAGTTGTCGTTTACCGCCAGCGTCTCGTCGATCGACGCGACAGTCGCGTTAAAATCGTTTGTTATCTCAAGCATAAAACTCCGGTGATGCCGGCGTCGCCGGTTTTTTTATATTGTGCGCCGTGCCGCGCGCATTTATGCGCAGACGCGCCGTCATATATTCGGCGGCGGATCATATATATGTACCATGACGACAACGATTTTTAATGACAAAGACGCGCTTTCGGCGCTTCCCTCCACAATCCGCGCCGATGTGATGAAAACGGCCGCCGCCGTCGGCAGGCGTCCCGACGAGCTTACGGACGTGAGACTGCGCCGCGAGGGAGAATCGTATATAAGCTTCGGGCGCGATTCGTACAAGCTGTTATGCAGAATGACTCCGAGACGGTTCGACGATATCGTTTTCGCGATGACGAACGGTTCGCTGTACGCTCACGCCGAAACGATACGCGACGGATACATAAACGCCGGAGGCGTAAGATGCGGCGTCTGCGGACGCGCGAATCTCGAGGGTGGCAATATACGCGAGATATGCGACGTTTCGTCGCTGTCCTTACGCGTGCGGCGCGATGTCGTCGGCGCGTCGGAGGTTGTATTTGATATTCTGTCGCGCGGCGGATTCGCAAACGGCGTACTGATCTATTCGCGTCCCGGCGTCGGAAAGACGACGCTGCTTCGCGATCTGATCCGCAATCTGTCGGCGGCGGGGCGTCAGTTTGCCGTCGTCGATTGTCGGGGAGAGCTTGGCGACGCCTGCGTCGGCGCATCGGCGGACGTTTTGAGCGGATATCCGAAATCGGACGGCATCCGCGCGGCCGTCAGATCGCTCTGCCCCGAGCTTATAATCTGCGACGAGCTGTCCGGCTCCGACGACGCCGACGCCGCGCTCTTTTCGCGTTCGTGCGGCGTGCCGATCGTGGCGACGGCGCACGCGTCGTCGGTAGAGGAGCTGCGTATGCGTCCCGAATCGGCGGCGCTGTTTGAAAACCGCGTGTTTTCATATTTCGTCGGACTTCACCGCGACAAAGACGGCGTGCGTCAGATCGTAACGGAACCGTGAATCTGCCGCTCATTTATAAAGCCGCGGGCGCCGTATGCGTCGCCGCGTCGTGTCTTTTCATCTCCGGCGGATACGCGCGATCGGCGCGGCTCGCGCTCGACGCCGCGCTCGACGCTTTGGCGTTCGTGCGTCACGCCGCCGACTGCATCCGATACAGGGCCGACGAGGTAGACGTGATCGTTTCATCTTATGAAAGCAATTTCTCATCTTTTCGCGCCGCGTGGCGGCACGCGGCCGAAACGACGCTTTGCGGCTCGATATCCCTGTTCCCCTATGACGAGCGCACGGCGGCCGTCATGACCGAGTTCTGCCGCGAACTCGGACGCGGCTACCGCGAGCCTCAGCTCGAGCTGTGCCGGAGGACGGAGGACGCGCTGTCGTCTCACGCGGAATCGCTTTCTTCGTCGTTATCGGACAGGCTTCGCGTGGCGCGCGCCGTATGTGTTTTCGCCTGCGCGTCGTTTCTGATACTTTTCATTTAAATGTCGGGAGAAAAAACAGTGTCGGACGTTTCACTTTTATTGAGGATCGCGGGGGTCGGGATGATCGCCGCCGTAATATGTCAGATATTATCAAAATCGGGGCGGGACGAGCAGGCGACGCTCGTCTCGGTCGCAGGGATCGTCATCGTGATAATCATGATCGCCGACAGGCTCGGCGTGATGTTCGATACGCTGCGCGGGATATTCGGGCTGTGACGCGCATTTTGGGGATCGCGGTCATATGCGCCGCCGCGACGCTTATTTTAAAGGAATCGAAAAGCTCCGTTTGGCAGCTGTTGCCGTTAGCGGGCGGCGCGTGCATCGTCGTTTATGCGCTCGTATCGCTCGGCAGCTCTGTCGACGAGCTTTACAAATTGACGAGCGGCACGGCGCTGTCGGAATACGCAGGCACGCTGACGCGCGCAGTCGGCATCGGATACGCCTCTACGCTGACGGCGGACGTCTGCCGCGGATGCGGCGCGGACGCGCCGGCGTCTGCGATAATCATGCTCGGGCGGGCGGAGCTGTTGGCGCTGTGCTGTCCGCTGATCGCGAGGCTGATGACGGCGGCCTCCTCCCTGCTGCTATGACGAGCGCGCGTTCACGCGCCGCCGCGTTTGCCGCGGCATTATTGCTCGCCGCCGCGATCGGCGCGGTCGGCGTCCGCGCCGCGGACGGCGGCGCGATCGACGATATCAAAAACGCGGCTCCCGACAATATCGCCGAACTTTTGCCCGATGATATCGCGGACGCGTCCGATCCCGCGTCCGCGCTCGGCATCGATTATGTGTTTTCGATCCTTCTTGACGCCGTGAAGGAATCGCTCGCGCCGGCGTCGGGATTCCTTTCCGTCATACTCGGCACGCTTCTCATCTCGTCCGCGTTCCGTATGTTCGCGGGCGGCGTATCGGACGGCGCGCTTTCGGAACCAGTATCGGTCATAACGTGCCTGTCGCTTGCCGTTTACGCCGTCGTCATAATGGAGCAGCTGTCCGCGCGCGTCGAGCTGTTCGCACGCTCGACCTCGACGTTCACGATCGCGTCAGTTCCGATCCTGCACGCGCTTCTGACCTCGACCGGCAATATAACGTCGGCATCCGTCACATCGACAGGTCTTTTGACGTTCAGCGCCGCGCTTCAATATACTGCGGCATATATATTCGTGCCGCTCTATAAGCTCGGGCTGTCTCTGTCCGTCGTGACGTCGGTCACATCCGCAAGCGCCGGCGCGTCCGGCGTATGCGCCGCCGTCAAGCGTGCGTTCGTATGGCTCGCCGCCGGCGCGTCGACAGTTTTCTCGGCAGTTTTGGCGTATCAGACGGAGCTTGCGGCGGCCGCCGATACGGCCGCCGCGCGAGGTCTGCGGTACACGGTGAGCAGCGCCGTGCCGATCGTGGGCGGCGCTGTCGGCGACGCGCTCCGCACGGCGGCGTCGGGACTGTCCGTGATCAAAAACGGAGCCGGAGCCGTCGGGATAGCCGTATTGATACTTTTGTCATGCCCGCTTTTGATCTCGTTGTTTATGACGTCTGCCGGACTCGGCATCGGCGCGTTCGCCGCCGATGCGCTCGGATGCAGCCGAGAATCGGCGCTTTTATCAGAGCTGCGATCATGCGTCGGCTTCGCCATCGCCATCGTGGCGCTAGCGGCAGTCGTGTTCGTATTCGCGCTGGCGCTGTTTATGAAAACCGCGCCGGCAGTCGCCGTATGAGCGCGTATATGGGCGGCGTGCTTGCGTGCGCCGCTGCCGCCGCCATTATCGGTATGATCTGCCCGAGCGGCGCCGATACGGGCAAATACATCAAATATATCATGGGACTCGTCACGCTGTGCGTGATCGCGTCCCCGCTCGTCGATCTCATCGCGTCCGTCCGTGATCTGCCCGACATCGAGATCGCGGTATCGGAGCCTGCGTCGGAATACGACGCGTTCGGCGCGGTGCTTGACGAGGCGGCGCGTACCCTGTCGGACGCCGCCGCCTCGGCGATATCGGAAAGATTCTGCATCGATAGCGCCGATATATCCGTGTCCGCGCATTTTACGGGCGGCGATATTTACTCGGCAAGGCTCGAGGCCGTCACGGTGACGATGCGCGCTGACGGCGTTTGGGCTAACGCGGACGCCATAGCCGATTACATCAGAGAAAACTATGATTGCGAGGCATACATCGAATATGAATGACACAGGGATCGTATCATATATGAAAAATTCGCCGAAGAAAGTTCTGATCGCCGCGCTCGGCGCGCTCGGCGTGATCCTTCTTATCTGCGGCGCGTTTATGCCGTCGTCCGACGGCGGCGGCGAAAGTACGCCGGAGGCGTCCGCGTCCGATTATGCGCGCGAGCTTGAGGCGAGGATAACGGCGATATGCGAAAAGGTCGCGGGCGTGTCGGACGTGTCGGTGCTTCTGACGCTCGACGGCGGCAGCGAACGCGTATTCGCGGAAAATAAAAGCGACGCCGGCGACAGCTATGTCGTCGTCAGCGTCGACGGCGAGGAACGCACGGTACTTGTGCGCGAGATATATTCATCCGTGCGCGGGATCGCAGTCGTGTGCCGAGGCGGCGGCGACGCGGCGACGAAGCGGACGATATCGGAGCTTTTGTCATGCGCGCTCGGCGTGCCGATATCGAAAATTTCCGTCGCCGGCGCGGGTAAATGATTCATACCCCGCGCGCGCGCCGCATATACATTTATCAAAAGCTCACGGAGGTAACGAAATGAAAATATCTGGTAAGCTCGGGGACTTGAAGCTCAAGGAGCGGTTCGGATCCGCAATGAAGAAAACGGGGGTTGTGCTGCGCAAGATCGGCGCGAAAAACATGATCATCATCTGCGCCGTTCTCGTCTGCGGCGTAGCGATCGGGCTGAATTTCATCCTCGCAGGCGGCAGCGGCGGGGATAAGGGCGGATACACGATCGATCCTGATAAGTATGCGGCGATGCTGAACGCGCCGGATACGGACGCGGTCGACGAGGCGTCGGCGGACGGCGGCGAATCGGCGCGTGACGATTATTTCGACGCCGCAGCATACAACCGCGATAAGGCGCGCGACGAGGCGATCGAGGTGCTGTCCACCGTCGTAGAAAATGAAACGGCGCTCCAGGAGGTGCGCGATCAGGCCGGCGCCGATATCGCCGCGCTCGCGGCGAATATGGCGGCGGAGGCGAACATAGAGGAGCTTGTAAAGGCTAAGGGATTCGCCGACTGCGTGGCGATCATCAACGGAGAGAATGTGAGCGTCATCGTCAAGAGCGACGGGCTTTTGCCGAACGAGGTGGCGCAGATATCGGAGATCGTATATCAGCAGTCGGGCATTCTGCCGAGCCACATGAGCATTTTTGAAAAATAGTCGGACGCATAATATCGGCAAATGTATAAAGCGAGCGGTGGAAAGAATTTTATACATTTGTATATCAGCCATGGGACGCCTCGGCGTCCCATGATAATTTATAATATCGCCGCGATTGTAATTTAAGTGACGCACGGTTTATGCCCGAATTTGCCGCATTTTCGCGTTATGCGTCCGCCAAAGTCGTGCAATCGCGGCATTTGACGAATACGGCGTTTGCCAAATGATGCATACGCATAAGAGATATGGCTTTCACCGTAACATAAAATGCTTCTTGATCCTGTCGGAGCATATGACTTTGCCCTTAACTGCGATGCTGTCAACATTTTCAATCACAAGATCATCAAGTTCGCTGTCGATACCCAATAGTCCATAACCCTTGATCTTGATCTTAATTTGCTTTTCATTCGCTTTCATCAGTTCTTCCTTTTCAAGAGACATCACGCCGATAAACCATCTGAAATCCAGATCGTTTTGCTGCTTGCTTGTTTCTTCAATAATCGTTTTCTTCTCATTAAGCGCTTGCCTTACAGACTGATTGATAAAATCGCTTCGATTGGAATAATAGCCCTTGTCGACCAGCAGATCAATTTGAGATAATGTTGCGATGTTCATGTTGACGGACACCTTTTCGCTTGTTTCCATGAATAAACCCTCCTGCTTGTAATATGCTCTATATGGAGCATATATAGAATATCATACGTTTTATCTTTTGTCAAGAGGAAATAAAAAACTTTATTACAATGAAAACGCTCCGGCGATGCTGACTCGTCCGGAGCGTTCCTGTTCGTTGTCCGTATTAAAGAAAACCTCAATCAGCGCCGCATGGCCGCGGCGGTAAGCCGCCGTTACGAAAAATCGGCTTTATTCTTCAAAACATAAGCATAGATCAGATCATTCAGATCTTCTTCATTCTGATAAAAAGCCGTGTCGCATTCGTCAAGAACATTGTCGATCTCATCGCTTTTCAATTTAACAAGCAGTTCCCTGCGCGCTTCCGCATCGGATGGAAGCTCAACCCCGAATGCATCGATCGCCGTGCGGCAGATTTCCGCTAATTTTACGGCGCCGATTTTTTGAAACGCATTTTCCAGTTCGCCGGCATAATTGCCGCTGGAATTATAAAAATACTGCGCAAAGCCGCCGTTGTTCACTTCTATTTCACAAGTCAGCGTGATTAAGAAAGCCCTTTCGGGATCGCTCAACGCGTCCATATTATCGTCGTACCCGCATTTTTCTTCCACATGATCCGCCAAGGCGGGAATAAACTCGTTTATATCATCTGTTTGCAGAATTTCGTCTATCGACATTTCTGTATCCTCCTTGCAATGGTTAATGAATGTCCGGCAAACGGCGAACGCAGAGTTTTAATCAGCGCCGGTGCGCTTACGTGCGTTTTCTCGTCGGTGAGCGCGACAGCTCAAATCCAGCCGCGGCGAGCGCCATGCATACGACGGCGGACGCCGAGTATCCGTATGCGCCGAGCGGCATATTCACGCCGAGCGACGCTGGCAGATATCCCGCAAACGACGACAGCGCCAATACGGCGAGCGCAAGCGCGCCGTGCGGCTTCATATTGTCCAACGACGCGCGCAGCAAAAGCGGCGTCGTAATACTGTATAGGCAAATCGCCGCCGCATACGCATATATGTTTTCGCCGAAGATGAACAGCACCGCCGCCCCCGTCAGCGCGACCGCGGACAAAGCGCGCGGTCCCGTCCTGCCGCACAAAAGGCCGCCCGCAAGCTGTCCCGACGATATCGCGGCCGCAATCAAAAGCGGCGCGGTCAGCCCGCCCTCGGGATCAAAATCGGTCGACGCGATCGCGAACGTGCAGATCGCGTTCACGATAAAGAAGCAAAAGACGGCCAAAAATTCGCGCGCCGGATACGATATCGTGATCCCGTGCGGGAACGGCGCGACAGATTCGTATGTGAACGAGAGAGGCTCGCATAAAACGATCAAAGCCGCGATCGCCGCCATCGACGCAGCCGACGAGATCAAGAGCGCTGTGCCGCCGACGTTTGTCAAGTTCGCGATAATTCCGCCCGCGCATACGCCGACCGCGCGGCTGCAAATGAATATCGCCGGCGCTTTTGCATCCGCGCCGCGTCTGAGCGCGTATGCGCCGCCGCCGATATAGAAGCACGCCCCGCCGATCCCGAGCAAGGCGGCAAGCACAAACGGCGCCTGCGCCGCTATGACTGACGCCGCCATGATCGCGCATCCGACGGCGGCGGGGACGCCGGTGCGCTGGAGCTTGTCAGCTCCGATACCGACGGCAAAGCTCATAACGAGCGAAAAGACCGCGTATATCAGCGCCGATTCCGCGAAATATTCAGTTTCAGCCGTAAATCGCACAAGCAGCGCGCAAATGCACGCGCCGACGATCAGATTCGCCGCCGCATACAGCGCCAGCATAAGCGCGCCGCCTGCTTTAGCGCCGACCGTGGCGCGCTTTTTCGTTCTTTTCGCCATTTATATTCCCCGTCAAAAGCGGCGCCGCTTTTTTATGCGGCGCCGCGCGTCAATTTTTATTTATCCGCGATGAAAAGCACGCCGAGCGTGTTAGGGCCGCAATGACTCGATATGACGCCGCCCGCGCGCGTTTCGAGTATCTCGTCAAACGTGCCAAGATCGGTCAGGGTCTTGATCGTTTCGTCGACGACGGCGCGGCATTCGTCCGTCATCGTATGCGTCACGAACACGCGTCTCTTGTCCGCGCCCGCAAGCTCGGGCATCATATCGGCGACATAGCTGCCGACGACGCGTCCTATCTTGCCGCGATATTTCTTGTCTACATCCATTTTGCCTCCGGCGACGACTATTTTCGGCTTGAGCGAGAGCAGATTCGCCGCCAGCGCCGTCAGCGGCGAGCAGCGGCCGCCGCGCTGAAGATATGTGAGCGTATCTATTACGAAGCTTGCGCGGACCTGCGGGATGAGCGCTTCTATCTCGTCCGCAGTCTCGTCGAGGGTGCGTCCCTCCGCTATAAGATCGGCCGCGCGCAGAACGAGCAGTCCTATGCCTGTCGAAAGATTGCGCGAATCTATGACGCGGACCGAGGCGCATCCCGCCTCCTTTGCGGCGAGACGCATTATATTGTTCGACATACTCATCTCGCTCGATATGCTGAACGCGATTATGCCGGAATCCTTATATCTGCCGAAAAGCTCTGCCGCCTCCTCGATCGACGGCGCCGCCGTTTTCGGCGTTTTCGCGTTGGCGTCCGCCCATGCGAAAAGCTCCTTCTGCGTCAGTTCCCCGTCGCGAACGCTTTTGTCATCGAGATTGATATTGAGCGGCAGTATGTCGATATCGTATTTTTTGATCAGTTCCGGCGAAAGATCGCACGTACTGTCGGCGATGATTTTGATCATGTCGTTCCTCTTTCGATAATTCGATTTTTTGCTCGTTACAGTATATCTGATATTTTACCATAAAAAATCGTATTTGTCAGCATATGAGCGAAAAAAAGTTAAAATTCGTGTGAAAGCATAAATATTCCCCCGCCGGCGGCCCGCCGCGGGGGAATATTTTGATACAGTTTGTTATTCCTCTTCGTTTTCCCAGTTGTGGAACACGTTCTGGACGTCGTCGTTGTCGTCGAGCATTTCGAGCAGCGTCGACATATTCTTTATGTCGTCCTCGCCCTCGAGGGTGACATAGCTCTGCGGCACCATATCGCGGTCGGCGGATATAATCGGATATCCCTTGCCCTCGAGCGTTTCGCGCACGAACGTAAGATCGTTTTCCTCCGTGCTGATCTCGAAGTATTCGTCGTCGGCGACGAAATCCGTAGCGCCCGCTTCAAGCGCGTCCTCCATCAACGAATCCTCCGATACGGGCTTCGGCTTTGTGCCGCGCGGAGCCTTCGCGTCGGGTTCGATCTCTTTTGCTACGAGAATCACGCCGCGGCTCTGGAACATATATGACACGCATCCCGTCGTCCCCATATTTCCGCCGTATTTATCGAAATAGTGGCGCATATCTGACGCCGTGCGGTTGCGGTTGTCTGTCGCCGTTTCTACGATAACGGCGACGCCGGACGGTCCGTAGCCCTCGTATGTCACTTCCTCGTAGACCGCGCCGTCGCCTCCCGCCGCCTTTTTAAGCGTGCGTTCGATATTGTCGTTCGGGACGTTGTTGGCCTTCGCTTTCGCGATAAGATCGCGGAGCTTGCCGTTCGATACGGGATCGGCTCCGCCCTCGCGCACCGCGATGGCGATCTCTTTGCCGATCTTGGTGAAGATCTTCGCGCGCTGTGCGTCGGTCTTCTCCTTCTTGTGCATTATGTTTTTCCATTTGCTGTGGCCTGACATTGTATTCCTCCGTTTATATGGATCAGATTTTTTCTGTCTTTTTTATGCAGATGAGATCGAGCGCGCGTCCGAGTACAGAATTGACGGCACACGAAAGCGCGAGCCTCACGGCGCGGACGTCGTCGTCCTCGGCTGTGAGTATCGGGCAGTCGTGATAGAATTTGTTGTAATCGGTGCAGACGTCGAGTATGAACCGCGTCACGAGCGACGGCTCGTAATCGCGGATCGCGTCGTCGACGACCTCGCCGAAACGCGACAGCGTCACGAGCAGCTGACGCTCCGATTCGTCCGTCAATTCTCCTGCCGCCGGCGCGATCCCGTCCGAATCGGCTTTGCGTCGGACGCTGCACGTCCGAGCGTATGTGTACATCGCATACGGTCCCGTGTTGCCGTCAAAGTTCAAGGCGTCGTCCATGATGAAATTCATGTCGCGCATACGGTTGTTCAAAAGATAATGGAACACGACGGCTCCGACGCCGACGGCCTCGGCCGTCGCCGCCTTTTCCTCGCCCGAAAGCGCCGGATTTTTGACGGTGATAATATCCGACACCTTCTCGATCGCGGTGTTCAAAAGGTCCTTGAGCAGTATCACGTTGCCCGTTCTCGTCGCTAATTTTTCGCCGCCGATCGATACCATGCCGTAAGGGACATGGACGAGCTTGTCGTACCACGGATATCCCATCAGCTCGACGACGCGGAACCACTGAGCGAAATGCAGGCTCTGTGCCGCCGCCGTCACATAAATGCATTTATCGAAATTGTACGTTCTCGCCCTGTATACGGCCGCCGCGATGTCGCGCGTCGGATAGAGCGTCGAGCCGTCCGAGCGCAAAATCAGGCACGGCGGCATTCCGTATTCGGACAAGTCGACGATAGACGCGCCGTTGTCGAGCTTCAAAAGTCCGCATTCGCGGAGCTTTTCGACCTGCTCCGGCATTTTGTCCGTGTAGAAGCTCTCGCCCGCGTAGCTGTCGAACGTGATGCCGAGCTGTTTATACGTTACATTGTATTCCTTGAAGCTGACCTCGATGAACCAGCGCCACAGAGCGGTGTTTTCCTCGTCGCCAAGCTCGAGCTTATGGAACTCGGCGCGCGCCTCGTCATCAAGCGACGGATCCTTTTCCGCCTCCGCGTGGAATTTCACGTACAGCGCGACAAGCTCGTCGACGCCGCCCTTGTCGATCACATCCTTGTCGCCCCATTTGCGGTACGCGACAATCATCTTGCCGAACTGAGTCCCCCAGTCGCCGAGATGATTGATGCCGACGCATTTGTAGCCGTGAAATTCATGCAGCTTCTTGAGCGAATGTCCGATCACCGTCGAGCCGAGATGGCCGATGTGGAACGGCTTCGCCACGTTCGGCGACGAATAATCGAGAACGACTGTCTTGCCTGCTCCCTCGTCGCTGCCGCCGTAATCCTCGCCGAGCGTCAGTATCTCGCCAAGCACGTCACGGCCGAGGTACGAACGCGATATGCGAAAGTTCAGATATCCTCCGGCGACCGATACGTCAGCGACGGGCGCGAGCTTATCCTTGACGGCATCGCATATCATCTGCGCGATCTTGGGCGGAGCCGATCTAAGCTCGCGGCTGAACCGGAAGCACGGCAGCGCAAGATCGCCCAAAGAGCGATCCGGCGGATATTCGAGATACGACGCGATCGCCGCCGCGTCGGCGGCGTTTTCGTTTATGGCCTTGACCGCGTCCGCGCACACGGACGCTATCGCCATTTTAATTTTCCGCATAGGGTCAAATTTCCTTATCGTTAATTTCAGCCGCCAATCTTCATCTGCGCGACGACGTTGTTTTTCAAATGCTCGTTGTGCTTGTCCACGATATTGTGAATCTTGACGGCGGGATCGAGCAGTCCGCTGATCGTCTCGTCCTGATTGAGCGTGTCCACGAGCAGCGCCACATATTTGCACATATTGACGTCCGCATACCATTCGCGGGCGAGCAGCTCGTCGGTGCGGTAAATGAGATTCGTCGTGAAGATGCGCGTGAACATTCCCTCGCTGTACGCGCGGTCGAACTCGGAGAGGCCGGCCGTGAACAGTCCGAACGTGGCGAACACGTAAATATGCGCCGCGCCGCGCGACTTGAGCTGGCGGCACACGTCTATCATCGAATCGCCCGTCGCGATCATATCGTCAACGACGATGACGTCCATCCCCGCAAGATCGCGGCCGAGATATTCGTGCGCCAAGATCGGATTGCGTCCGTTTACGATGCGCGTGAAATCGCGGCGTTTATGGAACATTCCAAGCTCGATGCCGAGTACGGAGCTGTAATAAATGCAGCGCGACATGGCGCCCTCGTCGGGCGACACAACCATTATATCGTCGGGGGACAGCGAAATGTCGGGGAATTCGCGCAGAAGCGCTTTTATCATCTGATAGTTGGGGTGTACGTTTTCAAATCCCGAAAGCGGGATCGCGTTCTGTACGCTCGGATTGTGCGCGTCAAACGTGATTATGTTCGATACGCCGACGTTGACAAGCTCGGAGAGCGCTATCGCGCAGTCGAGCGATTCGCGCGCGGAGCGCTTGTCCTGTCTGCCCTCGTACAGCATCGGCATCACAACGTTTATCCTGTGCGCCTTGCCGCCGATCGCGCCGATTATGCGCTTGAGGTCCTGAAAATGGTCGTCGGGACTCATGCGCGTTTCGACGCCGTACATCTGATATGTCACGCCGTAGTTGAACATATCCGCGATAATATATACGTCGTGACCGCGAAGCGACTCGTAAATGAGTCCCTTTCCCTCTCCGGAACCGAACCTCGGGCAATCCGTATGCACGATATAGCCGTCGGTGTCTCTCTCTCCCTTGCGCCATTCACGGATCCAGCCGTCGACCTCGTTCGTGAAGGCCTCGCAGCCTCTCATCCCTATAAGACTGAGTTCTCCGTTGATACAAGCGTTCATGTCATTTTCCCTCCGAGGATATTCTGTTATCAATTGTGGATATCGGCCGCCCCGCTCCCCGGGGCTTTGAATGCTTTATCTCTTCATCCTGAACCATATACAATATTGTTTTGCTCGATTCGCACCACGGCGTTGCCACCGCATCTACTCCGTGTATATGCAGCAGTTACACTGTATTTACACTGGCATCTACGCCGCAGTAACGCTTTGTTTCTACGCCGTGTTTACGCCGCAGTAACGCCGTGTTTATTAAAACAGAAATTTCTACCTTACTATCTTGTCGCCGTGAAACGGCGACATTAATCAATTGAAATTTATGTTTCAATAAATGCTTCCTTAAACTGTCGTCGCCGTGAAACGGCGACATTGACATCCCCAGCATTTATTATAACAGAAATTTCTACCTTATTTCCTCGTCGCCCGTAGGGCGACATATAATGATTGAAATTTATGTTTCAATAAATGCTTCCTTAAATTGTCGTCGCCGTGAAACGGCGACATTGACATCCCCAGCATTTATTATAACAGAAATTTCTACCTTATTCTTTCGTCGCCCGCAGGGCGACATATAATGATTGAAATTTATGTTTCAATAAATGCTTCCTTAAACTGTCGTCGCCGTGAAACGGCGACATTGACATCCCCAGCATTTATTATAACAGAAATTTCTACCTTATTTTCTCGTCGCCCGCAGGGCGACATATAACGATTGAAATTTATGTTTCAATAAATGCTTCCTTAAACTGTCGTCGCCGTGAAACGGCGACATTGACATCCCCAGCATTTATTATAACATAAAATTCTTCAAAGGAAAACATTTTGTCAAAACAAAAAGTCAATTTTATGTTTTCTACATATAAACGGTTGCAGGGAGGCGTTATTTTTGCTATAATATCCACAAATCATGTGCAGTGAGGATGCAATATGATAAAGGACTACGTAAAATTTCTGCTCGTAAAGCTGCTGCTCGTCGCTTTTGCCGCGTTCGGCTCGGGGCTGTCGGCACTGCTGTTCTCATTCACCGTCGGCGAGCGCACCGATCCCACGTTTGCGTTCATCATAACAAACGCCCTGCCGTCGTTTATTTTCTTCGCGTTTATCTTCAGCTTCGCCGCAAAAATAAAAAAACGCGCAATTAAGCCCGATGCGCGCTACTGCGCGCTGTTCGCGGCGCGCGAGGCGTCGGTTTACGCCATATTCATGATCCCCGTATCGATCGCGGCGGCGCTGTCAAAATCGTCCGTCGTTCAAGCTCTGCTCGCGCCGCATATGATCCTGCGCTCGCTCGGATGCGGCATTATCGTCAACTATGCGGGCGTCGTTCTTCTGTACGCCGCGCTGTCGCTGACAGCGCATATCACAGGCAAAAACAGAGCCGCGGGTCCGGACGCCGCCGCGTCCGACGACGGCGATAATGATAATGATGAGGAAAGACAGGAGGAAACAGACAATGACACCGAAAACGGTTAAGCTTCCCGCGCCGCTGTTCCGCGATCCCATATACGACTCCCCGACCGATCCCGTCATAATCGAGACTGACGACGGGTTCTATATGTTCTACACTCAGCGCCGCTCATCCGAATTCGGGATCGGCGTGTCGACGATCCACGGCACCGAGATCGGCATCGCGACGTCTGCGGACGGCGCGCGCTGGCTGTATCGCGGCGTTTGCGAAGGCTTGCGGTTCGAGCATGGCACAAATACGTTCTGGGCGCCGGAGATAATCTTTGCGCGGGGCGAATATCATATGTACTGCTCCTATGTGCGCGGCGTTCCGACCGATTGGGGATGGGAGCGGCATATCGTACATTATACGTCGCGCGACCTGTGGGAATGGAAATTCGTCGGAATCATCCCGCTGTCCTCTGATCGCGTGATCGACGCGTGCGTATATGAGATCGCCCCGGGACTATATAAAATGTGGTACAAAAACGAGGCCGGCGGCTCCCATACGGACGCCGCCGTCAGCTGCGACTTGTATAATTGGGAATTCGTCGGCTCCGAGATCACGGACTGCTCCCACGAGGGGCCGAACGTATTTTCATTTGCGGGCAAAAATTTCATGATAACTGATACATGGCGCGGTCAGGCTGTCTATACCTCCGACGATTTCACGCACTGGACACGTCAGCCGTCGATGCTGCTTGACAGCTCGGGCGCGCGGGAACTCGACTACGGGTTCGGCCATCACGCCGACGTGCTTATCCGCGGCGAGCGTGCGTATATAGTCTATTTCACGCATCCGTACAGGAAAGGCTCGCCGGTTGAGGACCCGTCGCGCGATCTGCGCACGTCGGTTCAGATCGCGGAGCTTCACTATGACGGCGAGCGCCTTTACTGCGATCGGGACGACGAGGTCTCGTTCGATATCTGACCGTCGGCCTTGGCCGACAGCACATACAGTATCCCGTCCGCGACGCGGAATTTTATCTCGTATCCCGCGTACCGCATCCCGTATATCCGCTCGGGATCGATTTGATACGACGGACGCGGATCAGACGACAAAACGCCATACAGCGCCGCGCGCTTTTCTTCGGGTATCGCCGAGAGCGCGCGGCGCTCGTCGTTTACCTTGAGCGAATATCCGGCGTATTCGTCCGAAAACGATCCATTCGCGTCGGGATGGCTGTCGAACGCCGGAAGATACGGCTTTATATCGTATATCGGCGTGCCGTCCGCAAGATCGGCGCCGCCGACGATCAAAACGGGCGCGCCGCGCCTGCCATAGTCGATGCTGATCAGCCGCACGGATGAAAGTCCGAGTCCGTTCGGCCTGTACGGCGAGCGCGTCGCGAACACTCCGACGCGTTCGTTGCCGCCGAGACGCGGCGGCCGCACCGTCGGGCGGAATTGCTCGTTATCGGTCAGCGAAAAGCCCCAGACGAGCCAAACGTGCGAGAATCCCTCAAGGCCGCGCACGGCCTCGATCCGTCTGTACTCCGGCTCGAATACGATCTCGCCGCGCAGCTCGGGCGCAAGCCCGCTCTGCCTCGGCACGCCGAATTTATCGGGAAAATCTGTCTTTATGCGCGCTATCGGGCGTATGACTTTGTTCATCGGCATCTCCTCGCTTTCGGCGCTCGATTTCTCATCTTGTCAATTATACATCAACCGAATAAAAAGCACAAGATTCAAAATATTTTACAAAACCTATGGAAATTATTTTATGTTTGTTGTATAATGTTTAGGGCGGTTTTTGCCGTCCGCAGCCAATAAACAATTCCGAAAGGCCGAACCGTGCGATGAAGCTGTTACACAAAATCATAGTCATATTCGCCGCAGCAGCGGCAGCCTCGCTATTTATTATCGGCGTCGCAGCCGCCGGCGCCGCGGATTCCCCGTCCGTGCTTGTCACAGACAAAGCGTCCGGCCTTGAGTATGCGATCAAGCCGTATACCGCGAACAGCAGAAATTATTTCTTTCTGCCGTCATGCCTCGACCGATCGAAGCTGTCGTTTTTCGACGGAAGATCAACGTCGACAGTCGACGCCTCGACGGGCAAATTTTCCGGCGGCGGCACGAGCTACAACGTCGTAAAGGGGACGTACACAAAGGCGGTGTTCATCACCCTCGACGGCGGCGACCGCGCGTTCGTCGACGTCTGCCGCGATAAAAACAACACGGCGGAGGGGCAGATCGCCGTCGTCGACGGCGACGGGACCGTCAGATACAACGGCGGACTTGAAAAATTCAAGGGTCACGGACTCACCTCGTTCGTCCCGTCCGGCCATACGAACGTGAAGAATTCATACAACATCAAGCTCGAATCGAAGTCGGAGCTTGTGGACGGATCGGGCAAGATCAAAAAATGGGTGCTGCTCTCGCCGCGTCTTAACGACGGCGGCCGCGACAGCTCCGGCCTTTCTCAGCTGTTCGCGTTCACCACGTATACAAGGCTCGTGGACGGCCGCTACTGCGGCGTCGTCGGCGAATACGTCGATCTTTACGTAAACGGCGATTATCGCGGCGTCTATATCCTGTGCGAGCGGATGAACGCCGGAGGCGCCGTCGAGGTGAACGATCTTGAAAAATTCGTGACCGGCAGCGGAGATTTCAAAACAGTAACGACAAGCTCGCCGCGCGGCGACGCCGCGATCGACGCCGGCGTCCGTCAGTACACGTTCAACAACGGCACAAGGCTCGAGGAAGGCGGCGATATTACGGGCGGATACGTGCTTGAGGTCATGCACGAGATGTACGAGGACTGCGGATTCATAACGGAGCGCGGCGTTCCGTTCCACATCAAAACGCCCGAGGTCTGCACGCAGAGAATGGTGCAGTACATAGCCGCGTATGTTCAGGGCTTCGAGGATGCGATCTATTCCGAAACGGGATATAACGAAGAGGGCAAGCACTACTCCGAGTACGCCGATCTCGACAGTCTCGCCGATATGATGCTCATCTACGCGTTTTTCGAGAATTTTGAATATTTCCGCACAAGCACGTATCTCTACAAGGACGCCGACGGCACCGATCACAGCCGGCTTACGTTCGGTCCCGTATGGGATTTCGAGACGACGCTGTACGATCTTCACGATCCGTCCTTCTTCGGCACCGCGAGCTGGTTCACGTATTTCGTCTATCAGCAGTACATATGGAGCGAGCAACTGTTCCGGCACGGCGATTTCATGGAGGCAATGTACCGTGAAAACGAGCGTCTGCGCACTTCCCTTGACGAGGTAATACCGGTCATCGCGGATAAGGTCGAACGCATAAAGCAGTCGGAGGAGATGAGTATGCGCCGCTGGGGCGCGAACGGCTACAACGAGACCGCCGCGGCGTATATTGACGCCGTGAAATACAGGTACGATAACTGGTTTAACAATTTATGGTCGAACGACAATCTCTTGTATCTTTCGATCGATCATGTAGTGAACGACGACGGAACCATAACCTTGACGGCCGATGTCGGCGGCAAATCCGAATACTACGTCTTGTGGTATAAGGTCAAGGGCTCCGATCTGACGAAGGGTTCGCTTTACGCCAACAGATCGAATACGATCACGGTGCCGTCGGACGGCTCGCTCTATTACTGCGTCACGTCTGGCGGGAATATCGGCTATCAGCAGGACGCCTACGGCGAGATATTCTCAAATCCCACGATCAAGATGTATTCCGCGCCAATCAAAGCAGACGCGGAGGCGCTGCGTCCGCCTGAAACGGAGCCGCCCGCCGCCGATACAACTACGCCTGAAGCGGAGCCGTCCGCATCAGAGGGCGGATGCGGCTCTGCGCTCGGCGCATGGGCGACCGCCGCCGCCGGTCTTGCTGTTTTCGCCGCCGCTGTGATTGGGAAAAAACGGCGCGCCGGATAAACTTTGATAAGCTGTTCCAATTTAAAATAAAAAGGAGAACAAAAAATGGAATACCGCAAAATGGAAAAATTGGGAGTTTCGACTTCCCTGCTCGGGTTCGGATGTATGAGATTCACAAACGACGCCGAGGGAAAGGTCGACAGGCAGAAGGCGTACGCGCTTCTTGACCGCGCATACGAGGCGGGCGTCAATTACTTCGATACCGCATACGTATATCTCGGCGGCGAGAGCGAAAAGATACTCGGCGAGGCTATGGCGAAGTATCCCCGCGACAGCTATTACGTCGCGACAAAGCTGCCGTGCTGGGATCTCAAATCGCCAGAGGACGCGGAGAAGATATTCGCCGAGCATCTCGAACGCCTCGGCATGGACTACATAGACTTCTATCTGCTCCACGCGATGAACCGCGGCAACTTCGACCGCATCAATTCGCTCGGCATCGTCGACCGCTGCGCGAAGTGGCGCGACGAGGGCAAAATCCGCTATCTCGGCTTCTCGTTCCACGACAACTACGACGCGTTCGAGCATATCATCAACGCGCGCGACGACTGGGATTTCTGCCAAATTCAGTACAATTACATGGATCAGCATGATCAGGCGACGACGCGCGGCGTCGAGCTTTGCCAAAAGCGCGGCATCCCGCTGATCGTGATGGAACCCGTAAAGGGCGGCACGCTCGCGCGTCTGCCCGCCGACGCGGAAGCTCCGCTCCGCGCGATCGATCCCGACGCGTCCGACGCGTCGTGGGCGCTGCGCTGGGTCGGCTCGCACGACGGTGTGAAGGTCATCCTCTCTGGTATGAACGAACCCGAACAGTTAGAGGATAATCTTAAGACGTTCGGCGATTTTAAGCCGCTCGACGAACACGGCTTCGACGCCGTCGAACAGACGCGCAAAGTCATCCTCTCCCGCGTCCGCAACGGCTGCACGGGCTGCCGCTACTGTATGCCATGCCCGGGCGGCGTCGACATCCCGCGCGTATTCGGCATATGGAATCAGTACGCGCGCTACGAGAACCGCCGCACCGCGGGCGATTTCAAACGTATGAAGCCCGAAACGAAGCCCGACGTCTGCCTCGAATGCGGCGCTTGCGAATCAAAATGCCCGCAGGGGCTTCACATCATCGACGATCTCAAGCGCGCGAAGCGCGAGCTTGAATCAGTCTAAAGGAGATTTTATGTGCAGCTGTGACGAACCGCTCCCCGAGTGGACGAAAAAATACAACATGAACGCCTACGAGCGCTTCCTCGATTATGTGTCGTATCCTACGACGTCGAGCGAGACGTCGGAGTCGACGCCGTCGACCGAATGGCAGCTTGCGCTCGCCCGCCGCATACGCGACGAGCTTGAATCGATCGGCCTTGACGATGTAAAGCTCGACGAATACGGCTATGTGTACGCGTGTCTGCCGGCGAGCGAAGGCATCCCCGACGACACGCCCGTGATCGGATTTATCGCTCATATGGACACGTCGGACGCCTGCTCCGGCGAGGGCGTCGTGCCGCAGATGGTGATATATTCTGGCGGCGACATCCTGTTGAATGAGGACGAATTCATCCTCATGCGCCGTGACGATCACCCGATCCTCGACAAATATCGGAATCAGTGCCTCATCTGCACGGACGGCAAAACGCTGCTCGGCGCGGACGACAAGGCCGGCATCGCCGAGATAATCACCGCCGTCGACGATATTATCAAATCGGGCGAGCCGCACGGCCGCGTCATGCTCGCATTTACTCCCGACGAGGAGATCGGACGCGGCGCGGATCATTTCGACGTCGACGGATTCGGCGCAGATTTCGCCTACACCGTGGACGGCGGCGCGCCGGGCGAGCTTGAGTATGAATGCTTCAACGGCGCGGCGGCGACGGTGACGGTGCGCGGCGTATCGATGCATCCAGGGACGGCGAAGGGCAAGATGAAAAACGCGTGCGCGATCGCGGCGAAGCTGCATTCGCTGCTGCCCCCCGACGAGGTCCCCGAAAAAACAGACGGGCGCGAGGGTTTCTTCCATCTCTGCTCGATGTCGGGCGACTGCGAAAACGCCGTGCTGCACTACATAATCCGCGATCACTCGGGCGAAATACTCGAGCGGCGCAAAGCGCAGATGCGCGATGCGGTCGAGGCGGTCAACCGCGAATACGGCATCGTCGCCGAGGTCGAGATCGTCGACACATACCGCAATATGGCGGAAATCCTTACAAAGCCGGAGAACGAACATATCCTCGAACGCGCGCGCTCTGCGATGCGTTCGCTCGGTCTCGACGTCACGGAGCTGCCGATACGCGGCGGCACCGACGGCGCGCGGCTGTCGTTTATGGGGCTTCCCTGCCCGAATCTGCCGACAGGCGGCGTCAACTGTCATTCGCGCTTCGAGTTTCTGCCGCTTACCGATCTCACCGTCTGCACCGACATCGTCCGCCGCATCATAACGGACGCCGTCAAGGTGTGATTTTGCATCTGCGATCAGCCTTTCCTGCATAAATCGCGATCAATGCCGCGGGATATTTCATCCCGCGGCATTTTTGCACATATCAAAACTGCATAATCGCGCGCGTTTGTCTAAAATTATCGCCCGCGCTTATTGACAAAACTGCACGGCGAATATATAATGACAATGTATGAAAAATCGCGGAGGCATAACATGGCGGCGAACGCAACTGCAAATGTTTTTAACATACAGCGATTCTCCGTCCATGACGGCGACGGGATCAGAACGACCGTGTTCTTCTCGGGATGTCCGCTGTCGTGTCTCTGGTGCCACAATCCCGAGGGCGAATCCGCGACGCCGTCGCTTCTTTATAACGCCGAAAAATGCGTCGGCTGCGGCAGATGCGCGGACGTATGCCCCAACGGCGCGATATCGTTATCGGGCGGACGAGCAGCGGAGGATTTCGCGCGGTGCGCCGCGTGCGGAGAATGCGTTCCCGTATGTCAGGCGGACGCGCGCGCGATCGCGGGTAAGCCTATGACAGTCGACGAGATCGTCAAGGTTTGCGTCGCAGACAGGATGTTCTACGAGCAGTCGGGCGGCGGCGTCACCCTCTCCGGCGGCGAGGTAATGGCGAAGAGCCTCGATTTTCTGCTCCCGCTTCTGCGCGAGCTGCAATACGAGGATATCGGCGTCAATATCGATACGAGCGGATATGCGCCGTATGAGAAATTCTCCGCCGTGCTGCCGTATACGGACGCATTTTTGTACGACATCAAATCTGTCGACGGCGAGCTTCACCGGCGGCTTACAGGCGTCGACAACGCGCGGATTTTATCGAATCTGCGCGCGCTTTCCGACGACGGCGCGCGGATCATCATCCGCGTCCCCGTGATCGAGCCTGCCGCCAACTGCACCGAGGACGCCATGGACGCGCTCGCGCGCGTGCTTGACGGCGTTCGATACGAAAGAGTTCATCTTCTGCCGTATCACAACACCGGCGTCTACAAGCGCAAGTCGCTCGGATGGCTGTCGTCGGACACGTTTGAGACGCCGTCCGGCGAGCTTATGGAAGCGCTGCGCGCGCGTCTTTCGGCGCGCGGCGTCCGCGACGTCCGCATCGGCGGATAAAAAACTGCGATATTATCCCGAATGTTTACGCATAAAAATCGAAAGTAAGGAGTGATCTGTACATGACAGACAGAGTTAAGCGTCTGCGCGAGATCAGCACGACGGCGGTGCCGTCGATCTCGATGGAGAGGGCGAAATATTTCACCGAGGCATATAAGATGTGGGAGGGGTCCGTCTCCGTGCCGGAGATGCGCGCGCTCGCGCTTCGTCATTTTATGGAGAACCGCTCGCTCTACATCGAGCGCGGCGAGCTTATCGTCGGCGAAAAGGGCGACCGCCCGCAAGCGGCTCCCACATTCCCCGAGCTGTGCTGCCACACGGTCGAGGATTTGCAGATAATGAACGACCGCGAGATCATATTCTTCAAGAACACGGAAGAACAGCGCGAGTGGCACGCAAAGGAGATCATCCCCTACTGGGAGAACCGCTCGATCCGCCACCGCATCCTCTCCGTCATGACGGACGAATGGCGCGACGCCTACGCGGCCGGCATTTTCACCGAATTCATGGAGCAGCGCGGCCCGGGCCACACGGTCTGCTCGGATAAAATATACAACAAAGGCTTCGCCGATTACAAAAAGGACATCGCCGACGCGATCGCTGCGCTCGATTATCAGCATGATCCCGAGGCTTACCGCCGACGCGAACAGCTCACGGCTATGAGCATCGCGTGCGACGCGATAATCACGCTCGGTCACAGATACGAAGCGCTCGCGCGCGAGCTTGCAAAGTCCGAGACGGACGAGGCGTGGAAATCCGATCTTTTGACGATCGCCGACAACTGCGCCGTCGTGCCGGAACACGCGCCGCAGACGTTCCATCAGGCGCTCCAGATGTATTGGTTCGTGCATTTGTGCGTAACGAGCGAGCTTAATCCGTGGGACGCATACTCGCCGGGCAGACTCGATCAGCACGTCTACCCGTTCTATCGCCACGACGTCGAGCGCGGAGTGCTCGACGACGACCGCGCGCTCGAGCTGCTTGAGTGCCTGTGGGTCAAATTCAACAATCAGCCCGCGCCGCCGAAGGTCGGCGTGACGCTCAAGGAGAGCGGCACATACACCGACTTCGCCAACATCAACACGGGCGGCATCACGCCTGACGGCGAGGACGGCGTCAATCCCGTTTCGTATCTGATCCTCGACTGCATGGACGAAATGAAGCTTCTCCAGCCCAGCTCGAACGTGCAGATCAGCCGCAAGACGCCGAACAAATTCCTGATGCGCGCGTGCGAGATCGCGTCCAAGGGCTGGGGCCAGCCCGCGTTCTACAACACCGAGGCTATAATCTCCGAGCTGATGGCGGCCGGCAAATCGCTCGCGGACGCGCGCAAGGGCGGCACGAGCGGATGCGTCGAGACGGGCGCGTTCGGCAATGAGGCGTACATTCTGACCGGATATTTCAACATTCCGAAGATTCTCGAACTGACGCTCTACAACGGCTACGACCACTACACCGGCAAGACGATTGGCCTGCAGCTCGGCAGTCCCGAGGATTTCGACTCATACGAAAAGCTCTACGACGCGTTCTGCCGTCAGATGGAGCATTTCATCGACATAAAGCTGACGGGCAGCGCCGTCATCGAGCGCATTTACGCCGATTATATGCCAGTTCCCTTCCTCTCGATCATCACCAACGACTGCATCGCGACGGGCAAGGATTACAATGCCGGCGGCGCGCGCTACAACACGTCTTATTTGCAGGGCGTCGGCATCGGCACGATCACGGATTCGCTCTCGTCCATCAAGCGCCACGTCTATGATAATCACGATTTCACGCTGCGCGAGCTTGTCGACGCGATGGAGACGAACTTTGAAAACGCGCCCGATATGTTCCACACGATCCGCTCCGCGACGCCGTTCTACGGCAACGACGACGACTACGCCGACGACATAATGAAGGACGTGTTCAACTTCTATCAGAAGACCGTCACAGGCAGACCGAACGTGCGCGGCGGACAGTACCGCGTCAATATGCTGCCGACGACGTGCCATGTCTATTTCGGAGAAGTCATGCTTGCATCGCCCAACGGCAGGCTTGCGGCCAAGCCAGTTTCCGAGGGCATATCCCCCGACAAGGGCGCGGACACGCACGGCCCGACGGCCGTAATCCGTTCGTGCGCGAAGATGGATCATCTGCGCACCGGCGGCACGCTTCTGAATCAGAAGTTCACCCCCGCCGTTCTCGCCGGCAAGGACGGACTGTCCAATCTTGCGGCGCTCATCCGCTCCTATTTCGCGATGGACGGCCATCACATCCAGTTCAACGTCGTCGACCGCCAGACGCTGCTCGACGCGCAGGCGCATCCCGACGAATACCGCGATCTTATCGTCCGCGTCGCCGGATATTCCGACCATTTCCGCAATCTCTCCCGCGCGCTTCAGGACGAGATCATCGAGCGCACCGAGCAGAATTTCGGCTGATACGGTATGTACAAGACTGAGCTTCACTGCCATTCAAAGCACGTATCCGTGTGCGCGCACGCGTCGCACGACGAGATCGTCGAAAAATACGCCGCCGCGGGCTACACGACGATAGTTTCGACCGAACACATCAATCCGTGGACGTTTTTGCGCGAGCTTGAAGCGTCGACGTGGCGCGCGCGCCTCGACTATTTCATGGACGCGTACCGCGATTTCTGCCGCGCGGCCGAGGGAAAGCTGCACGTTCTGCTCGGCGCCGAGATACGCTTCATGCGCGGCAACGACAGCGATTATCTCGTGTACGGTCTGACCGAGGATTTCCTTTACGATCTCGGCGACCCGCGATATATCAACAGCATCCACACGCTGTCAAAGCTTGTGCGCGAGAATGGGATGATGATATATCAGGCGCATCCGTTCCGCCCCGGGATGACGGTCACCGATCCGCGAATCCTCGACGGGATCGAGGTCGCGAACCGCTCGCCGTGGCACGAATCGCACAACGATATCGCCGCCATGTGGGCCAAATCGAACGGCCTGCACGGCATTTCGGGTACGGATTTTCACGATCCCGATCATGTGCCGCTCGGCGGCATCATAACCGACGAGCCGATCGCATCGAACGACGATCTGCTTGCGATCCTGCGCGATGACAGGTATGAGATGATATGAGAGTCGCGAACGCCGATTGATATGCTATATTTGCGAACCGAAAAAGGACGCCGTCCGGCGTCCTTTTTCGGTTCAGTTTTTTACGATTTTATAGTACGAATTCGCCGTGAGCTTATAGATTGCGGCGTAAATGAGCGCGCAGACGGCGACGCTTGACAGAGCGACCGCGAGCAGCAGTGCGTCGTTATTAAACTCCAGCTGCTTCAAGATTTTTTGCAAAATCGGCATCGCGAACACAGTATGCATCGCGGCCGCCGCAATCGGCATTATGAACACGGCGCGCATCTGCGCGTTGACGCTCTTTTTGATCTGCTTTTCGGAGAGTCCGACCTTCTGCATTATACCGAATCTCGCGCGATCCTCGTATCCCTCCGTGATCTGCTTATAATAGATGATCAAAACGGCGGCGACCGTGAACACGCCGGAGAGCATTATCCCGAGAAAAAGCAGTCCGCCGTAAAGCGACATATAGTCGTCCGTGTCGGCAGTCTTATTCTGCCAGTTGATGCCGTAGATATAAAGATCGCCGTCCTCCGCCGTCTCCTCCCAATCGATATAATCGCTGTATGAGTATCTTGACAGATTGAACTCGGTCTCCATTCCGGGGGCGGTGTTGAATCCGACGTACATCGTCGGCAAGTGGTGATTGTAGCTGTCGACAATGCCGCTTATGTCGTCGATTATTAAGACGACGGACGGGTGAGACGTGCCGGAGAGCAGGCCGAACGGTTCAAAATCGTCGACCTCGCCGACGATCTTGAAGCTGCCGATCGTGTCGATATCTATGACGTCGCCAGCGCCGTCATAGACGAGATCGCCGTTGTCGACGTCGTAGACGAGCGCCTCGCCAGGTGAAAGCGTATAATCGCATCCGAACGATTCGTTGTAATCCGAAAGCTGCACGAACGTGAATTCGTACTGCATCTTCATATCCGCGTACATGAAGGTTTCCTCGTATTTGCCGTCCGCCATCTCCGTATTGATCCACAAATACTTATACGATATGATATCGCGCGGATCGCATCCGGCATCGGACGCCGCGGCGATCGCGCCGTTTTTGAGCCGCTCGGCGTATCCGTCCGTCGTTATCGCCAGCGGATTCAGGTAAAACGACATATTGACCTCGCGCGGATGCGTTGAATCGATCATATTTTCCACGTTTTTATATAGGCTCAGCGTCGACGTTATCGTGACGAGTACCATCGTCAAAAGGATGCAGATGGACGCAAGTCCCGCGCCGTTGCGCTTCATGCGGAACGCCATCGACGATATCGATACGAATCTGCTCTCGCGGTAATAGTAGTTTTTGCGCCGTTTCAAAATGGCGCACATAAGCACCGAGCCGGAGACGAACAGCATATACGTGGCGGCAATCACCATCAGCACGGCGATGAAGAACAGGAAAACGGCTTCGAGCGGCTGCTCTACGGTGAGCGCGATATAATATGCGCCGGCGAGCAGCAGCACGCCGACGACGCCGATCACGGGATTTGCGCGCGGCGGCTTTTCGCCGCGCTGTTCGCTTTTTAAAAGCTCGATCGGATCGGTCCTGCCGATGCGAAAGAGCGTAAACGCAAGTATCAGCGCGAAAATGATCCCGAAAACGAGCGCCGCCGACGCCGCCGAGTACCATGAAAACCTGATCTCGTATCCGACCTTAAGCCCCATGATATCGAGCATCACCCCCTCGAACAGCTTTGCGAAAAGCGCGCCGAATGCGATCCCCAATATAAGCGAAACCGCGTATGTGATCGCCGTTTCGATTGCCATTATGACGGCGATATGGCGCTTTCCCATGCCGAGGATGTTGTAAAGTCCGAACTCGCGCTGACGCCGCCGCGTCAGAAACGAATACGTATAAAACAAAAACAAAAGCGAAAACGCCGCGATCACATATGAACCGAGTTCGAGCAGTATGACCGCAGTCCGTCCGCCGTACATATTCCGGCGGATCAGGCTCTGTCCGAGCGACGATATGATATAATATACGGCGGCCATGCCGACTGATGTGATGAAAAACGGGATATAGATCTGCTTGTTTTTTCTTATTCCGGAAAACGCGAGCTTTGCATAGAGGCTCATTCCGACACCTCCCCGCCTCCGGCGATCACAGTCAGCGTATCCGATATTTTTGCGTACAGCTCCTCGCTCGTGCAGCCGCCGCGGTATATCTGATGAAAAACTTCCCCGTCGCGTATAAACAGCACGCGTCCCGCGCGGCTCGCGGCTTTGATCGAATGAGTGACCATCAGGATAGTCTGTCCCGTCTCGTTGATGTCGGCGAGCATCGATAAAAGCTCTTCCGTCGCGTGAGAATCGAGCGCACCCGTCGGTTCGTCTGCGAGAAGTATTTGCGGCTCCGTTATGATCGCGCGCGCGACGGCGGCGCGCTGCTTTTCGCCGCCCGATACCTCATACGGATATTTTTTCAGTATATGCGCGA
Organism: uncultured Clostridia bacterium; assembly: GCA_947630015.1. Taxonomy (GTDB): domain Bacteria; phylum Bacillota; class Clostridia; order Oscillospirales; family CAG-272; genus DTU064. The sequence continues at coordinate 34,081 of CANRFY010000005.1, forward strand.
TGCGGAGCCGTTTTGAGATCGGATCGAGCCTCGCGCGCATTTCGCCGTATTTTTTGCCGGCAAGCACGAGCGGCAGATAAATATTGTCCTCGATCGTGAACGTGTCGAGCAGATTGAATTCCTGAAATACGAATCCGAGATTGTCGCGTCTGAACGACGACAGCTCCGAGTCGCGCAGCGACGAAAGCGCGCGTCCGTTCAACAGCACGACACCGCCCGTCGGTTTGTCGAGCGCGGCGAGAATGTTAAGTAGCGTCGTCTTGCCGCTGCCGGATTCGCCCATGATCGCGACGAATTCGCCCGCCTCGACCGTGAAATTGACGTCGCGGAGCGCCTCTACCCTGCTGCCTCCGAATCGCGACGTGTACGTTTTTTGCAGATGCCTGACCTCAAGCATACTCATATTTTGTACCTCCATCCGTTCTTTGGCGCCAATTATATCAGAAAAGGCGGCGGCGACGCCATCGATTCGCCTTACATTGAGCTTACATTTTTGTCACATTCGGAATATTTGCGGTCGCGGTGAAAAACGATCGTCATCGTCGTGCCTTCCCCGAGCGTCGAATCGGCGCCGATATCGCATGAAAGCGCGCGGCACACGCGCGCGCACAGCCACAGTCCGATCCCGCTCGCGCCGCCTCCGGCGCGTCCGTTTTTGCCCGTGTAGCCCTTTTCAAATATGCGCGGCAGATCGTCCTCTGCGATCCCTACGCCGGTGTCGGCGACAGAGAGCGATACGCCGCCGTCAGTTTCGCAGACGGCGATTTTGATCCTGCCGCTCTTTGTGTACTTCAGCGCGTTTGACAAGAGCTGCTCAAGCACGAACGAGAGCCATTTTTCATCGGTCACGACCTCGGCGTCCGTTTTTTCGTATTCAAGTCCGATCCTGCGCCGTATGAACTGCGTCGAGAACGGCTTCACCGACTGTCTGACGACAGAATCGAGACGGCAGCGGCGGAACACGTAATCGGTCGAATCGGAATCGAGCCTTACATACGCCATAACGGTGTCGACGCACTGCTCGATTTTCACCATCTCCTCCGAAACGCGGCGCGATATCTCCGTGTCCTCGTCGCGTATCGCGAGCTTTACGGACGATATCGGCGTCTTGATCTCGTGCGCCCACGCCGTATAAAATTCCTCCGTTTCGGAAATGCGCGCGCTGCTTTGAGCCTCGGCGTTTTTCGCCGATTCGCACACTATCCGGAGCAGCTCGTCATAGTCGCGGCAGCCGTCGCCGGTCGGCGGCGGCAGCAGTCCGATAAGCGTCGGCAGCTCCGCCGGCGGCGCTTCTTCGGCCGCGCGCTTGCATTCGTTCATCGAGCGGCGGCGGGACGCCGCGCGCACGATATCGACCGCCATGAATAATACGCCGACGACGGCGCTGAGCGCGATCGGATATGCGACGGCTTCGGCTGGCAGTCCGTATATGCGGAAAACGACCGCGAATATCAGCGCCGATACGGCGAAATATGCGATCACGCGTATGCGTCCCGATATGTAATCGGCAATAAATCTCATAGTCTGATCACCCGAGCATATATCCGACCCCGACCTTAGTCAGGATGAAATCGTTTAATCCTATATTCGACAGCTTGCGGCGGAGCCTGTTCACATTTACGGTCAGCGTATTGTCGTCGATAAACGAATCCGTTTTCCATAAAAGCTCCATCAGCCGCTCGCGGGATACGACTTTTCCGTCCGCCTCGAACAGCGCGGTCAGTATGCGAAGCTCGTTTTTCGTCAGCTCGACGCGTTCCCCACCGTAGAATAGCGCGCAGTCACCGGACGAAAGCGCCGCGCCTCTGTGCGTAAGCGTCGGCGCCGTCAGCGCAAAATCGTATGTGCGGCGGAGCGTCGCCTGCACCTTCGCCATCAGCACCTCGCCGTCGAACGGCTTCGATATGAAATCGTCGCCGCCCATGTTCATCGCCATGACAATGTTCATGTTGTCCGACGCGGACGAAATGAATATGATCGGGACGCGCGAGACGCGTCTGATCTGCTCGCACCAGTAGTATCCGTTGTAAAACGGCAGGACTATATCGAGCATCACGAGCTGCGGATCAAACGATTCAAACTCCGCCATCACCGCAGTCAAATCCCCGACGACATGAGTCGCAAGCCCCCATGAGCGGCACAGCTCGTCGATCGCGCCGGCGATGCCGGCGTCGTCCTCGACTATCATCACGCGGTACATGATTTATAACGCGAGGCTGAACGAATTCGTCGGCGCGATCGGCGCGATGAATCCGTCCGCGTCAAAAAAGAGCCTGTCCAAGCACGTCTCGCGGTGAAAACCGAATCCGCGCGTATACTTCCCTATCGGCGTCGCGAATCTGTGATAGCAGATCAGATATTCATCCGATTCCGGTATATGCAGAATCGAATGATGCCCCGTGCCGAGAATGCCTCTCGCCGGACGCTTTTCGAGTATCGTTCCGCGATACTCGACGTCGCCGTACAGCGTGAGCGACGTGCCGTAGTTGACGTGATAATTCTCGCTGCCCGTATCGTCGCACGACCACGTAAAATGATACAGCCCGCCGCGTTTTATGACGATAAGTGATTCGCGCAGATCATATGTGCCGCAATAGCGGTGCATGGAGCCGGAGATTATGCGCGTCATCGTCGGATCAAGCTCCGCGATCGCGCCGTATCCGTTGCCGAACAGCAGATAATGTCTGCCGTCCTCCTCATAATACCACGGATCGATCGTCTGTCCGCGCACATTTCCGATCTCTTGCGATACGATCTCTGGCGTGATGACAGGCTCCGCCGTCGAGCGGAACGGCCCCGTCGGGGAATCGGCGACGGCGGCTCCGATGCAGGATACGCCGTCGGGACGCTTCGCGCAGAAATAGAACCAGTATTTGCCGCCGCACTCGCCTATCGTCGGCGCCCACGCATTACCGACGGCCCACAGCACGCCGGGCGCGCCGTTTTCGTTGTCTTTGCCGTCGCAGAAATCGTTTTTCACGTCGAGTATGATCCCCTCGTCGCGCCAATCGGAAAGATCGTCGGACGAAAAGCAGTGAAACTGCCAGCCGCCCCATCCGTCGACACCGTCCGTCGTCGGATAGATGTAGTATTTGCCGCCGAATCTGTGCAGATCGGGATCGGCAAATTCGCCCTTGAGTATCGGATTTCTTATTGTGATCGCACGGTCGTTCATGATCGTTCCCCCTTCATTCTTCGCGCATATGCGCGGATATTATATTTACTTTAATCGCCGCTCCGCGGCGACATTGACGTTCCCAGCATTTATTAAAACAGAAATTTCTACCTTATTCTTTCGTCGCCCATAGGGCGACATATAACTAAATTGAAATTTATGTTTCAATAAACGCTTCCTTATACTGTCGTCGCCACGTAAGTGGCGACTTTGACATTTCCAGCGTTTATTATAACATAATAATCGATGAGCCGCAAGGCGGCACGGCCAACGGCGCAAAAAATGTTGACACGGCGCAAAAAACGTGATATCATTCCGATGTCGGGCAAAATATAAGGGCCGCACGCGGCCCTGTGAGGTGTCAAACATGAAGCATATATACCGCGCGCTGTTGTGCTGCGCGCTTATGATCTCAGCGTCGATCGCGCTTTTTTCGTGCGAGAAGGACGGCGGCAGCCGTCCGTATTCGCCCGATATGATCGTGGGAGCGTGGCGCTCCGCCGATAACATCGAAAACGAATATTATAAGCCCGATTTCACCTTTTATGAAAACGGCTCGTGTACGGTCGGTCTGGCCGAAAATTCCGGCACGTTCGTGATCCTGTCGGACAATACGCTCGAGGTCACCGTCGATTATAACGGCAGCGTCGTCTCATACGTGATCGGCGAGCTTACCGACGATACTCTCGTCCTCGACGGTCAGACGTACAGACGCGACGCCGATATCGCGCCGACGGATCAGCAGACATAAAATTCAAAAGTCGCAAAATTTACTATTGACAAACGATCGGCGATATGATATAATAGCGACTGCTGACGGGGGAAGCGTGCCGCTGTGGCGTAATCGGCAGACGCAGCGGACTTAAAATCCGCCGGAGTAAAATCCGTACCGGTTCAAGTCCGGTCAGCGGCAATATATCGCGGAGTGGAGCAGTCCGGTAGCTCGTTGGGCTCATAACCCGAAGGTCGCAGGTTCAAATCCTGCCTCCGCAATCGACAAAGCGGACACTGTAGTGTCCGCTTTCTTTTTCGTTTATATCCGCGAAAAATGCGGAATCAGATCGGTATTTGCGATTCGTCTCATTTTCGTCGCAAGACGCTTTTAGAATATATATTCGGGAAGGCACGCTATGGACAATATGGATAAGACCGTTCATTTTTCGGGGACCGTAACTAAGCTGAACGGCTCAAGGGTCACTATCTTCGACGGATTCTCCGCCCCGCGCACCGTAAGACTCGATATTTTCGGCAAGAATTACGTCTATTTCGGACGCGATCCGAGAAACGACATCGTTCTCACGTCGCATTTAGTATCGGCCGAGCATGGGCGGTTCGCGTACAGGAACAACGCGTGGGTCATCGAGGATAAGGCCATGTACGGGGAACGCGGCAGCACGAACGGGCTGATGTACAACAACGCCTCGATCGTCTCGCGCGTCGTCAGCGACGGCGATTTCATCCGCATCGACGACGTCGTCGAGACAGTCGCCGAGGGCGTACTGTTCGTATTCACCTCCGACGACTCGGAAAACAGATGGGCGTCACTGCCGCTCACCGGCCGTCCGATCGTCACGATCGGACGCGACAGCGGCTGCGATATCGTGCTTCCGCATATATCTGTCTCAAAGTGCCACGCGAAGATCGCATGGGAAAACGACGGCTATTACATATACGACAACGGCAGCACGAACGGCGTCGTCGTCAACGGCAGCCGCATTACGGGCAAGGTAAAGCTGCACGAAAAGGACGTCATCGCGATCACGAATTCAAAGCTGATCTATACGTCCGCGATGCTCTCGTACTGCTGCTACAAGAGCGGCATATCCGTCGACGCGTCCAATATCGTCATAAGACGCGGACGCGGCGCAAAATCGTTCGTAACGAGCGATCACGTCAGCCTCGGCATCCGCCCTGGAGAGCTTATCGCCATAATCGGCGGCTCCGGCGCGGGCAAATCGACAATACTCAACTGTATGTGCGGATATCTTAAGCCGAACGAAGGCGACGTATTCATCAACGGGATCAATCTCTATCAGAATTTCGATTCGCTCAAAAAGCTGATCGGTTATGTACCGCAGTCGGATATAGTTTACGACAATCTGACGCTTCACGATATGCTCATGTATACCGCGATGCTCCGTCTGCCGGAGGACACGACGCCCGTCGAGCGCGAGGCCGCGATCACGCGCGCCATCAATACGGTCGAGCTGTCGGAAAAGCGCGGCAGTCTGATAAAATCGTTGAGCGGCGGTCAGCGCAAGCGCGCCAGCATCGCGGTCGAGCTTTTGTCGGACCCGAATCTGCTGTTCCTCGACGAGCCGGCGTCTGGACTCGACCCGGGTACAGAACGCAATCTGATGCAGTCGCTTCGCAGCATGGCGGACGGCGGCAAAACAGTCATACTCGTCACGCACAGCACGCTCCAGCTCAAAATGTGCGACAAGATCGTGTTCATGGGCAAGGGCGGAAATCTCTGCTTCTTCGGCTCGCACGACGACGCCAAGACGTTCTTCGGCGTCGACGATATCGTCGACGTCTACAACATGATAACGGACAACGCGAAGGAGTGGCGCGCGAGATACGAGCAGCTGCGAGCCGCGCCGGGCAGGATTCGTCCGTCGACGGCTGTCTCCGCCAGATCGAAGGAAAACAAACTGCGCCAGCTCGGCGTTTTGAGCGCGCGTTATCTAAAGCTCGTGACGAACGACAGACAGCGTCTTTTGCTTCTCATGATACAAGCGCCGCTGCTCGCCGTTTTGATCTCGTTCGTCGCGGACGGCAAGCAGTTCGATCAATACGAAATGACGAAGAGCCTGCTGTTCGCCCTCTCCTGCTCCGCGTTCTGGGTCGGTATGCTGAACGCGATCCAGGAAATATGCAAGGAGCGCACGATCCTCAAGCGCGAATACATGACGGGGCTGTCGCTTGGCACTTACGTTTCGTCGAAGATCATCGTACTCGGCATCATGTGTCTCGTCCAGAGCATTATGATAACGACCGTATTCAGCCTCATGATCGGTCTTCCCGACGAGGGCGTTATGATCTTCCCGTTCCTCGAGCTGCTCATCACGACGTTCATCACCGCGACGGCGTCGACGGCGATGGGTCTGTTCGTCTCTTCCCTGTTCACGAACGCCGACAGAGCCATGACTGTCGCGCCTATCCTGCTGATGCCGCAGATACTGTTCTCCGGACTCATATTCAAGCTTGACGGCGCGACGGAGATCATCTCGTGGCTCGCCGTATGCCGCTGGAGCATGGAGGGCTACGGCACGACGGCAAATCTGAACGATCTGCCGCTGAGACTTCAGCAGCAGGGCGTCATGATACCGCACGAGGCCGAATCGTTCTTCGATTTCACACCTCTGCACCTGATCTGCTCATGGGGCATACTGATCGTTTACACGGTCGTGTTCCTCGTCTTAGCAAGGCTCGTGCTGTCGAAGATCGGCAAGGAAAAATCGTAAATTCAGCAAAATTACGGCGGACGGGATAACTCGTCCGCCGTTTTTTGCGCGCCGTTACGTCGCGTCGGGGAACGCGATGCAGTCGTATCTGATCGATTTGCCGCTTATCGAATAGCTCGGCTTCATATCGGCAAGATACGCGCCCTTTAGCGGGCGCTTGATCACTATCTTTTTCGGATGCGCCGCGATCGCCGCGTCAAGAAGCGCGCGCTCGTCGCCGCACGGCTGCTCTAACTTCTGTATAAGCTGGAGCTTTTTATTTATAAGTCCCGATTTGCGCCTCGGCGGGAACATCGGGTCGAGATATATCAAATCTGCGCCGAGATCGCTCGTCGGCATCAATTCGGTGCTGTCGCCCTCCGTGAGATGCATATGGGACGTTATCGCGCACAGGCGCTCGTCAGACTCCGCGCGGCGCAGAGCGTCGCGAAGAAGCGCCGCGATCACGGCGTTTTTTTCATACAGCGATACTTCATAGCCGCAGGCGGCGAGCAAAAACGCGTCCTCGCCCATTCCGGCGGCGGCGTCGACGGCCTTAAGGCCGCCCGATCTCGGTTTCGCCGTCCTGATCAGCAGCTCCTGTCGAAGCCCCGCGCCGATCCTTGACAGCATCTGCGTAAAATCGCCGCGATATTTCATTCCGTATCCCGAAAGCGACACACCCGTCCGATCGAACAAAACGGTCACGCCGTCCCCCTCCCGATCGCAGAGCGGCGCGCCCGTGCGCCTCGCAAGCGCCTCCGCCTCGTCATACATCACGCCGTCTGAAACGCAAATCACAAGCTCCATACGCGCCTCCGTCCTTCAGCTGTCGTCGACGATCTATCATAACACGAAGGAGGCGTGTTGTCAACATTTGAAAAAGCCGTTGAAATCGGACGCGTAATGATTTATAATAGCTTTGGGAGAACTGTTTTCGGAGAGACAAATATGACGTTTTATGCAAAGAAATTTTCGGAGCTGTCGGCCGGCGAGATATATGAAATCCTCAAGGCGCGCGCCGACGTATTCATAATCGAGCAAAACATAAATTATCAGGATATGGACGACGTCGACTATGACAGTCTGCACTGTTTTCTGTCCGACGGCGGCAGCGTCGCCGCGTATCTGCGCGCATACGGCGCTGGCGACGGCGCCGTCAAGCTCGGACGCGTCCTGACGCGTCCGCACGGGCGCGGTCTCGGGCGGACGCTCATGGAGCGCAGCATCCCCGCGGTCGCGGAGGCGACGGGATGCCGCCGCATCGTCCTCGACGCGCAGAAATACGCCGTCGGATTCTATGAAAAGTTCGGCTTCCGCGTCGTTTCGGGCGAATTCTTGGAGGAAGGCATCGTTCACGTCGCGATGGCGGCCGATATATGAAATATTCGCCGGCTCCCGTTCCGGCAAAAATAAACATCTAAGGAGTACGTCATGGTAACAAAGCTTGAAAATTCGCTCGAATGTCGGTTCGGACACGAGAACATGAAGATCGAGGCGTGGGGACGCGGCATCCGCGTGCGCATCACGCCGATAGGCGCGATTCCCGATGAGGACTGGGCGCTCGCCGAGGACGTCCCGCACAAGGCCGATGCCGTTTCCGCCGACCGCGAGGGCGGCACATACGTCGAATGCGGCGGGCTTCGCTGCGAGCTGCTCGGCGATCACTTGCGCTTTACGCGCGGCGGGGACGTGCTGTTTGAGGAGGTATGGTATCCGTGGTCGCTTCGCGATCGTCCGCGCGTGTATAAGACGCTGCGCGGCAGCGATACGTTCGAGGCGACGATCAAATTCGCCGCCTACGACGGCGAGCATCTGCACGGCATGGGTCAGTACCGCGACGCGCGATTTGACCTGAAAGGCTCGACGCTCGAGCTTGCGCACCGCAACTCGCAGATATCGGTGCCGTTTCTGCTCTCCTCGCGCGGATACGGATTTCTGTGGAACAATCCCGCGATCGGCCGCGCGACATTCGCCGAGAATGTGACCGAGTGGCACGCGGACGCGACGCGCGCGATCGATTTCTGGATCTGCGCCGGAGATTCGCCCGCAGAGATCATCGAAAAATACGCCGACGTCGTCGGTCACGCGTCTCCCCTGCCCGAGAGTTTGCTCGGACTGTGGCAGTGCAAGCTTCGCTATCGCACGCAGGACGAGCTTCTCACGGCGGCGCGCGAATATCACAGGCGCGGAATCAAGCTTGACGTCATCGTCATCGATTTCTTTCACTGGATATATCAGGGCGACTGGGATTTCGATCCCGAATACTGGCCCGATCCGCAGGCGATGGTGGACGAGCTGAAATCAATGGGAATACGCCTGATGGTGTCCGTATGGCCGACGGTCGATCCGCGCTCGAAAAATTACCATGGGTTCTCGTCGAACGGCTACCTCATCCGCACGGAGCGCGGTCTGCCCGCCGTCATGGATTTTAACGGTCAGGTCGGCATCTACGACGCCACCGACCCCGGCGCGCGCGAGTTCGCATACGGAATTCTGAAGCAGAACTACGGCAAATACGGCATCGATATGTTCTGGCTCGACGAGGCGGAGCCGGAGTATTCCGTCACCGATTTCGATCATTACCGCCAGTACATAGGCCCCGCGCTTTCGACGGGCAATATCTATCCGCGTATGCATTCGATGATGGTTTACGACGGGCAGAAAAAGGACGGCGTACACGACATCCTCAACCTCGTGCGGTGCGCTTGGGTCGGCAGCCCGAAATACGGCGCGCTCGTCTGGAGCGGCGACATCGAATCGTCGTTCCGCGAGATGAAGGTGCAGATCAGAAACGGCATCAACATGGGTGTTGCCGGCATCCCGTGGTGGATATCTGACACGGGCGGCTTCTACGGCGGCAACGTCAACGATCCCGTGTTCCGTGAACTGCTCGTGCGCTGGTTCCAGTGGGCAGTTTACACGCCGGTGCTTCGTATGCACGGCGACAGGCAGCCGAACAAGGGCGCGCTCGCGTGGAACACCGACCGCGGCGGCGGATTCTGCTCGTCCGGCGCCGACAACGAGCTGTGGGTCTACGGCGAGGAGATATATGAAATACTCAAGTCATATGTCGATATTCGCGAATCGATGAAGCCGTACATCGTGAAAGCCGCGGACGAATCCGTCCGGACCGGACTGCCTATGATCCGCGCGATGTACATCGAATTCCCCGACGACGAGGAATGCTGGCGCGTCGACGACGAGTATATGTTCGGCTCCGACTTGCTCGTCGCGCCCGTGACCGAATACGGCGCGCGCGAACGGCGCGTATATCTGCCGCGCGGCAGATGGGAGGCGTGCGACGGCAGCGGCGTCGTCGAGAGCAAGGGCGAATACGTCACGGCGAACGCTCCGCTCGAATATACGCCCGTTTATAAAAAAGTCTGAGGCTTAAACGGAGGCACGGGGGGAGAAGCTTTTGCTTCTTCCCCCATAGAAAAATCAAGTGAAATATCGCATACTGATAGTTGAGGACGACGCGCGTATCGCGGCCGCGATACGCGAGGACGCGGCGAGGTGGGATCTCGACGCGCGTGCAGTTTCCGATATGCGCGCGGTGATGTCCGAGTTTTCGGAATATCAGCCGCATATCGTGCTGCTCGATATAGGACTTCCCTTTTATAACGGCTACCACTGGTGCCGCGAGATAAGAAGCGTATCCAAGACGCCCATCATCTTCATCTCGTCCGCGTCGGACAACATGAATATCGTCATGGCAATGAATATGGGCGCGGACGATTTTATCGCAAAGCCGTTCGACGGCGAGGTTTTGATCGCCAAAATACAGGCGCTTCTGCGCCGCACATACGATTACGCCGGAGGCGTCCATATTATCGAGCATCGAGGCGCGATGCTCGACACCGCGAGCGGCGCGTTTTTCTATAACGGCGAGCAAATTCAGCTGACGAAAAACGAATACCGCATCATCCTTTGCCTCATGGAGAACAGAGGACGCGCCGTCAGCCGCGAACGGCTCATGGTGAGGCTCTGGAAAACGCGCGAATACGTCGACGAGAACACGCTGACGGTCAACATCAACAGACTGCGCAAAAAGCTCGACGCCGCGGGCCTTTGCGATTTTATCAAGACAAAGGTCGGCGTCGGCTATATTATCGAATGAAAGGCCCACGTATCATGAAAAACGTCGTTTTATATCTGCGCGGACGCGTCGGATTTATTATATTGCAGGCGGCGTTCGCCGCCATATTCGCGGTATCGTTCGCCCTTTACCATCTGCCGATCGCCGCCGTCGCGTATCCGGCCCTGCTCTGTCTATGTCTGTTGATCGTCTGCGCCGCGATCGGCGTCATACGCCAAAGGAGCCGCCACAGGCGGCTGTCACATCTGTCCTCCCTGCCCGCCGATATGATCTCCGAGCTGCCCGAGCCGCGCTCGGTCGACGAGCGCGATTATCAGGCGATCATATATAAGCTGCGCGACGATATGGCGGCGCTCGACGGCGACCGCACCGCGCGTCTGCGCGATACGATCGAATATTATACGGTGTGGGCGCATCAGATCAAAACGCCGATAACGTCGATGCGTCTCGCGCTCGAAAACGAGGACACGCCGCTCGGGCGCGAGCTTACTACCGATCTGCACGCGATCGAGCGTTACGTCGGGATGGTGCTGGCATATCTTCGCCTCGACTCCGAAAGCAGCGATTACGTATTCAAAAAATGCAGTCTCGACGACATAATCGGCGGGGCCGTATCGGAGCTTGCATCCGAATTCATCAGCCGGCGGATCAGCCTCGATTACGATCGTGTCGGCATGGAGGTCGTGACAGATGAAAAATGGCTGTCGTTCGTGATCGGTCAGGTGCTGTCGAACGCCCTCAAATATACGCCGCAGGGCAGCGTATCGATATATGCGTCGGGCGAGGACACGCTCTGCATCGAGGACACCGGCATCGGAATCGAAGAGAGCGATCTGCCGCGCATTTTCGAGAAGGGCTACACGGGCTGCAACGGGCGGATCGACAAGCGCTCGACGGGGATCGGGCTTTATCTGTGCCGCCGCGTCTGCGACAGGCTCGGCGCATCGATCACGGCAGAATCCGAAGTCGGGCGCGGGACGCGCATTTTCATTCGATTCGATCGCCGCGCCGACGCCGCATAACGCGCCGTCTTACAAAAATGTAATAATAAACGCGGGAAATGTAAGCCGAATCGATGGCGAAGCGTTTCCCGCGTCTGATATAATTGCAGCTGTAAGACGACAAACTGACACGGAGGTTTACTGTCATGAGCTATTTGGAAGTCAAAGGCATAAGAAAGGTATATTCGCAGCGTATCGGGACGCAGACGGTCGAGGCGCTCAAAAACGTCAATTTCACGGTCGAGGCAGGCGAATTCGTCGCGATCATGGGCGAATCGGGCAGCGGCAAGACGACGCTACTTAACATCCTCGCCGCGATCGACAAGCCGACGAGCGGCTCCGTCGTCCTTGACGGGATGGAGCTGACGCGGATAAAGGATTCGGCGATATCGGCGTTCAGGCGCGACAATCTCGGGTTCGTGTTCCAGCAGTTCAATCTGCTCGACACGTTCACGATCGAGGACAATATATATCTTCCGCTCGTACTGTCCGGAACGGATCATAAATCGATGCGCGCGCGGCTGACGCCGATCGCCTCGCGGCTCGGAATATCGGCGATATTGCGGAAATATCCGTATGAGGTGTCGGGCGGACAGAAGCAGCGCGCCGCCGTCGCGCGCGCGCTGATCACAAATCCGAAGCTGATACTCGCCGACGAGCCGACGGGCGCGCTCGATTCAAAATCGACGGACGAGCTTTTGTCGATGTTCACCGACGTCAATTCGCTCGGACAGACGATATTGATGGTGACGCATTCGATCAAGGCGGCCAGCTCCGCAGGCCGCGTGCTGTTCATCCGCGACGGCGAGGTGTTTCATCAGATATACCGCGGAGGCGACTCTAACGAGCAGCTTTATCAGAAAATTTCGGACACGCTTACGCTGATCGCCGCCGGAGGTGACGTCAAATGAAGATAGGATTCTATCCGAAGCTGGCCGCCGTCAGCATTCGCAAAAATAAAAAGATGTTCGCCCCGTTCATCCTGACGTGCGTCGGGATGGTGATGATGTTCTATATCATAATGTTTCTCGGCGTCAACGGCGTATCCGACGATATGATCGGCGCAGAATTTGTTCGCAGTATGCTGCAGCTCGGGAGCTGGGTGATCGCGGTGTTTTCGTGCATATTCCTGTTCTATACGAATTCGTTTCTGATGCGCCGCCGCAAAACCGAGTTCGGCCTATATAACATCCTCGGCATGGGAAAATGGAGCATCGGGCGCATCCTGTTCTGGGAGACGCTGATCGAGGCCGCCGTCTCGATCACTACGGGCTTGGCGCTCGGCATTGCGCTTTCAAAGCTGGCGGAGCTTGGATTCGTCAACGTGATGCGCGGGCAAATCACATATGATCTCAAAGTGTCGCCGCTCGCCGTAATTAGGACGCTCGAGGTGTTCGGCGTAATATTCATGCTTCTGCTCTTGAACTCGATACGTCAGGTGCGCTTCGCGAGCGCTGTTCAGCTTATGCGCGGCGAAAATACGGGCGAAAAACCGCCGCGCGCGAACTGGCTTTTCGGGATTTTGGGCGTTTTGGTCCTCGGCTGCGCGTACTGGATCGCCGTGAAGATAAACGATCCTATAAACGCTGTCATGTGGTTCTTTGCAGCCGTTCTTATGGTAATTGCCGGCACGTATCTTTTGATGATATCGGGATCGGTCATGTTCTGTCGGCTCTTGCAGAAGAATAAGCGATACTACTATAAGCCGAATCACTTCGTCTCCGTGTCGTCGATGGCGTTCCGCATGAAGCGCAACGGCGCGGGACTCGCCTCTATATGCATTCTCGCGACGATGGTGCTTGTCATGATATCGTCGACGACGTGTCTTTACTTCGGCGAGGAAAACGCGGTGAATCAGCGCTATCCGCGCGATATCAACATCGATTTCAGATTCGGCGAATTAAAGGGGCTGTCCGACGATACGGCCGAGGCGATCAGGCGCGATCTGCAAAAGATGACCGCGGACGCGGGCGCCGATGAAAGCGACGTCATCTCGTACCGCGCGGCTTACGTATCGGGGCTGCTGCTGGGCGATACCGTCGAGCTTGACGTGCGCAATGTCGACTCCGTCGGCATAGATACGATGTCGAACGTGTGGCAGTTCTATTTCGTCCCGCTGTCGGATTTCAATAGTATGGTCGGCGAGGATATATCCCTCGGCCGCGACGAGGCGCTCGTCTGCGTCTATCGCGGAGAATTCGACGGGGACACACTGTCGTTTAACGGCGGCAGATCGTTTAACGTAAAGAAATACGACGGGACCAAATTCGAGCATGGAGAGGGGTATATTTTATCGCAGTTCATGATCGTGATCGTGCCTGATCTCGAATATGCGACGGAGGGTATCGCAGAAATGACGGACGCGCTCGACGAGCGTATGCTCCGCTACCGCATGAAGTACAATTTCAACACCGAGCTTGACGCGGACGAAGAGATCGCCCTCTGCGATAAGATCAACGAGTTATTATACTCTACGCCGCTCGATGCGAGTTACATGGAGGCGACATACGGCGCGTATGCGTCGATCTCGTCGCGCGAGGAAAACAGGCAGGATTTCTACGGTATGTTCGGCACGCTGTTCTATATCGGCATAATTTTGAGCATCGTATTCATACTCGCCGCCGTGCTTATCATCTACTATAAGCAGCTCTCCGAGGGATACGAGGATCAGGGGCGGTTCGACATAATGCAGCGGATCGGCATGACGAAGCGAGAAATCAAACGAAATGTCAATTCTCAGCTTTTGACCGTGTTTTTCCTTCCGCTCTCGTTCGCCGCGCTCCATCTTTTGTTCGCGTTCCCCATCATATCGAAGCTTTTGATGCTGTTCGGTCTTGACAACGTCGCGCTGTTCGCGGCGACGACGGGGATAAGTCTCTGCGTTTTCGCCGTGTTCTACACGATCGTCTATTTCGTCACCGCGTCCGCGTATTATAAGATCGTCAGCGGGATCGGAGAGCGCGCATGATGCGGCGGGTGCGGCGCATTCTGTCAGGCGTTGTGTTCTGGTGCGGGATCGCGGTCGTATTCATTATCTCGCTGCCTGCGGAGCTGCTGTTCGGCATAGTTAGCATAACGGTCAACGCGCTCGACGCGATAATAAAAAAGATAGACGGCGGCAGCTGATGCCTTTTTGGAGGATAAAATGGACAAAACAGAAAAAAGCCGCAGACGGCAGCGCACGCTGATCGCGCTTTTGATCGCGTGGGGCGCGATTTTGGCGTCCGCCGTCATAGGCTTATGCATATATGATAATTACAGGATCGCGCGCACCGAGATAACGGTCGCGGACGGCGCGCTGCCGCCGTCCTTCGACGGATATAAGATCGCGCACGTATCCGATCTGCACAACAGAGAATTCGGGCGCGGCAGCGAAAGACTGCTTTCGATCCTCGAGGAAGAGCGTCCCGACATGATCGCGATCACGGGCGATCTGATCGATTCGCGCCGCACCGACGTCGACGCCGCAGTCACATTTGCGGCGGGAGCCGTCAAGATCGCGCCTACGTTTTACGTCACCGGCAATCACGAGGCCGCGTCGGATAAATACGGCGAGCTTGCGGAAAAGCTCGCCGGAGTCGGCGTCGCCGTCATCGACGACAGCTCGGCCAAAATTTATCGCAGAAGCGGCTGCATTTTGATATGCGGGCTGCGCGATCCGAATTTCGATATGCTCGGATGCACGCCTGACGAAAGGGCGGCGGCGGTCAGGGATAAGCTGTGCGCCATGATCGGCGACGGCGGCGAATTCGTCATATTGCTGTCGCATCGGCCGGAGCTGTTCGACGCTTACGCGTCGAGCGGCGTCGATCTTGCGCTGTGCGGCCATGCGCACGGCGGACAGTTCCGCATCCCGTTTATCGGCGGCGTTTACGCGCCGGATCAGGGATTTTTGCCGAAATACGACGCCGGCATATATGAAAGCGGTCGATGCAGGATGGCGGTCAGCCGCGGACTCGGCAACAGTGTGATCCCCTTCCGCTTAAATAATTCGCCGGAGCTTTTGATATTGACGCTTAAGCGGGACGCGGGATGAATTCGTCAAATCCCTGTTTGCGGCGGAGTTTTCGCGCGTTCGAGTTCGAGCCGTTTTATAAGTCTTGCCAAAACGATGACTGCCGCGGCGGCAAGCACGATCTCCGCCGTCAGCTGCGCGTATGCGAGTCCGTAAAGCGGGAACAGAGCGTTTAATATGTACAGCGCGGGGATCTCAAGCACGATCTTGCGCAGAATGGCGAACAAAAGCGCGTTTTTGCCGAGTCCGCACGACTGAAACACGCCTACGCCGAGAAAATCCGTACACAGAAACGGCATCGCGAGGCACATCCCGCGCAGAAAGCGCGTGCCGTATCCGACGACGTTGTCGTTCTTCATGAACATACGCAAAAGCTGTTCCGCGCCGATGAAGTATCCGACGGATACGACGATCATCATCGTGATCATGATGCGCGCGGCGAACGCGATCGATTTTTTCATTCTGCCGACGTCGCCGGAGGCGTAGTTATATCCGACGAGCGGCATTATGCCCTGCGAAAATCCGAGGGCGACCTGAACGGGGACCATGTTGATCTTCTGCGCGATTCCCATCGCGGATACGGCGTCCGGCCCCGCCGCCGAGGTGAAATTGTTCAATACCGTCATGCCGGTGACGTTGAGCAGATTCTGTATCGACGCGGGGATGCCGACGGCGCATATGCCGAGTATTATATCGCGGCGGAAGCGCAGACGGCGCGGATTTACGCTTACGTATGTCTTCCCACGCCTGCAAAACAGCAAAATGAAAAAGTACAGGCACGCGGCGCAGTTAGAGATAAACGTCGCGAGTCCGGCGCCGGCGGCGCCCATGCCGAGTCCCCACGGGAGAATGAATATCGGATCGAGGATCATGTTAAGACCGCATCCGCTCATCGTTCCGATGCTCGCGTGCAGCGACGATCCCTCCGAGCGGACGAGATATGCCAAAACGACGTTCAGTATCGACGGCACGGCGCCGCACGTAACGGTCCATTTGAGGTATTCGGACGTCGCGGCGGACGTCTGCGCGTCCGCCCCAAGCACAACGAGAAACGCGCCTTTAAGCGATGTATATACGATCGAAAACACCATTGCCGAGACGAGCGCGCAGTAAAATCCGACGGCGGAGCTTGCATAGACCGTATCGTATTCCTTCCGTCCGAGCGCGCGGCTCATCATGCTCGACGCGCCGACGCCGAACAGATTGTTGATCGCGTTGAACGCCAAAAGCACGGGCGCCGCCAGCGTCACCGCAGAATTTTGTATAGGATCGTTGAGCATACCGACGAAATACGTGTCGGCGAGATTGTACAGCACCATCACGAGCGAGCTTACGATCGTCGGGATCGCGAGCGTCATGACGGCGCGCGGTATCGGCATCTGCTCAAACAGCTGCGCCTTTTGCGTGTCCTGCATTTTTGACCTCCGTTTGCTTTACGCGACATCAATTATAATGTCGCGCGCGGCCGCTTGTCAAGTACGTACCCGCACAATATAATGCAAAAACCGCGGACGGCGTCTGCCGTCCGCGGTTTTATGCGCTTGAGATATCAATTTATTATCATTTGTCGGACGCGCCGTCGATCGCCGCGATCTCGCCCGCGCGCTTGTAAATCGAATACGGCAGCACGCATCCGCGCACGCTCGACAGCGGATAGACGCGTGCGCCGCGTCCTATAACCGTGCCGGGATTCAGTACGCTGCCGCAACCGATCTCAGCGCCGTCGCCAAGGATCGCGCCGAATTTTTTGCGTCCCGTCTCGATGTCGCCGTCGGGCGAATGAACGACGACGGGCGTCTTGTCGCTCTTTACGTTTGATGTGATCGCGCCCGCGCCCATATGCGCGCCGAATCCGAGTATCGAGTCGCCGACGTAGTTGTAATGCGGGACTTGCACCTTGTCGAACAGGATCACGTTTTTAAGCTCCGTCGAATTGCCGACGACGGCTCCCCTGCCCACAATCGCGGAACCGCGTATGAACGCGCAGTGGCGCACCTCGGCTCCGGCCTCGATTATGCACGGACCCGTGATGCTCGCCGTCGGCGCGACCGTCGCAGATTTCGATATCCATACGTCAGGCGACGGATTGTCGTATTCGTCGACGGACAGCCCCGCGCCCCGCGCGCGTATGTAGTCGCCGATCCACGGCAGCGCCTCCCATGCATACTCGCATCCGTCGAATATGTCCCCCGACATCGTGTGGTCAAGATCGAACAGCTCTGATATTGTAAGCATTTTTATTTTGTGAGGGAGCGACTTTTTGAAAAAAGTCACTCCCCCACACCCCCTCTTCAAAAACTTTTACTGACCTGTTATTTACCGCTTATTTTACATCGTATCCCTTTTCCTTGATGAGCGAAATCAGCTCGTCGACGACTGCGTTGCAGAAATCGATATCCTCGCCCTCCGCCATGACGCGTATTACAGGCTCCGTTCCGCTTTTGCGCAGAAGCACGCGCCCCGTATCGCCGAACCGCTTCGTTATATCCTCGACGCGCTCCGCGATATCATGATCGTTCATCACGACGTCCTTATCCGACACGCGGACGTTTTTGAGTACCTGCGGATATATCGTGACCGCCGAGGCGAGCTTGCCGAGAGTCGATTTTCGTTCGAGCATTTCCTCCATCAGCATGAGCGCCGTCAGGATGCCGTCGCCCGTCGTCGCATATTTGCGGACGATGATATGTCCCGACTGCTCGCCGCCGAGGGAATAGCCGTTTCTCATCATTTCCTCGTAGACGTATCTATCGCCGACCGTCGTCTGCACCGTATCGATGCCGGCCTCGCGGAACGCTTTATAAAGTCCCGCGTTCGACATTATCGTCGTGACGACCGTATTTTTCTCGAGCGCGCCGCGCCGCTTTAACAGATGGCCGAGTATGTACATTATAACGTCGCCGTTGACCTCGTTGCCGTTTTCGTCGACCGCTATGCAGCGGTCGGCGTCGCCGTCGAACGCGAAGCCTATATCGAGATGATTTTCACGCACGAATCTGCACAGATTTTCGATATGCGTCGATCCGGCGTCGCGGTTTATATTTCTGCCGTCCGGCTGACCGTTTATCACGCGAATCTGCGCGCCGAGCGCCTCGAAAACGGCCGGCGCTATGCGCCATGACGCGCCGTTTGCGCAGTCGAGTCCGACCTTTATATCGCGGAACGAATGAGCCGCGATCGAGATGAGATATCCTATGTAGCGGTTGCGTCCCGCCGCATAGTCGATGATGGCGCCGATGCGGTCCGTGCGCGCGAGCGGGATATCGCCGCCGTCGACGCCGAGAGGCTCCAAATTGCCGTCGATATATGCCTCGACGAGCGCGAGCGTGCCGTCGTCCATCTTTTCGCCGTATGTATTTATGAGCTTTATGCCGTTGTCGGAATAGACGTTGTGCGACGCCGATATCATGACGCCGCAGTCGAAGCCGTCCTGACGCGTGACGTATGAGACGCTCGGCGTCGTCGTGACGTGCAGCATATACGCGTCGGCTCCGGACGACGTGAGTCCGGCCGCGATCGCGTATTCGAGCATATAGCTCGACAGACGCGTATCCTTGCCGATCACGATCTTCGGTTTATAGTTGCGGTCGCGGCAGCCCGATATGGGATCGGAATAGTACCATCCGAGGAAGCGTCCGATGCGGAACGCGTGTTCAGCCGTCAGAACGCCGTTCGCCTCGCCGCGGAATCCGTCCGTCCCGAAATATTTGCCTGATTTAAGCTCCGTTACAACGGGGCCGCATCTGCGGAGTTCCGCGTCCTCGCGGATAAGATCGTCCATCGTCACGCGGAACAGCTCGCACATCTGCGGCAGCTTATCGAGGCGCGGCTCCGTCTGGCTGACCTCCCATTTCGAGACTGCCTGACGCGAGACGCCAAGCGTCTCCGCCAGCTCCTCCTGCGACATATTCATCGACGAGCGATAGTAAGCGATCTTTTCCCCTATCTTCATTCGTTAAACTCCTGTTTTTGACCGTGCGGTATAATTCCATACTATTATATTATGCATCCGTCTTATTTGCAACCAATAAATATATACTTTTTTCGCAATCAATAGTTGCGTATCGTGTATGATTCCGCGCCGGCAGGCGCGATCGCCGCCGATTCCAACCGTGATCGGCCGCGTTTGCGCAACCGTTGCTCACATGATTTCGCCGCATTTGCGGCGTATGCGCAAAGCATACCCGCCGTGCGCATATATAAAAATGACGCGCGCTGCGCGTCATTTTTGCTTTTGCGGTCAGGGTAGGTCACGCTTCCTTAACGGCGGCGTTTTCGATCCTCGAGGCGATATATGTGTCGACGTCGCGTCTGTCGAGTCCCGTGACGTATGATATCTCGTCGCCGAGGATCCTCTGTGCGCGTTCGAGGAAATGTTCGTCCGCGATGTGGAGGCGCTTCTTTTTGGAACGCTGCTCTTCCCTGCGCGAACGGAGTGTGCGTATCATTTCGATTATATGCGTCGGCTGATTCTCAAGCAGTATCGCCGAGTAAGCCTCCTTTCGCTTATTGTCGTTCTCGATCCAGATGTTCTCCGCGCGCGGCATATATTCGATCGCGTCGTCGACCTCGTCGCGCGTCATCGCACCGCGTATGCGAGACACAAGCTTTTCGTTGCCTGTCGGGACATATACGAGCGATCCCGAATCGTAAAGCGGACGCAGCACATAATATTCCGTGCTTTCCCCGCAGAATTCACCGACTGTTATATCCTCCACCGCGCACACGCCGGACTGACTGTAAATGATCTTATCGCCAATGGAATACCGTTTGTTCATATGACCTCAAACTATGGCGTCCGTCGAAGGAGCGCCTCTCTGCTCTGACTCTTCAAACTCCCCGTTCTTGTTGACTACGCTGTCCGCGTCGTCAAACACGCATTCCTTGTGCGAGCATGAACCGAAATAAAGACAAAAACGACAGTCATGTTCGCGCATGAACGATTTCTTCGCGTTTCCGCGCTTAACTCTGCCCATACGTGATTACCTCCAAAACTAAAGCTGACATCTTTGACAAAAAAACAATTCTTCCTTGTATATATTATACCATAACCCGTAAAATTTTCAAGTGGAGAAAGTGCCGAATAAAACGACCGGCCTTGAGCGGATTCTGCGCAATTTTACATATCCGTCATGAATATTGACATTTCGGCTCCAATACATTATAATATGGCATATAAACTCTCGGCTCGGAGGCGATTTTATGGCGGAAAGAAAACGACTTGGCGGAGGCGTCGCGATCGCGCTCGCGTTCTGCGCTGTGATGCTTTGCGTGATCTGGGGGCATTCGCTTCTCTCGATCTCGGATTCATCGCAGGAATCGTCGAGACTGTTGAGCTTTATCCTGTCGGTGCTGCATATCGACGTCTCGGCGGCGCGGTTCGCCGCGCTCGAACATATAATGCGCAAATGCGCGCATTTCACCGAATTCGCCTGTCTCGGCGCACTTTCGTCGGCGGCGGCATATTTCATCTGCGGACGCGACGTCGGCAGAACGCTGTCGGCGCTTCCCCTGCCCGCGCTGTGCTGTCTGTTCGTCGCGTCGACGGACGAGACGATACAGATATTCTCCGGACGCGGCAACGCCGTATCGGATGTGTTCCTCGATTTTTCGGGAGCGCTGACCGCGATGATCATTTTCGTGTGCGTGCTTCTCATAAGACGCAGAAAGCGCCGCGACGGCGAGTCCATCACAGGCGATGAGACGCAAAATACAGACGATGATGCCTGACGCCTCCGGCGTCGGGCATTTTTGCCGTCAGAAGCATTTTTCGAGGCGCTGGCTGCGGCACGTCGCCGTCTTGCCGCAATGATAGCAAAGCTCGTCCTCGCACGTCCCGCGCTCGAAGAATGTGACTATATTGTCGACGGTGCGCTCCGCGATATTGTGGAGCGCCTCGCGCGTTAAGAACGCCTGATGCGACGTCACAAGGACGTTCGGCATCGACAACAGCCGCGCGAGCGTATCGTCGTCCATTATGTGGCCGGAATTGTCCTCGAAGAATATATCCGATTCCTCCTCGTAAACGTCGAGGCACGCCGCGCCGATCACGCGCGATTTTATCCCCGCGAGCAGCGCTTCCGCGTCGATGAGCGCGCCGCGCGACGTATTGACGATCACAACGCCGCGCTTCAGCTTCCCTATCGAATCGCGGTTCAGCATATGATACGTCTCATCCGTCAGCGGACAGTGGAACGAGATTATGTCTGCGCGCGAGTACAGCTCGTCGAGCGATACGTAATCGATTCCGGCGTCGGCCGCCGGATATTTGTCATACGCGATCACGTTCATGCCGAAGCCGCGGCATATATCGATGAATACGCGTCCGATGCGTCCCGTGCCGATGACGCCGACTGTCTTTCCGTGAAGATCGAATCCCGTAAGCCCCGACAGGCTGAAATTGAAATCGCGCGTGCGCGCGTATGCCTTGTGGATGCGCCGCACCGACGTCAATATCATCGCCATCGCGTGTTCCGCGACGGCGTATGGCGAATACGCCGGAACGTGGACGACGTGGACGCGTCCGTATGCGTGCTTCACGTCGACGTTGTTATAGCCCGCGCACCGCAGCGCGAGCAGTCGTATGCCCGATTCGGTCAGTCTGTCGATCACGCCGGCGTCGACGGTGTCGTTGACAAAGACGCATACGCCGTCATATCCCGCGGCAAGACCGACTGTGTCGGCCGTCAGCTTCGGCTCGAAGAATTTAAAATCGACGCCCCGCGCCTCGCCGCACGGCTTCATCGATTCGATATCGTACTGTTTTGCGTCGAAAACCGCTATTTTTATCATATGTCCGTTTCCTTTTTCGCTTTTTTATTTATTTTACCACTGCGGGTCCGCCGCGTCAACGGCGGCCTCCGTTTGTATTTTCGCCGTGTTTGACGCGCGTAAAACATTTTTCTCAAAAATTTTAAAATAACTATTGCAATTGACGCCGAGATATGATATACTACTGGAGCGTCGGAAAAAACGCATGGAAGCGTAGCTCAGATGGTTAGAGTGCTTGGTTGACATCCAAGAGGTCACTGGTTCGACTCCAGCCGTTTCCATTAAATATTCCCGTCTTGCGACGGGAATATTTTTATTCCCGCTGTAAAGCGGGAATATTTTTTATACGATCATACGCATAAAAATCGGAGAGCGGATACGATCCGCTCTCCGATTTCATATTAAACAGAGTTGCCTATAAGCTCCCACCTGCGGGGTTCTGATCCGTCGGCTGCGCGCTTTTCGCCGCGCTTTCCGTTTTGCGCTTTCTGACGGCCCTGATTATGAGATACACCGCGAGTGCCATGATTCCGATCGCGATACTGAACATGATATGATCGCGCAGCGTCACCGTTCTGCCGAAGATGTTCGACTCCGTATCGATCACAATTACGATCGGAATGCCCGTTTTTTCGGTAAATTCGTCGAGCGCGGCGTTCACGGTCTCCTCGGTTATATCGAGCTTTGTGAGATTTTTGACGTGCGGGCGCGCCGCGCCGCTGTGATCGAGTTCGGTGTTGAACGATGAATCGAATCCGAGCGCCGAGATTGCGTTCGTCATTTTATTGACCGCCATCGCAAGATTTGAATCGAGTGAATACGCGTAATATTCCCCGTTGACGGATTCGCCGATCGCGCGTCCGAGCATCGTCGTTTCGTCGCCGAACATCTGATTTATCTCGTATCTGACGTTGTCGCCGACCCATCCGATCGCGTAATAACCGTCGGCGTCGCTGTTCGTCGAGAACACGATCAGGATGTTGTCCTCATAGCACCGATACGATCCGAACTCTGCCTTGTACTGTTCGTTCGCATATGACTGGAGCTTTGCCTCGTCGTATTTGATCCCGCCGTCGCTGAAAATATTTGAAAACGCAGTCCCGATATAACCGATGATGAGCGTACCCGCGATCACGATCAGTACCACGGACAATAATATCATGCTCATAAAGCTGCCGAGGCATCCGCCGCCTCCCCCGCCGTACATATACGGACGGCGGCGGTAGCCGCCTGCGTTGACAATGACCGGCGGCGGTCTGTGTCCGACAAATCCGCCTCTCGGCGGTCTGCCGATCGGCGGCCTGCCGCCGATCCCTCCGCGCGGCGCGCCCGACGGTCTGTCACTGAAACCGCTGCGCGATCCGCCTCCGAATCCGCCTCCGTGCGATCCGCCTCCACCGAATCCGCCGCCGTGCGAGCCTCCGCCGAAGCCTCCGCCGTGTGATCCTCCTCCGGGTCCCGGCATAATTACGCGCCTCCTTTATAACAGTTGATGATTGCAGTCTGCGCGAAAACGCGCAGATATATTATTCTTGAAACTCCATATTCGCGAATATCCGCTCCATCCGCTCGTCGGGGAATCTTTCGTCCATAAATTCGCCGACGATGCTCGACGGCTCCCTGCCGTCGATCCTGCGCACCCAGCGCGTCACCGCCGCGACAGTCATGAACGAGTCGAATACGAAGAACGCGAGCAGCGCCCACGTAGCTATTTTCCCCGCTTTGTTCGGGATCATAAGTATAAATCTCGCCAAAAGCGGATATATGCGCTTGATCCACAAAACGCCGAGAAAGCCCCAGAATATCGAATATAATAGACAAATCCTGCCGTTGAGATTGAACGGCATCGCGCTGTAATCCCACGATCTTGTGCCGAATACGGCCTCCTGACCCCATGAGCAGGCGTATTCGAGCGCGCTGCCGACGATCGCGCCGCCGATAAACGAGATGAGCGCGCCGCGGTTGCGGAATTTATACAGCGATACGGTGAGCAATACGGCGCCTGCGCCGTAAAGCAGATTGAACGGGCCGTAGACGAGTCCCGACCTGCTCTCGATGTAGCCGTGCCTCAAAAGGCACCAGATCAGCTCGATGATAACGCCGGCAAAGCTGCCGACAAAGCATACGAGCAGCACTTTATATATATTCAGTCCCTTGGCAAATGAGTCGGACAAATCCTCGGACATATCGATCGAAGCGTTCGCGGGAGACGGAATATGCAGTCTGCCGCGCTTTTTCTGCTTTCTGATGTCCTTCATCCGCGCGTGAAATTCGTCGCTGATGCGGAATATCTCAATCTCCGCCTTCGTTATGTTGGACGCCGCGCGCCTCAGCGAATCAGCCGTTCCCGTTATCTCGTCGGAGTCCGGGTCCTCCACCATTTTCGGATAAAGCTCCGCGACGTCGCGCTCCGTCTGCGACGCCATGCCGACAAGCTCTTCGCTTTCCTTCTCGATCGCGGTTATGTATCGTTCGTCAATGAGTTTTTCTTTTGATTCCATTTTTCACCGATCCGTATGTCGCTTGACGATATTCTACCACGAATCGACATGAAAATCAATATCCCGCGCGCTGTATTGCCGAATACGTAAATTTGCCGTATCCGCCATGATCGATATCGCGTCGCATTCGCGCACGAACGTGCGACGCAGAGACGAACACATTCGCCCTACACCATCGGTGTTCGCGCCCCGCGCGACTACTTCGTCGGCGCACGAACGTGCAACGCAGAGTTGAACACACTTGCCATAAACCCCTGTAATAAAAATTCTTGAAGATTCTTAAGGAACTTCTTATAAGAAGTTCCTTAAGCGGGGTTCGGGGCAGCACCCCGAATATAATTAAATAATCCCTGTCAAGAATATTTCGAGGCCGATCGCGATCAGGATGACGCCGCCGAGAATCTGCGCTTTATTTGAGAGCTTTGTTCCGAAGCGCTTGCCGATCAGAAGTCCCGCCATGCATATCGCGAACGTGACGGCGGCGATTATGAGCGCCGCTGTCAGCGCCATCGCTGCGCCGTATTCCGCGATCGTGAATCCGACCGACAGCGCGTCGATTGACGTCGCGACGCCCTGTACGAGCAGCGCAATCGCGCCGACGCCGCGCGGTCTGCCGTCGTCTTCCTTTTTGCGTATGCCGCCGATCAGCATATCGACGCCGATCACCGCAAGCAGAAACAGCGCGATCCACGGGATCGCGGCCGAGAACGATTCAAAATACTGAACGACGGTATGTACGCAGATCCAGCCTATCATCGGCATCGCAAACTGAAATCCCGCAAATACGCCGGCAACGACGCACATTTTGGCGCATTTCATCTTCGGCTCGTTCAGTCCGTTCGCCATCGACACCGAAAACGCGTCCATCGCAAGCCCGACGCTGAGCATTATGCTGTTAAGAACGAACATGAAGCTCCATTCCATTTTTTATCACTCCAATTTTAATTGTACGATCCGCTTGTCTGCTCACTGAATCCGACTTTGATAATTGTACAACGTCCGCCTGTCGATGTCAACCGAAATCGCGCGTCATGAGATAAAAATCGGGCATTCGCCGTGTAAACGCTTCAAATACGGCGAATTTTTCGTTTGCGCTTGCGATATCGCGCGGGCTGTGGTATACTGACGGTAAGAAACTGTTTGAGGTGCGGCATGACTAAAACGAACGCCCAGCGGATGCTCGACGCCGCCGGCATTAAATATGAAACGATCGAATACGACGTCGACGAGAGCGATCTGTCCGGCGTCCACGCGGCGCAGGTCAGCGGGATCGATCCCGATCTGATGTTCAAAACTCTCGTCGGAAAAAATGAACGCGGCGAATTCCTCGTGTTCTGCATCCCCGTCGCGGAAGAACTCGATTTGAAAAAATGCGCCGCCGCCGCAAAATGCAAAAGCGTGGCGCTTATACCGGTGAAGGAGCTTTTGCCTGCGACGGGATACATACGCGGCGGATGCTCCCCCGTCGGGATGAAAAAACGCTTTCCGACATTTTTTGACGATACGTCGGAGCTGTTCGATGAAATTTACGTAAGCGCTGGGATGCGCGGCCATCAGATGAAGGTCGCGACGTCCGAGCTTCTTCGATATCTCGACGCCGTCTCGGCCGATCTGTTGGCGCGACACTGACAAAACGGCGCATCAAATAACAGGAGGCGATACTCTTTATGCTTAACGTGGCGATAATCGGTACGGGCAATATCTCGCCCGCACATATAAACGCGTATCTCACATTTCCCGATCGGTGCCGCATTATCGCGCTGTGCGATATTTATCCCGAAAAGGCAGAGGAAAAAAAGGCGAGATTCGGGCTTTCGGACGCGAAAATATACGATTCTCACACAGAGCTTCTGCGCGAGCTTTCGGGCAAGCTCGATCTATGCAGCGTCTGCACGCCGCCGTTCACTCATTCAAAAATCGCAATCGACGCGCTTTTATCCGGCGTGAACGTGATCGTGGAAAAGCCGATGGCGTCGTCGCTCGAGGAATGCGACAGGATGCTCGACGCCGAGGCGCAGAGCGGACGAACGCTTTCCGTGATCGCGCAGAACAGATTCACCGATCCGTATATGAAGCTGCGCCGCGTGCTTGATTCGGGGCTTGCGGGCCGCGTACTGCACGCCGAGATCGATTCGTATTGGTGGCGCGGCCATTGCTACTACGATCTGTGGTGGCGCGGCGCGTGGGCGACTGAGGGCGGCGGATGCACGCTGAATCACGCCGTCCATCACATCGATATGCTCGGATGGCTGCTCGGCGAGCCGGAGCGCGTAACCGCCGTTTTATCGAACGCGGCTCACGACAACGCGGAGGTCGAGGACATCTCGATCGCCGCGATGCAGTATCCGAACGGCGCGCTCGCCGAGGTCACAAGCTCCGTGATCCATCACGGCGAGGAACAGCAGATAATCCTTCAATGCGAACGCGCACGCATATCGGCGCCGTGGCGCGTGTATGCGTCGACGCCGCGTCCGAACGGCTTCCCCATCAGAAACGAATCGCTCGAATCCGAGCTTTGCGCGCTTTATGATTCGCTGCCCGATCTCAAATATACGGGGCACACTGCCGAGATCGACGACGTGATGCGCGCGCTCGAATCGGGCGGACGCCCGTTCATCGACGGGCGCGACGGCAGACGAACTGTCGAGATCATCACGTCGATCTATAAATCGGGCTTCGAGCAGCGCACCGTTTCCCTGCCGCTCGATTCGTCCGATCCGTTCTACACCGTCGACGGCATACAGAAAAACGTGCGTCATTTCTATGAAAAGACGAATTCGGTCGAAAATTTCACCGACGGCGTCATAACCGTCGGCGGCAGCAAATAAAACGCGAAAGGACGAAACCCACATGGCAAACGATTTTCAGATGTCGGACGGAATGAACTACGCGCCGATCGGCAAGCCGTCGCCCGTCGTCGGCAAAGGCGAATTCTTATTCGCCGCGATCGGACTCGATCACGGTCACATCCACGGAATGTGCAACGGTCTGTGCGAGGCCGGAGCAACGCTCAAATACGTATACGATCCCGATCCCGCAAAGGTCGCGGACTTTTGCCGACGCCACCCGGGCGTCGCCGTCGCCGAAAGCGAGGAGCAGATACTGTCCGATCCGGCGATCAGGCTCGTCGCGAGCGCGGCCGTCACATCAGAGCGCTGCGCGCTCGGTATGCGCGTCATCGACGCCGGAAAGGATTATTTTACCGATAAAGCGCCGTTCACGACGCTTGCGCAGCTGTCAGTCGCGCGCATGAAAACGGCGCGGACCGGACGCAAATACATGGTCTATTTCGGCGAGCGCCTCCATTCGGAGGCGGCGGTGTACGCCGGTCAGCTCATAAAATCCGGCGCGATCGGACGCGTCGTTCAGGTGATCGGCCTCGGGCCGCACAGACTGAACGCGCCGTCACGTCCCGATTGGTTCTTCAAAAAGGAGAAATACGGCGGAATCCTCTGCGATATCGGCAGCCATCAGGTCGAGCAGTTCCTTTATTACGCGAACGAGACCGAGGCGCGCGTCGTGCGCTCTCAGATAGGCAATTTCGCGCATCCGGAATATCCCGAGCTTGACGATTTCGGCGACGCCGTGATCGTGGGCGGGAGCGGAGCGACGCAGTATTTCCGCGTCGATTGGTTCACGCCGGACGGACTGCGCACGTGGGGCGACGGTCGATCCATCATCCTCGGCACTGACGGCTACATCGAGCTGCGCAAATATATCAACATCTGCACCGACGACGGCGGCGATCAGGTCTTTCTCGTCGACGGACACGGCGAGCACAAATTCTCCGTGCGCGGCAAGGTCGGTTATCCGTTCTTCGGCGAGCTTATCCTCGACTGCATAAACCGCACCGAAAACGCCATGACGCAGGCGCACGCGTTCCTCGCGGCCGAGCTGGCGCTGCGCGCGCAGGCGGATGCCGAGTACATCACGAAGTGATCGCGCGCGTGAGGCCCTGCCGATAAATCCGCATAAACGATCCCCCGACATCGCGTCGAATCTGTGCGATGTCGGGGGATTTGCCTGTCTGGACTTACTATTTTATGTTCCACAAGGTTTTGTCAAGATAGCACAGGATCGTGCGTTCGAGCCAGTATGAAAACTCCGTTCCGCTTTTGTAAAGCGGCTCTAACGATTTGAACTTTTCGTACAGTGCGACGCCGTCGCCGGCGTCGTGCCATATGTCCGCGAATATGAAATCATATCCGAGCGCGGGCGCTGTCTTTTCCGCGTATTCGACGGCGTCGCCGATCACGAGCGTGATCTTGCCGCCGAAATCGAACTGCGGCAGTATCTCGGTGCGGAACAGCTCCGCCGCCTCCTCGGACCGTTCGACGACAGTCACCGACGTCACGCATTCCTTCCTCGACGCCATATAGGCGAAATAGCCGAGGCCGAGGCCGTATGTCAAAACGCGCCCGCGGGCGCGTTTTATCGCGTCGGCGGAGGTGACTGTTTCGTTCGGCATCAGCGTCATCCATTCCCTGCCGGATTCGAGGATCGCGGGATATCGGAACTCGCGCATGAAATAGCCTATGCACGGGATCAGCTCGCGCCTATCCGTCACCGTAAAATCGTTGCAGACGAACGCCTCGCACGGCTCTATCTTCATATTCGTGAGCCGCCATTTTCCGACCGTTTTGTCCGCGATCTTGATGTTTTGATAGTACGGATCGGACTCGAAATCGGACGCGTCAAGCTCGTTCACCATCGGGACGAAATAATTATAGTAGATGTCGCGGTCGTCGCCGTCAAAGCTGACGCCGCATTCCATCGCGAGCAGCATCGCGTATGCCTGCTCGCGCGTCATCGACGCGTCGTTCGCGAGTCCCGTCACCATATCGGGCGTGATCGCCGTCGGTGTGAGATTCAAATACAGCGAGAGCAGCTCCGCCGTCCGTGAATTAAGCTCGCGTATGCGATCGGAACTGAGCAGACGGCGCGGCACGGTCGGGCTTGTCATTTGCGGTATGAGAGCGCGGCGCCGATCACGGTGCCGAACTGCGATTTTGGCGGGATCATGAAGTTCAAGCCGAAGTAGGCCGACAGCGACGCGAATATGCGCTTGGCGGGAGACGCCGTCGTCAGATTGCCCGTCAGCACGATATCGCTGACGTTATATGAGCGGGACGCGAATATTGCCATCATCGCGATCGTCTCGTACACCATATTGAACAGTCCGAGCGCGATATCGGACGGCGTGGCGAATCCGCTTATATTGCCGAAATTGGACGCCGTCAGCTTTGCCGACATCCCCTCTAAATTTTTCTTCGTCATATTGCCGACGAACAGATCGATATTTTCGATATTGCCGTTCTTCGCCAGCTCGTCGATGTCCTCGATCTTATCCGTGCCGAGCAGCTTTTTTGACAGTCCGAGCAGCGTGCCGCCGCCGACGCCAGTTCCGCCGAGATAAACGGGCGATCCATTGCTGTCGGCATATACGAGCGCCGTGCCTGTGCCGAGGCTCGCGACGACGGCGCGGTCGAGTCCCGACAGATACCGTCCGCCGAGTCCGACGCTGTCAAATTCGCTGACGTGCATACACGGCAGCGAATATATCGGCTTTTCGATAAACGTCGAGCCGACGCCGGTCACCATCACGCATTCGATATCGGACAGCGCAAGCGAGTTTTCGTCCGTGAATTTGCCGAACGCGCCGTAAAGCGACGTCAAAGGATCGGTCGCGCGCACGAACAGCGGATCGATGAGCGTATCCGGCGTCATATTTTCGGAATCGCGGAATCCGACTATCTTCGTCGTGCTGCCGCCGACGTCGATACCAATAATTGCTGACATAATTTTCTCCGTTTGTTTTTTCGTCACTATATGATAACACACTGTTGAAAAAAATGCAAGCGAGTGGTATACTTATCATATAAAACATATTGCGGAGGGATCACTGTGGGAGCGCTGAGCTGCAAACAGCTTTTTATATTCGATCTTGACGGCACCGTATATCTCGGCGCGCGCCCGTTCGATTTTGCCGTTCGGTATGTGAACAGACTGCGCGAAACCGGCCGCCGCGTCCTGTTTTTCACGAACAACGCCTCGCACGGCACGTCGTTTTATTACACGAAGCTTGCGACTCTCGGCTTTGCCCCGCGATCGGGCGAGATCATGACGTCCGGCGACGTCACGATCGAATTTCTGCGCCGCCACCGCGAGGGCGCGTCCGTCTATTTACTCGGTACATCCGATCTGCGCCGCGATTTCCGCGCGCGCGGGATCAGGCTTGTAACCGACGACGACGTGGAGCGCGGCGTGCGCGCGGACATAGTCGTATCGAGCTTTGATACGGAGCTTACATATGCGCGGCTGACGAACGCCGCGCTCCAGATACGCGCGGGTGCCGAATTCCTCTCGACGCATCCCGACGCCGTATGCCCGACCGAAAACGGATTCATCCCCGACAGCGGCGCGATCGCATCGGCGCTGACGACGGCGACGGGCGTCACGCCACGATATTTCGGCAAGCCGTATGCCGAGACTGCGGCGATGATACTCGAGGTCACGGGATACGACAGGGGCGACGTCTGCGTTTTCGGCGACAGGGTCTACACCGATATCGCGCTCGGCAAAAAGAACGGCATCACGTCGTGTCTCGTCCTGACGGGCGAGACGACGCGCGCCATGCTCGCCGACGTGCCGCCGTCGTCGATGCCCGATCTCATTTATCCGTCGCTTTCCGAGGCGGAAGCCGACACGTTTGAATGATCGGCCGTGCAACCGGATATAATTGGTACAGAATGATATAAAGGAGTGTGATTATGGACGCGAGAAACATAACGAGAGTGGCGCTTCACGCGCTGATCGTCATTATTGCGGCGGCGCTTGTCGCCGGAGCGGTAATCATGATAACGCGCAGCGTTTCGACCGAGCCGAGCGATACGTCGCCTCCGGCGACCGACAAGCCGCAGTCGACCGATCCGCCCGAAACTGATGCGCCTGCCGTCACCGAGCCGATCGCGACGGAGCCGCCCGCAACGGAGCCGCCAGATACAGACGCGCCTGTCGTCACCGAGCCGCCCGTTACGGTGACGCATTACGACGAGCCTGTTACGATGTACGCGCTCTACAACGTCAACGCCAGAATGAAGCCGACGACGGAATCGGACATCATGGGGATGATCTATCAGAGCGAGGCTGTAAACGTATACGGCGAGACGGACAACGGCTGGTACGAGGTCCGCTTCCGCGGATACGAAGCCTACATCAGGACCGATCTTTTGTCGGCGGATCAGTCGGAGAGCGCGGTCAAGATCGAAACATACGACAGCCCGAAGACGATGTACACGCAGCGGCAGGTCAACGTCCGCGAAAGCTATACGACAAATTCGCAGTCGTTTGAAATTCTCGACGCGGGCGTCGAGGTGACCGTGATCGGGATCACCGAAAACGGTTGGTACGAGATCTCCTACCGCGACGGCGTCGCATTTATCAGCAAGGATTACCTCGGCGACACGATGCCCGTCATACCCAAACCCGAACCTGATCGTGAAGCTTAATTTTTGCGGCATTCGCGGGGTTGCACTCCGAACCCCGCTTAAGGGAAACTTTCCGCAAGCGGAAAGCTTCTCTTCCCCGACAACAAAAAGAGCAGACTTTCGTCTGCTCTTTTATTTGCATTTGCTGAATTATATCGATCAGCCTGCGAACTGACCCCAGAACTCGATCTCGGACATATTGCAGTAGCCGTCCTTCGGGCTGACGTAACGGACATAGTGGAATACAGTCTCCACATAGTCTTCGGCAACAGCCAGAGTCTCGAACGTGGTGCAAGCGGAGTTAGCCTCGATCGTTGCGAGCGTCACCCATGTCGTTCCGTCCTCGGAAGCCTCGAAGTAACCGCCGGCATTTCTGTTGGCGTTAGCTGCACGGCCGAACCAACGGATATGAGTGAGCGTTACGCCCTGCTCGAAGTAAGCGCCTACGTAACCGGTCTTTGTCGTATCGCCATCCCAGTTATCGAAGTCGTACATAGCGACGTTCATGTTCTCGTCGTTTTCCGTTCCGCACGTCTCATCGCAGTCGTATGTATCGCCGACCTGCTTATTGAAGACCATCGTCGGGAGCGTGCTTGTGGAATTCTGATACGTACCCTTGCCG
Source organism: uncultured Clostridia bacterium (assembly GCA_947630015.1). Classification (GTDB taxonomy): domain Bacteria; phylum Bacillota; class Clostridia; order Oscillospirales; family CAG-272; genus DTU064. Next base: position 67,201 of record CANRFY010000005.1, read on the forward strand.
TCGTGGATCACGTTTTCGGGATCGACGGGGAGATATACGGATTCCGGATGAGGAGCGCCGAATGCGTAACCGCCTTCATCCTTGGGCATAACGGACAGCGGGATATCGGTGCCGTTATACGGATAGAAGTTGTTCACCATCTCATCGTTGCCGATCTGGAGAAGCATTTCGCCGCCGATGTAGATGTCGATGTATGTTCTCGTCGTTGTGATACCGACGGACGTCCAAGCGTCAGCCGGAAAATCATGAATGATCGTGAACTGTGCGTTTACCTTCGTGCCGTCGGTCACCTTGTAGCACGTAACGCTGTTTGTGCCGTTCTCATTGAACGAAAGGACGTAGTAGTTGTTCTCGTCGGTGACGTTGAAGTAAATGTCGCCGGAAGAAGACGTATCAGCGAGATACACCTTCATCTTGTACTGATAGAAGTTCCAGTCCTTTTCGCCTGTCATGAACGTCTCGCCTGCCTTAGCTGCGACAGCGTGGTTCGTGGCAGTCTCGCCCTCTGCGGTCAGCGGATCGTCCACTACCTCGGGGACTATCGCGTCGGTCGCGCCAAGAGCGTGGAATTCGGGAAGCGCGGACGCATCCTCGCAGTCGCTCTGCGGGATAAGCTCAAACTTGCCGACGCCCTGATCGAGAAGCGCGATGTTGTCTACGTAGAACGTGCCGGCCGTCGTGCCGAATCCGACGTATCCTCTGTACGGGCAGTCGGGATCGGGCTGATATTCCGTCACAACGGGCAGCTCTGTGTCGGAAGGAAGCCCGCCCGGAGCGTTTGTATCGTTTCCGCCGGCTGCCGTTCCGCCGCCCTGCGTGCCATCGCCGCCGCTCGGAGGCGGAGGAGTGCTTCCGTTATCGCAGGCTGAGAAAGCCAAAAGCATCATAACGGCAAGAAGCAGAGCAGTTATTCTTTTTGTCATTTCTAAATTACCTCCATGATGATAATTTTTTTCGGTAGGATAATTTTATCACAAACAGAGGCGCTTGTCAATTGTAATTTGAAGCTTTTCAACAAAAGTTTGGTTTTACGCCCGTTTTTCGCCGGTTTCGATATTGGGCGCGAGGTTCGCGCGCGACAGCGCGAACACGATCGGAGGTATCAAAACTATCTGCACTATTATGCCCGGGATCGCGTCGGCGACGGCTCCCGTCCAAAACGCCGCGAGTCCGAACTTCGACGGATCGAGTCCCGCCAGGAAGAATCGCGCCGTTCCCCACACGATTCGGCCGCACAGCATCGCGGTGAGCAGATCGACGTACAAAAACGGCAGCTTTTTAGGCAGCGCGCGGAACATGATCCCCGCGATTATGCCGTATGCGGCAAGCTCGAACGCCATGCCGAGCGCGGTCGGATACATGGGCGGCATCGGATTCGTCAGCGAGCGTATGATCGGCACGGTGAAGCCCACGACGGCGCCCCACTGCCATCCGCAGAGAAAGCCGCACAAAATCACCGGCAGATGCATCGGACACAGCATTTGTCCGATCTGCTGTATCTGTCCCGTGAAATACGGCAGCACGTATGCGAGCGCGAACAAGAGCGCCGAAAATACGAGCTTGCGCAGCGATGCCGAACGATATGCGCTCGAATGTTTTTTTACGTTTTCGTTCATTTTTTCCTTCCTTCCCCGCCAAACGGCAAAAAAAAGCGCGCGGACGATCGCCATTACTTCGGTAACGTCCGCGCGCCTTCATAGCGCGTATTATTTTTTATGATCAGCGTTTGTGCCGGCTTCCTGCCGGCGTTTTGCATATTGTATCACAATCGGCGGCGCTTGTCAACCCCCGATCGCGCGCAAAAGCTCAGATTTCGCCTCGTCGATCAGTCTGCCGAGCGAATATTCCGCGACGCCGACGATGATATTGTCGCACGAATTAAACGGGATCAATATGCGCTTCGCGGCAGATTGGCCGACGGCGCGCGCGATCGCGGGCGTTATCTCGCCGAGCATCGCGTCCGCGATGACGATGCCGATCGGTCCCATAATTATATCCGCGCGTCTGCACGCGACGACGACGGCGTTCTCGCCCGTCGCCGCCTCGTCGGCTCCGGCCTTCAGCATCGCGGACGTTGCGGCCGTATTCGTCCCGACGGCGGTAACGCGCGCCTCCGGCGCGGACGATTTCGCCGCGGCGACGAGCTGTTTTCCGACGCCCCCGCCCTGCGCGTCGATGATAAGAATGTTCATATTTAAATCCCCCTTTTGCGGTTATTGTACCACATAAAGGGGGATTTGGCAAGAACGCGGATAAAGTTTGGAGAGAATAGGAGATTATTGGGCAGGAGAAGGGGTTTGCTGCAAATGCGCTTTGCCGGTTACTATTATTGAGCCTGTGTGTCCGCACCGTTCACATCTTTGTTTGCTGCTGTTCCACTGTGCCGAATGCGGTTCGGTTATAGTTTCGCCGCACGCTGAACACTTGCCTTTATGACAATATGCATCATAGTCATACCAGCTTGTTATATATCTCGAATGCGTATGTATTCCGTCACATAATGCGCATTGCGCATATGTGCCATGATCTACCCAAACATGAGTTACATGGAGGCCGGTGATTACATTAAAGCCTTTGACATCACTTGGCGTAGGTGCTGTTGCCTTCATATCTGCTGTACCATACATGATCTTATCTTTATTTTTACTAAGATATAAATCATTTAAGCCAAATGTATGTCCTACTTCATGTGCAATTACTATTGGTAAAATATCGTCATATTCATTTTTATTAAGCTCAATTGTAATTTTAGATATATGGCCATTGCTATCTGGGTTTGAACTACCTCTTAATGTTTGTGCCATAATTGAAAGATTATTTGGCATTGTTATTAAGCTGAACACTATATTTGCTTCGCTCTCGTTCGTTGTGCGAACAAATTTTACAACAGAATTCCACTTAGACACTCCATCAACAACATATTGAATAAATTTATCATTGGAAAAAGCAATATAATATTTTAATGTCGTGCCGGAAATATTGTTCATGTGATATTCCTCACATATACTCCACCCCATGTCTTCTCCGCCGACATAGCTACGGCTTCCATATGGTAGAGATCCATCCGGCTTTACTATTTGATTTGAATCAATATAGCCTGCTTGTGAATGTGGATGCGCATAAATTGTATTCAGAAAACACATTACAAGAAATATTGAACATATAATACTTGTCATTTTCTTTTTCATTGCATTTCTCCTATTCTCTTAAAATTATTTAGTCTGCATAACTGAAATATTCAAGAAGTTTATCCATCGTTATATACAGTACATTGATGTGTTCATCTATATCGCCATTCGATTCAAGCTCGTCGAGCATTTCTTTAGCTTCCGCAAGAGAAATCTCATTATTTTCGATTTGCAGCTTTACTTCCGATAGTGTTTTGCGCGATGTTTCGGTCATTGCTATGAGCGATGTTTCTGTGCCTATAACGCTTGGCTCTTCCGACAATGCAAACATCTCTATATCGTTGAGATTGTAATAATTATTCGATCTGCAAAAGTAATCGATTCCGTCGATATTTCTGACATAAAGCGGTGTCGTTGGATCACAAACGATGCCAAATACCTCTCCATAAGGTTCAAACGGTTCATATCCTTGATCAACAGTCAAGCATAAAAGCAATCGCTCACCGTCGGGGAACGGCGTATATCCATCAATCATGAATTTTGTAGTTGCATACTGCGCCACATTTAAAGTGTCCGATGAAAAACCGATATCGTTTTTCAATATATTTTCAACGGACGCTTCAAAGATCGTAAAATAATCATTTGCTTCTCCAAGCCAATGCTCTATCTTGACGACGGCGACAAGATCGGCTTCACTGTATGCCTCGGCGATTGAATATATTTTATTAAAAAAAGGCGATGATGTTGGTATCGCGTTAACGTCAACCTGCGGGCGCTCGGGATACGTTTTTTCGCCCTCGCCGTTCGTCTTCGCTATTGCGAATATGCTCACCGAAAGCGCTGCGGCGAGAAGTATAATCAAAATGCTTACGGTTATTTTTTTCATGTTTTTTGTTTGCTCCTTTTCGTAGTTATCGCGGCGCTTCACAAGCTCCGCCATTATTTCTTCATTTGAATTTTGGAGAGAATAGGAGAGAATAGGAGATTATTCAACAGGAGAAGGGGTTTGCTGCAAATGTGCTTTGCCGGTTACAATTATTGAGCCTGTGTGTCCGCACCGTTCACATCTTTGTTTGCTGCTGTTCCACTGTGCTGAATGAGGTTCGCTTACTGTAGCACCGCATACTGCGCATTTACCCATATGACAATAATTATCATAGTCATACCAGCTTGTTCCAAAATTCAAATGAGTATGAATTCCGTCACATATTGTGCATTGTGCATATGAATCATAAACTAACCATTCATGAGTAACATGGCGGCCGGTAATTACATTAAAGCCTTTGATATCGCTTGACGTAGGTGCTGTTGCTGTCGAAGCATATGTATAATACATAAGTTTATTTCTATTGGATGATGATTTTAAATCTTTTAATCCGAACACGTGACCAATTTCGTGTGTCAAAACTTTTATTATTATATTCGCATCAAGTTCATTGCTGCCGCCAGTATAATAATCCGGATTAAACGAAATTTTACAACTTTTAATATGACCATTATTATCTACATTATATTCATGGGTTACCGCAACATATGAATAAAAATATGATGGAATTGAGCTGTCATAAAATCCGAAAGTAACAGTAGGATTAGAAGCGTCATATAATACCTTTGCACATACACTCCAGTTTTCCGCAGCTTTTGATACATAACTCTCAAATTCTTTGGTTATGTTAGATGCGAATGTATAGGTAACTGTAGTCGAATTCATATGATAACCTTCATCTACAATCCAACCGATTTCTTCACTACCTATAAGATCACCATCGTGATCAAGGGCATTCTTTAGCGTACTTGAATGTGCGTTTACATTTATCAGGAGTTGTAGTATAAGAATAAAGCATATGATTATAGTAAAAGCGCTCTTTTTACAATGTTTCATTTTTTATAACCTCCTATAAATTCCATCGTAATCGTTTTACATTACTCGCCGTGTTCGAGCGAGTACATATACTTTAAAACGTCCTCTACGGCGAAAATTTTCGTGCCGTGGAATTTGTCCAGAACGTGTTCAGCAGCATTATTAAAATTGATCGCGGCCGCATCCGTCATATCGACGTTCATATTGACATTCTGACTGCCGTAAAGTTCTTCACAAAGCTCGCTGTCGTCGACACTGCAGAATTTCTCGATATCGGATAAATTCTCAAATGCGCTACTCCTTGCAAGATAAGTTTCACCGTTTATATCTATATAATATAACTCGGTCATCTGCTCCCATTCCGCATAAAATCCCGGACCCGGCTCATATTCCGACCCTTCGTAATAGCACAGGCATAAAAGCATCTTCGTGCCGACATTATAGATCGGAAAGTCGTCGAACGGCGAGTTTGACGTGCCGCTCTGAGCGAAAATGATGTCCTGATCAGTATAGCCTATATTGTCTTTGTAAACATTCAGAATACGCGCCTTGAAATATGTTCCATATTTGGTTTCCGTTAACCATTCTGTAATTATTATATCGGCCACCATATCCGCAGATTCATATGCTTCACCGATGGTGTGGGATCTGTCCCATATTGCGGACATCCCGCCTGACGGGTTTGCTACCACCGGCGTTGGCGTGCCGAATTCCGTCGGCTCCGGATATGAGCGGATCGGCACGAGGTAATCTACATCGCCGTCCGTCTTCGCTATTGCGAATATGCTCACCGAAAGCGCTGCGGCGAGAATTACTGTCAATATGCTTACGGTTGTTTTTTTCATGTTTTTCGTTTGCTCCTTTTCGTAGTTATCGCGGCGCTTCACAAGCTCCGCCATTATTTCTTCATTTGTCTTCATATACGAATCCCTCCGATTCGAGTTTCTTTTTGAGAGCCGCTCGGCCGCGGCTCAAGAGATTGTTCACCTGCACCCTGCTTTTTTTCATCACAGACGCAATCTCCGCCATGCTCATTTCCTCGAAATAGAACAAGTAAAGCGTCTGTCTGTAATCGGGCGAAAGCTCGCCGAGCGCGCGGTGGAGCGCGCGTTTGCGCTCGTCTTTTATATAGCTGTCCTCAACGTTTTCTTCCTCGTCCGCGATTTCCAGCTCGTCCGGCGGCGTCGGCGATATGCGCGACCGGCGGCGCATATCGTCGATCGCCATGTTTCGCGCTATCGCGTAAAGCCACGTTTTAAACGTGCTTTTGCCGCCGAAGCGCGGCTTTTTGATGAAAAGCTTCGCGAACGTGTCCTCCATCAGTTCCTCGGCGCGCACAATATCGCCTGTAACGGTGCGAAGATACATCGTCAGCTCGACTTTGTATTCGTTTATGATCCCGACGAATGCGTCGTCGTCGCCGTCAAGATATCGGCGGTAGCATTGCGCGCCGCTGTCCATATTGCGCTCCTTTCTTATTTCGTTTTTCGGGCCCTTCACTGTTTAGACGTTCGGGACATATGAAATCTATCACTAATGCCGTGCAAAATTTGATTTTTAAAAAGCATAAGGGAGAAGCTCGCAGGACAGGCTTCTCCCTTTTTGCGCCATCAGAAAAACATTGAAAGCTGATTCGATTCGTCTATGCCGTCAAGCACGCCGCAGCGGCGCAGCGTCTCGATCACGGTCTTCGATACGTGCGAGCGCTCGCGCAAGTCCTCCACCGAGAACCGATCGCTGCCGAAGCTGTCGCGCGCGGCCGCTAACTTTTCGGCGGCTCCGCCGCCGAGTCCCGACAGGCACATGAACGGCACGCGTATCTTGCCGTTTTCCGGCAGGAACGCCGTCGCGTCCGATTTGTATATGTCGACGGGCAGGAATTTGTAGCCGCGCTGATAGTATTCGTTGACGATCTGGAGCGCCGCGATCTGCATTTCCTCCTTCTGCGTCGCGTCAGCGCCCTTCGAGCTGTATTCCTCGATACGCGCTCTGACCGCCGCCGGTCCCGATAAAACGAGTTCGCCGTCAAATCCGTCCGGCGCCGCCGTGAAATACGCGGCGTAAAATTCGACGGGATAGTTGATCTTGTACCAGCCGAGGCGTATCGCCGACATGACGTATGCCGCCGCGTGCGCCTTCGGGAACATATATTTTATCTTCTTGCACGAGTCTATGTACCATTCGGGTACGCCGACCTTGAGCATCTCCTCCTCGTATTCGGGATCGACGCCCTTTCCCTTGCGCACCTTTTCCATGATCTTGAACGACAGCGACGAGTCGAGGCCGTATCTGATCAGGCGCAGCATTATGTCGTCGCGGCAGCCGATAACTGTCGATATGTCGCACACCCCGTCCTTTATCAGCTCCTGCGCGTTGCCGAGCCATACGCCCGTGCCATGCGACAATCCCGAAATTTGTAAGAGATCGCCGAACGTCTTGGGCTGGCAGTCCGTCAGCATCTGCATTACGAACCGCGTCCCCAGCTCGGGAAGTCCGTATGTGCCGGGTTCGTCAGGCTCTTTTCTGATCCCGAGCGCGCGGCTCGAGGTCAAAAGACTGTATACGGCGCGGTCGTTCATCGGCACGTCCATGACGCTCGTCCCCGTGTACCGTTCGAGCATTTTGTATTTTGTCGGGATATCGTGGCCAAGCTCGTCGAGCTTGAGGATCGTATCGTGCAGATACGAAAACGCGAAATGCGTCGTTATTACGTTCGAGTCGGCGTCGTCGGCGGGATGCTGCACCGGCGTAAAATCGTATACCTCGTATTCGCTCGGCACGACGATGATACCGCCCGGGTGCTGTCCCGTGCTGCGCTTCACTCCCGTGCAGCGCACACAGTAGCGCTCGACGTCGGCGCGCGTCAGGCGCGCGCCCTTGTCCTCGAGATATTTCATCACAAAGCCGTATGCGGTCTTTGACGCGATCGTGCCGAGCGTTCCGGCGCGGAACACGTTTTCGGAGCCGAACAGCTCCTCGGTGTATTTATGCACCTTGCCCTGTATATCGCCGGAGAAATTCAGATCGATATCTGGCGACTTGTCGCCGTAGAAGCCGAGGAACGTCTCAAACGGGATGTCGTGGCCGTCCACTATCATCCGCGTCCCGCATTCGGGGCAGTTTTTGTCCGGCATATCGAAGCCGGAGGCGAATTCGTCCTTGTGGAATTCGCTGTATTTGCACTTCGGGCATCTGTAATGCGGCGGCAGCGGATTTACCTCCGATATCCCCGCAAACGACGCGACGATCGAGCTTCCGACCGATCCGCGCGAGCCGACGAGATAGCCCTGGCTCTCCGAATATGAAACGAGCTTCTGCGCGATTATATAAAGCACCGCGTAGCCGTTTTTGATTATCGAGCCAAGCTCGCGCTCGAGGCGCTCCGTCACGACGTCGGGTATTTTGCCGTTGTGGCAGTACCAGTCGTTGGCGCGCTGCCAGCACAGCGTTTTAAGCTCGTCCTCCGCGCCGTCGATTTTAGGCGTATACGTCCCCTTCGGGATCGGTCTGACGTCCTCGATCATGTCCGCGATCTTATTCGTATTTTCGACGACGACCTCGTATGCAGTTTCTTTGCCGAGATACGAAAATTCCTCGAGCATTTCGTCCGTCGTGCGCAGATACAGCTTCGTTTCGCGGTCGGCGTCGGAAAATTTCATTCCCTTTTGCAGTATCTGGCGGTATATCTCGTCCTCCGCGTCGAGGAAATGGGCGTCGCACGTCGCGACGACGGGCTTGCCGAGCTTTTTGCCCAGCTCGACTATCCGCCTGTTTATGTCGCGCAGCTCGTCAAATCCCGACACGCGCTCCTCGGCCACGAGGAACGCGTTGTTCGTGAGCGGCTGTATTTCGAGATAATCGTAGAAATTCGCGATGCGCTCGATCTCGGATTCGGGCTTTGAATCGAGTATGGCTCGGTAAAGCTCGCCGGCCTCGCACGCGGAGCCGATGATGAGTCCGTCGCGATGCTCCATAAGCACCGTTTTCGGTATGCGCGGATTGCGGCGGTAGTAATCGAGATAGCTGTATGAGACGAGCTTATAGAGATTTTTTAGGCCCGTCTGATTTTTGACGAGTATGATCTGATGATACGACGGCAGATGGAGCGGATCGGCGTGTTCGCTCATCTGCTTCACCATGCCCGATACGTCCGCGACGCCCTCGTTTTGGAGCGCCTCCGCCATTTTCATGAATATCATCGCGCACATCTTCGCGTCCTCAAACGCGCGGTGATGCTCGAAATCGCCGAGTCCGTAATGCTCCGCGACGGCGTCGAGCGTATGGCGCGTAAGATCGGCGTTGACGTATCGCGACATACCGAGCGTATCGATATACGCGTTGTCGAACGGGATATGAAGCCGCGACGACGCATTTCTGATAAAGCCCGTATCGAAGTTGGCGTTATGAGCTATCAGCGGCCGCTTGCCGCAGAATTCGAGAAATTCGGGCAGGACTTTATCGATCGTCGGCGCGTCCTTTACGGTTTCGTCCGATATGCCCGTGAGCTTCGTTATATTTTCGGGGATATGGCGTTCGGGATTCACATACGCCGAATACGTTTCGGCGACCTCGCCGCCGCGCAGAACGACGGCTCCTATCTCCGTTATCGCGTCGCCCGTGATCGACAGTCCCGTCGTTTCGATATCGAACGCGACGAATTCGCCGTCGAATCCGCAGTCGACGTCGCCGAATACGGCGCGCGCCTCGTCGTCGACGAAGTACGCCTCCATGCCGTATATCACCTTCATGCCGCTCTTTTCGGCTTCTATCATCGCGTCGGGGAACGCCTGCACGTTGCCGTGATCCGTGATCGCGATCGCGGGATGTCCCCAATACTGCGCGCGCCGCAGTGCCTCCTCCGGCACGATCAGCGCGTCCATCTGCGACATCGTCGTGTGCAGATGAAGCTCCACGCGCTTTTTCTCGGCAAGGTCGCGCCGTATGACGCGTTTCACCTTTGATATCGCGCGCGGGCGGATGTGATATTCGATGTCGGGGAACGGATCGCGGCGTTCCTCATCCGTCTGCGGCCTGTTTCGACGGGCGTTCATATCCTCGCCGCGGACGGCTCCCTCGACGACGACGCACGCGCCGACCGACAGAGCTTTGACGAGCTTTTCGCCCTCGTCCTTCGGCTTCGTCATGCGCAGATACGCCGACAGCATATTGTCCGTGATGCCGACTGTTATGTTCAGCTTATCGTATGTGCGCGTTTCCTTTGAGTTGACCTCGAATATCTGCCCCGCGAATACGGCGTGCGGCGTTTCGTGGTCGAGCGATGAAAGCGGCGAAATTTTCGACGTGTCGATCGTTTCGCCAAGGATCGGCGACGGCTCGGATATATCGAGCGTCAGGCCTCCTGCCTTGATCGTATGCGCATTTTCGTCTACACAGCTGACCACGTCCTCGCCGCCCAAAAGCGGCTTTTTATACGCCGCCTCCATGTCGGCGGCCGCGGCCGCCAAATTAGCGCTCGCCTCCGCCTCCGCGCGGACGCGCTCGCGTCTCGCGTTTTCGATCTCATTGGACAAATATGCGTCGCGGCGGCGCGCGCGTTCGTCCAGCACTTCCCTGTAATCGCTGCGCTGCGCGATCCTGATCGGCACGTCGATGCCGAATTCGCTTTTAATTATGTTCGATATGATGCCCGCCGTCTGCGCGTCGCCGAGCATATCGAGTCCGCCCTGCAAAAACGGGATCTCGATCTTAAGTCCGTCCTTCGCCGTGCCGCTGACGGAATAATCGTCGAAAAAGCCGTTCGCGACGGCCCCGACGTTCGTCGCCTCGACGAATATCTGCGGCAGATATCCGACCGTGAACAGCTCCGGCGCATATTCGGGCAAAATCCGCATCGCGAACAGATCATACGCTTCGCGTATGCCGTCCTCGATCGCGTACAGCTCCGACTTCGGCACGATATCGGGAAATTTGACGCGCGCCTCGATTATGCGTCGATCCTTGTCGATCTTCAGCGAATAGCCGAGCGCCGCGTCAAGCACGCGGCGCGCCGCGTCGTCGGGCTTGTATTTCGAGAATTTTTCGAGTATCGTCACTGTAAATTCAACCTTCCGCGCCGTCGATGATACGGCGAATCTCATCTATGAGAGCGTCTTCGGCCCCGCTCTCGCTCACCTTTCCGACGACGCGGCCGCGGCAGAACAGCGCGGCCTCGCCGCGTCCGCCCGCGATCCCGCAGTCGGCGTCGCGCGCCTCCCCGGGACCGTTCACGACGCATCCCATCACGGCCACCTTTATGCGCTTGCCGCGCGTATCGATCGCGTCAAGACGCGGTTCGAGCCGTTCGAGCAGACCGAGCAGATCGATCTGCGTCCGTCCGCACGTCGGACACGACACAAGCTCGATACCCGAATCGAATATGCCGACTGCGCGCAGAATATCGCGTCCCGCCGGTATCTCGTCCTCCGGCGCCGCAGAAAGCGTTACGCGTATCGTATCGCCGATGCCGTCGCACAAAAGCGAGCCGATGCCGACGGCGTTTTTGAGCGTTCCCATGCGCGCCGTTCCAGCCTCGGTGACGCCGAGATGGAGCGGACAATCGCAGTTTGCCGCGATCATGCGCGTCGAGTCGATCATCGTTTTGACATTTGACGATTTGACCGACACGACGATATCGTAAAAGTCATGCTTATAGAGCGTCTCGACGTATGAAAGCGCCGACTCCGCGAGCGCCGCAGGCGTCGCGCCGCCGTATTTTTCGACGAATTTTTTCTCCGCCGAGCCGCCGTTGACGCCGACTCTCATCGCTACGCCGTGTTCGCCGCACGCCTCGGCGACGGCGAGCAGTCTGTCCGTGCCGCCGAGATTGCCCGGATTTACGCGGACCTTGTCCGCGCCGCGCGCAGCCGCCGCCACCGCGAGTTTATAATCGAAATGGACGTCCGCGACGAGCGGCCCCGTAATGCCGCGTTCGCGGCAGTATTCAAACACCGGCACGCAGCTTTCGTCCGGCACCGCGATGCGGACGATATCGCATCCGCGCGCGAACAGCAATTCGGTCTGCTCCGCGACCGCGGCGAAGTCATGGCTGTCACGGTTCGCCATCGACTGCACCGAGATCGGTGCGTCCCCGCCTATCGTTATGCCGCCGACGCGGACGGCGCGCGAGGCGCGGCGCGTTATTTTTTCGCAGTTATTCGACTTGATTTCGTCCATCTGTGATCTCACCTCAGAATAAATTCGCAATATCCTTGAACGTCACAAGCACCATTATGCCGAGCAGTATCATGATGCCGACAAAATGCACCATCGCCTCGACGTTCTGATTTACGCGCTTGCCGCGTATCAGCTCTATGATCATAAACAGTAGTCTGCCGCCGTCGAGCGCCGGTATCGGCAACAGATTCATGATGCCAAGATTCATCGACAATACGACGGCAATATAAACAAGATCGGATATGCCGCTCGACGCCGCCTCGCCGAGTATTTCGGTGACGCCGACGGGGCCGCTGACGGCCTCGACGCCGTACCGTCCCGTCACAAGGTCGAACAGCGATTCCCATATCATCTCGACCGTCAGCTCCGATCGGAAAAACGCCTGCTTCACGACGTTTCCGAACGTGCGCGGTTCGGAGTAAACGTAGAAATCGAGCGCGCCGAACGCGATCCCCTCGTCAGACGTCAAAGGAAAGCTGACGCTTTCAAGCTCGATCGTCTCCCCGTCGCGTTCGACCGTCAACGGAATCGGCTTGATTCCGCGTCTCATCACCTCATACGCGAGTTCGTTCGCCGTATGGACGCGCTCGCCGTCGACGCTTACGAGCCTGTCGCCGGCGCGAAGTCCGCTCGCCTCGGATACCGCCATCTCGCCGTCCTCGCGCTCGACGAATCCGTAAACGACTGTGCTTCCGAGCGATCCCGAGAATATGACGAGCGCCGTCATCAGTATGATGCCTATCGTCAGATTTGAAAGCGATCCCGCCGCCGTGATCAAAAACCGCTGCCAGAGCGGCTTATTCGGCAGCGCGTTCGGGTCGTCGGAGTCGTCGTCCTCCCCCGCCATGCTCGTAAATCCGCCGAACGGCAGAAGCCGCAGCGAATATCTCGTGCCTGATTTCTTTCCGACCCATGAGATCAACTTCGGCCCCATTCCGATCGCGAATTCAAGCACGGTGACGCCGCACGCGCGCGCGACGAGAAAATGCCCCATCTCATGAATGAAAATGAGCAGTCCGAACACGAGTATTGCGATTATTATCGAAAAAATGTTCAATCGGCGCCTCCTATGCGCGCCGACATCTCACGCGCGCGGACGCGCGCTTCCCTGTCGGCGTCTATAATTTCATCAAACGACGCCTCGCCCGACCGGCCGTATTTTTCGGTCACGCCGGCGACGACGTCAGCCACATCGCAGAATCCGATCCTGCCGCGCAGGAATTCATGCACCGCGATCTCATCGGCCGCCGACATGACGGCGGCATATGTGCCGCCCCGCCGCGCCGATTCATACGCGAGCGGCAAGAGCGGGAACGATTCCGTATCAGGCTCGTAAAACGTCAGCTTCGATATCGTCCGCCAGTCGAGGCGCTTTGCAAGTCCGAGCCGCCGGCTCGGATATGTGAGCGCATACTGGATCGCGGTCCTCATATCGGGCGAACCGAGCTGCGCTATAACCGCGCCGTCGCGGAATTCCACCATCGAATGTACGATGCTTTCGCGATGGACGACGACCTCGATCTTGTCGGCGGGCATCGAAAACAGATGCATCGCCTCGATCACCTCGAAGCCCTTGTTCATCATCATGGCGCAGTCGACCGTTATCTTCGGCCCCATCAGCCATGTCGGATGCGCAAGCGCCATCTCCGGCGTGATCGCTGACAGCTCGCCGCGCTTTTTTCCGAAAAAGGGACCGCCCGACGCCGTCAAAATCAGCTTATCGACGTCGTCCCGACGTCCCGAATGAAGGCTCTGGAATATGGCGCTGTGTTCGCTGTCGACGGGGATAAGCTCCGCGCCGCCGCGCTTTATCGCGCCGAGCAGATGACCGCCCGCGGCGACGATCGCCTCCTTGTTCGCCATACAGATGCGTCGGCACCGTCCTGCCGCCGCTATCATCGGCGCGCTCGCCGCCATTCCCGATATAGCGATAACGGCGTCCGCCGCTGTCGTCTCCGACGCCGCCGCGATCACGCCGTCCTCGCCGCCCAATACTTTTATATCCGTATCCGCAAGCGCGACCCTGAGACGCGCGGCTGCATCACAGTCCGCCATGGCGGCGATCCGCGGCTTATATTTCCTGCACGCCGTCTCGAATACGTCGTCCCGCGCCCCGGCCGTCATAACGTCAATCCGCGCGCCTATGTTGTCGGCGACGTCGAGCGTCTGCCGGCCTATCGAACCCGTCGCGCCGAACACCGAGATCGTATTCGGTTCCGTTTCGCGGTTCATGAATACCGCCTGCCTTTCGATTTGCCGCGCGTTTTTCCTGCGCGCGAGCCTATATTTACGCTATGTATGATTTACGAAAAATATGAAAAGATCATCGAAAACACGAACAGCAGCGGCGTCACCGCGATCACGCTGTCGAATCTGTCGAGCATCCCGCCGTGGCCGGGGAACAATTTTCCGAAGTCCTTTATCCCATACGTGCGTTTGATGAACGAAGCGTTGAGATCGCCTATCTGCGATATGATCGACAGGCACGCGCCCGTGCAGCAGATCGCGATATAATCGGCTGTCAGCTCCGTCGCAGCGGATACGATAAATCCGTAAAGCGCGAATATCGCGACCGCCATAACGGTGCCGCCGACCGAACCCTCGACGGTCTTTTTCGGCGATACGCTCGGGATGAGCTTATGCTTGCCGAAGAAGCTGCCGCACAGATATGCAAAGCTGTCCGTCGCCCATGAAGCTATGAATACCATCGGCAGGATAAATCCGCCGTGTGGGCGCTGCGTTATCGCCACCGCCGTCATCGACGCGGCGCTCACGTATACGAGCATCAGGCATATTTCCGATACGGGCGAGCGGTTCGGCTTCAATGCGCCGAATACGCCGAGCGCATACAGTATGAATACGGCCGCAAACGCCGCCGTCAGAAGCGACGGCGTCCATATCGCCGTATCGGCGTGTTCGCTGCTCCATCCGATATAGTATTGCAGAAACGGACAGGCCGCCGCCAAAACGCAGAACAGAAGCGTTGCGCCGCCGGAGAGCTGCGACTTGTTCTTTATGCATTCGGACGTCTCGTACATCGAAAACAGCGCTATGATGCCCCACAAAACGGGCGTTACGGGCGTGTCGAAGAATATGAGCGCCGGCACAAGTATCGCGACGAGCAGCACGGACGTTATGATTCGTTTTAACATACTGAATAATCCTTTTTTGTCATTTCGGCGTAACGCCGCCGAAGCGGCGTTCGCGCGCATAGAAATCACGAACGGCGGCGTCTACGTCAGCCGGCTGCATATCGGGCCACAGCGTCGGGGTAAAATACAGCTCCGAATATGCCGCCTGCCAGAGCAGAAAATTCGACAGTCTGCGCTCGTTGGCCGTTCTGACGATCAGATCGGGATCGGGGCATCCGGCCGTGTACAGATGATCGGACAGCGTCCGCTCGTTTATTTCCTCGCCCGACTCCGCAAGCTCGCGGCACGCCCGCACGATCTCGGCGCGCGAGCCGTAATTCAGCGCGATATTCAGCCGCAGTTCATATCCTGACGAGATCTGTTCGAGGCGCGTCATCCGCTCCGCCATCGGCGCCGCGAATACTGATTTATCGCCGAGAAACGTGTATCTGATCTTGTTTTCCTCAAGCTCACGTTCAGCTCCCGCGATGTATTCGTCGAGAAGCGAGACGATCCTGTCGACCTCGTTTTTCGGGCGCGACCAATTCTCGGTCGAAAATGCGTACACGGTCACGATCTTTATCCCGATATCGCCGCAGTAGCGGACGATCCGCTTGAACGTCTGCGCGCCCTCCGAATGGCCGTATTCGCGCGGCAGGCCGCGCTTTTTCGCCCATCTGCCGTTTCCGTCGAGTATGAACGCGATATGGCGCAGTCTGTCGTCGACGGCGACGCGCGCCGGCTCGCCCTTAGATGAATCGTTTTTTTTGAATAGAAGCGGCATCTGTCGTCCTCTTTCGCACCTAAAAATTTATCGGCGGGGATAATGTCCCCGCCGAGTTACAATTTTGTCCTCAAACGGACATGATCTCCTTGACCTTGTTCTCGGTCACGCCGTCGATCTCCTTGATATATTTATCCGTCAGCGTCTGCACGTCCTTTTCGGACTGCTTCTGCTCGTCCTCAGTCATCGTGCCGGCCTTCTTTTCGGATTTCGCCTTGTCCATCGCGTCGCGGCGGATATTGCGGATCGCGACCTTGGCTTCCTCGCCGAGTCTCTCGACCTGCTTTTTCAGCTCGCGGCGGCGCTCCTCATTGAGCGGCGGGATCGCAAGTCTGATCAGCTTGCCGTCGTTCTGCGGCGTCACGCCGACGTCGGAGGTGAGTATCGCGCGCTCTATCGACTTCAGCGTCGACGGATCGTATGGCGAGATCACGAGCGTGCGCGCATCCGACGAGCGTATCTCCGCCATCTGCGCGATCGGAGTCGGCGCGCCGTAATAATCGACCGTCACTCGCGACAGTATCTCCGGATTGGCGCGTCCCGCTCTGATCGTTGCGAGATTCTCCGCGTATGCCGAGATTGATTTCTTCATTCTGCCTTCAAATTCTGTTGTAGTGAGTTTCACGATGTATTACCTCCCCTTGGCTGTGATTTATTTTGTATGCGTTACGACTGTGCCTATATGCTCGCCGCATACGGCGCGGACTATGTTCTGCGGGTCCTCGAGCGCGCATAAGAGAAGCGGTATGCTGTTCTCGCTCGACAGCGCTGCCGCCGCGAGATCGATAACGCCGAGCTTATGGCTTATGATATAATCGTAATCGACTGTGCAGAACGCCTTTGCGTCCGGATTCGTGCGCGGGTCCTTGTCGTAGATCGCGTCGATGTTTTTCGCGAGGATCGCGACGTCGACGTCAAGCTCGCCGGCGCGGATGATCGCCGCCGTATCAGTTGTGAAATACGGATTCCCGATCCCTCCGCCAAGCACGACGACCTTTCCGTCAGTCATGTATTTGATCGCCTTATCGCGGACGAATACCTGCGCGAATTCGGTCATTTCAATCGACGACATCGCGACGGCGTCGACGCCGTTGCGAAGGAGCGAATCCTCGATCGCGAGCGCGTTTATGACTGTCGCCAGCATTCCCATATGATCGGCGCGCGAACGATTCATGCCGACGCCGTTCCGTGCGCCGCGCCATATGTTCCCCGCGCCGACGAGGATCGCAGCCTCGACGCCCATAGCGACGCATTCCCTGATCGCCTCCGACACGCGGTCGAGCTTCGTGAAATCGAGGACGTTGCCGTCGCCGGCGAGCGCCTCGCCCGACAGCTTTATCAGAACGCGCTTATATTTTGCCTGCATTGTCAAACCTCCGCAATTGTTTCCACAGACTATTATACAGTTTTTTTCGTCTGTTGTAAACAGAAATATTGATGTTTGCGCGCATTTTTTTCGTTAAATTTGCAATCAGACGAAAACATTTGATCAACGGCTATTATAATGAAAGGTTTTACTGTAATTTCAGACTTTTGGCAATGCCCCGAAAATCGGTGTTCGCACTCCGCGCGACTACTTCGTCGTTGCACGAACGTGCGGCGCAGAGATGAACATACTTGCCAAATAAACCCTGTAATAAAAATTCTTGAAGATTCTTAAGGAACTTCTTGTAAGAAGTTCCTTAAGCGGGGGTCGGGGCAGCGCCCCGAATATAAACAAAATAATCAAAAAGGCGGGCTGCGCCCGCCTTTTTTTGATATTCAGTTGCCCTTTACGAGAGAGGCGATCTCTTCTGCGAAATTGTCCTCTTTCTTTTCGATGCCCTCGCCCTTTTCAAAGAGCCAGAAGCCTGCGACCTTGATATCGCCGCCGAGAGCCTTCGCCGTGTCGGCCACGTACTTGCCGACCTTCATGCCCTCCTCCTTGACGTATGTCTGCTCATAGAGGCATACGCGATCGAAGAACAGCTTGTCGAGCTTGCCCTCGACGATCTTCTTCAGAACTGCTTCGGGCTTGTTTGCGAGCTTTTCGTCGTTCTTAGCAGCGACGAGCTGGATCCTCAGCTCCTCGTCGATCTCGGACTGCGGAACGTCCTCTTTTCTCACATATGAGGGCGGGCTGCCTGCCGCGATCTGGAGCGCGATATTCTTTGCGAATTCTGCAAATTCCGGCTTTTCCGCAACTGCGTCGTCAGCCTCGAATTTGACAATGACGCCCGCGGCGCCTGCGCCGTGGATATATGTCGACATGATGCCGTCGACGAGTACGAAACGGCGGATGTTCATGTTTTCGCCGATCGTGAAGACCATGTCCTTCAGCTTCTGCTCGACGGTGAAGTTGTCGTCGTATCTCATCGCGTTGAGAGCCGCGATGTCGGCCGGCTTTTCATTGATGATGACGGAGAGGATGCCGCGCACGAATTCCTTGAACGACGCGTTCTTCGCGACGAAGTCTGTCTCAGCGTTGACTTCGATCATCGCCGCCGTCTTGCCGTCCTCGGAACGCATAATATCGACTACGCCCTCGGCCGCCACGCGGGACGCCTTCTTGGCCGCGACCGCGAGTCCCTTTTCACGGAGAATCTTTACAGCCTCGTCGAAATTGCCGTCCGCTTCGGTGAGCGCCTTCTTGCACTCCATCATGCCGCAGCCCGTCTTGGCGCGGAGATCGGATACCATTTTTGCACTGATTGCTGCCATATTAAATTACCAATCCTTTCGCTGCGCACGCAAAACCTGCCGTGCGCGCATTTGTCGTTATTGTTTCGCTTTACTCTGCGCTCTCGGCGTCTTCTTCGTTCTCAGCTTCCGTCTTTTCTGTTTCGGCGGAATCGAACGATTCGCCCTGCTTGCCCTCGATAACGGCGTCTGCAAGTACGGACGAGATGAGCTTGATCGCACGGATAGCGTCGTCGTTGCCCGGGATCACGTAATCTGCATCCTCGGGATCGCAGTTCGTATCAACGATCGCTACGACGGGTATGCCGAGCTTCTTTGCCTCGAGTACGGCGTTATGCTCCTTGCGCGTGTCGACGATGAAAATCGCGTCGGGGAGACGATCCATTTCCTTGATACCGCCGAGGTTGCGTTCGAGGTTGTCCATTTCCTTCTGGAGAGCCGCGACTTCCTTCTTAGGAAGCGATGCGAACGTGCCGTCCTCCTGCATCTTTTCGAGCTGATACAGACGGCTGATCGATCTTCTTATCGTTCTGTAATTCGTCAGCATACCGCCGAGCCAGCGCACGTTGACATAGAACTGGCCGCAGCGCTTTGCCTCTTCCTTGATGGCGTCCGCCGCCTGCTTCTTTGTTCCGACGAAGAGAATCTTGCCGCCCTGTGCGGAAAGATCGCGTACGAACATATACGCCTCGTCGAATTTCTTGACCGTCTTCTGAAGGTCGATGATGTAGATGCCGTTGCGCTCCGTAAAGATGTACTCCGCCATCTTCGGGTTCCAGCGTCTCGTGTGATGTCCGAAATGGACGCCTGCTTCAAGCAGCTGCTTGATAGTGATGATAGACATAACAATGTCCTCCTTCGGTTTTTTCCACCACGGGCGTCATGCGCGGGCAACCGAAAAACGGAACCGACCCTTCGTCCCGACGCCGTGTGTGAATTATATTTGCGCGTTTTGACGCACGATAGACAGTTTACCATAAATGCGCGCGTTTGTCAACAGCGGCGTTAAAAAAACCGACCGCTGCGCGGTCGGTTTTTTTATTGTTTTTTTGCTTGATTACTCGGCTGCGGGCGCGTCTTCGCCGCCTTCGGCGTCGGTAGAATCTTCCGTGCCGGGTTCAGCCGTTGCGAAGTTGTCGGAATAGAACTGGTTGTAGAGCGTCGCCGGACCGAATTCCCATGTGCCGCCGCCCATGCTTGCGAACGCTTCGTTCGTCGTGATCTCGGTCGCGGCCTGCTCGAAGAATTCGTCGACTTCGTCAAGCGAAATGTTCATCATCTTCTCGTAGTATTCCGCCGACAGATCGGACAGCTGCTTATAGTATGCGGCGTTCTCGGTCGAACGCAGTCCCTGTACGTACAGATACGGGGATACAATGGAATCGAGGTTTCTCGCCATGTCGTACTGCCACTGATTCGGGTCCATGCCCTCCTCCGTGTATGCGATATATGTGTTGCCCGTATGAACGATATTCATCATGTAATCTTGATTGATGCGCTCTACGAGTCCGTCGTCGTTGAGACGGTAGTTCACGTTCTCAATGCCGTACTGTAGCAGGTTGCGAATCTCGGGATTCGTATTGATCGTCGTGATGACTTCCATCGCGCGGGCGAGATTCTTGGACGCGGTGCTGACTGCGAACGCGCCTGCGAATACTTCCTCCTGCGTTGCTCTCGGATATTCGTAGATCGAGTAGTTGTATCCGTCGCCGTACTTAGCCTTTACTTCCTCAAGGCTCGTGCCGGAGACGACGCCGACTGCGAACTTCTCGCACGTATCGGGATCGTCCGCGATCATGCCGGCTTCTTCAAACTCCTTCATGAGCTTGAAGTTCGCCTTGTATTCGGCGCTTCTGAATATATTGGTGAGCGGCATATTGACGCTCGCGTCGGACTCGTTGCCGAGAACGGATGCGAGAACGCTCCATTCGCCGTTTTCAGACCAGTACGTCATTCCGGCGGGATCGACCCACGACAGAAGCGGCGCTACCGAATCGTCGTCGACATATCTTGCAACATCGCGGATGAAGTCCTCGTAATACGAGATCGGTCTGCCGTTCGCCTCGGACATATCCTCGTAATTATAGTTATAGTAGCACTCGTCTGCAAGCTCTTTGTTCGTGAGCAGGAACTTGTACTCGCCCATACCGTGGTTGTTCGGAATGGCGTATGTTCCGCCCGCGCTGTACGGGCTGCTCATTGCCTGAAGGAACGTCGGGTATATGTAGCTCTTGAGGACCTTCGACGTCGTGTTCAGGTTCGAGTCGAGATTCTGCAAAGCGTCGTGTTCATACAGCTCCATATACATATCGAAGCTCGTGATGAGGAATATATCGAACTGATACTCGCCGACTGCGGGATATCTCGTCTCCTTCTGGCCGATATCGTTTATCATCGTAGCGACTTCCGTAGCCGTAGCCGCATCCGTCGATTCGGCTTGAGTCGTAATGCCGGCCTTGCGCAGACTTTGAAGAATCTCGCGCTGGCGGCTCGATTCTTCCTCGTCCGCGCGGATCTTATCCTCGATCTTCGACACCTGCTCCATGACGGCCTTTTCATATTCGTCTACCGGGAACAGACGGAACTCGACAGCCGTCGTGTATGTAGTCTTGAAGAATGAGTTCAGCTCGTCTTCGACCGCCTGTCTTGCCTCGTCGGTCGCGCCGAGCGTAGGCATCCACAGCGTAAGCGTTACAGGCGTGCGGTTGCTGAGGTCTTCCTCGCCGTCCTCGCCCGTGTCGGTGCCTTCTTCGGCTCCGCCGCCCAGAATCGAGCAGCTCGACATAACGAACGCCACAAGCATCATGAGCGCAAGAAGCAGACTTATAAGTTTTTTGTTCATTACGGAATATCCTCCTCGTTTATACGGTATGCGCGCGCACATGACGGCGCTACGATATTCTTATGACATTTTACATCAAATAAAGCGCCGTGTCAAGCGGTGTTTGTGAAAAATGATAAAGTTATTGACATGAAATCTGAGGTTCAAATCGGGTATGAAGCCGTTTTAGTTGTATCTTTTTCACAAATTTGCGTCTTGATTTTTGTACTTTTCCACATCAGTTCTGTCGATAATGTACAACTCTTTTTGATAAAGTTTGTTGCTTTCGCGAAAAAATATTTCAATCAAGAAAATCGCGCAGACGCTTTGAACGGCTCGGATGGCGCAGCTTGCGCAGCGCTTTCGCCTCGATCTGGCGTATGCGCTCGCGCGTGATATTGAATTCCTTGCCGACTTCCTCGAGCGTGCGCGTTTTGCCGTCGTCAAGTCCGAACCGGCGCTTCAAGACAAGCTCCTCGCGCGGCGTCAGCGTATGAAGCACCTCCGCGATCTGCTCGCGCAGCATCGCGTATGACGCGGCGTCCGGCGGAGCCGGCGATTCCTCGTCCTCGATGAAGTCGCCGAGATGGGAGTCCTCCTCCTCGCCGATAGGCGTTTCGAGCGACACGGGATCGCGCGCGATCTTCATGATCTCGCGCACCTTGTCGGGCGTCATATTCAGCTTTTCCGCGATCTCCTCCGGCGTCGCCTCGTGGCCGAGTTCCTGCAAAAGCTGGCGCGAATAGCGCGATACCTTGTGTATCGTCTCGACCATGTGGACGGGGATTCGTATCGTGCGCGCCTGATCCGCGATCGCGCGGGTGATCGCCTGACGTATCCACCATGTCGCGTATGTGGAGAATTTGTAGCCCTTCGTGTAGTCGAATTTGTCGACCGCCTTCATCAGGCCGAGATTGCCCTCCTGTATGAGATCGAGGAAGAACATCCCCTTGCCGACGTACCGCTTCGCGATGCTGACGACGAGGCGCAGATTCGCGACGACAAGCTCTTCCTTCGCTTTCTCGTCGCCCTCCGCCATGCGCTTAGCCAGCTCCAGCTCGCGGTCCGAATCGAGCAGCGGCACCTTGCCTATCTCCTTGAGATACATACGCACGGGATCGTCGATGGCGAGTCCCTCCTGCGAGAGCTGCTTTTCCATCTCCTCCGCGCTTCCCATGCGTTCGACCTCGCTTTCGATGTCGGACGTGCTTGCCATGTCGGCGTCGATGCCGATGCCGTTGCTCTCGAGAGTATCGTAGAGCTTTTCTATGCTTTCAAGATCGACGTCCTCGTCGTCGCCGAGCGCGTCTTCGATGTCGCTCTGCGACAGCGATCCCGACGCCTTTCCCTTCTCAATAAGGTCGAGTTCTCTTTCGTTCGGTGTCTTCTCCATGACGTTTTCCTTTCAGTTATGTATTTCCTTTATTTTTCTCGCGCAGGCGGCGGATCGCGTCGAACGCGTCCTCGCCCTTTGCGAGCTGCCTGCTTTTTTCGGCGCGGAGCGCCGCGACGTTCGCGTCGAATACGTCCTCGCCATTGTCGAGGCGCGATCTTCCGACCGCAAGCTTCGTGATCCGCGATATCTCGTCCGGCGTCAGAACGCCGGCTGCCGCACCTATATCGAACGAGCCGTTTTCCGCGTATATCTCCGCCATCGCAGAAAACGCGCGGCGGCCGAATTCGGTCGAGAAATCGTCCTTTGTCAAAGGCTCGCCGTTCGAGCTGCGCGCCAGATATTCGGGGAATGACGCGAGCATCCCGAGAACGGTTTCCTCGCACGACGCCGCGTGGAGCTTCGTCAGCTTATCGCGGTTGACTCGGTCGCCGATGCCGGACGCCTCGCGCAGAAGCTTCCCCTGCTCTTCCTTCCTGCCGCGCCTGCGGTTTTTATTTATGATGAACGAAACGTCGCTTTTTATACTGTCCGCCGAGATTCCGAGCGCCGCCGACGCCTGATTTATGTAAATTTCGCGTTCGACCGCGCTGTCGATGCCGGCGATGTATTCGTTCACCTCGCGCGTCATTTTGAGCTTAGTGTCGGGATCGCCGCCCGTGTATTTGTCCATGATCGATTTGAGCGTATGTGTGAATTTGCCGTCGCTGCCCGCAAGCGCGTCGCGGAACGCGTCCGCGCCGTATTTTCGGATGAATTCGTCGGGGTCCTTCGCGCCCTGCAGCTTCAATATGCGGACGTCAAGTCCGACCTCGGACAAAAGTCCGATCCCGCGCGCGTCCGCGCGCTGTCCGGCCTCGTCGCTGTCATACGTCAAAATCACGCGCTTCGTGTATTTCGTCATTATCCGCGCCTGCTCCGGCGTCAGCGCCGTTCCGAGCGTCGCCACCGCGTTGCCGAATCCGGCGGCGTGCAGCGCGATCACGTCCATGTAGCCCTCGCAAAGGATCATCTCGTCCGCGCAGTTGTTTTTTGCGTAGTTGAGCGCGAACAGATTCCGGCTCTTTTTGAATACGGGCGTATCGGACGAATTCAGATATTTCGGCTTTCCGTCGCCCATGACGCGTCCGCCGAACGCGATGACGCGCCCCGACGTGTCGATTATGGGGAACATGACGCGTCCGCGGAACATATCGTAGGGCCGGCCGTTCTTTTCGCTGATCTTGCAGAGAAAGCCCGCCGTCAGCTCCGCGTCCGTATAGCCGAGTCCCTTCATATGACGGCTCATCGCGCCGAAATCGTCGGGCGCAAATCCGAGTCCGAACCGCTTTATCACGGCCGGCGACAGCCCGCGATCGGTCAAATACCGTCTCGCGTCGGCGCCGATTTTTTCATCGAACAGCTGATCGCGGTAATAGCGCGCCGCGTCGCGGTTCATATCGTATAGCCTGCGGCGCGACACTGTCTCGACGCCGCCCGCGGCGTCCGATTCCGGCAGCGTCACCCCCGCCCGTTCGGCGAGCGTCCGCAACGCGTCCATATATTCGAGATTTTCTATTCGCATCAGAAACGTGATGACGTCGCCTCCGGCTCCGCATCCGAAGCAGTAGAACGACTGCGTCGACGGGAACACGACGAACGATGGCGTCCGTTCCGAATGGAACGGGCATCTCGCAGTCAGATTGCTTCCGGCGCGTTTGAGCTGCACATAGCGCGAAACGACCTCGTCGATCGGCGAGCGCTCCTTTATCTCCTCTATCAGCGATACAGGTATTTTCGCCATAACGTTTAGAGATCGGATACGCGCTGCCATACCTCCGGTATGAACAGCTCTTTGTATTTGTCTATGGCGTAGCGATCCGTCATGCTCGATATATAATCGCATACGGCGCGGCCGACGCCCTCGATCTCGGCGTTTTTCGCGTAAAACGCCGGCATTCTGTCCGGATGCAGGAAGAAATATTCGTAAAGCCGCGCCAAAAGCTCCTTCGCCTTCGATTCCTCGGATTTGGCCGCGCTGTCGATGTAGACGCGCTCGAAAAGGAACCGCCGCAGCTCCGTTGTGGCGTCGCATATCTCGTCCGACATTTTTATCGTCGGGCTGTCGGTCGAGTTGTCGATGACGTCCGTCACCATCGTGTTGATCCTGCCGCTGTGAGTCTCGCCGAGCGTTCGGCGCAGCTCTTTAGGTATGTCGCCGTTTGACAGTATCCCCGCGCGGATCGCGTCGTCGATGTCGTGATTTATGTATGCGATCTTATCCGCGAATTTGACGACGACGCCCTCGAGCGTCGACGCGCCGTGTCCACCGCGCAAGTCCCCGCCCGAATGGTTCACGATCGCGTCGCGCACCTCCCACGTCAAATTGAGGCCCGCCCCGTCGTGTTCGAGAAATTCGACGACGCGCAGGCTTTGTCTGTAATGCGAAAACGACGGATCGAAGCAGCGGCGCATCACGTCCTCGCCGGCGTGGCCGAACGGCGTATGACCGAGATCGTGGCCGAGCGCCGCAGCCTCGGCGAGATCCTCGTTCAGCCTGAGCGCGCGGCAGATGATTCGCGCGATCTGCGCGACCTCGAGCGTATGCGTCATGCGCGTGCGGTAATGCTCGTCCTTCGGCAGGATGAACACCTGCGTCTTATGCATCAGCCGGCGGAACGCCTTGCTGTGGATGATTCTGTCGCGGTCGCGCTGAAATTCGGTGCGGTTGACGCACGGGACGTAATCGTGATCGCGTCCGCGCGTGTTCTCCGTCAGAAACGCATACTTCGATAAAAAGCTGTGTTCCCGTTCAAGGAACAAATCGCGCACATTCCCGCCGTCCATGCCGCAAATCCTCCGCCCGCGTCGTTTTTTCAATAATAATATACGCAAGTGTCCGCGAAAACACTTGCGTAAACATACGGATTTTTTGATTTTTTCCGAGAAATTTTTCACGCGTCGGGTTTATTTTCCGATTTCTCTATATGCGCTCTGATCTCTCTTTCGCGTTCGGCGCAGTAACTGTACGCGCACTCCATAAAACGCGTGATGCCGGAGCTTTTGTACATTCGGTCGATCGTTTCAAGTATCGACTCGCCGCCGACGTTCATATCGAAGAAATAAGAATAGACGCATTCGGTGTAATACGGATTTATCGAGCTGAGTCTTTTATCGTTCATTACGCTCTTGACCGCCATCTCGCTCAATATCCATTTCAGCGACGTGCTTTCATAAATGTTTTTCACGCGTCGAATCTGACGCCGCGGGACTCGGCCGCGGTGCGTCCCGATGTGATCTCCAAAATGCGCGCGGCGAATTCGTCCGCGCGCTCGGACGGCACCGCCGCCCTCACGGTCACATTGACGCCGAAATCGGTATCGTCGACGATCGCGCCGAATTTCGGCAGCTCCGCCGAGACGCGCTGATAATCCGAATACGTCGCCGTCAGCGACATCTCCGCGTATTCGCGGTAAACGACGACGCCCGCGTCGGCGACGGCGAGCTTCGCCGCCTCCGAATATGCGTGGACGAGTCCGCCGGTGCCGAGCAGTATGCCGCCGAAATAGCGCGTCACCACGACGGCGCAGTCGAGCGCGCCCGATCCGTTTATGACGGACAGTATCGGCAGACCGGCCGTTCCCTGCGGCTCCCCGTCGTCGGAATAGCGCGCGATGCCTCCCTCCGTCATATGATACGCCCACGCGTGATGGCGCGCGTCCGAATACTGCTTTTTCACAGACGCGACAAATTCGCGCGCCGCCACCTCGTCCGCGACGTGCGCCGCCTGACCGATGAACACCGATCTGCGGTCCTCAAATCTGCCCTCTCCATATCGGCCAAGGGTCGTATATGTGCGCGTCCCGCTCACGGCTTTTCGATGAATCGCGAAAGCTGTCCGCGCGCGGCCTCGTCGGTCACGGCCGTGACCCTGACGCTGCCGTCGGGAAGATAATCCGTCGATCTGATCTCGGCTCCCGTTCTGTAAAGCTTCGCAAGGCTCGCGCTCTCGGACGGCGGGAACAAAAACGTCGTCACGCGCCGCGAGGCGCGCACGGTCGCTTCAAGCGCCGACAAAAGCTCGTCGACGCCGCGTCCCGTCTTCGCCGAAATATAGACGGCGCGCTTCCCCGACCCCGCGCGCGGTATCTCCCGCGCCGGAAGATCGCATTTGTTGAAAACGTATATGACGGGCTTGCCCTCCGCTCCGAGCGAGAGAAGTATATCCTCCGTCACCGATATATGCGACGCGTATTCCGGATCGGACGCGTCGACTATGATAAGGATGATATCGGCGTCCGCCGCCTCGAGCAGCGTCGAACGGAACGCCGCGATCAGGTGATGCGGCAGCTTGCGTATGAATCCGACGGTGTCGGTCAGCAGTATGTCCGCGCCCGACGGGAGCTTATATTTGCGCGTCGTCGGATCGAGCGTCGCGAACAGCTTGTCCTCGGCGAGGATGCCCGCGTCCGTCAGTCTGTTGAGCAGCGTCGATTTGCCCGCGTTCGTATAGCCCACGATCGAGACTCGCGGCGTCCCCGACCGTTCGCGCGCCGCGCGCATCGTCGCGCGCGTCCGTTCAAGCTCGCGCAGCTCGCCCTCGAGCGCCGATATGCGCGCCCTCATGCGCCGTCTGTCGCGTTCGAGCTTCGTTTCACCGGGGCCACGCGTGCCTATGGGATTGCCGCCGACCGCGCCCTGACGCGTCATCTCGACGCCGTGGCCAGCGAGTCGCGGCGCAGAATAGCGAAGCTGCGCCAGCTCGACCTGAAGCTTGCCCTCGCTCGTGACGGCGTGGCGCGCGAATATATCGAGTATCAGCATCGAACGGTCGATGACGTCGACGCCGTCGGGAAGTCCGTCCTCGACGTTTTTGATCTGAGACGGCGACAGCTCGTCGTCGAACACGACGAGGTCGACATCGTTCGCCTCGCACAGCCCCGACAGCTCCTCCAATTTGCCTTTGCCGATATAAGTTCTGTTGTCCGGCGCGCTCCTCGCCTGCGTCATTGTAAGCGCCGTCTCGGCCCCCGCCGTGAACGCGAGACATTCAAGCTCGTAAAGCGATTTTACGCAGTCGATCTCCGTCACGTAAAGGCCGTCGTAGACGCCGACGAGCGCCGCGCGCCGTATTTCGTTTCTTTCGCTTTCGTTGTCGTAAAGCTCAGGCATCGTTTCCTCCGATAAAATTCCGATAAAGTGAAAAACGGAGCGTCACACCGCGCGTGTGACGCTCCGAGTCCTGCACCTTTATATGATATGCGGTCCTTTTGATTATTTGCCGCTCGTCTGAAGACGACGCTTGAATTTATCAACACGTCCGCCCGTGTCCACGAACTTCTGCTTGCCCGTGAAGAACGGATGGCATTTCGAGCAGATCTCAACGCGCATATCGCCCTTGGTGGATCTCGTCACTACGGTTTCGCCGCAAGCGCATTTAATTGTGCATTCCTTATAATCAGGATGGATACCCTTCTTCATTGCACTGTCCCTCTCTTTAGTCATTGTTCACAATACACCGTATTGTATCACATAAGTTTTGAAATTGCAATAGCGAATCGAAATTTTTCATAAATTTTTTCAAGCGGCAGATAATCGTCACTCGGAGCCGATGGCGCGGCGCAGATCGGCGAGAATCTTCTTTTCGAGCCGCGATATATACGACTGCGATATGCCGAGCATTTTCGCGACCTCCGCCTGCGTCCGTTCGCGTCCGCCGCCGAGTCCGAACCGCAGCGTGATTATTACCTGCTCGCGCTCGGGCAGACTGTCGACGGCCTGATGCAGCAGCTTATAGTCCTCGTCGTGTTCGATCTTGCCGTAGACCTCGTCCTCGTCCGTCGACAATACGTCGGAGAGCAAAAGCTCGTTTCCGTCCCAGTCGACGTTGAGCGGCTCGTCGATCGACACGTCGGGCCGTCTGCCCGAATATTTGCGTATGTGCATCAAAATCTCGTTTTCGATGCATCTCGACGCGTATGTCGCCAGCTTTATGCCCCTGTCGGGCCTGAATGTGTTGACGGCTTTTATCAGTCCGATCGTGCCGATGCTCGTCAGATCCTCAAGATCGGTGCCGGAGCTTTCAAATTTTTTCGCGATATAGACGACGAGGCGCAGGTTCCGCTCGATCAGAACGCCGCGCAGCTCCGGCTCGTCGTCGAGCCGCGACAGTATATCGGCTTCCTCCGCCTGCGACAGCGGCGGAGGAAGCACGTCCCTGCCGCCGATATAGTACGATTCCCCGTCGCGGATGAATCGCCATGCGCGAACGAATGCGGCGCGCAGCTTCGCCCGCGCCGCCGCTATGCGGGCCGCCATCTTTTTTGCGTCAAATATCGATTTCAATTTACGGATCATGCCTTTCCCCCTTAACGATCGTTTCAAATATCGGGGCGCGCGCGGCCTCTGCCGGAAATATCGCGTCGCACCCTCCGAATCCGTCCTTTTTATCCGATATCGCGAGGATGAAGTCGTATTCGCGGCCGTCGGACGAGACACAGTCCGGCCTGTATCCGACGAGCATCCCCCGCCCGTACACGTTCGATACGGGCAATAGTCTCACGCGCGCCGCGTCCTCCGGCTTGCACGAATCGAGCGCGCGCGCGATATCGTCGCTTTTGGCGGCGTCGATCAGCTCGCGCGGCAGGATAGCGCGCGCCGCGTCGGCGGAGATTATTACCGCGGCTCTGCACGATACGGGATCGCGCAGCAGATTTCCGCTGTCGCACAGCGCGTCATACGATCCTTCGCCGTATGGAGTTTTTACCGTTATGCGCTTTTTTTCGATCCCGCGTCTGCGCGCCGCGATCCTCGCGCCGGCGGCGACCGCCGTCGCCGCTATCGCCGCCACGGCCGCCATGACGCCCGCGTCGGGGACGCCGCCTCCGTCGAGCGAATCGCCGTATCCCGCGCCGAGCGAATAAACTGCCGTCATCGCGCCTCCGAGCGCGCATCCGACGGAAAAATGGAGTACGGCCGCGCCGATGCAGAACGCGGCGCCGCCGCGTTTGTACGCGCACAGGCACATCACGGCCGACACGGCGAGCGTCACGGCGATATAGAGCGCCTCCGGCAGCTCGAAAAACAGCGCCGACACGGCGTAGACCGCGCCTATCGCCGCCGCCGCGCACAGCCGCGCCGTCCGCATCGGCGCTGACAGCAGCCGCCCCGTTATGTACAGCGACACATAATCGAGGCTGAAATTCACCAAAAACAGTACGTCCGCGTATACGGTCACCGCATCACCTCCCACCGTCCGATTATACGCCGCGCGGGATGCAAATCGGGTCGGTGTGTGCGGGCGCATTTTCAGTGTTTGCGTTATGTTCCGTTATTTCCCGCGCGGCCGACGCGCGTTCATATTTCGTTCACAATTCGATGCTGTGTAAACTTTATGCTCCGCTCTTGCGCCGCAGAATAAATTTGTGCTATAATGAAGCCGTAATTAGTTTAAGTATAAAGTATATGAAAAGGAGATGCACTTTATGGGACCTATGATGGGACCTCCCCCGGGCGGAGGGAGACAAAACGACAAACTGAAGCCGCCGAGGCCGAAAAATATCAAAGAGGTGCCGAAATACGTCTGGACGGTCGTATCAGGCTCGCTCTTCCGCCTGTTCTACATATTCAGACTCGTGTGGGAGGCGCGTCCGTCGCTTTTGTTCATAATGATATTCATGAGCATTTTCAACGGCGTGATCCCCGTAATCGGCGCTCTTATCGCCGGCGACTTGCTTAACTCGCTGACAAATCCGCTCAAGGTCGAGGGATATTCCGCGATCGGAAATCTGATCGTCCACGTCTCGGGCGCGCTCGAATCAGGCGACGGCTGGCGCATCATTTTGTCGCTGCTCGTTTTGCAGTTCGCCTATATGCTGTTCAATTCGATTATCGGCAGCCTTTACAATATGTTCGTCAATATCTCCGGCGAGATCGTGACGAACCATATCAAGGTCAAGATCATCAATAAGGCCAAGGACGTCGACGTCGCGAGCTTCGATCTGCCAGAGTTTTACGAAAAGCTCGAAAACGCGAACCGAGAGGCCGGTATGCGCCCGATCAACATAATGCGTTCGACGTTCTCGCTCGTCAGCACCGTCATCAGCATGGTGAGCTTCATTTCGATTCTGACCGCCGTCGGCGCATGGATGCCCGTCGTCGTCATCGTGCTTGCGATCCCGTCGGCGATCATCAATTTCACATACAGGCGAAAGACGTTTTGGTATATGCGCCGCCGCTCCAAGGACCGCCGTCAGATGGATTATTACAGCAATCTGATGGTAAACAAGGATATGGTCAAGGAGATACGCCTGTTCGGTCT
Source organism: uncultured Clostridia bacterium (assembly GCA_947630015.1). GTDB lineage: Bacteria > Bacillota > Clostridia > Oscillospirales > CAG-272 > DTU064. The sequence goes on from CANRFY010000005.1 coordinate 98,470, forward strand.
GTCCGACACGTTCATCGACCGCTTCCGTCAGACGTTCAAAAATTACTACGCCGGAATCAAGCGTCTGATCGTGAACGAAAATCTCTGGCACATCGCGATCGCGATCTTCACCTCGGTCGTCAACTGCCTGCTCTATCTCGTGATCGCGCGCAACGTGTTCCTCGGCGTGTTCTTCATCAGCAATTACTCCGTCTATACGAACGCGCTGAATCAGGTGTCGTCCGGCGTGTCGTCGCTCATTACGACGACGTCCTCCATCTATGAAGGAACGCTCTTCATCGACAACACGATCCTGTTCATGGCCGAGAAAAAACGAATAGTGCCGATCCTCGACGAGCCGCGCCACGTCAAGCGCCATACGGGTCACACGATCGAATTCCGCCACGTCAGCTTCCGCTATCCGGGGACCGAGCGCATGGTGCTGAAGGATATCAATTTCAAGCTCGAAGAGGGCGAAACGTGCGTGCTTGTCGGGCTTAACGGCGCGGGCAAGACGACGCTGATCAAGCTTTTGACGCGTCTATACGATCCGACCGAGGGCGTGATTTTGCTCGACGGATACGACATCCGCGAATACGATACGGACGAGCTTTACGAGATGTTCGGCATCATCTTCCAGGATTTCGGCAAATACGCCGTATCCGTCAAGGAGAACATCGAGTTCGGCGACATCGCGCGGGAACACAGCGAGGCCGATATCATAGAGGCGGCGAAACAGTCGGCCGCCGACGATTTCATCGAGAAGCTGCCGGACGGCTATAAGACGCCGCTGATGCGCTATTTCGAGGAAAGCGGCATCGAGCTTTCGATCGGTCAGTGGCAGAAGCTCTCCATCGCGCGCGCGTTCTATTCGGATTCGGATTTCCTCATCCTCGACGAGCCTACGGCGTCGCTCGACGCCATCGCCGAGCAGGAGATCTTCAATCAGTTCGATTCGCTGCGCGCCGATAAGACGACGATATTCGTCTCGCACAGACTGTCGAGCGCGACGGTCGCCTCGAAAATACTCGTTCTCGAATACGGCGAGATCATCGAGGAGGGCAATCACAGCCAGCTCATGAACAAGCACGGACGGTATTACGAGCTGTTCTCAACGCAGGCAAAGCGATATCTCACCGAGGTCGACGAGAGCGATAAGCTGCCCGAAGACGGCGGCGCGCCGTCAAACGGCCGCGGCCGCGGCATGATGCCCCGCCCCGCCGGCGCAGAATCATAACGATAAAAGACGCGCTCACGCGCGTCTTTTTTTCGCTGAAATATTGCTTACGAACGTGCGGCGCAGAAACGAACACACTTGCCATAAAACTCCTGAAAGAATAGTTTTTGAAAAATTCTTAAGGGGGCAGATGCGAAGCATCTGCTAAATTTCCGCTTGCGGAAAGTTCAACTTTCTTTCAAAAACTTTCCTTAAGCGGGGTGCGGGGTTGAACCCCGCGTGGCGCAGGTTTCGCGCCCGAATCTGTTGCAATCGCACGAAAATGGTATTTCAAACGGAATATTTTGTCGCAAAACACAAATTGACACCAAACATCTTTACGCATATAATATAGTAACATTATGATAATATCAAGAGGTAGAAGAAGTGCAGGTCAAGGCAGTAAAATTCGGCGGGACGTCCCTGTCGGACGCGGGGCAGTTCCGCAAGGTATACGACATCGTTAAAAGCGACGAGAGCCGCCGCTACGTCGTAGCGTCGGCTCCGGGCAAGCGCCACGGAAGCGACACCAAGGTCACGGATATGCTGTACGCCTGCTATGATATGGCGGCGGCCGGACTCCCCATCGACGCATTCTTCGACGGCATCCGCGCTCGCTTCGACGACATAATCGCGGGACTCGGACTCGATTACAATCTCGACGACGAATACGAATACATCAAATCTACTCTGCGCCACGGCGCAGGACGCGATTACGCCGCGTCCCGCGGCGAATATCTGAGCGCCAAAATTCTCGCCCGCTACCTCGGCTACGATTTCATCGACGCGTGCCATGTCGTGTTCTTCCGCGACGACGGCAGCTTCGACGACGAGTACACGTACCGCAATCTCGAATCTGTTCTGCGCGGCCACGAGCGCGCCGTCATCCCGGGCTTTTACGGCGTGATGCCGAACGGCACGATCAAGACGTTCTCGCGCGGCGGCTCCGATATCACGGGCGCTATCGTCGCGCGCGCCGCAAACGCCGATATTTACGAAAACTGGACGGACGTTTCGGGCTTCCTCATGACCGATCCGCGCATCGTCCCCTCCCCGCTCCAGATCAAAACGGTCACATACCGCGAGCTGCGCGAGCTTTCATATATGGGCGCGGGCGTTCTGCACGAGGACAGCGTGTTCCCCGTCAGAACCGTCGGCATACCGATCAATATCAGGAATACTAACGATCCCGAAGAACGCGGCACGATGATAGTCTCGTCCGTCAACTGCGCCGATCTCGTCGGCAGCGATCACGTCATCACCGGCATCGCGGGCAAAAAGAGCTTTTCCGTTATCAGGATCGAGAAGGACCGCATGGCGTATCAGCGCGGATTTTTGCGCCGCGTGTTCGAGATACTCGATCTGAACGGCGTCAACGTCGAGCATATCCCGTCCGGCATCGATACTGTGTCCGTCATCGTCCATTCGAGCGAGCTGACGGGCAAAAAGGAGCTTCTCACCGAATCGCTGAGACGCGCCGTCAATCCCGATTACATCGAGATACAGGACGGACTCGCGCTGATCGCCGTCGTCGGACGCGGAATGGTCGGAAAGCCCGGCGTCGCGTCGCGTATTTTCGACGCCGTGGCCGGCGCGCATATCAACGTCCGTATGATGGATCAGGGCCTCGGCGAGCTTAACGTCATCGTCGGCGTCGACGAATCCGATTTTGAATCGGCGCTGCGCGCCATTTACAGCGCGTTCGTCGATAAACAGTGATCGCAAAACGGCAAAGGGGAAGAAGATTTAAAATCTTCTTCCCCTCAAAATGAAGCTCACGAGACTATATGCTCCGGCAGCTTTTTGCCGCCGAGTATGTGGAAATGCAGATGCTTCACGCTCTGGCATCCGTCCTCGCCGCAGTTCGTCACGATGCGGTAGCCGTTGTCGGCGCCTCCGAGACGCGCTATCTTCGGCGCAAGCTCGAATATGTGCGCGACGACGGCGCTGTTTTCGGGCGTGATCTCATCCGCCGAGCCGATGTGGGCTTTCGGTATGACAAGCACATGGCAGGGCGCCTCCGGCGCTATATCGCGAAACGCTAATATCAGTTCGTCCTCATAAACCTTTGTCGACGGGATATCTCCCGCCGCGATGCCGCAGAACAGGCAGTCCATATAAATTCTCCTTTGATACATATTTTTTATAAGTTTATCATAAATCAGCGCCGATATCAATAGCAAGCTCGGCGAAAGGATGTAAAATGAACAGGATTTTCGATGCGCACACCCACACATACCCCGAGCTTTTATCGGTCCGCGCGACGGATAATCTCGGCAAATTTTATAATTTCGTATGCAAGCGCGCCGGCACCGTCGACGATCTTATGGCGTCGAGCCGTGACGCCGGCGTTTGCGGATTTCTCATCCTCGGCGTCGCGACGAACGCGCGTCAGGTGCGCCACGTGAACGAGGCCGTCGCATCCGACGTCATGCGCGCGCGCGCCGAAGGCTTTCACGCGTTCGGATATGCGGCCGTGCATCAGGACACGGAGGACTTTGAAGCCGAGCTTGATTTCGCCGTGTCGGCGGGACTGACCGGCGCAAAGATACACCCCGATATCCAGCGCGTCGATATCGACGACGCGCGGCTCTATCCGCTTTATGAAATATTGTCTTCGCGCGGGCTTCCGTTCTGCATCCATATGGGCGACGACCGTCCCGAGTACAGATTCAGCGAGCCGAAAAAGCTCGCGCGCGTACTCGATATGTTCCCGCGCCTGCGCGTGATCGCGACGCATCTCGGCGGCTATCGCGCGTGGGACGACGCGATCGAATATCTCGCGCGGCGCGAAAACGTCATATTCGATTCGTCAAGCTCGTTCTGGGCTATGACGCCCGAGCTTGCGCGCCGTCTCTACGACGCGCTCGGCGCGGAAAACATCATGTTCGGCACGGATTATCCCGTCGTCGACGCGGAATCGTATCTCGAACTGTTCGACCGCGTGCCGATGTCGGACGACGAGCGCGAGATGATGCTGTGGGACAACGCCGCGCGCTATTTCGGGATCGATGACTGACGCATATAAAATTCCCGACGCCAGAACGCCGGACGTATGGGAAAGGCTCGCCGCCGCAGGCGAGCCGATATTCTTATACGGCACCGGCAACGGAGCCGACAAAATCATCGACGAATTCGAGCGGCGCGGCATCCGCGCCGCCGGCGTGTTCGCCTCTGACGGATTCGTCCGCGACCGCACGTTCCGCGGCTTTCATGTGCGCTCATACGGGGACGTATGCCGAGATAACGGATCGTTTGCCGTCGCGCTCGCGTTCGGCGCCTCGCGCGCCGACGTGCTTGACAGTATCGCGCGCATTGCGTCCGAACGGACGCTTCTCTGCCCCGATGTTCCCGCGTTCGGCAGTCTCGTTTTCGACAACGCCTATTACGCCGCAAACTATGACAGATTCGCCGCGCTTTCGGCGCGGCTCGCCGACGACGAATCGCGCCGCGTGCTTGCGCGTCTGCTCGAATATAAGCTGTCGGGCGATATCGATAAGCTTTTTGACTGCGGCGTCGACGATCCCGCCCTCGGCGTCGTCGACTATGACAAGATCGGCGTTTACGTCGATCTCGGCGCGTACACAGGCGACACCGTCAAAAGCGCCGTTTTGAAAATGAAGAATCTGCGCCGCGTCTACGCGTTCGAGCCGGAAGCTCGCGCGTATAAAAAGCTCTCTCTTTTGGCGGACAGCATATCGACGCCTGTGATCAAGACGTATAACGCCGCCGCGTGGGACGAATCGCGTCCCGTCGAATTCGTCGCTGCGTCGGGGCGCGGAAGCTCCGCCGATGCGCGCGGCCACAAAGACGCGCGCCGCACCGTCGTCGACGCGGCAGCGCTCGACGACGTGGACGATATCGCGCGCGACAGCGTCGATTACATCAAATTCGACGTCGAGGGCGCGGAGGCGCGCGCCCTGCGCGGCGCGTCCGGAATCATAACGCGATCGCGCCCGATCCTGTGCGTATCCGTTTATCACAGGACAGGCGATCTGCTCGACATTCCCGAGCTTATCGACGAGCTTATCCCGAACCGCAGATTTTATCTGCGGCGCGAACGCGGGCTTCCCGCGTGGGGGATCGATCTTTTCGTCGTTTGAATCGCCGCCGCGGCTTGATTTTTCCCCGACTGTGTGTTATTATTGAATAAACAAAAATACACAGCGGAGGTTATTATGTGTACAGCTATCACATATAAGACGATCGATCACTACTTCGGACGGAATCTCGACCTTGAATACTCGTATCATGAGACCGTCACGGTCACGCCGCGCAATTATCCGTTTACATTCCGGCGCGCGGGCGAGCGGCGCACGCATTTTTCCATGATCGGCATGGCATATGTCGCCGGCGGCTATCCGCTCTACTACGACGCTACGAACGAGCGCGGCCTTTCGATGGCGGGGCTGAATTTCCCGGGCAACGCCGATTATAAGCCGGTCAAAGACGGCTGCGACAACATAGCGCCGTTCGAGTTCATCCCGTGGATACTGACTCAGTGCGAGACTGTCGCAGATGCGCGCGCGCTGCTCGATCGGATAAATATAGCCGCGATAGATTTTTCGCCGGAGCTTCCTGCGTCGCCTCTGCACTGGATCATATCTGACGCGGACGCGTCGATCGTCGTCGAATCGGTGCGCGACGGGCTTCGCGTCTACGACGATCCCGTCGGCGTGCTGACGAACAATCCGCCGTTCGATTATCATATGCTGAATCTCGCGAATTACATGACGGTGACGCGCGAGGAACCGACAAGCACGTTTTCGCCGAATCTGAAGCTGTCCCCATACAGCCGCGGCATGGGAGGGGTCGGCATCCCGGGCGATCTTTCGTCGGCGTCGCGTTTCGTCAAAGCCGCGTTCACGCGTGAAAATTCCGTATCCGGCGAGAGCGAGGAGGAGAGCGTCGCGCAGTTCTTCCATATTCTCGGCTCCGTCGCGCAGCAGCGCGGATGCGCCCGCGTCGGCGAAAAATTCGAGATCACGATCTATTCGTCGTGCTGCAACACGACGCGCGGCATCTATTACTACACGACGTATGAAAACAGCGCGATTTCAGCCGTCGATATGCATCGCGTCGATCTTGACGCGGACACGCTTTTCGTCTACGATCTGCAAAAAAAGCAGTACGTGTACCGCCAGAATTAAAAAACGCCCCCCAGGGCGTCATCCAATAAAACAAGTTCAGATTGTTTTCGGAGTGCGGCATGATTTCGGTCATGCCGCGCTTCCGTTTATGAGGTCGTTCAAAAGTGAGGCAGGGAGTATCCCGATGTAGTTGTAGCTGATGTCTACATCCTGCACC
>CANRFY010000006.1 GCA_947630015.1 uncultured Clostridia bacterium
GACGGGATGATACGCTTCGCGGGGATGAAGCACGACGGCGGCGAGGACTATATTTTCACCGACAGCGAGCGCATGGAGCTTCTCCGCTCCGCGATAGCGGTGACGGACAGCGTCTACGTAGACGGCGACTGCTTCTTCGACGCGCAGCTCGTCGAAAACGCGTATCTTGACCTTGCCGAAATACAGCTCGCGCACGGCGAATATGACGGCGCGCTCGACAGCCTCGAGGCGGCCGCATCGTGTGCAATTCAATTTGATACATACGATCCCGACGCACCGCACACGTCGCCCGCGTTCCGCGGCTGCGTCGACGGCGGCTGGATAATGGACGAAAACGGCAACCGCTCGCGCCAGCTGCTCGACGATCTCGACGGCGCGGAGTTCGCCGCGATACGCGATGACGACAGATTCGCGCGGATAAGGGCAAAGCTTTCGTCAACGGCAAAGCTGCCGGAGTGAACGGGATAAAGCATCGAGGGAAGCCGTAAAAAGGCTTCCCTCGAAACATTATATTCGGATTGTAAAATTATAGATTGTCGAAATAATCATATTATTCGCGCACGACGCATTCGTCTGTGCTGCGTCCCCGCCTTACGAATACCTGCCGCGGTACTTCGTTTTATTGTGCAGGTACACGGCTTTGCCGAGGACGAACAGCACCGTGAACACGACGGCGGAGATCACGGCGGCGATGAAGAAGCGCCCCGTCGCGAACGATTTGATCTGTTCGAGCGTATATAGAAAATCGCTGCGCGCGACCGCGACCGTCGTTATGAGATCGACGTTGCCGACGACCTCGTCGTTGTACATGACGGTCAGAACTCCGGCCGTGTAGCCCTCCTCGACGGGCGCGACGAGCGAATCCGTGTTCGTCTTGTGGCTTTTTTTGATCTCGCGCTCGATGTCGACGTCGGTGGGCATATAGAGCGTGAGCGATTCCTTCGTCACGAGCGTGACGCTGTCCGTCGTGCCGGACATGGTGACGGGGATCTCGCAGATGATGTCGCCCTCGTCGACGAGCTTGACGTTCGCGTATGATTTGAACGCGTAATCGAGCATTTTGGCCGCTTCCGTATACGAATAGATCGTGCCGACCTCATCCTCGTCCGCGCCCATCACGATCGCGAGATACGTGAGTCCGTCGCGCTGCGCCGTCGTGACGACGCAGTAGCCGCCCTGTGACGTCGCGCCCGCGTTCATTCCGGCGGCGTCCTTATAGTAGTATCGGATGCCGCTGTTCGTCGTGACCATGCTGTTGCGGTTGTAGACGTTTCTGTATTGACTCTTGTTTGTGTCGGGGATGACGTATTTCGACGTTGAGGTGATCTGCATGAAAAGCTCGCTCTTATACGCCTCGAGCGCGATCTTCGCCGTGTCGGACACCGACGTATACATACTGAAATCGTGGATGCCGGACGGATTCGTGTAATGCGTCGCGACGGCGCCGAGTTCGTCGGCGCGCGCGTTCATCATGGCGACGAATTTATCGACCGATCCCGCGATGTGAACGGCGAGGATGTGGGCGGCGTCATTGCCGCCGCCGACGAGAAGCGCGTACAGGAGCGATTCGACGGTAAGCTCCTCCCCGACCTCGAATCCGATCTTGTTGCCGGCGACGTCGGCGAGCATCTCCTCGGTGACGGTGACAGTCTCGGACAGCCTGCCGCCGAGCTGCTCGATGGCGATCAGTCCGACCATGATCTTGACGGTCGAGGCGGGATATACGGTCTCGTCCACGTTGAAGCGCATGACGTCGAAGTCGTTTTCGATGTTGTAGAGATACGCGGCGTCGACGTGATCGACGTCAAGCTCGACGTCGGAGGGGGACGCGGAATCGCGGCTGCTTATCGCGGATACGCGCGTCGGCGTGAATATGATGCCGAAAAGCAAAAAAATGGCGCACAAAAGCGAAACGGCGCGCGCGGCTTTGCGCGCGCCGTTTTTCTTTACCGTGCGTCTTTTTCCGTTTTCCGAAAAAGTCATAATCCGAAATACTCCTTCGCCGCCTCGATATCGGCGGCAAGCGCGTCCGCAAGCTCGCGCTCGGACGCGAATTTTTTCTCGCCTCGGCGGAACTCGCAAAGCGTCGTCGTCACTATGCGGCCGTAAAGCTCGGTCGCCGGCGGGAATTCAAGTATGTGCGTCTCGCAGATAAGCGCGCCGTCTTGGTCGACGGTGGGTTTTACGCCGAGATTTGACACTGCCGGATACGATACGCCGTCGATGCGGCAGCGCGAAAAATATACACCCCGCAAAAGCGATGCGAAATGATCCGGCGGCGTCTGATTTATTGTCGGGCAGCCGAGCGAGTGGCCGAGCCTGCGCCCGCGGATCACGGGCGACGTGAACGATCCGATCAGATTCATATGACCTTGATCGCGAAAACGGGGCAGACCGGCACGCAGTAGCCGCAGAGCTTGCAGCGGTCGTTGTCGCAGACTGTGTATGTACCGACGATCGAGAGCGCGCCGCTGCGGCAGCGCGCGACGCACGCGCCGCATCCGAGACAGTAATCCTCGATGATGAGACGGCGGCGCTTTTTGGAGAGCGCCGCTTTTGCGTCGTCGGGGAAGCGCCCGCTTTCAAAAAACGCTATATTGGCGTCGACCTCCGTCACGGACTGCATCCCGATCGCGACGGCGTCGACGCAGTCAGTGTTCAAAACGAACGACAGCGCCGATTCGGCGTCCGCGATCAGATGGCCGCCGCCGAGCGGCTTCATCGCGAAAATGCCGATGCCGGCCGCCTTTGCGTCCCGCATCGCGGCGAGCATATCGTCGGCGTTCCCGTCCGTTATGCCGACGGAGCGCTTATTGTATATGGGATGGACGACGTCGATGGGGAGTCCGAGCGACAGTACGCCGCGTATGGCGGCGACGTGATGCGTCGAGATGCCGACGGCGCGGATGACGCCGCGCTCGCGGCATTCATACAGATATTCGAGCGCCTCGGCGTGTCCGCGGAGCGTGTGCGCGCTCTCCTGCTCATGAAGCATGAAGATGTCGATCACGTCGCGGTCAAGGGCGCGCCGCGCCTCCTCGACGGCCTCCTCGGCCATGGAACGCGTATACGCATACGTCTTGGACGATATGACGACGTCGTCGGGATGGCGCGCTATTTCGAGCGCGCGCCTGATATAATCGTAGTTTTCGTAAAGCTGCGCCGTATCGATGAAGTTGACGCCGCGCGAAAGCGCGTATGCGATGACCTCGGCGCCTTCCTCCACGGGAAGATCAGCCTGAAGCTTCCCGACGGTAAGCGAGCCGAAGCACAGTTTTGATACGGTGAGGTCGGGCGTCAGTTTTACGTATTCCATCAGACTTTAAGATAGCATCTGACGAGTTCGTTGAGCAGCTCGTCGCGGTCGATGCGGCGGATGAGGGCGCGCGCGCCGTTGTGGTTCGTGATGTAGGTGGGATCCTCGGAAAGGATGTAGCCGACGATCTGGTTGATCGGATTGTAACCCTTCTCGACAAGCGCGTCGTAGACGGTGCGGAGGATCTCATGCATCTCGCGATCGTCGCGTCCGGGCGTGGAAAATGTCAGGGTATCGGCTTTGATGTCGTTCATTTTGAATTCCTCGCTTTGTTCGCTGATAAAAGCTGTCCTCTTTGTTTATGCTGTCCTTATTATCTTATATTATATATTATTATGTATCGCGTTTCAAGAGGATATTTATAATTTAAGCGCACATTCACGCCTGCCATACCGTATCGAGCCATCCTGAGCGCTTTTCGATCCATGTGATTATGCCGCTGCCGCCGAGTCCGTACTTTTTATAGAGCGAATATACGAGCCGCTCTTCCTCGAGCGCGGCTCCGATCGCGTTTGTCGCGCGCAGCTCGCCCCATCTTTCGCATACGAGCGCGCGGAACCAGTCGGCCTTATACAGCACGACGAACCACGGGTTCGTCCTGTCGCCGTATTTTTTGTAAAACCAATCCTCGGAAAACGCCGACGCCCAGAATCGTCCCGTCGAATCGCCGTGGCAGATCCAGTCGAAATCCCACGGGGACGTGAAATGAAGCTTGCCGTCGCCGAGTCCGGGCGTCAGATCGACGTACATGAAGAAGCTGCCGTCGCCGATGTCGTAATCGTGGACAAGCTCATAGAGAATATACATATCGACGGCGGAATCAAGATCGATCACGGCCGCGACGGCGTCGCCGGCCGAGACTCCGTCGAGTTCGCGCAGCTTATAGTCGCCGTCAAATCCGAACGCGCGGCCGTTTTCGACGGCCTCGTAAAGTATTTGGAACACACTGTTGACGTAGTCGCCGATGAAGCGGCGCTGCTCGTCGGTGTTGATTTGGCTTTTGATCGAATAATTCGTCGGCTCGAACGTGCGCGTGACGCCCTCGACGTCGGTGACTGTCGCGGACGCGTATTTGTTCAAAAACAACGTCTCGCCCTTCAAATAGTTCTCGATCTCGAAATAGTATCCGGTCAAAACGTCCGTCGACGTTTCGTCCGGCTCGTTGATGTTGACGCGGTTCTTCTTCACCTCGTTCTGCTCGCAGAACAGATAAATGCCGAGATCGACGCCGTTCAGATACAGCCGCACAAATCTCCCGTCGGAGCAGTATTCGTTCCGCAAAATCGCGCGGCCGAGACGGAGCGTGACGTCGTTTCCGATCGTGCCTGATTCGTCGTCGGCGCGCAGAAGCACCCAGTCGCGGAAATCCTTGCCGTCATGCATACCGAGAACGTTCGTTTTGACGTCGAATTTGATCTTATACGGGACGTGGCCGCCGCTCGCTGCGATCTTTTCCTCGTTGCCGTAATAGGCGGACGAATTGCCGCGCACACGGACCTGCGCCGACGCCGCCGACGTTGTGCCGTCCTCGGTGACGGACACGGTGCAGGCGACGTAATTCTTTTTGCTGACGACGCCGACGCCGCCGGTGTCGATGAGGACGGCGGGAAGATCAGTATAATCGATCTCGGGAGTCCTGACCGGCGGCTCCGTTTCGGGCGGTTCCGTTTCGGGCGGTTCGGTGACGGGTTCCGTCGCGGGCGGCTCCGTCGCCGGTTCGGTCGGGGAATCGGTAATCGGATCGGTAGGAGGATCGGTGTGGGAATCGCTGTCCGTGCCGGCAGGCGGCTCGGTGACGGCGGGAGCTTGTCCGCGAATAAAAATGCCCACCGAGCATATGATCAGAATTACAGCGATGAGTGTGAGAAATATGAATATGTATATGGAGTTTTTTTTCATTCGGTTATAATAACGCTTTTGCAAAAGCGCCGTCGGGGAGAGCTTGCTGTCATGCAGGCTCCCCCGACTGAGCTTTTAATTTTTATTTCACGAACGATTCCACGATCCCCGCGGCCGCGCCGAGGGCGTCGGCGACGCGGGACGCGTCCTTTCCGCCGGCGACGGCGGAATCGGGACGTCCGCCGCCCTTGCCGCCGGTGACGGCGGCGACGGCGCCGACGATCTTGCCGGCGTGCGCGCCGGCTTTGACGGCGTCGGGACCGCACATACATACGAAATTGAGCTTATCGCCGGCGTCCACGGCGAGAACGGCCACGACGTCGGGCATCTCGGATTTGAGCGCGTCGCCAAGCTCGCGCGCGGCGGCGACGTCCATCCCGTCGGCGGCGACGGCGACGAGACGCACGGGGCCGACGGCGACGGCGGCGTTCTTGTATTCGCCGAGCTTCGCCGACGCGAGACGCGAATTCATGACCTCCACGTCGTGACGTGCGCGGCGCAGCTCTTCGTTCACGGCGGCGGCGCGCTTCGGGATGTCGTGGATGTTGGCGGCCTTAAGCTCGCGCGCGGCGTCTGCGAGCAGAGCGTCGCGTTCCGCGATGAGTTCGAGAACGTTCGCGCCCGTGACGGCCTCGATGCGGCGGATGCCGGCGGCGACGGAGCCTTCATATACGATCTTGAAAAGTCCGATCTGCGAGGTGCGGGCGACATGGGTGCCTCCGCAAAGCTCGCGCGAGACGCAGACGCCGCCGTCCCCCATCGAAACCATGCGGACGACGGAGCCGTATTTCTCGCCGAAGAGCGCCATCGCGCCCTCCTTTTTCGCCGTTTCGACGTCGGTTTCGAGCGTCGTGACGGCAAGATCGTCGAGGATCCAGCCGTTGACGATTGATTCTACCTTTGCAATTTCCTCTGGCGTCATCGCGGCGAAATGAGTGAAATCGAATCTCGCGCGCTTGTCGTCGACGTAGGAGCCGCGCTGCTCGACGTGATCGCCGAGGACGGAGCGCAGCGCCGCCTGGAGCAGATGGACGGAGGAATGATTGCGGCGTATGTCGCGGCGTGCGCCGCTCACGGTTGCGTTTACGGTGTCGCCGACGCAGAGCGTACCCGCGCCCGCCGTGCAGTAGTGGAGATAAACGCCCGCTTCCTTTTTCGTGTCCTTTACGGTGAGAACCGATGTGCCGCTTTCGATCGTGCCGCGGTCGCCGATCTGGCCGCCGCCCTCCCCGTAGAAGGGAGTTTTGTCAAGCACGATGATGCAGTCGTCGCCGTCGGAGCATTCCGAAACGGACTGCCCGCCGACGCTGACGAGGATAACGCGCGCCTCGGCGCTCATGCTTTCGTAGCCGAGAAATTCCGTTTTCGGCAGCTCGGAGAACAGCGATTTCGCCATATCGTCCCAGCCGTGGCCGAGCTTGCGGCTCGCGCGCGCGCGCTCCTTCTGCTCGCGCATCAATTCCGTAAACGTGTCCTCGTCGATGCCGAGTCCGGCTTCTGCCGCGATCTCGCGCGTCAGATCGACGGGGAATCCGAACGTGTCGTAGAGGCGGAATATGTCCGCGCCGGAGAGCGTGTCCGCGCCCGCGGACTTCGCGCCGTCTATCATGTCGCGCAGAATATTGAGTCCCGCGTCGATGGTGGTCTCGAAGCGCTCCTCCTCGATGCCGATGACCTTTTTGATGTAGTCGGCCTTATCGACGAGTTCGGGATATGCTGATTTGTTCTCGCCGATCACGACGCCGCAGAGATCGGCGAGGAACGCGCCCTCGATGCCGAGCAGCTTGCCGTGACGCGCCGCGCGGCGCAGAACGCGGCGAAGAATGTAGCCGCGTCCCTCGTTGGACGGCAGAACGCCGTCGCAGATGAGGAACGTAGCCGTTCTGATGTGGTCGGTGATGACGCGGATGGAGACGTCGTTTTTGTAGTCCGCGCCGTATGTCTTATTCGAGATTTCGCATACGCGGTCGAGAATTTTGCGTATCGTGTCGACCTCGAAGAGATTGTCGACGCCCTGCATCACGCAGGCGAGACGCTCGAGTCCCATGCCGGTGTCGATGTTCTTCTGCGCAAGCTCGGTGTAGTTGCCGTGGCCGTCGTTGTTGAACTGCGTGAACACATTGTTCCATATCTCGATGAAGCGGTCGCAGTCGCAGCCGGGGCCGCACGTCGGCTTGCCGCAGCCGTATTTTTCGCCGCGGTCGAAATATATCTCCGAGCAGGGGCCGCACGGGCCGCCGGATAAATCCCAGAAGTTATCATCGCGTCCGAGACGGACGATGTGAGACTCGTCGACGCCGACCTTGTCGCGCCAGATCGTGTACGCCTCGTCGTCTTCCTCATATACGGACGGATAAAGAAGCTCCGCCGGAATTTCGAGAACCTGCGTCAGAAATTCCCACGCCCACGGGATCGCGTCGGACTTGAAGTAGTCGCCGAAGCTGAAATTGCCGAGCATCTCAAAATATGTGCCGTGGCGGGCGGTCTTGCCGACGTTGTCGATGTCGAGCGTGCGGACGCACTTCTGACACGTCGTGACGCGGCGGCGCGGAGGCTCCTCCTCGCCGGTGAAATATTTCTTCATCGGCGCCATGCCGGCGTTGATGAGCAAAAGACTTCCGTCGCCCTGCGGGACGAGAGGGAAGCTCGGCAGGCGCAGATGTCCCTTTGATTCAAAAAACGCGAGATATTTTTCGCGAAGCGTGTTTAACGATTGCCATTCCATAGATAACGATACCTTTCAAATAACTGACGGATGGAATCATTGTAGCACCGACGCGGGAAATTGTCAATAAATACGCGCAAAAAATGACGCCCCCGCGCCTTTTCGCGGGGGTGTGGTATTGATTTTTCGCGGCGCGCGCGGTATAATATATATGGAAAGACGCGTCACAGAAAAAGCGGACGCAGCTGGCGTCCCTCGAGCGCCGCCGTTATCGCGTCGGGGACGCGGTCGAAATCGGCGACGAGCGAATGAGGCTTATGCTCGACGTCGTCCTGCCGCATCGGGACGAAATAGATGTTCTTGCGGCAGAGAAGCTCGCCTATATTGGAGAGATTACCCGCCATGGCGTCGTTGGAGGCGAGCGCGATCACGACCGGCCTGTCGGCGCGCAGATGCGCTTTGCACGCCATCGTGACGGAGGTGTCCGTCACGGCGTGCGCGAGCTTGGAAAGCGTGCAGCCCGTACACGGGCATATGACGAGGATGTCCTGCGGGATCGCAGGGCCGAGCGGCTCCGCGCCGACAATGTCGACGACGGGCGCGCGGCCGCATATCGCGGATACGGCGCCGCGAAGCGATTCGGCCGTGCCGAATCGCGTGTCGGTGAAGGCAGCGGCGCGGCTCAGTATCGGCGTGATCGAAAAGCCGCCGGAGGCGGCAAGCGCGGACAACACCGAAACGGCGCGCTTGTGCGTGCAGAACGAACCGCACATCGCAAAACCGAGCTTCAACATTTCGTACCCTCCAAAACGCCGCGGACGACGTCCACAATAAGCTCCGCCGCAGCCCTCGGCGCATAAAACGACGGCAACGCCGGCAGGGAAACCGCGCGCATCCCATATGATTCGGCCGCGTCGGGATCGAACCCGTATGGCGGCGAGGCAAGCTCGTAGATGAGGGACGAGGCGGACGCGAGCGGAGCGAGCAAGCCGTCCAAAACGCGCGCCGGAACTGTGTTGAAAACGGCGTCGAAACGATCGGACACGAGCAGACTGCCGAGGACGGGGGAGGAAAGGTCCAAATCCCCGCCGCGCCGCGCCAGCGTCAGGGAATCAGCGCCGAGCGCGGAAAACGCCTCCGCCAAAGCCCGCGCCAGCTTCCCCGAACCGACTATAAGCACGCGCGCGCCGCGAACGCCTCCGTCCGTATCGCACATGAAACGGCATAACGCCCCCTCCGCCGTGAGCCGCGAAACCCCTGCCGAATATCCCGCATCCCGACCGAATACGACGACACGACGCCCCGAGACGGGACATTCCGGCAATGAATGCGCAAATATCACGCCGTCCTCATCGAGAACCGAGAATAACTCCGGCAAAGAGAGCCGAAGATCGCACGGCAAAAAAACGGGCAAAATCACACATCCGGCCCCGTATGCGTCCTCGCTCACATCATAACCGAGATCGGAAAACATCGCGGCCGCCGCGGGGAGCCGCGCATCCCCGCCCCCTAAAATACATATCTTCCTATTATTTATATCTTTCATATCGACAAGAAATATCCCTTACTTTGCGTGTAAAATACAACAGATACGCTCAACCGTATCACTATATATGGTATGCGACGCGCCCGAAATGTGCAAATGCAGTACCGAACCCCCGCCTCCTGCAAAATCCCCGACGCAGCCATAACGCGAATCTCGTCACTTTGCACAAATTCCGGCACATTTTGACCCCGAAACTTTGGCACTATTATTTTCCCTGATTGACTTGCTAAATCAAAAAAAGTGTGATAATATTGAAACAACCGTAAAAGCGGCGAATATTTTGGCAAACTTGGGAGGTGAAATGACAGTTTTGAACAATCTGACACCGAAAACCCCAAAAACACGTACTTCCGCACCCGAACAAATAAATCACGGGTGTTTCATGCATATATCTTTGAAAAACCGCTCAAATTCGGAGGTGTCGGCGTGATGACGGAAGTGAAATCCAAACAAATTTTTAGGAGGAAGAAACACATGAACAAGCGCATTCTGGGCGTTGTACTCGTTGCTATTCTTGCAGTAGCTCTTGTTCTGGGCGGTATTGTTGTGTCGGCTGCAGACGGCGTAACTACAACCGAACAGATTTCAAAGATCACTGCGAACGGCGGCACAATCAAGCTTGGCGCTAACTTCGGCATTGACGGAGTAGGTGGAAACTTCAAGATTACGGTACAAAAGGATAAGCCCGTCACACTCGACCTTAACGGATACACAATGACAGGCGTTGGCATTGAAGTTGAAGATGGTGCAAACCTCACCATTATGGACTCCGATGCACAGAATCTTGGCCTTTTCAATGCTGGTACGTATGCAACGATCAATGTTGCTGCTACATCCGACAGCAAGAAGCAGACCACTCTCGTAATCAATGGTGGTATGTTTGAAGACAACGCACAAGCTGCTGGTACAGGTGTCATCACTGTTGGTGCTGGCTCTAAGGTTGTTGTCAACAATGTAAAGTCGTTTAATTCTACGGCAAGAGCTGCAATTGCTACGAGCGGCAATGCAACGATCGAAGTAAATGGCGGTAAGCTTGTAGGCGCTCCGACGGCAATCGACGCTCAGGCAAATGGAACGATTAAAGTTGCTGGCGGCGAAGTTGTTGGTATGCAGCTTCACAACAAGGCAGTAGCAACTGTTGAAGGCGGTAAGCTCTCTGGCAATACATACATTGCAAAGGCTGACCTCAACCTTTACGGCGGCGAATTAGTCAAGGGCGCTACTGTTACCGTTTATAACAGAGGCCTTGTATATGTTGACGGCGCTACAGTAGCCGGCAAGATTTCTGGTGGCTCTGACGAGTATGGTGACCTTGATATTCATTCCGGTTATTTCACGGCTGACGCTTCTATCGATATCGACCAGCCCGACATTACCGGCGGTGAATTTGAATTCGATCCTCAGTCGGTTGAAAAGATCACAGGAGAAAAGGCTAACCTTCTTGATACAAGACGTGCTTCTTGTGTTAAGTATGTAAACTGGACTCTTAATAAGGATGGCGTAGCTTCCGCAAAGACAACTTGGCTTGTTGGCCAGAAGGTTATCAATGCTAAGGCTTCTACTGCTGAGAGCGTAACAGATAAGGACAAGGTTCTGCATTGCGACAGCTTTGTTGTTGAACTCAACGCAGAAGATCTTAACCTCACTGTTACTAAGTCTGATATTTACATGACATATGCTGATAAGGTAACTGGCGTATGCGTTGTTAACAAGTATCAGCTTGGTACCAACTTCCAGCAGGGCGGTTCGGTTGATGCTGCTGGCAAACCTGCAAAGGGACAGCCGATCCATGATTGGGGTACAGTAGTTAAGGCTACACCTTATGTCTGCGGTGCAGATGTTGTTCTTACTGACTACATTCCTGATACGCTCAACGCTGGTCAGTACATCGTCGCTAACGATAAGGGCGAGATGACAAGCGTTAACGGAAAGTACACTGTTGAACTTACTGACGCTGAAGGTAATGCATACATCGAAGCTATAACAAAGAAGCCGTTTACGTGTGTCTGCAAAGATGGCGGTGTTGTTCCTGTCATTAAGAATGCTGGACATCTTGCAAACCCTGTAGCATTCAAGGCTCCGACGACTACTGAGGCTGGTGTATATCAGCACTATAAGTGCGAAGTTTGCGGTAAGGTCTTTGCTACATTCACTTGGAATCAGAATGGTTTCGGTGGTCAGGGCCTCGAAGTTGACCCCGCGCAGCTCGTAATCCCTGCTCTCGGAACAGGCACAACGACCACACCCACTGATCCGACTCCCACTGATCCTGTGAAGCCGGATGAGGGCGGCTCTGATATCACTACTGACCCTGGCAAGACCGGCGACGTTGACAACTTCGCATGGGTTGTCTGCCTCGCAGTCTCCGCTATCGGCGCTGTAGCTGTCGCAGGTTCGATGGTCGCATCGAAGAAGTACGACAGATAAGGTACTTACAAATTAGCTCCCGTGAGCGGAATTTTGGGGGCGGAAAAAAGAGGTGGCAATCGCCACCTCTTTTTTAATGCAATCGGGCGATGTGTTCTTTTCTGGAGGGGGGTTGGGGGAACCTCTTTTCTTTTCAAGAAAAGAGGTTCATCCCAATTGCCGAGGCGGCGTTGCCGTTTTGCGCAGCGAGGTTTCGCGGGGAGTCTTCAGTCCGCGATTTTCTTCATCCACACGCACACGCCACGCTCGTCAATCGCCGTGCAGACGAGACACGGGCGATCGTTTTCGGCGTCATACGCCGGCATCACGATCCCCGTCGCGCGTCGGTGCGATAAATCAAGCTCGATCACGCATTCGGCGGTGAGGCGCCAGCTCCCGCGAGTGAGCGACGCGACGCGAAGCGAGCCGTCGCGAGCGAGCGACGCCGGCGCCGACGCGATAACGGTCTGCGGATCGGTCGGCGTAAGCGCAACGTACTCCCATCGGCCGCATACGTCGGTATCGTCGAGCGATGAGAGACGCTCGCCGGCGTATGGCTCGGGCGAGATGAGCGGCCATCCGTCGGGGGTGAATACGAGCTTGCGTATGTGCATCGTCGACATCACGCGCCCGTATACCGCGTATGGGCGTATGTGACAGCATAAATACCACGCGCCGTCCGCGTCCGCGAGGACGGAATTATGCCCGGGCGCCATCCAGCCGCGCGCGTTCGAGAACGCGCAGCCAGCGGCGATCATCGTGCCGGTGTACGGGTCGGTCGAGCCGCCCGCGCCGTCCTCGCCGCCGTCAAGCATCGGGCGTCCGTTGTAGTCGAGATACGGCCCCGCTATGTCGCGCGACCGCGCGACGCGAATGTTGTAGTCATTCGACAGCGAGCCGTAGGAAGCGAAAAGATAGTAGTAGTCGGTGTCGGGATTGTAGCGGATGTATGCGCCCTCGATCGCGCGGTCGGCCCAGCGCGGACGGCGCGCGATCGGCGAGCCGAGCGAGCTGGATTCGAGCGCGAGTCCCGTCGCGGGATCGAGGCGGAGCAGTCTGATCCCGCCCCAGAATGAGCCGTATGCCATGTAGTGATGCCCCGTTCGCACATCGATGATGGGATTCGCGTCGATCGCGTTCACGGGCGAGGAGGAATCGGTGCGCACGACGATCCCGCGATAGCGGTACGGCCCCTCGGGGCGGTCGGAGACCGCGAGATAAATGCACGAGAGCTGCACGCCGAACGATGAATTAGAGCAGTACATACGGTATTCATCGCCGACCTTGAGGATGTCGGGCGCCCACAGCCCGCGGCTGTTCGTCCACGCCATCGCCTCCGCGGGCGTCGATTCGACAAGCGGGCCGTCATGGCGCGTCCATGATATGAGATCGCGCGAGCGATATATGTTTTGATGCGTGCAGTAGGCGAAATATTCGCCTGAGTCTGGATCGCGGAAAAGCGCCGGATCGTGCGCGCCCCATAGTCCGAGCGTCGACGGGTCGGGACGAACCGGCGGCTGCCCGGGCGCGGGGCGCTTCCATTCGGGCATCGGCGGCTGTTTCGGCGGAGATGTAGGATATACGAGCGTGGGATTGATCAGTTCTTTCATTTTTAGCTCCTTTTCGGGGATTAGTCCAAGTAAATTGTACATGAAAATCGCGTCGTAATCAATACATATATGTAAAAAAGTGATAGAAATGACGCACAGCGTCAATCAATTGTTGACATCGATTATTAAAAATGATACAATGAAACGCTGTCAAATTTATGCCAAATATCTTGTAAAAAGGAGGTAACGTCATGGACAGTAACTACGCAGCAAACGCAATAAAGGAGGTCGCGATGCGAATTCGCGATCTGAGGGAGATACTGGAGATTACGGAGGATGCGGCGGCGGCGGCGACTGACGTTACCGTCGATCAGTACCGCGCATACGAGCGCGGCGATCTCGATTACTCGTTTACATTTATTTATAAATGCGCGCAGCTTTTCGGCGTCGATGTGACCGACATCCTCAAGGGATCGAGTCCGAATCTGACCGAATATTCGGTGACGAAAGCCGGAGGCGGTCTGCCGATCGTCCGCAGAAAGGGATTCTCATACAACAATTTAGCGCCGCTTTTTAGGAATAAGATCGCGGAGCCGTTCTTCGTCGTCGCGAGATATTCCGACGCGGAGCAGAACGAGCCGATCCATCTGTCGACGCATGAGGGGCAGGAGTTCGACTACATAATCAAAGGCACGCTCAAAGCGCAGCTCGGCGATCACATCGAATACGTATCGGCGGGCGATTCCATCTACTATGACAGCTCGATGCCGCACGGCATGATCGCCGCCGACGGCGGCGACTGCGAATTCATCGCTGTTGTGATGAACGCGAAGGGCCTCGCATACGAATATCCGGACGAGGACAGGACGCCCGTATCTGTGCCGCAGACGAGGGAGGCGGACACGGGCAAGACGGTCGCCGACGAATTCGTCGATGTGGAGCTGAACGAAAACGGCACGCCGGTGAAGATCGCGTTCAAGAATACGGAGCGCTTCAACTTCGCATATGACACGGTCGAAAAGCTCGCCATTGAGCAGCCGGACAAGTTAGCGCTTATCCATCTCGATTCGGACAAGACGGAGCGCAGGTACACGTTCTCGCAGCTTGACCGCGACGTCAACATGGCGGCGAATTATCTCGTTTTGCTCGGGATCAAAAAGGGCGATCGCGTGATGCTCGTTCTGCGCCGTCACTATCAGTTCTGGGTATCGATTCTGGCGTGCCACAAGATCGGCGCAATCGTGATACCGGCGACGACGCAGCTGATGAAGAAGGATTACGTATACCGCTTCAACGCGGCCGGTGTCAGCGCAATCATCGCGACGAGACGCGACGGCGTCCCGGGCCACATTGACGAGGCCGTGCCGGAATCGCCGACGCTGAAATTGAGGCTCGCGGCCGGAACAGGCCCCGCGGAGCCTGACGGCTGGCTCGATTTCGACGCCGCGATCGCATCCGGCATATATTCGGACAAATTCCCGCGCACGCCGGAGACTCCGTGCGGCAGCGACACGATGCTGATGTATTTCACATCCGGCACGACGGGATATCCGAAGATAGCGGCTCACGCGTACACGTATGCGCTCGGCCACTACATGACGGCGAAATACTGGCACAACGTCGACAAAAACGGCATTCACTTCACGATCTCGGACACGGGCTGGGGCAAAGCCGTATGGGGCAAGCTGTACGGTCAATGGCTGTCGGAGACGGCTGTATTCGTATACGATTTTGACCGCTTCCACGCCGACGACATCCTGTCCGTCATAAGCAAATACAAGATCACGACATTCTGCGCGCCGCCGACTATGTATCGCTTCATGATCCGCGAGGATTTGAAGGCATACGATCTGTCGTCGCTGAAATATGCGACGACGGCGGGCGAGGCGCTGAATCCTGAGGTATACAATCAATTCTTGGCTGCGACGGGCATCCATTTGATGGAGGGTTTCGGCCAGACGGAGACGACGCTCGCGATAGGAAATCTTGTCGGCTCGCAGATCAAGCTCGGCTCGATGGGAAAGCCGAATCCGCAGTATGACATGGACATCGTGGACGCGGACGGAAATCCCGTACCCGTAGGCGAGACGGGCGAGATCGTGATAAAGACGGACAAGGCGGTGCCGATGGGGTTGTTCAAGTTCTATTACGGCTCCGAGGAGCTGACGCGTCAGTCGTGGCATGACGGACTCTATCACACGGGCGACACGGCATGGCGCGACGAGGACGGATACTACTACTACGTTGGCAGAGTCGACGACGTCATAAAGTCGTCCGGCTACCGCATAGGGCCGTTCGAGATCGAATCCGTCATCATGGAGCTGCCGTATGTGGTCGAGGTCGCGGTCACGGCGGCGAAGGACGAGGTCAGAGGCTTTGTGGTCAAGGCGACCGTTGTCCTCTCGAAGGATCAAAAGCCGAGCGACGCGCTCGTGAAGGAGATTCAGAACTACGTCAAGGAGCATACGGCGCCGTATAAGTACCCGCGCATCGTCGAATTCGTCGACAGCCTGCCGAAGACGATAAGCGGCAAGATTCGCCGCAACGTCATCCGCGGCGAGAGCGAGGAATAAGTATGGTTTTTTTGCAGGGAGGGAAGGAAACTTCTTGAAAGAAGTTTCCTTCCCTCCCTGCACCCTCCCATCTTTCAAGAACTTTTATTACAGGTTTTATTTTTAGATAAAGCGAATATAATTAGCTATCTTCAGGGCGGACTTAAGATAAACACGATTTGGTCCGCTTTTGTGCGGGGAACATCTCCTCGCTTTGCTCGGAGCTGTCACACTTTCCGCGTAGCGGAAAGTAACCTTTCTACAAAAAGGTTACCCACAATAATAAAAGCTGCTCCCCAACTTTACATCTTCACGTCTATATGGTACAATACAACAAACGGAGGTATAATATGAAAACATTTGCATTTATACAGCTTGACGAGTTGGTTTCGCGGCTGCAATCGATCGCCGTATCGATCGTAGGCAAGCTTATATTCGCGCTGCTCATTTTCATTGTGGGGCGGTCGATAATAAAGCTGATAAAACGCTCGTTCAAAAAATGGCACGCGAAGAAAAATCTCGGCGAATCCGCATACGGATTCATGACGAGCTGCATCAACATCGTGCTGAATCTGATCCTTGTGCTGACGATCGCATCTGTGCTGGGCGTGCCGATGACGTCGATAATCACGCTGATCGGCTCCGCCGGTCTCGCCGTCGGACTCGCGCTCCAAGGCGGACTGTCCAATTTCGCCGGCGGCGTGATGATACTGATCTTCAAGCCGTTCGAGGTCGGAAATTACATCGTCTGCGGCGCGGATGAGGGGACGGTGCAGAAGATAAACGTCTTTTACACGACGCTTGTTACGCCTGACAACAGGCACGTCGTGATCCCGAACAGCACCGTATCAAACAGCTCCGTCACGAACGTGACCGTCGAGGGCGAACGCAGGCTCGACGTGCCGTTCAGCGTGCCGACGAGCGCGGATATCGACACGGTGAGAGCGGCGCTCCTGCCGCTCGTGGAGGGCGACGGCAGAGTGACCGGACGGGAAGCGCCCGTTGTGCGCATCGTGGGATACGGCGCGGGCTGCTACAATTTCGAGCTGCGCGTATGGTGCAAAACGGAATCGTTCTGGGACCTCAAATTCGAGCTTTTGATAAAGGTGCCGGAGAAGCTGTCGGAATCCGGCATCGAGATCGCGAAAAACGCTGTCGCGGTGGCGAAGGAGTAACGGGCGGCGAAACAGAAGCTTTCGCGGCGTCAAACCGTGACTGTATGCGGATTGTGTCTGCGGTCAAATTTGCCCGCGCAAATTTGCGGGGTGGGCTTGCGGGCGCGGGCCGGCAGTGATATAATTATGCAAGTAAAGGATCGGAGGTGTGCATAATGAGATATGAGATCATAGGCGAGCCGCTGCCCGTCGTGATATGCTATGTGGAGAACGGCGAGTCGCTCATAACGGAGCGCGGATCGATGAGCTGGATGTCGCCGAACATGAACATGGAGACGAAAGCGGGCGGATTCGGCAGCGCGATCGGGCGGATGTTCTCCGGCGAGGCGATGTTCCAAAACATATACACCGCCATGGGCGGCGACGGGATGATAGCGTTCGCATCGAGCTTTCCCGGGACGATAATGCCGTTCCACATCGAGCCGGGGCAGGAGATAATCGCGCAGAAATCGTCGTTTCTGGCGTCCGAGACGGGCGTTTCGCTGTCGGTGCATTTCCAGAAAAAGCTCGGCGCGGGCCTGTTCGGCGGCGAGGGCTTCATCATGCAGCGCTTGTCGGGCTGCGGCGTCGCGTTTTTAGAGATCGACGGATACTGCAAGCGGTACGATCTTGCGGCGGGCGAACAGCTCGTCGTCGACACGGGATATCTCGCGGCGATGACGTCGACGGTGCAGATGGAGATAAAGACCGTCGCGGGACTGAAAAACAAGCTGTTCGGCGGCGAGGGATTTTTCAACACAGTGCTGACGGGACCCGGGTCCGTATGGATACAGTCGATGCCGATAAGCGCCGTCGCCGGCGCGCTGTCGGGATTTATCCCGCACGGGAACTGATCATAAAGAAAAAAAGGGCCTCCGGCCCTTTTTTTATGTGAAAGCTTATTTTTTCTGCGTGTAATTCTTCGTGAAGAAAAGCACGTATGCGATCATCGAGGCGATCATGAATCCGCCGCAGACGATCATCAGCACGAGCTGCGCCGTCTCGGAATGGAGCGGGATGAAGAGCATGACGGCGAACATCGCGTTCAGCGCGACTGTGCAGACCTTGCCGTACCATTTCGCGCCGGAGACGACGCCGGTGCGCCGCACGGCGAAAAATCCCGACAGCACGGTGGCGATCTCCTTGACGGCGAGCAGAGCGAACAGCAGCCACGCATACGGATGCGTGATCGCGATGCAGACGACGAGCGTCGCCTGCGTCAGCTTATCGGCGAGAGGATCGAGCATTTTGCCGATGTCGGAGATCATATTGAACTTGCGCGCGATTATCCCGTCGGCGAGATCGGTGACGTAGGAGACGGCGAGGATGAGCGCCGAATAGAGCATCGTTTTACGGACGATGTAGAGGTAAATGAACAACGGTATCAGGGCGATGCGGAGAACGCTCAACGCGTTCGGCAGCGTCAGCACGTCAGACGATTTCGTCCGTCCCTTTATGACGGGATACTTATCGTTCGTGTGTCCGGCAGCACTGTTATTTTTCACTTCCGGTATCCTTTCTGGGAGTTCTTTTCTTTATTTTCGGCGTCGAGCCTTGGGCGCCGGAGGCGCCTACGTGCGCGAGCGGATTCGCCGCGACTGCCTGCTCCATGCCCTCGTTTGAGACGTGGGTGTAGATCTGGGTCGTGTTGAGCTGCTCGTGGCCGAGTATCTCCTTAAGCACGCGGACGTCGACCTGTCCCGTCTGATACATCAGGGTCGCGGCCGTATGGCGCAGCTTATGTGTTGAAAATTTCTTGTATTCGAGTCCGGCCTCGCCGAGATATTTACCGACGAGCCATTGAACAGTTTTGACGCTGATGCGCGTCCCGCGCGACGACAAAAACAGCGCGGATTCGCCCTTCTGCTTTGCGGGCTGGGCGTTTCTGATCGGGAAATACGCGCCGAGCGCGGATCGGCACGCGTCGTTTAAATAAATGATGCGTTCCTTATTGCCCTTGCCGACGACGCGGAGCGACCGAAGATCGCGGTCGATGTCGGGAAACGAGATGCCGACAAGCTCGGAAAGCCGCATTCCGGTATTCAAAAACAGCGTGATAATTGCGTAATCGCGCTCCTTCGTCTTGGAGAGCGGATCGTTTTTCACGGCCTCTAACAGATCGAGACTTTCGTCGAGCGTCAGATGCTTCGGAAGCGTCTGCTTTTTCTTGGGCGTGTCGATGTTGGCGGCGGGATTGATCGGGATCGCGGCGCGATGCTCCGATTTCTGCGTCAGCCATTTGTAGAACGCGCGGATCGCGGACAGCTTGCGCGCGCGCGCGCAGGCTCCGTTGCCGCGGTCGTTGTTGACGAACTGCATGAATTCAAGCACGTCGGCGGTCGTGATCGCGGCGACGTCGTCGAGGGTGACGCCGGAGACGTCGGCGTCGTTCATGGCGTCCTCGGTAACGGGCCACACGGCGCGGCGCGCCGTTATGTAGCGCAGGAATGTGCGCAGATCGAGACAATATTCCTCGACGGTGCGGGGCGAGCAGCCCTGTATCGCGGTTTTATACGATGCGAATTCGCGCACGACGGGCGGAAGCTCCGCCATATTGAATGCCACAGTACGACTCCGATCAAAAGCATATACTGCACATATTATACAAAATTTCCTTGTGTTTGTAAATAGAAATCCCCGAATTTATTTTTTTCGGCGGCGCGATTTCGCACGTGCGCGCAAAACGGCGGTGAATTTGCGCAGATGGAAGAAATTATTAACGCGAATAAATGCAGTGTGACTAAATTTAAAAGGCAAATCGGGTTAGCATATCTTAACAAAAAGCGAAAAAATATTTCGTAAAAAAATCGTGAAACTGCGTAAAATGTACGAAATGTTCACACAACCGTCACAAAGGCGTTATATAATATCATAACAGTATCCAACGATACATATCACAGGAGGAAATCTATGAAGAAATTTGTTTGCCTGCTGCTCGTCTTGGCGATGGCGGCAGTCCCGCTTGTCGCTTGCTCCGGCGGCGGCGAAACGGAAACAAAAGGCCCGACGGGCGGCACTCAGAATCCTGCCGACACTGGCGGCGAGGAAAAGGACGTCCTTGACATCCCCGCGGGAACCGACCTCGGCGGCGAGGAATTCGAGTTCTTGACGGAACAGCTCGAGGACTGGGGCTATTACCCGCTCGACTTTGACGAACCCGATTCCGACGACCCGTATGCGAACGCGATCTACAACCGCAACACGGCTGTGGAGGAGCTTCTCCACTGCACGCTGACAGGCTCGACGCCCGGCGACGGCGGCGCTGTCCGTAAAGCGTTCCAGACGGACGTTGACGCAAGCTCCGGCGACTACGACTTCTCGTTCATGCCCGTCAACGAGGCCCTGACCGTAACAGGTAACGGACAGGCGCTCCCGTTCGACCAGCTCACCTATGTCGACCTCAACAAGTCATGGTGGGACGCATCCTGCACTGAGCAGACGGCTCTCGTCGGCAGAAACTACTTCGCAGCCGGCGACATCATGATCGGCGACAAGGACGTTCTCTGGGGTATTTACTTCATTAAGAATCAGCTCAACGCGATCCGTGCAAGCGACAAATATAAGGACCTCGAGCATCCTTACGACGCTGTCACAAACGGCACATGGACATGGGATCTTATGATGAAGTATGCGGCTGCCGGCGCACAGGATAACGACGGTACCGACGTCATCGAGTTCAGCTCCCCGTCCGACGTTTTCGGATTTGCTACGCACCACGAGGACTTCCCGGCATCGTGGCAGTCCGCGGGCCTGAAGATGGCTGAGATCGACGACGACGGCGCTCCGTATGCAACATGGGGTACCGAGGAATTCTTCAACGTCTACGCCGATATCCAGAATCTGTTCAACCAGCCCTACACGTACTGGACGCAAACTCCGACAGAGCTGACAGACCTGTTCCAGAAGAACAGATCGCTCTTCATCACAGAGGTTCTTTCGTTCGTTCGCAAGTACCGCAGCAACGAAGAGCAGTTCGGTATTCTTCCTTATCCGAAGTATAACGAGAGCATCGACCATTACAACACGTACGTCGCCGTCAACAGCGCGGTCCTCGTAGTTCCTACGACGCTTGAGAACGCAAACGACACCTCCATCGTCCTCGAAACGATGGCGGCTAAGGGTTCCGAGCTTATCATGGAAACGTACATCAACGAGCAGCTCGGCTACAGATACGTACATGATGAGGAATCCCGTGAGTCCGTTATGATCATCCTCTCCGACCGCTGCTACGACATGGGCGTCTTCATGAACCTCGGCTATGATCAGCTGAAGGCTTCTCTTAAAGTCAACCCGTCCGCACAGTACGCGGCTCTGAAGAAGAACCTTGGCAAGACGATCAACGATTATCTCGGCAAGCTTCTTGATTCGTGACGATCGATCCCGCAAGACAGAGCGGTAAATATCGAATAAAAAGGAACCG
This sequence comes from uncultured Clostridia bacterium, assembly GCA_947630015.1. GTDB lineage: Bacteria > Bacillota > Clostridia > Oscillospirales > CAG-272 > DTU064. Next base: position 21,509 of record CANRFY010000006.1, read on the forward strand.
GAGCGATCCGGTTCCTTTTTTTGTTCCGTGCCGTCACACAACTTTCACAAAATCGTCACATGGAGTTCACATATATAGGCGTATTTAGTGGTATTATAATATTATCCAATACAAAATTTATGGAGGCAGTATGAAACGGTACATAGCGCTTTTACTCGTCATGTTGATGGTCTTGGTTCCGCTCGCATCTTGCTCGGATAACAGCGGCAAAGGCGGCACGAACGAGACGGGAGGAGCCGGCGGCACATCCGCGGACTCATCCGGCGGCGACGGTGATGAAGTTGACGAGTCGGAGGTTCTCGACGTTCCGGCTAATCTCGAGCTTGGCGGCGAATTCACGATCCTCGCGCCTACGGTTCTTGCGGCGAACTACACGCTGATCGACTTTGACGAACCCGACAACACAGACCCGTACAGAAACGCGATCTACAAACGCAATTCGTCGGTGGAGGAATATCTCGGCATCGAGATCGTGGAGACGGAGGCGACGCTCGGCTCCGATCTTTACAACAAGTTCAAGACATCGACCGAGGCCGGATCACAGGACTTCGACGCCTGCTTCAATAAAATGTCGGAATCCTGCCAGGCCGTCGGCTCGGGTCTCTGCCTCCCTTATGACGATATGCTCTACATCGACCTTGAAAAGGCTTGGTGGAACAAGGACTGCTCCGAGCAGCTCGCTCTCGGCAACAAGCATTACATGATCTCGGGCGATATCGCGCTCTCCGACAAGGAATGCATCTGGTGCATATACTTCACAAAGGACGTCATCACGGAGCTGAATATGACGTCTCCGTTTGAACTCGTCGAGAACAACGAGTGGACATGGGATAAGATGCATGAGATGGCGAAGAAGGCCATCATCGACGCGAATGCAAACGACGTTCTCGATAAGGACAATCACGACAGATGGGGCCTGATCACCCACATCGAAAACTGGGGCGCAATGTGGCAGTCCGCGGGACTCAAGCTTATAGAGCTTGACGAAGACGGCGTACCGCAGATCGCATGGGACACGGAGGAATTCTTCAACGTCTACACGAAGATCCAGGAGATCATGGGCGATAAGACGTGCGTATCCCCCGACGACGATAAGTTCATCGTTACCGCGTTCCCGGCAGGCAAGGCTCTGTTTGCTACCGAGGTCGTCGCTCACTCCCGCAACTACGCGGAGAACGAGTACGATTACGGTATAGTTCCGTTCCCGAAGTATGATACGACGATCGAAAGATATCTGTCCTACGTCGCGGATTACTCCAACGTCGTTGTCGTCGGATTCGACAATGCAGACACGGACCGCACGAGCGCCGTTCTCGAGACGATGGGAGCTTACGGCCATACGATGCTGACGCCCGTTTACTACGAGGAGCAGCTGAAGTCCCGTTTCGCGCGCGACCCGAAGACGCCAGAAATGCTCGATATCATCTTCCAGAACAGAAGCTATGACCTCGGCGTGTTCTTCAACTGGGGCGATGCGAACAACCAGCTCAGAAGCGCTACCGCTAACCCGTCGGCTCTTATCTCGAGCCTGCGCAAGAACATAAATAAGCAGATCCAGCAGGATCTTATGAAGCTCGATCTGTTCTAAACTGCGGGGAAAACAGAATAAAGAACGAATACGAAAGCGGCCGTCGGCCGCTTTCGTTTTTTGCGCGCGCACGCCGCAAGAAAAATTTAAAAAAATTGCGCGCAGGTATTTATTTTTCGCGGGAAACGTGGTAAAATATCACCTTGTTGAATACGTTAGGCAGGTGGTAAAATGGTAAGAACAGATTTGCGGAATATAGCGATTATAGCGCACGTCGATCACGGCAAGACGACGCTCGTCGACGAGATGCTGAAGCAGTGCGGCGAATATCATGAAAAGCAGCAGATAACGGAACGCGTCATGGATTCGGGCGATCTCGAACGCGAGCGCGGGATCACGATCCTCGCGAAAAATACGTCCGTCCAGTACGGGGACGTAAAGATAAACATAGTCGACACTCCCGGCCACGCCGATTTCGGCGGCGAGGTCGAGCGCATATTAAAGATGGTGAACGGCGTGCTTCTGCTCGTCGACGCGGCGGAGGGACCGATGCCGCAGACGCGGTTCGTCCTCGGACGCGCGATGGAGCTTGGTCATCGCGTCATCGTCGTCATAAATAAGATCGATAAGCCCGACGCGCGGATTGCGGAGGTTCAGGACGAAGTCCTCGAGCTTCTGCTCGAATTGAACGCGACGCCGGAGCAGTTCGATTCGCCGATGATATTCTGTTCGGGACGCGACGGCACAGCGTCGTTCTCGCCGGATGAAAAAGGCGTCGATCTCAAGCCGCTGTTTGATACGATACTCGAATATATGCCCGCGCCCGAGGGCGATCCAGACGGCCCGCTGCAAATGCTCGTGTCGAACATCGACTACAACGATTATGTCGGCAGGATCGGGATCGGCCGCATCGAGCGCGGCACGATAAAGGTCGGTCAGGAGGTCGCGATCGTGAATTATCACGATTACGATCCGGAGGCGAAGCCGAAAAAGACGAACGTGGTGTCGCTGTATCAATTCGACGGACTCGCGCGCGACGCCGTTACGGAGGCGATGGTGGGCGATATCGTGTGCTTCTCGGGCGCGTCCGACATCACGATCGGCGATACGCTGACGGATCCGGCGATGCCGGAGCCGCTCGAATTCGTCAAGATCAGTGAGCCGACGATCGAGATGACGTTCTCCGTCAATGACAGTCCGTTTGCGGGACGCGAGGGCAAATATGTGACGTCGCGCCAGCTCCGCGCGCGGCTGTACCGCGAGACGCTGAAGGACGTGTCGCTGCGCGTCACGGACGGGGATACGACCGATTGCTTCTATGTTGCCGGTCGAGGCGAGATGCATCTGTCGATATTGATCGAGACGATGCGCCGCGAGGGGTACGAGCTTTGCTGCTCGATGCCGCGCGTGCTGTACCGTGAGATCGACGGCGTGAAATGCGAGCCGATGGAGCGCGTATCGATCGACGTGCCGGAGGCGAGCGTCGGCGTCGTGATCGAGAAATTGGGCGCGAGAAAGGGCGAGCTTTTGGAGATGAATCTCGTCGGATCGCGCATGAAGATCGAATATTCGATCCCGTCGCGCTGCCTGTTCGGTTACAGAAGCGAATTTCTAACCGATACGTGCGGCGAGGGCATATTGAATACGATATTCGACGGCTATAAGCCGTTCAAGGGCGATATAACGCTGCGATTCACGGGATCGCTCGTCGCGTCGGAGGCGGGCGAGGCTACGTCATACGGCCTCTATAACGCGCAGGATCGCGGCGCGCTCTTCATCGGTGTGCAGACCGAGGTTTACGAGGGCATGATAGTGGGCGAATGCCCGCGCATGGAGAATATCGCCGTCAACGTGTGCAAGAAGAAGCATCTGACCGCGATCAGATCGACGGGCGCGGACGAGGCGCTCAGACTGACGCCGCCGCGCGTGATGTCGCTCGAACAGGCGATCGAATTCATCGCCGACGACGAGCTTATCGAGGTCACGCCCAAGTCGCTGCGCCTGCGCAAGCGCATCCTCAATACGGAGCTGCGTTTAAAGGACGAGGCGAAGAGAAGAAAGTGAAGGGGGATTAGGGAGCGCGCCAGCGCTCCCTATGGTGTATAGCCTTTGAAAAAGGCTAAAAAAGAGTTAAGGGTCTCTTTGCTGGCCGGCAAAGAGACCCTTGCGCAAAGGCGGAGCCTTTGCAATCCTACCTTTTACTTTTATTAAGTTTTTTCAAAGTTTTAGATTATATCAAAATTTTTCTTTTCTTGCAAAGATGCGGTTAGGGATGAGGACCCTTTCTTCAAAAGAAAGGGTCCTCCCCCGAACCCCCTCTCCAAAAGAACAACGCGCTGAAGCTAACTGCGAACAGCTCATCGCGGGGCGTTTGCTTTCACTTACGCGCTAAAATCCACGAAGTGAAGACTTCCGACGCCACCTTTTTTACGAGGTGAGCTTCTTTTCTTTAAAAAGAAAAGAACCTCCCTCGTACACCCTCAAGAAAAGAAACGCGTTGCCCGTTTCCTTGGCGAAAAGCAAGCAACCGCTGGTTGCCCTATCTCACCTACGTCAACCAAAGCGAAACTGGCGTTTCCCTTTGTGCGTCGGAGCTGTTCGCACTACGTGAGGATTATCTGGCCATCCAAGCCACATTTTGTTTGCGACTTTTACGCTTTCATCTCGACCCGTTCGCGGTGACGCCCTATCGCTTTTACCAAATCAATCCCGCGTTTGCCCTGAAATAAACCCTCACGGATGCACGACATTGCGCGCCAACCGGCACGAGCCGTCTCGTATCTCATTGTGAGTAGGATCTGTTCGCACGACACGAGCGGAATCTGACGATGTCAGTAATCGATTAACCAAGACAGAATAAACTCGCTCTCGACGCGCCGCGCGGAGGCACGAACACATTTGCCAAAATAATATCGCGGTTTACGCCCCAAACGATTCTTTCCGCCGACTGGAGCCGAATTGACGCCACCGGCACGCCGCTTTCTGGGATTGTTAAGGGTCTCTTTGCCGGCCAGCAAAGAGACCCTTAACTCTTTTTTAACTTTGCAAAAGTTTTAAAATAGGAGTGGAAAGCGCCGCATGGCAAATCACCGCAGGCGGGATTCGGTATCATCCCAATCCCGAAATCCGAATGCGATATGCTCCGGACGGTGCGCGTCGGAGGCGAGGATAAAGCGCCCGCCGCGCGCGCGGATATAATCGTAAATGTCGCGCGCCGGATACGGCGTTTTGCGGTATCCGCGCGACACCGCGCCGGTGTTGATCTCAAACACCGCGCCGGTCGAAAGCAGCTTGTCCGCCGCCGCGCGCCACGCGGATATGTATCGCGGATCGCAAGTGTCGAAGTATTTGCCGTCGCCGTTGTAGACGGTGATGACGTCAAAATGGCCGACAATGTCGGCGCCCGTGACGTCGACGACGCCGCCGACAAGCTCATAATATGCGGCGGCGAACGCGTACCAGTCGCCGCCGAAATGCTCCTTGACGCCGCGGACGGCGGACGACTCCCAGTCCGTGTTGACGTAGCATCCGTTCACGCATACGGCGTGAACCGAGCCGATTGCGTAATCGAATCCGACGGCGCGTCCCGAGAAGTAATCCTGCTCGACGCCGCACAAAACGCGGATCTTTCCGCTGTATTTTTCCGCAAGACGGCGTATCTCGGCGCGGTATTCGAGCGCCGAATCAGGCAGGGTGCATCCCGGCTCGTCGTAGACAGTGTGGGAATGATCCGATATTCCGACCGTGTCAAGACCGGCCGCGATCGCGGCGAGGATCATGTCCTCCGCCGACGATTTGCCGTCGCTCCAATTTGTGTGAACGTGCAGATCGAAGCGCTGAGACATTACACCATCTTCTCCTGCTTGACCTTTTTATCGATGACGTGGCGGCTCGCAAGCTCGCGCTTTATGTCGTCGAGACTGATCCCCATCTCGACCATCAGCACCATGACGTGATATGCGAGATCGGCGATCTCGTAGATCGTCTCGGCCTTGTCCTGCGCTTTGCCCGCGATTATGACCTCCGTCGACTCCTCGCCGACCTTTTTGAGGATCTTGTCGATCCCCTTTGCGAACAGATACGAGGTGTAGGAGCCTTCCGTCGGCGACGTCTTGCGCCCGCGCAGAAGCTCCATCAGCCCTTCATACGAGAACGGCTCCGCCGCATCTTTTACATAAAGCTGATTGTGAAAGCACGAATCCGCGCCCGTGTGGCACGCGGGTCCGTCCTTTACGACGCGCACGACGAGCGCGTCAAGATCGCAGTCGGCGGCGATATCGACGACGTGCTGATAATTTCCGCTCGTCTCGCCTTTAAGCCACAGCTCGCCGCGCGAACGCGAATAAAAGCATGACAGCCCTTTTTCAAGCGTTATATCGAGGCTTTCACGGTTCATGTACGCGAGCGTGAGCGGCTTGCCGCTCTCCGCGTCCACGACGACGGCGGGGATCAGCCCGCGCTCGTCGAATTTGAGATTGTCGAGGATCGTTTTATCGATCATGATGAATTCGCCCTGCCTTTCTTTGCGGCTTATATGCGCGCGGGTATGGAGGCGCGCGCCATTTGATTTTTCAAGTCGTGAATTTTTACCTCGCCCGAATGGAATATCGACGCGGCGAGGCCGGCGTCGACGGTCGGGACGCGGCGGAACAGCTCAAGAAAATGCTCCGCGCATCCGGCGCCGCCGGATGCGATCACGGGTACGTTTACGGCGGCGCAGACGGCGGTCAGCATCGGGATATCGAAGCCGCCGCGCACCCCGTCTGTGTCGATGGAGTTGACGACAATCTCGCCCGCGCCGTCGCCGACGCCGCGCCTGACCCATTCGATCAGATCGAGGCCGGTATCGTCGCGTCCGCCGCGCGCGAATACGCGCCATCCGTCCCCGACACGCTTTGCGTCGACGGACAAAACGACGCACTGACTGCCGTACATCCGCGCCGCCTCGCCGATTATGGACGGCGTGCGGATCGCGCCGGAATTGACGCTGACCTTGTCCGCGCCGCATCCGAGAACGCGTTCAAAATCCGAAAGCGACGAGATGCCGCCGCCGACGGTGAGCGGGATGTGGATGTTCTTCGCCGCGTCGACGAGAATGTCCGAAAACAGCCGTCTGCCCTCGGCGGACGCCGTAATATCGTAAAATACAAGCTCGTCCGCGCCGCATTCGCTGTAATAGCTGCCGAGCCTGACGGGCGAATCGACGTCGCGAAGATTCTCGAAATTGACGCCCTTCACGACTCTGCCGTCCTTGACGTCCATGCAGGGGATGATGCGTTTCGTTATCATAACGGAGCCTCCGCCGCGCGCATCGCGTCCGCGATCTTGATCGCGCCCGTGTAATAGGCGCGGCCTATGATCGCGCCGGATACACCGATCTCTCTGAGGCGCGAGATGTCCCCGACCGTCGAGATGCCGCCGGAGGCGATGATGTCGGCGTCGACATCGGCGCACAGACGGCGGTAAAATTCGAGATTGCAGCCCTGCATCGCGCCGTCGCGCGATATATCGGTGCAGATGAAGGAGCGGATGCCGCAGTCCGCAAGCTGACGGCACAGCGTGACGGCGTCGACGTCGGACGTCGACAGCCATCCGTCAGTGGCGGCCATCCCGTCGCGCGCGTCGATGCCGACCGCGATGCGCGAGCCGTATTTCCGAGCGGCGGCGAGCAGAAATTCGCGGTCGTTAACGGCTTTGGTGCCGATTATGACGCGATCGACGCAGGCGTCCATGTAGGCGTCGACATCCGCCATCGTGCGGATGCCGCCCCCGATCTGCAAGAACGCGCCCGTTTCGGCTTTTACGGCGCATACGGTGTCAAACGACGTGGGCGCGCCCGATTTCGCGCCGGCGAGATCGACCATATGGATGCCGTCGGCACCGGCGTCCGCGATCGCGCGGGCGGTTTTGATTATGTCGTCGCCGTAGACGGTGCGGGCGTCGTAGTCGCCGCGCAAAAGGCGGACGGCCTTGCCGTCAAGGATGTCTATGGCGGGGTAAATTTTCATTTTTTTCATGGAGCCTCACAGTTTGTTGTACGCGTCGATGATGGAAATGCCGACGCGTCCGCTTTTTTCGGGATGGAACTGACAGCCGAAGACGTTTTCATGCGCGGCCGCCGCTGTCAGCGGCGCGCCGTATTCCGTCACGGCGGCAAGGGAATCGTCGGCGACGCGCGCGTGATACGAATGGACGAAATAGACGTACTGCCCCGACAGCGATCCGTCAAGGAGGCGGTTCGGCTTTGATATCGAAAGCGAATTCCAGCCGATGTGGGGGATTTTGTATCCGTCGGGGATATCGTCCGCGATCGGCACGATGTCGCCGCGAAGGAGTCCGAGTCCGGGATGCTCGCCGAATTCAAAGCTGCGATCGAATAAAAGCTGCATCCCGAGACAGATGCCGAGCAGATACGCGCCGCGTCCCGCCGCGTATTTCACGGCGTCGCCGAGTCCCGTATCGCGAAGCTTATCGGCGGCGTCGCCGAACGCGCCGACGCCCGGCAGAATGAGCTTTCCTGCGCGCGCGATCGCGTCGGGATCGCGCGATACGACGGACGAGCCGCCTACGGCGTCGAGCGCCGAGGCGAGCGAGAACAGATTTCCGACGCCGTAATCGACGATCGTGACGGGGACGGCGCTCACAGCAGCGCCCCCTTTGTGGACGGCACCGTATCGGCGGCGTCGGGATCGACGGCGACGGCGGCGCGGAGCGCGCGCGCGGCCGCTTTGAATACGCATTCGATTATGTGATGGGCGTTTCTGCCCGCGAGCAGCTTTATGTGCATCGTGATATTCGCATGGCGGACGAACGCGAGCCAGAATTCCTCTGCAAGCTCGGTGTCGAAATCGCCGACCTTCTCCGCGGTGACGGGTGCGTCGTATGAGAGATGCGAGCGTCCGGACACGTCGACGGCGGCGAGGACGAGAGATTCGTCCATCGGGATCGTGACGTCGCCGTAGCGGCGGATGCCGCGTCCGTCGCCGAGCGCCTCCGAAAACGCGTCGCCAAGCACGATGCCGACGTCCTCGACAGTATGATGATAGTCGACGTTTGTATCGCCGACGCAGCGGACGGAAAGCGAAAAGCCGCCGTGGCGCGCGAAAAGCGTCAGCATATGATCGAGAAATCCGCATCCGGTGTCGATATCGGATGCGGAGCCGTTTAAGCCGAGCGTCAGCGAGACGTCGGTCTCGGCCGTTTTGCGGGAGATTTGCGATGTTCTGTTTCCGACTGTCATGGCAGTATCCTTTCTGTTGCACTGATGAATCGCTTCATATCGCCCATTTTGCCGATCGTGACGCGGATGAAATCCTCGGCTCTGCCGCCGAAATGGCGGACGAGGATACCCTCGCGCCGCAGTGCGGCGCACAGCTCCGCGCCCGAGATCGAATCATGGCGGCAGAATACGAAGTTTGCGGACGAATCGGTGACGAAAAATCCGAGGGCGCGCAGCGCGTCCTTCGTGTATTCGCGCGCGGCGATTATGCGGTCGCGGCATTCGATAAAATACTCGACGTCGCGGAGCGCGCCGACGCCGGCGGCGGCCGCCGTCCGCGTCACGCAGTACGGGTCGACGGCGAATTTGACCGATGAAAGATCGCGGATAAGCTCGCGGTCGGCGACGGCGAAGCCGAGACGCTCGCCGGCGAGCGAACGCGATTTTGAAAATGTGCGCGTCACGATCAGATTGTCGTGCGTTTTTATGAGCGGGACCGCGCTCCTCGTCCCGAAATCGACGTAAGCCTCGTCGATCACGACGATGTTGGAGCCGTTCGCTCCGACGATGCGCTCGATATCGTCGGAATGAAGCGCGACGCCGGTCGGCGCGTTCGGGTTCGGGAGGAACACGACGCCCGAATTCGACGCGGACGCGTCGCAGAACGCGTCGACGTCGACGGTGAAATCTTCTTTGAGCGGCAGAAGTATCGGCTCGACGCCGTAAAATCCCGAAAGAGTTTTATAAAATCCGTATGTGAGATCGGGGAAGATGGGACGCTTGTCGCGGCAAAAGGCGGCGAACGCGTAATTCAGCAGCGCGTCGGAGCCGTTGGCGCAGATGATCTCGCTTTTGTCGACCGAAAGCTCGCGCGAAAGCGCCTCGGCGAGTCTTTTGCATTCTGGATCGGGATACAGCTCGCCGCGGCAGACGGCGTCGGTGACGAACGACCGCGCCGTCGGAGACGGCGGATAAGGCGATTCGTTCGTATTCAGCTTCAGATATCCGCCCGCGGGCTGTTCGCCCGGGACGTAAGGCTCGACGGGACGCGATAAAAACCGGCTCATTCCCCGCACCTCGCAGTCACGGAGCGCGCGTGTCCCGACAGCCCCTCCGATTCGGCGAACGCGGCGATGTCGGCAGCTTTGAGCGCGAGCGCGTCGCGCGTATAATACGTGTACTGCATCTTCTTCACGAAATCGTCGACTGAAAGCGCGCTCGAAAATCTCGCCGAGCCGCCTGTCGGGAGCGTGTGATTCGGCCCCGCCATGTAATCGCCGAGCGCCTCGGGGCAGTCCGCGCCGAGGAATACGGAGCCGGCGTTTTGTATCGACGGCAGAAGTCCGAACGGATCGCGCACGCAAAGCTCCAAATGCTCGGGCGCAAGCTCGTTTGAGATCGCGACGGCGTCGGCGATGGAGCCGGCAACGATGATCTTGCCGTTATTTTCCCATGAAGCGCGCGCGATCTCCTCGCGCGGCAGGACCGAGAGCCGGCGTTCGACCTCGGCGGCGACGCATTCAGCGAGCGATTCCGAATCGGTGAGCAGCACGGCGGACGCGTTTTTGTCGTGTTCCGCCTGCGACAACAGATCGGCGGCTATATGTCCCGCGACGGCGGAGCCGTCCGCGATCACGAGTATTTCACTCGGCCCCGCGACCATATCGATGCCGACGCGGCCGTATACCTGCCGTTTCGCCTCGGCGACGTAGGCGTTGCCGGGGCCGACGATCTTATCGACGCGCGGGATCGTGGCGGTGCCGTATGCGAGAGCGGCGACGGCCTGCGCGCCGCCGACCTTGTATATCTCGTCGACGCCCGCGATCGCGGCGGCGGCGAGGATGACGGGCGCGACCTTGCCGTCGCGTCCGGGAGGCGTCGTCATCGCGATCTTGCCGACTCCGGCGAGCTTGGCGGGGATCGCGTCCATCAGCACCGTTGACGGATATGCGGCGCGGCCGCCCGGGACGTAGATGCCGACGCGCGACAGCGGGATCACGCGCTGGCCGAGAATGACGCCGTCCTCGTCGGCGATCATATAGCCGGAGCGGAGCTGGCGGCTGTGATACGATCTGATCGAATCGGCGGCGCGTCGCATGATGCGTTTCATCTCGCCGTCGACGGCGAGATCGGCGTCTGCAATTTCCTCCTCGGAGACGCGCAGGGCCGAAAGACGGCAGCCGTCGAAGCGTTCGCCGTAATCATAGAGCGCGTCGTCGCCGCGCGCGATAACGTCCGCGATGATGCCGCGCACGACGTCGGAGACGTCGAGGGTGGCGTCGGTGCGGGAAAGTATCTTATCGATGGGGTCGCGCCCGAGGCGCAGGATCTGTTTCATTTATGATCATCCTCCGCGCGCACCGCGTTCGCGATGCGCATTATATCGTCTTTTTGGAATTTGCAGCTTGCGCGGTTCGCGACGAGGCGCGCGCTTATGGAAACTACGGTGTCGATGACGTGCAGATTATTTTCCTTGAGCGTCTGACCGGTCTCGACGATATCGACGATGACGTCCGACATTCCGATCACGGGCGCAGTCTCGATCGAACCCGACAGCTTGATGATATCGATTTCGCGGCCGAGTCCGGCGTAATATTCGCGCGCGATATGGGGATATTTCGTCGCGACGCGCAGCTTGCGCGACACGTCGTCGTAGAAATCGGCGGGAGCCGCGACGGCCATTCGGCAGCGGCCGATCCCGAGATCGCAAAGCTCGTATACGTCCGGCGACTGTTCGAGGATCACGTCCTTGCCGACGACTCCGGCGTCGGCGGCGCCGCGTTCGACGTAGATCGCGACGTCGGACGGCTTGACCCAGATATAGCGGACGCCGTTTTTCTCGTCGTCGACGGTGAGCCGTCTGTCGCCAGAGCCTATCACGGGACAGTCGTATCCGGCGTCCCGCAGCAGCGAGGTGACTTTATCCCCGAGCCGCCCTTTAGGCAGCGCCAAATTCAGCATGATGTCGATACCGCCTTTCCGTTTTTGATCCTTACCGTGCGCCGCACGCGCACGGAATCCGCGTCGCATTCGCGGCAGATAAGCACGCGTTCGCCGCCCTCGCGCAGCGCGCGCGCCGCGGCAAGCACGTCGCCGATGCCATCGCCGTCGCCGTAGACGACGGCGCAGTCGGCGTCGCAGCGTTCGCCGGATCTACGGAGCGATTCGAGCAGATCGGTGTACACGGCGAAGCCGAGTCCGGACGCCTGCTTTTTCATTCGGCGCATGAGGCCGTCGTACTGACCGCCGTAAAGCACGGCGGATGCAGCGCCGCGAAGATAACCGCGAAGCACGAATCCGTTGTAATAGCGGGTGTCGCCGACGGAGGAGAGATCGATCCTGACGTCGGGGGAGAATTTCCCGATCGCGGACATAACGCGCGCGAATTCGCCGTCGTCGACATGGAGCGCGCGGCAGATGCGCGCGATCTCGGGCAGCGCGTCGTCGGGCGAACCCTCGACGGAGAACAGCGACGTGATGAGCGAGCGCCCGTCCTCGTCGACTCCGAGGGACGAGAGAAGCTCCCATGTCTCGTGCATATTTTTCTTTCCGGCCGGTTCAAGCACGCGGTACCGATCGCCCTCGGGGACGCCGACGGCCTCGAGCGCGCGCAGAACGATCCCGAGATGGGACACGTCGAGCGCCGCCGCGCCTGTACTGCCGCCGAGGATTGCGAGCGAATCGGCGGCGAGCGTGATCACCTCCGCGATCGCGGTCTCGTCGATGCTGCCGATCGTTTCGAGTCCGACCTGCGGGATCTCGCTGTATGTGCCGGAGGAGCCGATGCGATAGACGTTTTCGGCATAGTAGAGGCGGGAGCGCCCGACGGCGCCGCCGCTGTGTCTGACGATGGAGAGGGTGACGTCGGGCTTCAGCGCCTTCAGTCTGCCGTCCGTGTCGGTGAAGGCGATGACGGCGGTGGACGCGAGGAAATCCTTATTCTTTGCGTAAAGATCGTATTCCTCGAATTTTTCCATTTTATATTGCGAATATCCGCAGCTCTCGTAGAGCGCGGACAGCGACGATGTTACGGCTGATATATCCATTGATCAAGTCTCCGTTTCGGACTGCCCGTTATTTGCGTTCTGACTTTTGATTCGCTCGATGGCGGCGCGGTAGCCGCCGCTCCCGTAGGCGAGACATCTGCTGACGCGCCCGATCGTGGCGGAGCTGATGCCGACGGCGCTCGCAATCTCCTGGTAGCTGTGTCCGTCCGCAAGCATAATGGCGGCGAGCAGCCGCTGCGACATATCGGTCAGCTCCTTTACGGTGCAGAGATCGTCGAAAAACGCGTAACATTCTTCAACCGATCCGAGCGCGAGTATCGATGAAAATAACGCGTCGAGACGTTCGTTGTGAGGAATCATGATGCTTTGTACCCTTCTTCCTTGCGTGATGCTTCACTATGATATCACGTTAACGCAATAAAGTCAAGATAAAATTGAAAAATCATTCGCAGATATTGCGGATGTGGTATTCGGGGCTTCGCCCCAAACCCCACTTAGAGGGACTTTTGTAAAAGTCCCTCTAAGAACTCTTCAAAACTTTCCCTACATGGGTTATTTGGCGAGTGTGTTCGCCTCTGCGCCGCGCGTTTGTGCGCCGACGAAGTAGTCGCGCAAGCGCGAACACCGATTTTCGGGGCTACGCCCCAAACCCCACTTAAGGAACTTCTTATAAGAAGTTCCTTAAGAATCTTCAAGAATTTTTATGACAAAGGTTAATTGGCAAGTGTGTTCAACTCTGCGCTGCGCGTTCGTGCGCCGACGAAGTAGTCGCGCAAGCGCGAACACCGATTTTCGGCGGCGCTGCCCCGTACCACGCTAAGAATCCTTCAAAAACTTTTCCTACAATGCTTATTATGCCTTTGCTTGCTTTCACCGGCACGAGATTGCCCGACATACACATAAAAATCCCTCGGAACGCCTTATAGTCAAGCATTTCCGAGGGATTTTTCATTCAGCTAGTGGTGGGGATTGAACCCACGACCTGTTGATTACGAAGTATATTATCCACTACGGAAAATTACTGTAATTGCTGAAAAATAAGCCAATTAAAAGTAAAGTCCCTATCTTAGTCCCTATCGCTATCAAACAAAAGATTCATCATATTTTCAGCAGCGTCGGTCTGATCCGGCGTATGATGCCCGTATATCTTATCTACCATCGCGGTCGAGCTGTGCCCCATCAGCACCTTCGCCGTAGTTATCGGTACGCCCGCACGCAACATATCGGTACAATACGTATGGCGCAGGCAATACAGCGTCAGATCGTCGCCGACGAGGGCATCTTTTCCCTCATCTGTTGCGATCTTTTTCATGATTGCATATAATCTCTCCCATCTACGCTTTATAGCCTGATGCGAAAGCGGAGCTCCTTTGTCCCGTTCAAACAAATAGGCGTCGCCCGGTCTGTTGCCCTTTAATTTGCGCATATCGTCAAGAATTACTGCCGGCAATGGTATTAGCCGGACGCCCGATTTAGTTTTCGGTTCACCGATGTTGCCATCGCTTTTGAGCGCGCGTGAAACTGCCAAGCGCCGGGCGTCAATATCGACGTCAGAAACATACAGACCTGCCGACTCCTGCGGACGTATGCCAGTGAATAAAAGAAGCCTGCCCCATGTGCCGTGGTTGCATTCCTCGCATGCCCGTAAAAAGAACGTTCTTTCGCCGTCTGTGAGCGAACGATGCGTGCCCTGCTCGGCGTCGGGCGTTTTGATGTCGGTGCACGGATTGACGAAGATATATCGGTTGCTTACTGCTTTTGCAAACATCTCGGACATGTTTATTTTCAGCTTAGTGACATGCGATTTGCTCATGCCAGAACAGCGGTTGAGAATCTCTTGTATGTGCAATTCGCGCACCTCGGAGAGGGGTATGCTGCCGATGTACGGTATCACATAATTGTTAATTCGGCTTTTAATAGACTCATAATACCTGTTTGATATCTTTCCCTGCTTATACATACTGAGCCACATCGCGGCCCAGTCGGCGACGGTCATGTTTCCCGGAGACGCCCGGTCTATGCGCTCCTTTTTATCGGCGACCTTTTCCGCGAGCGCCCTCTGTGTGTTTGCGGAGACGTCTATCATCACGCCGTTGTATTTTGCCTGGTACCGATATTTTGCTCTCGGCATATATTCGCCTCCTCTTGGTATTTTGCGCTCGCTATCCTTTATCAGCGACGTTGATTTGCTTTGCCTTTTTTTCTTGCCGTGTAAGATTACTCTGTATATACGCCGACGGCGTACAAATATGCCACAAGCTCGTCGTAGTCAAAAACGAATTTGTCATATGCGTCATTATACTGCTGCAAAAAGTCACTATACGTACCCGAAGGTTTGTAAACAATCTCATGAAGCTGCGTATAAGACAAAATACATTCTTGCATAAGGGGAAGAATATCCGGATCGGGAGATGCTTTTTCATAATTGTCATAATAATTATGCAACACAGAAGGTATTAGCAAATACGTTGTTCCATTCTCCCCTTTAGTCGTAGTGCTGAGATAATATGTAAAGCTGCTTTCTATGTCATCTTCGTCGCTTACGTTCATGATGTCGGCCATGCTTTTGTAAAAGTCTACTGTTGCGCTCATCAACGATGCACCATTTTGAAGAAGATCGCAGTATTTATCAACATCAGTGTAATCGAATTTTTCGCTTTGAGTCGCTGTTTCTATCGGCGCCTCAGTATCGACGCTTTTTGAAACAGCATCGGTCATGCCGGAAGTTTGTTCATCAGTCACAGTATCTTTATCTAACGTATCGATGGCTGTGACCGTCGTTGATTCGGTGCTAATATCGGTTTTGCTTTCAGTGTCTTTCGAGGAATTACCATTCGAATCGCATGCAGCAATCAAGATTGCCAGTAAAAGTGCAGATACTACAAATAAAATACGTTTGGTCTTCATGTTTGTTCTCCTTTACATTTCAACACGGTTTTGTCGAAAATCATAGAATGTTATATTATTTCATTTCTCGCAGCCGCAGCTGCGGACAATATATAATTGACAGGCAAACAAGTTACATAGAAAGGAGCCCGTCAATGAAAGCCGACAACTGGGAAGAAGTTCTCAAAATGATTGCAAAGCTGTCAAAAGACGATAAGAAAAAAATTATTGAGTTTTTGAATTATCTGTCAGATAACGAATGTAGTCAAGAGCCTGGGCGCGCTTTTCGCCGTGAAGATTTAAAAGCCGACGAATAATTTCAAGGTCGTATTCGTCAAAGTCGCTTTCGCTTGCGAAGGCGACTTTTTTATTATCAACCATGGCGTCCAATGAGCACCCGAGATCATCGGCTATTTGGCACGCCTCAGAAAGAGTTATTTCGGTTATTTCGCCAGAAGCAATACTTAAAAGATGATCGAAATCAACCCCGGCGTCGCTCGCGTCTGCCTTGTCAATTTTTAACAACTCGTTTTTCAACGACTGGCGAAAAGTTTCGGTCCACGGATCTGTTTCGGCACTGCCATACATCAAATACACCGGCGTGACACCAAGAGCTTGCGCGTACTTTGCAATCATCGACTGGCTTATGTCTCTCTCTCCGTTTTCCACCTTAGATATTGCGGAGCGTCCCTCATATCCAACAAGTTTTGCTAATTGTAGCTGGCTCATTCCGCGCTCCTGTCGCAACCACTTTATTCTTTCGTATATTGTCATAAGCGCCTCCATTTCTACAGTTATTATATCATTATGTCGGAAAACTGTCAATCCAAAATGGAAACATTTTTGTCTTTTTCGAAAAAAGTTGTTGACAAAATGGGGCGACTGTGGTATTATAGTCTTGTCCCCATTATGGAAACATTGAAAGGAGGCTATCATGACAAATACGAACAAGCTCAAGGGACGAATGGTCGAAAACGGGTACACGCTTTCGGGACTCGCAGAAGCTCTAAACATCTCCCGCCCTGCGTTGCGCAAGAAAATAAACGGCTCGACCGACTTTAAGGTAAGCGAGATCGAGAGTTTATGTTCTGCGTTGAAAATCGACAGGAAAGAGATAACAGACTTTTTTTTCGCTGATGATGTCCCCATTTTGGAACGTATTGCAAACACCGCTCACTAAGAGCAGCATCGAAGTCAAAGTAGAAAGGAGAGGACACCGTGAAGCAGAAAGAAAAAAAGGGCGCATGGACGCCCAGCGACAAAGACCTGCTTGAGACAGACAGAAAAAGATCGTACTACAAGGAGTTGTGCGCGGTCTACGGAGAAACGCTGTCGATTGCAGAAGTAGCGGCGTTTATGGGGAGAAGCGTCGACTACGCTCGCCGTGCGATGAGAAACGTGCCTCGCATGGGCGGAACGTGCAATTTTCGCGCTTTGGACATTGCGAAAGAGCTTACCGTCCGCGAACTGCAACATGCCCCGAAAAAGAAAAGCAGATATGTCGCCAGCGAAAGGGGGTGAAACCAATGCAGAAGATTATGACTCGAAGCGGCTACATCGCGTACAAAACGACTGCGGAAGAAGTGAAGAAGCTCGGCAGCATATGCGTGTGTGACGAATGCGGCAGGAAAGCCGCGAGCGGCTACCTTGTCCCTGTGCTTAACCACTGGATGTGCGAATCGTGCTTCGACGAATGGCAGCGCGACGCGAGATATTATCCCGCAGATGTACCGATACAGAACCGCCGCGCGGCGTACTACGAATCAGTTATTCCATGCACGGCATTCGCTGTGTAAATCAGAAAGGAGTTTGCATGAAAAACGGAAGAAGCCTGACAGATCTCGCTCTTGAAATCGAGCGACAACAGCAGGCAAAGAAAGATTATATCGTCAGCACCGATGTAATCGAAATGAAGAGCGACGGAGAGGGCAGATTTTCTCTCGACGTCGACGCTATCAACGGGACGTTCGGGATCAAGGACACCGCGCACGACCAGATAGGGCAGTATACAGAAATACCGTCCAAGTATTACGACCGTATGCGCAAGGAAAGTCCGGAACTGCTGACGCTCAACGTGAATCACTGGCTGCACAGTACCCCCGAACGTAGAATGCTTCGGACGCTCGACGGCGATGCGCGTGCGTTCCTCTCGTCTCGGTACAGACGCATTGACAACGCGCAGATTGCCGAAACGGTCCTGCCAATCATCATGCAGATGAAAGGCGCGAAAGTCGAGAGCTGCGAGATAACAGACACGAAAATGTATCTCAAAGTAATCAACCCGCGTATTCAGTCAAATGTTGATGTGGGCGACGCGGTACAGGCCGGCGTCGTAATCAGCAATTCGGAAGTCGGACGCGGCAGCGTAACGGTGAGCCCGCTCATATTCCGGCTCGTGTGCAGCAACGGAATGATTGCGCAGGACAGTCAAGTACGCAGATACCATATCGGCAAAGAAAACGACGTCGACCTCGATATGACGGTATTCACCGACGAAACGCTCGAAGCCGACGACAGAGCTCTCATGCTCAAGATTCGCGATGCAGTCACCGCGGCCGTTGAGCAGACACGCTTCGACCGTCTCGTAGAGCAGATGCGCGAAGCGAAAGATGCCAAAGTAGAAGCTCGGATAGTCCCCAAAGCGGTCGAGCTCACGTCAAAGCAATTCGGCGTCACGACGTTCGAAAGCGAGGGCGTTCTCGGGCACATGATAGGCGACGGTGAACTCTCGCTGTACGGCTTGGCAAACGCTATCACGCGTCACGCTCAGGACGTGCAGAGCTACGACAGATCCACCGAGCTCGAAGCAACAGGTTATAGAGTGCTCACGATTGCCCCGCAGCTTTGGAAGTCTATCCTTTCCACGGCTCGGAAAGAGGTATGAGCATGTATATCAGACGATGCCCCGATTGCGGTGCTAACCTCGATCCGGGCGAAACATGTGACTGCAAAAGAAAAGGGTCGCCCCACGCCAATGAGATCGACCCCGAGGACAAAACAGCAACGTCTTACCCTCATACTGTCATTATACCACCGTCGCGCAAAGATTGCAAGCGTAACGTCTTACGTGACATAAGATTAAAAAAATCTGTACCGCCGAAAGAGATTGTTGAAACGATCCGCGCACTGTACCCCGGATTTGACAAGACGCTGCTGTCTAAATGCGAGCACACGGAGAAGTACGGGATCGAGCCGTGCCGCCGAGCGGCGGACGCCGTACTCGAGAAATACTCCCCTGAAGAGCTCGAACGTGAGCGCCATCGGCGCAACGGATGCCACAGATTGAAGCATCAAATAAGCTGTCGCGTCGATGCGGCGACTCACGCCAGGCTACACGAGCAAATACAGTTAGACGGCTTCGCGAGTGTGCAGGAATGGTTGACATATATAGTCGACCGCTACCTTGCCTCAACAGCCGGGAAAGGAGAAGTAGATGTACGACACGATTAAAGCAATCAAAGCGCAGCGCGACTACTGCAAAGCAAACGGCCTTCCCAACTTCGCGCCTGCGTTGAACGGCGAATGCTACCACTGCGGGAAGAACATATACGAGCCTTGCAAGCATCTCGACGGGAGCGTTACAGATGGCATCACGGTCGAACGGGCGGGCAAGACCCTTATAACAGGATGCCCCCACTGCCGCTATTCGTTCGTCGATTGAACGAAGCACAATACGATAATCCAATCAAAATCTAATTATTAAATTAACAGGAGAAAAGCAATGATTAAGCAACCTATCGACATGACGTTTTCCGACAAGAAATTTTCGATGATTATTTACGGGTCCCCCGGACTCGGAAAGACCACTCTTGCGCTGTCGGCGCCGGACCCGATCCTGATTGATTTTGACCGCGGGGTTTCGCGTGTCAAAGCATATCACCGCAAGCCCACCATCATTTGCAACACATACGAAGAAGTGCTCAATGACATTGAGTCCCCCGACGTCAGAAGCTGTCAGACGCTCATAATCGACACAGGCGGCAGCTTTGTGACCTATCTGCAGGACTGGGCGATGAGAGATAACCCCGCCATAAACAGGCAGAAAAACGGCGCTCTGTCGCTCAAAGGATTCGGCGCCGTAAAGCAGGAGTTTCAAAGAATCACAAACTACATACGCGACGTTCTGAACAAGAACGTCATATACGTGTTCCACTCCGACGAGCAAAAGGACAAGGACGGGAATCCTCAGCAAAGACTTCTCTGCGAAGGTGCTGCACGCAATATTGTTTGGCAGCCGTGCGACTTGGGCGGCTATATGCAGATGCTCGGGAACGACCGTACGATATCGTTCACGCCTACGCCTGAGTATTTTGCGAAGGGATGCTACGGCATCGAGGGAACGCGGAAAATACCCCCGGTCGGTCCGAACGACAAAAACGACTTCCTCACGCGTCTGTTCGATGAAGCTCGTAACAACATAGCACACGAGAATGATGCATTCGCCCCCCTCAAAGCACAGTACGACGCAACAATGGCAAAGGCAAAAGAGATAATCGACTCGATAAAGACGCCCGAAGAAGCGACTGAGGCGGCGAACACGATACCGAGCCTCGAGCACGCTCTTACATCCAAAAAGGAATCAAGCGCCATGCTTTCAGCAAAAGCAAAAGAGCTCGGCTATACGTGGGACAAAGAAAATAAAACATACTCGGTCCCTGCGGATCCGAACGCGCCTCAGACCCAGGAGACAGCGTGATGAACAGATGCCTTATCACACAAACCTTACTGTCGGCGTGGAACTATATGCATGATTGCTATGAATCGTCAGCCGATACAGCGTATGACGATTTCCTGCGGACCTTGAATAGAGAGCCTAAGGATATGACGCCCGAAATGCAGAACGGCATAGACTTCGAAAACGAAGTATATAGAGCCGCCGCAGGTATGAACCGTTTCCCTCATCCGAAGTGGGAGGCGGGGATTCAGAAGGCAGCAGCTATCATTCGGTCCGCTCCCGTTCAGGTAAAGGTTCAACGCGAAATGACGCTCGACGATGGTATGACATTTCTTGTCTACGGCATACTTGATTCCCTCAAAGCCGGAACGATATATGACGTCAAATTTTCAAACAAAGGTTTTGCGTCCGCAGAGCTCGCTGGGAAGTACCTCGGCAGTGCTCAACACCCCGCCTACCTTTTCATGGTGCCCGAAGCGTTTCAGTTTACGTATCTCGTTTCCGACGGGACGGACTTGTACACAGAAACGTATACAAGGAGCAATACACAGCCGATTCAGGAAATCGTGAAAGAATTCATTGACGACCTTAAAGCTCTCAAACTTCTTGACGTCTACATGGAAAAGTGGGGGGCACATGATAGGCAGGCTTGAACATCTTATGTCCGGTAGGAACGGTGAGCAAATAATCACGCTCACCGTTCACGCGGACTTCCGCGAGCAATTCGATGCGCTGAAAGACGCCGACGTGGACGTCGAGATTAAAAAGCACCGTCAAAAACGCTCGCTTAACGCGAACGCGTATTGCTGGGTACTGTGTGACAAGATAGCTGACAAGCTGTCTAATGACAAAATCCCGTATACGAAAGAGGATATATACCGCGAAGCTATATGTCAAGTCGGCGTGTTTAAGGATTTTCTGAATTTAACGCCCGAAGATGCAAAAACGCTGCAGCACGCGTGGGAAATGCTCGGTACGGGATGGGTCACAGAGCAGGTCGACTACTCGCCGAACGGCGAGAATGTCACAATACGCTGCTATTACGGCAGCAGTCAGTACAACACAAAGCAGATGTCACGTCTGATAGACAGCCTCGTGCAAGATTGCAGAGCGCTCGGCATAGAGACTGACACCCCGGAACAAATCAACAAAATGCTCTCCTTGTGGGAGCAGGAACGATAAAGAAAGGAGCTCAACATGGAGCTGAATAAATGCCCGACATGCGGCAGAATAAAATACATTGCGACGCGTGAGGCGGAATGCTTCGATTGCAGGGAAAAGCGCTATGAGAACGAGTTGAAGCAAAGCATTCGTGACGGCAAAACGACGTCGACGGTTTTTGAAACACAAATCTATTGCCCGTACTGCGGTGAAATATACGAAGCAGACGGCGAAGTCGCCCACGAAGAAGGTACTCATGTCGTAGAGTGTATGAGATGCGGGAAGGAATTCACCGTTGAAACGTCAGTCAGATATTTCTATGACACGACACGGAAAGGAGAGGGCGACAATGGCTAATCTCAACATCAGCAAAGCTGTCGTCGGGGGGCATCTTACCTCTTGCCCGGAGCTGAAACGAACGCCTAACGGCGTATTGGTTACATCGTTCACAATCGCGGTAAACAGACCGCCAAAGGACGACGGCACAGTGATAGCAGACTTCATTGACTGTGTGGCTTGGAGAGAAAGAGCTGAATTCGTAACAAAGTATTTCGGCAAAGGCAGCTCGATCTGCGTTGTAGGCACACTGCAAAAGAGGTCATACGCTGACAATCAGAAACAGCGCCGATATGTGACTGAGGTGATAGCAGACGATATTTACTTCGTCGACTCGAAGGCCGACGCAGGCGCTGCGGGAACGCAGCGAAACGCCGCGAGCGCTGCAAATTCGCAGCAGACCGGGGCGTATATGCCGCAAGAATATGTCAATCCCAGAACACCTTCCGCGTCTAATTACAGTTACGGCGCGGACGAAGATGATGATTTGCCGTTCTGATACATCGGGGGCGAGCCATGATAGACAACGAATATGGTTTTTGCATGTTCTTCGACTGGGTAGACTCGCTCTGCTATTTGGACCCCGGAGACGCGTGGAGCGTAGTCTTAGCTCTGAAAGAGTATTATGTGACGGGTAAGAACCCTATCGACAGCGTAGACGGACCATTAAAAGCTCTCGTATCTAACATGTATCAGCAAATATTGCGCGCCAAAGTAAAATCGGATGCCGGGAGAAAAGGAGCTGCCGCCACAAACAGCAAACGATATTCTACCGACAACGTGCCGAGCGCAGAGCGAACGCACACCGAACGCATACCGAACGCAGAGCGAACGCACACTGACAACACAGAAACAGAAACAGAAACAGAAATATATAATATATCTCCCCCCTTACCCCCCTCTTCGGGGGGGACGAACGGTCAGAGAGAGATATTGTCGCTTGTAGACGGTGCGGAATTATCGGACAAGGTAAAAGCGAAGCTGCGCGAATGGCTCGAATACAAAGGCAAAAGCGCTTATAGGCTCGCAGGAATAAGAGCTCTGATAACGCGCATCTGTAAAGCAGTCGAATCGCACGGGGACACCGCCGTGTGTAGCATAATCGACGACAGCATGGCGAGCGGGTACAAGGGCATTGTGTGGGACAGGCTCGACAGATGGCGCGGCGAAGCGTCTGCGGCTGACGGTGGAGATTTCAAAACACAAGAGTTTTTCGACTTAGCCGTACAAAGAGGTTTGAAGGAGCAACAGCATGAGGACACAGCGTAACACTCTGCATATCAAAAGCGGAGCAGTGATTATCACAGCAATATTCGCAGCTGCAATGATATATGTATCTGCAGCATGCAGTGACACTAACGACGACCCGGCTACACCGAGCTGCACCGTGAATGTGGCGAAGCCTGAGCAGCCGAGCACGGCGCTGGATCACATCAACGTATGCACGTTTACGACGGTCAGCAGCTGGCAGCCTGACCCGGCAGACGTAGAGGCATGTGCGAAGATGCTCTACCGGGAATGCCGCGGCGTAGAATCCACTACGGAGCAGGCGGCGACATTATGGTGTGTGCTTAACCGTGTAGACAGCGACGCGTACCCTGACACGCTTATCGACGTTCTCAGACAACCCGCGCAATTCGCATACGACTACGACACCCCCGTGTGCGATGAGCTCCGCGAGCTCGCCGAAGACGTGCTCACGAGGCATCACCGTGAGCAGCTTGGAGAGGAAAACGTCGGGCGGGTACTCCCCCGGGAATACCTGTATTTCGTCGGTGACGGTCAAAGAAATCACTTTATGCGCGAATGGAAAAGCGGCGAGTACTGGACGTGGGAATTGGAGTCACCTTATGAAGATTAGATTCACAGTCGAAGGCGATCCGTTCGGCAAGCAGCGTCCGAGACACAACAGGCAGGCAAACGTAACATATACGCCGGCTGAGACTAAGCAGCACGAGCAGGTTATAGCGTGGGCCTACAAACGGCAGTGCGGAGCGTTTAGGTTTTCGCCCGGCTCGTATGTCAGTATGTGTGTGATAGCGTACATACGTATTCCGAAAAGCGCAACAAAGGTCACAAAGAGCAAGATGCTCAGCGGCGAGATTCGCCCCACCGTCAAACCTGACTGGGACAACATCGGAAAGCTCGTCGCAGACGCGCTTAACGGAGTGGCATATGACGACGACAAGTGTATCGTTGACGCGCAAGTCAAAAAAATTTATTCAGACCATCCTCGCACAGACATAATCCTGCAAGGAGAATAATCAAAATCAAAGGTCGCCCCGCCAAACAAGGGGGCAAGACAAGGAGTATTTGTGGACAATGTTAATGACCGCAACAACAAAATCGTGTATCTGCCGACGGACGTGCTTGTGCCGCATCCGCACAATCCGCGCACTGATCTCGGAGATCTGTCAGAGCTCGCGGACAGTATCAAGAAGGTCGGAGTGCTGCAAAACCTCACCGTCGTAGACAACGGGGACGGCAAGTATACCATCATCATCGGGCATCGCAGGACGGCAGCAGCGCTCATAGCGGGAGTTAAAACAGTCCCGTGCGTCATCGTTGACATGACGCCTGCGGAGCAGATGAGAACAATGCTGCTCGAAAATATACAGCGTTCCGATCTGACGGTATACGATCAGGCACGCGGCTTTCAGATGTTAATAGAGCTTGGCGACAGCGTAGACACGATCTCGGACAAGACGGGCTTTTCGCAGACTACGGTGCGCCGCCGCTTGAAGATGATGGAACTCAACCAGGACAAGCTGAAAGAAGTCTCGTCGCGTCAGATCTCACTGACAGATTTCGACCGACTTGCAGAGATTGAAAGCCTCGAGAAACGGAACGAAGTTCTCGAATCAATCGGTACGAATAACTTTGAGCAGAACATTACATGGGCGCTGAAACAGCAGACGATAGGCAAAAACCTGCCCCTTGCCAAAGCGGAGATAATAAAACTCAAAGCACGTAAGATAGAACTCCACGATACATGGGGCGGTAAGTATGAGCAAGTCGTCGCCTCGTCCAGTATCGCAGAATGGAATCCGGGCGACGAGCTCGTTCCGGCCGACGTGATCCGAAGCGGAAAGCAGCTCTATTATGTGCTCGATGAGAAATACGGTCGGGTGAGCTTCTATACAGAACGCAAACGGGCAAATCCGGTGAAGCGTCCGCAGAGCGAGATCGACCGCGAGAAGTATATAGCTGACACGCGCGAGAAATTAGAGGCGTTGTCGACGACGGCGAACGAGCTACGCAGGAATTTCGTTTCTCGGTCGAGGCTGACGAAAGCGAATGAACGGCTGATGCTTGACGGCGTCGTAAATGCCGTCATGCTATCGTATGACAAGTACTGTAGCTCGGGACGTGGCGAGCTGGTCATGCTTCTCGGCATGGAATGGGATTACGGACATGCCGATGAAAGCGATGCGAAGATGCGCGACTCCGTGAACGCAAATTACGAAAAGTGCGTGCCGACGATCATTTACAGCGCATTCGGGAACATGGATTTCGAGCGCTTCTACACACGATATTCCGGCGCATTCCCGGAGTATCAGAAAAACAAAATGTTGACCGCCGTGTACGACTGGCTCGTGTCGGTCGGATATGAGATGTCGGACGACGAGCGGATGCTTTACGACGGCACACACCCGCTGTTCGTGGATAAGGATAAGGAGGATGGCAGCAAATGAGCGCAGGATCATCAATCGCTCCGGCTTCGATGGGCGAAGAGTTTTTCCCGACGCCGCGGGAGCTGATCGACAAAATGCTTTCCGGGCTTGACTTTGCGTTCATTAACACAGTTTTGGAGCCGAGCGCGGGCAAGGGAGATATTGTTGAGAGATTGCTTGAAAAAGACTATATGCCTTGGGGGGCATCCGACAATCGCTTCCGCCACATTCGCTGCGTTGATTGTGTTGAGATTAATCCGGAACTGAGGAGCATTCTCAGATACAATTACGGCGACGGGAGGGCAAGCAAAGCTCAGACTGTACTACGCCAAATCAAAAAAATAGAAGATGAGCGCTCCCTGACAAGCGCAGAAAAAATGATGGAGAACGATGCCGCAAAGCAACGCGGTTTCGCAACGTCAGGCGTCGTTCATGTGGTCTACGATGATTTTCTCCGGTACGAGCCATTCAAAGAGTATGACCTTATAATCATGAACCCGCCGTTTTCCGAGGGAGACAAGCATCTCATAAAGGCGATAGAAATACAGAAAAACGGAGGCGCGATCGTCTGTCTGTTGAACGCAGAAACGATTAAGAATCCGTACACAAACCAGAGGCAGCACCTTATCAAGCTGTTGAATGAGTACGGAGCCGAAATCAGATACATTCAAGGCGCGTTCGATCATGCCGAAAGACGTACAGACGTAGAGGTGGCACTTGTAAAAATAGCTATACCGCGCAGGATCGCTGAGAGCGAATTTTACGAGCGCATGAAAAAGGCGGAACATATAGACGACGAAAGCTTTGCCTCAGCTTCAACGGACGTTGATGTGACGGACTACATAAAATCCGCTGTGGCACATTATCGAGTGGAAGTCAAGGCAGGCATAGAACTTATTCGACAGTTCAGAGCGCTTAAACCGTATATGAGAAGTTCTTTTGACGAAAAAGAGACCGGTACAATACTCCGTCTTACGGATTCGTGCGACAGAGGATATGATGACGTATCTGTCAACAGCTATGCGTCAAAGACAAGGCTCAAATACTGGAGAGCGCTGCTCTCAAATCCCAAATTCGTCGGCAAGCTGACAAGCAAATTGCAGGAAGAATACCGCAGAAAAGTTGACCGACTGCAAGAATATGACTTCAACGAGTTTAACATCGAGGCGCTTTCGGTGCAAATCATGTCAGAGGTGCGGCGCGGGATCGAGGAAGAAATAGCGGCCATGTTTGACCGTCTTTCCGCTTCTCACAGTTGGTACGGCGACGATTCGACTAACCGTCATTATTACGATGGATGGGCGACGAACAAGGCATGGAAAATCAACAAAAAAGTCATATTGCCGTGCTACGGAGTGTTTAGCGAGTGGAGCGGACGTCCTGAAGTATATAAAGCGGTTGACGTTCTGTCGGACATCGAGCGCATTTTCAATTTCTTCGATGGCAAAATGACTGCCGACGTCGATCTTGCAATGACCTTGAAAGATAATTTTGCAGCCGGGATTACGAGAAACATTCGGTGCAAATTCTTCGAGGCGACGTTCTACAAAAAAGGGACCGTCCACATCGTGTTTTCGGATATGGAGCTTCTCGAACGCTTCAACATATACGCAGCGCGAAACCGCGGATGGCTGCCGCCGTCCTACGGCAAAAAGAAATATTCCAATCTGACTGACGATGAAAAGAAAGTCGTCGACAGTTTCCAGGGCGAGGCGGCGTACGAAAAAGTCGTCGCAAGAGCCGACTATTATCTCTCTACTGCTGTCAGCGGATATCTGGCAGACTCAGAATTAAGAACAGAAGGAGCAAAGAATGAAATTCAAACAGATTGAAAAGCTGCTCAAGCGTGAGCAGGACATCGTTATCGTAAGCACGCCGTCGTGTCAATTTCTCGGCAGCAGTATGGCGCTCTACCCTATATATGGGCTCCCGGTGCTCACACAGCACAACATATTCGGCGTGCTCGATGTTTCAGACATCAAAAGCGAATCGTACTCCGTGCGGGAAATCGACGTCGAAAACAAAAATGTAAATCTGCCGATAGACCTTTCCGACAGCATCGCCGATGAAATACTTCTCGACAGAGGAAACATACAATTCGCGGTGAACGGACGAGCCGTCGAGCCGCTCACTTCCTCAAAAGGACTTATTCTGATAGACACAGACTATCTACGACCGTTCGACGATACCCCGGGATATGAACTGTACGAGCGCACCGCGAGAGATGGGTCCATATACATCGCTGCGAAAAAGGGATTCTCTCTGCTCGGCATTATTCTCCCATTCACAAAGCCTATCAACAAAAACTTCGCAGCCTCGATCCGCGAGATATATATGCAGCTCAACATCGCTATATCGTACGCCGAACGCATGTCGCGCAATCAGCAGATAAGTATAGACGCGGAGACCGACGAGGACGAATGAACATGAAAATAAGAATGCTCAAAACGGTACGAGTCGACTACCCGCTTTGCTATCTGCATCCCGACATGGTGCTTTGGGAAGGCGAAGTATATGATGCGCTGCGAAGTATGAGCGGAGCGGTCAGCGCTATGTGTGAGAACGGTGCGATGCTGGGCGTTAAGCCGACAGAATTTGAAATTGTGAGAGCAGAGGAAAAGATGAAAGAGACGATAGAAGCCAGGGCGGTGAAAGTCGCCGCGAAGGTGATGCAAGCCGCAGGACTGTGCAGATGCGACACTCCTATGAATTGTCCCCGGCTGCACACGGATCCGAAAACGTGCGATGATTGCATTAGACGGTGGTTGTTAATCAAAGCCAAAAGAGAACTGGAAAGAGAGGACGCTGCGAAATGAGATTTCCTACCGAAAAACAGATTGAAGCGATCCGAAAGGCATTTCCTCCCGGAACGCGGGTAGAATTGGTAGCTATGAAAGACCCCCAAGCGCCGCCAGTCGGCACCAAAGGAACGGTAGCCGGCGTTGACGATATAGGATCGCTCATAATGTTATGGGACAACGGCAGCGGGCTTAACGTCGCGTATGGCAAAGATTACGTCAGAAAGGTAAAGGAGGACACCGAATGAGAGGTGACAGCATAAACGAAAAAGACATGGAGCGGATCGCCGACGCCATCCACGACCTCGCCTCATTGACAGAAATCAGCTTTGAAGAAGCGAACATGGCAATCTACAGAGCGATGGGGCTGTTAAAATTCGACCCGCAGAGAGAAATCGCGCTGATCCGAATGAACCCTTCCCTGTCCCGGTTTCAAAAATGGAGATTGACAAGGCGCATCCTTTTAGACGCAAAGAGGAAGGAGAAAGCACGATGAAAAAAGAGGAGGCCATCGCTCAGCTGCGGGACTTGATCCGGGACAGGCAGTCGTTTCTCGACAAGTCCGAGCCGAACAGCGTGTTTCAGGACGATATCGACGCGCTCGAATATGCCGTAAATCATTTGCAGGAACATGTTCAGAATTTGCCATGCTCACACGGCGAGGGCGTGACCGTGCGTCCTGACGGTGTGCATGAGCTGTCACCGCATGCGTACAAACTGACGCAGAGGCTACGCAACGTGACGGTGGAAGTGCTGACATGCGAGAAATGCGGTGATGTATCGGTAGCGTGGCATCGGCAGGACGATACGGAAGAGGTGGATGAATGAAGCCGATATTATTCAACAGTGAGATGGTACGCGCGATACTCGACGACCGAAAGACGGCGACAAGACGGGTGATTAAGCCGCAGCCGCTTTTCTTCACAGGAAGAAAATATATCTTTGCAGATGATGAAATTCCTAAGAAGTGGAAGGATTGTGACGATTTCGTTGGGACGTATCAATATCAGCCCGGCGATATCCTTTATGTGCGTGAGACGTTCGGCTACTCTGCATATGCTGCATGGGACGGTATAACGTATTACAGAGCAGACGCAGACGACGAAACAGAGCGAATTGTCAAAGCAGGAAGTGGTTGGCGCCCCTCAATACATATGCCGAAAGAGGCAGCGCGGATATTTCTGCGCGTCAACAAAGTGCGCGTAGAACAATTACAGGATATTGATGAAGATGGCGTAATAGCCGAGGGAGCAGAACCGCTGATAGTATGTTCTCGTGAGCATGGTATCTATTATCCCGAAGGTGGTGCAGAAATGTGTTGGAATGTTCATACATGCTCAAATTGCCCTATATTCAAAAGCTATCCCGAATTGTTCGGAGAAAAAGTGTGGAATCGAACCGTTAAATCGGCTGATCTTTCACGTTACGGATGGGACGCAAATCCCTTTGTATGGGTGACCGAGTTTGAGCGGATAAGCAGAGAGGAGGCGCACAAAAATGGACACTGACAAAGAAAAACGCGCGATTGAATATCTCCGCACGTTTGAACCGCAGACAGAGCCGTATTATCTCTGCTACAGCGGAGGAAAAGACAGTGATTGCGTTCGCATACTCGCGGCACTTGCGGGCGTCAAGCACGAAATATGGCACAATCACACGACCGCCGACGCGCCCGAAACGGTCTATTATGTGCGGTCAATACCGGGAATACATATCAGCTACCCCGAAAGAACTATGTGGCAGCTCATTGTCGACGAAATGTTCCCGCCGACGCGTCAAGCGCGGTATTGTTGCGCAAAACTGAAAGAGCGCGGCGGACGCGGACGCGTAAAAATAACTGGAGTACGGTGGGCGGAAAGCAAAAACAGACGAGACAACGCGGGACTTGTGAGGATCAACGGGAAGCCGAAAAAAAGCGCAAAGACAGCCGCAGACGCTGGGGCGAAATTCATGATCTCGCCGAAAGAGAACGGAATTATTATGAACAACGATAACGCCGAGACGCGAAAAGTAGTAGAAATGTGTTATCGAACAACGTCAACGACAATAAATCCGATCGTAGATTGGACAGACGCGGACGTCTGGGAGTTTCTGCATCATTACGGGTGCGCGTCAAATCCGTTGTATCAATGCGGCAGAAAACGAATCGGTTGTATCGGCTGCCCGTTGCAGAGCGACGCAGGAATGAAGCGAGATTTTCAAGAATATCCGAAATATCGTCAAATGTATGTTCACGCGTTCGACCGTATGATTGCAGCGCGGGAGGCGGCGGGAAGAATTAAACCCAAAGAAATCGAATGGACGGACGGCGAACACGTTATGAGATGGTGGGTCGGTGACGACGCGAGACAAATAACCGTTGACGATATCAACGCAATCGATGCATTAGATCATAACTGAAAGGAGATTTTATGAAACCTATATACAAACCGAAAGGCGCCGCAAAAGAATACGGCGATTACGCGCTCAACATTTACACGGGGTGTCCGCATAGATACTATTACTGCTTCGCTCCGCTTACTCTGCATTGCGACAGAGAAAAATTCCATTCGCATGTCGAGCCGCGTAAGAACATCGTCAAGGAAACGCGGAAACAAATCGAGCGCGAAGGAATAACGGGCAAGCTAATACATCTGTGCTTTGCGTGTGACCCGTACCCGATCGGATATGACACGTCGACAACGCGTGAGATAATAGAGCTGCTCAAAGACAGCGGAAATCATGTGCAGATACTCACAAAGGGCAACGGAGAACGCGACTTTGATTTGCTCGACGGTAATGACTGGTACGGTATAACGTATTCGGGCGCAGAGGCCTGCCAAGAGATAGATGCTTTGTACCCCGCGTTCAGACGGCGAAGTTTAGAGAAAGCTCGGGAAAAGGGGATTAAAACGTGGATTTCCTTCGAGCCGGTGCTTGATGCTTACGAAGTGTTCCACTGGATCATCGAGTATCACGACATCGTTGACACTGTAAAAATCGGCAAGCTGAATTATTTCCCGTCGGATATAGACTGGAAGTCGTTCGGACGGGAGGCGGAAAGACTGTGCAAAAAATACGGTCTTGACTACTACATCAAAGACAGCCTGCGTGCAGAAATGGGAGAAACATTGTAAGGGACGGCTGCGTATGACAAAAAAAGAATTTATAGAGCAATGCTCCAGTCTTGGGTATTGTTCAAAAGCAGTTGCCAAACAGTACGCTGGGGCGAGAGAGCAATTCACGGACAATGATTTCATAGAGGTTTTTCGATTTGCAGAAAAACGCCACGCTATGGAACACGGAGACAGTCCCCACGGCAAGCGCGTACTTGAAAACGGTGGCAGGACCACTAAACAGTTTACCGTCCACAACGGGCATAACGAACACTAAAGGAGTATTGAAATGACAAGAAATCAGATCCTCGACGCAGCGAAACTCTGCGTTTCAGATGAACGAGAAAAAACATATGGCTCGCCGGAAAACAATTTTGAATGTGCAGCGCAAATGATAAGCGGGTACCTGGGATATCCGGTTGATGCAGCGGACGTGGCAATCATACTCGCGCTCGTCAAGATATCGCGCATGACGAGCGGCGTCAATATTACCGACAACTACATAGACCTTGCGGGGTACGCGGCGATTGCGGGAGAACTCACGACGGACGACAGAAGTGGAGACGCGACATGAGCAAAACAAAAAGCGAATTTTCGAAGCGTGGTTTATTCGGGGCGCGGGTGCATTGTCTCGGATATGTGGAAAAAACGCATAATCATTATTGGACCGACGAGAAAAGAGAGCAATGCGTTTGCTTCATGGGCGATAAGCAGGAAGAAGTCGACGGCGAGCATGACTGCGACTTGTATCGGTACGTTGATACCGCGTTTGACGGCATAGCGGTCGGGACTACGATTTTATCGACAAAATTAAATGCATATTACGACACACCGTATTATGGGCGCGAGGGATATGTGGTTCACAAGTCGGAACCGGGAAAATTTGTGATTGTGTACTACCGCAATAACAGAAAAAGGCTTGTACCGCTTGACAAATTAGAGAAAGAGATAGTCACAATGCCGGAGACAAACAAAAGGCCGCGCCTATGCGATATACTCGGTGTAGAGGTGGACGAGCACTTCACGATTAAGGGCGCGACGTTAAACGGAACAGCGATAATATATTACATACAGCCGGACGGACGATTCGCAGCGATTCCGTCACGCGCTGTGGCATTGTCGGACTACATCATGGACGCGATCAACGATCCGGCTCTCGTCAAACATATTGAGCCGACTTTTTCGGATGATGAAAAGGGGTTTCTTAGCATTATGA
This sequence comes from uncultured Clostridia bacterium, assembly GCA_947630015.1. GTDB lineage: Bacteria > Bacillota > Clostridia > Oscillospirales > CAG-272 > DTU064. The sequence goes on from CANRFY010000006.1 coordinate 54,104, forward strand.
AACGTCTTGGTTTCGAATGGCTCAGCCGAGATGTCGGCGAGCTGGTAACGTTTATCAGCTTTTGGGGATCACAGCCGATAGTGCAGGTCCATAACGACAAAGTGACAATATTCGGCGGAGGCGGGAGCAATACTATCAGCATGCCCGTTGACTGTTTGCCGTGCGTAAAGCCTGGCGACGTATACAGCATCGACGAGGTGCTGCAACGTGGAGGTACCGGCAATGAGCAATCGTGACGATGCAACATACCCGTGCAACAAATGTCCGAAAAAAAGTCATTGCGACAGAAAAACGTGTGCTGAATGGCAGAAATGGTTTTGCCCGAAATGGGCCGAAACGCGGAGAATGCTGTGCGAACGGCTCCACTATAAGTTAGCTGAGCGCGACGACGATATCAACGACTTCGCTCACCGCCTGAGAATACTCCGTGTCAGAGCGGGACTGTCGCAGCGCGTACTCGGCGAAATATCGGGGGTAAAGCAGGACCTGATATCCCGCCTCGAACTGGGAGTAAGTCAGCCGAACGCCGACGTAGCCGAATCGCTTGCGAAGCCGTTAAAAGTGTCGTCTGCATATCTGCTTACCGGGGAACGACGAAAAATTTTGTAACTCTTGTTCAAAAATAGTGAGACACGCTTGAAAAAGTGTGATAACATATAAGCGGGTCTCAACGAAGTCCTATACTCCGCCCGGCGCCGCAGCGGGTAATCTGCGGCGGCTGTTGCAGAGGTGGCTCCTATGCCAAGGTCTGACGCGTGGCAGCGCCGTAGGTTCGACTCCTACCAACAGCAAAACCCGTCCGCGCGCGCCTGGTGTGTTGGTGTGATTAATGTGTTAAGGCGCGGTTGCCGACGACATCTGCTCAGGCGTAAAAGGGTGTCCGCTTATATACTGCGGCAGCAGGATGTCAACGAACGGGGGAGCGGCAGCTCCCCCGTCACTATTTTCTTCGAAGGAGCAGCGATAGCAATGACTGTACGCGAATTGAGCAGGCTCTACTACCTGAATAAGCTGATCGACCGCAACACTGAACAATTGGCAAAGCTTGAAGCGCAGTTGCAGCCCGGCTGTCAAGAGATAACGGGAATGCCGCGAAATCCCGTATATGCGAAAAGCACCGTAGAAGAAATAGTTATTCAAGTCGACGATTTAAGGAAACGCATTCAAAAAGAGCAGATCGAATATCTGCGCGAAAGACGGCGAATCGAGAAATATATATCCTCGGTCGAGGACTATCAAATCCGTCTGATTATGTTGCTGCGTTTCGTCGACCTGCTCACATGGACGCAGGTGGCGCAGCGCATCGGCGGGAACAACACCGAGGACAGCGTGCGAAAAGCGTGCAACAGATTTTTGAAAAAATCTGCGAAATCATGATATGTTGTCCGATATGTCCGCTTTTTCTCGAATATAATGCTATCGTAAAATTCTAAATAATTGCCAGCCGCCCGGCGGGTCTTCCCACCGGGCGGTATTCTTATCGGGAGGAGGAGCATCACTGCAATGTCGCTCCTTGCATTGCAGTATTACATCAAAGGCGCCTGAACGCCAACAGTGCGCCGAAAATAAAGGAGGAGATACCAAATGTACGGTATCATTGTTCTCGCCGTATATACGGCGGTTATGATCGGGGTGACGCTGATCTTTTCCCGTAAAAGCAGCGCCGCCGAGGACTTCCACGTCGCGGACCGCAAACTCGGTACATGGCAGGCTGCTATGAGCATCGCGGCGACGTGGATATGGGCGCCTGCTCTTTTTACGTCTGCGGAAAAGGCATATACTAACGGTCTGCCGGGATTGTTTTGGTTTCTCGTCCCGAATGTAGCGTGCCTGATTATGTTTGTGCCGTTCGCAAAGCGCATTCGCAATAAGATGCCCGACGGCGTAACGCTGTCGGACTATATGGCGTCAACGTATCATTCGGAGAAGGTGCGAGGGGTCTATCTCGGGCAGCTTTCGCTTCTCTCCGTGCTGTCGACGGGCGTGCAGCTGCTCGCCGGCGGCAAAATCTTGTGTACGATCACGGGGATTCCCTTTTGGGCAGTAACGATAATCCTCGCCGTGATCGCATATTCGTACTCTCAGTTTTCCGGCATAAAAGCATCGGTGCTCACCGATTCCATGCAGATGATTTTGATGCTTGCGGCCTGCGCGGTATTCGTACCGTGGGCTCTTGCTAAGGGCGACGGCATGACAAATCTTATCAACGGCATAGGCGGCGTATCGGGCGAGTTTTCTAATCTGTTCGACAGCAACGGACTGTCAGTGCTGCTCTCCTTCGGAATCCCGACAGCGATAGGACTTATAGCCGGACCGTTCGGAGATCAGTGCTTTTGGCAGCGTGCTTTCTCGATCAGACGTGAGAAGATACGCTCGGCGTTTATCATCGGAGCGCTGCTGTTCGCCGTAGTACCCCTCTCCATGGGTCTGCTCGGTTATATTGCCGCGGGATCGGGATATGTCGCCGAAGACGCGGGTGTAGTCAACTTTGAGCTCATTTCTCATCTGTTCCCGAAATGGGCGATGCTCCCGTTTTTGTTCATGGTCGTGTCGGGTCTGCTGTCGACGGTCGACAGCAACATGTGCGCAGCGGCGTCGCTCACAAATGATTTCGGGGCAAGTCTGAAAACGGCGAAAGGCTCTATGATCGTCGTCCTGCTGCTCGGCATCGGTATCGCAAATACACCGGGGCTGACTGTGACTCACCTGTTCCTGTTCTATTGCACGCTCCGCACGACAACGCTACTGCCGACAGTCATGACTCTTATGGATCGTAAGCTTTCGGCGAACGGAATATTCTATGGCATTCTCTCGTCGGCAGTCGTGGGACTGCCGATATTCGCCGCCGGCAATATCGTCGGCAGCGCCGTACTCAAAACGGTCGGCAGTCTCGCAACTGTGCTCATCAGCGGCATCGTGGCGGTCGTCGTCTCGAGGAAGGGGGCGGCATCATGTCAGTGAAATATCTCGGGCGTAAGCAGTCTATAAGCAACGATGCGTGGCTCGAAGCTATGGCGCACATAGAGGAAACCGTCAGCAGATCGGAGATAGAGGAACTAAGCGCAAAGACCGTTGACGCAATCAAGAACGTCGTCGGGGATAAGAAAGCCGCATACGCATGGAGCGGCGGCAAGGACAGCATCGCTCTCGGCAAAATATGCGAAGACGCCGGGATCAGCGACAGCATGATGGGCGTCTGCGATCTCGAATATCCTGCGTTCATGGCGTGGGTCAGCGACAATAAGCCTGCGGGATGCGAAATCATCAATACGGGCGTCAATATTGACTGGCTGGCGAAAAACCTTGATATGCTGTTCCCGCAGAAAAGCGACAAAGCCGGAAGATGGTTTGCCATCGTGCAGCACAAAGCGCAGCGCGAATATTTCAAGCGGCACGATCTCGATATTATGCTGCTTGGCAGACGCCGCGCCGACGGGAATTACACCGGGCAAGGCAACATGTATACCGACGGTAAGGGCGTGACGAGATACAGTCCTCTTGCGGAATGGAAACACGAGCATGTGCTCGCGTATATCCATTACAACGATCTCCCCCTCCCACCGATATACGAGTGGCGAAACGGATATTTGTGCGGCACGCATCCGTGGCCGGCGAGGCAGTGGACGGGGAACGTCGAAAACGGATGGCGGGAAGTATATGAGATAGATCCGTCGATCGTCGAAAACGCAGCGCAGAAAATCGAGAGCGCTCGTCACTTTCTTGAAGAAAGGGGGTGATAAGCGTGAAGATAGTCAAGCGAAAGCTAAGTGAGCTTAAAAATCCGGAAAAGAACGTTCGCAGGCATACGCCGAAGCAGATAGACGAATTCATTCGGTCTATAAAGATGTTCGGTCAGATACGGCCGATAGTCATAGACGAGAACGACGTCATTCTCGCAGGAAACGGTCTGCATGAAGCTCTAATAAAAAGCGGAGCGGAAGAGGCGGACTGCTATATTGCGTCCGGTCTGACGGAGAACGAAAAGAAGAAACTCATGCTCGCCGACAACAGGATATTCGATCTCGGCGTCGACGACATAGACGTATTCGATCAGATAATCGCCGAGCTCGAAGGAGACCTCGATATCCCCGGATATGACGATGATTTCCTCGAATCTCTCATCATGGACGATGCAGAGACGACCGAGGCGTTGTCCGAATACGGACGGATAGACGAGAGCGATGCCGAACGGATGCGCAGCGCGGCGACGACGTACGATACAGCCGCCGAGCAAAGACCTGCTCCGACATTCGAAGCGCCGGCGGCATCAGTCTCGGGCGAAATTCCTTCAACGGCTCCGGTGCCATATTCACAGCCGGCAAGCGCCAATGACGGCAGACCGTATGTGATATGCCCGAAATGCGGTGAGCGGATATGGCTGTAAAACGTATTCGCTCTGATATGGACGTGGTGACGGCAGCAAAGAAGCGCATCATCAACGCGTTTTCGAACGGCGTGATCGTCTACATGTCCTTCTCCGGGGGAAAAGACAGCTTGTGTCTTGCGGAGCTCGTCTACGAGCTCATAACCTCGGGCAAGATCGACGCCTCGCTTCTCGTCGTCATTTTCGTCGACGAAGAAGCTATTTTCCCCTGCATCGAGGAAACGGTTAAAGCATGGCAAAGAAAATTCCTGCTGGTGGGTGCCCGATTTTGGTGGTTATGCCTTGAGGTTAGACATTTCAACTGCTTCAACCAGCTCACCGCAGACGAATCCTTCATCTGCTGGGACCGAACAAAGTCAGACGTGTGGATAAGGCGTCCGCCTGCATGCGCGATCAGAACGCATCCGGCGCTGAGGCCGCGCGAGGACACGTATCAAATGTTCCTGCCGCGGGCGACACGGGACGGCATAATGATCTCAGGCGTCAGAGCGTCCGAGTCCGTCCAGCGGCTTCAATATATGGCAGCGCTCAACATGGGTGCAAAGGGTATCACGGGAAATCGGCAGATATATCCCATCTACGACTGGAAGACCAACGATGTATGGTTGTTCCTCAAAGACACGGGCGTAGAGATACCCGACATCTACATGTACATGTGGCAGGCGGGGATCGGGAAAGGGCAGCTCCGCGTGTCGCAGTTTTTCTCGTCCGACACAGCCTCATGCCTTGTGCGGATGAACGAATATTACCCAGATCTGATGGAACGCGTCATAAGGCGCGAGCCGAACGCATATCTCGCGGCTCTCTACTGGGACAGTGAGATGTTCGGCCGTTCGACCAAGAATCGAAAAGCTCTCGAGGGCAAGGACGACCGCGACTATAAAGCGGAATTGATCGACATGATCATAAAGCATCCGAGTGACTATTTCCACACAGATCATCAGAAGCACGTAGCAGAACGATACCGTCGAGTCCTTATAAAAGTAGACGGCATGGCGCGTCCCCGCGACTATCGCAAGATGTATGAGGCGCTTATCGCGGGCGACCCGAAGCTGCGTACGTTACGTGCGATATATCAGGACGTAGCATGCTCATACGCAGAGTATAGCAGGCGCTTCCGGAAAGGAGGCGCAAATGGCTGATGTATTCGCACCGCTCTCCACGCTGCAATGGGTAGACCGCGATCTGCTCAAGCCGAACGATTACAACCCGAACAAGGTGAGCCGGGAAAACTTAAAGCTGCTGACTCAATCCATTATGACAAACGGATGGACGCTGCCGATAGTCGTACGCCCGGACTACACCATCATAGACGGATTCCATCGCTGGACCGTAGCAGGAGAAGAACCGCTTAAATCAACCCTTGGCGGGAAAGTCCCGGTCGTGATCGTAGACCATAAGGACGAAGCCGAAGACATATACGGCACAGTGACGCATAATCGCGCACGAGGAACACATCTGCTCGAGCCTATGAAAGCTATCGTAAAGAGATTGCTCGACGAAGGAAAGAGCGTAGACGAGATAGGAAAGCAGCTCGGCATGAAACCCGAGGAGATATTCCGTCTGTCGAGTTTCTCGCGTGATGATTTCCTCGCGATGATGTGCAAAGGCGTCACGCATTACAGTAATGCGGAGATGCTTGCGAAATTGTGAGCCGAGAGACGCACACATGCGCTCACAGCGCACGAAACGTCGTAGGCAGGTTGACGCTCGACCGACATGTTTCGTGGCGAATGAGAGCGTTGCAACGCGCGTCACGAACTCGTCAAGGTACTGTGACGCGTTTTGAAACGAGTGCGGGCTCGTTGACCCCAAAATGCACGTAGTTTGGATATAAAAATCGGGTACTTTAATTGAAAAATAGATTAAAGTGGGCGGGGATAATGTGTCAAAGAGCGTGATGGGTGGCTGGGACCCATGACACATATGCGGGAGAAATCTCACATATCACGCAAAGCTGTCGTAGCTCAGATGGCAAGAGCCGTATTAGGTGCGCGAGTTCAAGTCTCGCCGACAGCATAGACAGGGACGAAAGGAGTGCAAAGATGGCAAAAGCAAAGGCGATAGCCGAGATAAAAGACAATGCGGTGTACGTCTTACAAGCCGGCACACCGACGTACGTCAAAACCGCTGATATCTGCGCCATGACGGGAAAGACAAATCAGTGGATCGGGCAGCTCGTAAGTCAAGGCGTCCTCTCGAAAAAACAAACGGCGCACGGTGCATTATTCGAGCTGACGTCGACCGTGAGAGCGTACTGCAACATGCTCGAGTCGAGAGGGAGCGAGAGCCCGGAAGAACAGGCACAGGAAAAGGCGCGCCGCTCGGCCGATCTCGCTCTTAAAAAAGCGAAAGCAACGATCGCGGCGATCGAGGCAAAAGAACGCTCCGGACAGATGCACCGTTCGGAAGATGTTGCGGCTATGACCGAAGATCTGATACTGTTTATTCGCAACTCCCTGCTCGCGCTGCCGGGGCGGCTTGCTATCGACATAACCTCTGCGAATGATTCGGCGGAAGTTGAAACTGTCATTAAGAGCGAGGTGTGCAAAATCCTCGAGGAGCTGTCAAATTACAGATATGATCCGTCGAAATACAAGGAGAGGGTACGCGCGCGGCTCAACCTCTCCCCGGACAACGATCTGAACGACTATGAAGAAATCTGACGAGGAACGACGCCGCCCGGCAGATGAACGCCGCGATTCCGACGCGAAGCGCCTCAACGCCGCAATATCGAAGACGCTCGCTCTGGCGAAGCCTCCCGAAAATCTCACCGTATCTGAATGGGCGGATAAAAAAAGGCGTCTGTCACCCGAAAGCTCCGCAGAGGTCGGCATGTGGAGAACGAGCCGCACGCCGTATCTCAAAGAGCCGATGGACTCCTTCACGGACCCAAAAGTACATCATATCGTGATAGTTTCCTCGTCGCAGGTCGGAAAGTCAGAGACGATAAACAACATCATCGCCTATATCATAGACCAAGACCCGGGCTCGATATTATTTATTCATCCGACGACGATAGACGCAAAAGAATATTCTAAACTGCGAATAGCGCCGATGATACGCGATTGTAAGTCGCTGCGGTCGAAGGTAGCCGACCCGAAAAGCCGCGATTCTGCGAACACTATCCTGCAAAAGACATATCCCGGCGGCATTCTTACGATGTGCGGTTCGACCGAGGCTCACGCTCTCGCTTCTAAGCCGATAAGATATGTACTCGGAGACGAGCGCGACAGATGGGAAACGTCGGCGGGAAAAGAGGGCGACCCGTGGAGTCTTGCTATGGCGCGTCAGATCACATTCTACAACGCGAAATCCGTTGAAGTGTCCACGCCCACGATAAAAGGGGCGAGCGCCATTGAAAAATCGTATGCGCTCGGCACACAGGAGCGATGGGAAACGAGATGCCCTCACTGCGGCGAATATAACGAGATCGTATTCGACAACATCAGATTCGAGAAAGAGGAAGGAAGTCTCGGAGACGAGAAGACATACAAAATCACGTCTCTGTACTATGTGTGCCCGTCCTGCGGCGGTATTTCGACGGAATCGGAAATGAAGCGTCAGCCGTCAAAATGGACCGCATATAATCCGGACGCATACGAGCGCAACGGTACACGGTCGTTTTGGTTGTCGTCGTGGGTCTCTCCGTGGGCGTCGTGGGAATCAACGATCCTGCTCTATCTGCAAGCTCTCGGCGACTCAAAGAAGCTGCAAGTCGTATATAACACACGGTTCGGTCAGTTATGGGAAGATCGCGGTGACATCGAAGATGAGGACAGCGTCATGGCGCGGCGCGAGGAATACGAAGCGGAGCTCCCGGATGGCGTATTGTGTCTTACGTGCGGCGTCGATACTCAGGACGACCGCCTTGAATATGAGATCGTGGGGCACGGTCATTTCGGCGAAACATGGGGCATCAAAAAGGGTATTATCATCGGACGTCCCGACTCTCAGGCAACGTGGAACGGTCTTGACGAAGTGATAAATCACATATACAGATTCAAAAACGGTATAGGACTCCCGGTATCAATGACGTTCGTTGATGAAGGCGGTCATTTCACGCAGGAAGTACGGTGGGCGTGCCTCGCGCGTCAGGGGAAAAAGGTATTCGCCATCAAGGGACGCGGCGGCATGGATATCATGTTTACGTCGCCGCCGAAGAAGCAAAAAATCATGGTGAGCGGCACGGTGCTCGGAACGTGCTGGGTATTCGAGATAGGCGTCGACGCCGGGAAAACGCTTATTATGGATAATCTGAGAGTAAAAACGGCAGGACCGAAGTATTGCCATTTCCCCCGCAATGGCGATTACGGCGCAGCATATTTCCGAGGGCTCTTGTCCGAGCATCTTGTGTACAAGGAGAAAAGCAAAAATCGGTGGCAGTGGGAGAAGATACCCGGGCACGAGCGAAACGAAGCTCTCGACTGCCGAAACTATGCTCTTGCGGCTGCGAAAGCGCTTTCGCCCGACTATGATATGCTCGAACGTAAAATCAGAACGGCGAAGCCGGGAGCAAAACCCGCCGGGCTTATTCCGTCGCCCAAGAACAGCACGACTGCGGCAGCAAAAGCTGATACGGCGCCGGCGCGAAAAAGCAGGAACAATTTTTACGATGAATGGTAGGTGATATAAGCACATGACACGAAAAGAAGCGATACAGTACCGCGACTATTATGCAAAGCTCATTCCGAAGCTCATGGAAGCTAAACTTGAGCTGCTCGACGGCAGAGTGAAGTCGTACACGATAGGCGACCGCTCTCTTACGAGATATGACCTCGCCGAGATCTCCGCCGAGCTCGACAAGGCGCAGAAAATGAAAGATGAGCTCGACGCTTTTCTGAACGGGCAAAAGAGAAGAAAGGCTGTCGGAGTTATACCACGAGACTTCTAAACCGGAGGTAATATGCCGAAAAAGAATTTATTTAACCGTCTTCGCAAAAACGGCGTTCAGTCAAAGTCGATCTCCCTCTCCCAGTATCGCAACGATATGCAGCGCGCATACGTAAAGGGGTACGGCGACGCAGGCGCGAGCTGGACGAAGCGCGCACTCAAAGGATTTACCGCCAAGAGCGGTGCGCCCATCGAAGACATAGACATCAACAACAAAACGCTGAGGCAGCGCGGCAGGATCTTGTATATGGCGTCGCCCGTCGCTGCGGCGGCGATAAACACTAACCGAACAAAGATAGTCGGTCCGGGACTACATATGCGCTGCTCGATCAACCGCGACGTTCTCGGTCTCTCCGAGACGGCTGCCAAGGAGTGGCAGCGAACGACAGAGGCGGAGTGGAACATGTGGGCGGACAGCGCCGCAAACTGCGACGCGCTCGGCATGAACAATTTTTACGAGCTCCAACAGATGGTATTAAAAGCGTGGCTCATGTCCGGCGACGTATTCGCCCTGTTCAAACGCTATGAAAAGGAGCCGTGGAATCCGTATACGTTGCGCCTATATCTCATCGAGGCCGACAGAGTGAGCACGCCGAAAACGGTGTCGCTGTCGTCATTTCCTGTCAACAGCACAGAGGGCGAGAATTCATCGAACAAAAACAAGATACATGACGGTATCGAGGTTGACAGCAACGGGCGTGTAGTTGCGTATCACATAAGCAAGACGTACCCCGATCAGCTCACAAAGCTGCCCGTCGACAACTGGGTACGCGTAGAAGCGCGCGGAAAGTTGACGGGACTGCCGAACGTGCTGCACATCATGGACGCCGAGCGCCCGGATCAATACCGCGGAGTCTCCTACCTTGCGCCCGTAATCGAGACGCTTTTGCAGCTCAGACGGTATACCGAATCGGAGCTGACCGCGGCGCTCGTGCAGTCGTATCTGACGGCATGGATAACGACAGAAACGAATCCGGCAGATTTCCCGTTTAACGAGGTGGGCGTCGGAGAGATCGACTACGGAGAGGGCGTCGGAAGTCAGATAAACGACGTCAGTCACAGCGAAAATGAATACGAGATGGGGCCCGGGCAGATCAATCATTTGGCGCCCGGCGAATCCGTGACCCTCGGGAATCCGAACGTGCCGACCGCAGGCTTTGAGAATTTCGTTAAAACGATATGCCAGATGGTAGGTGCAGGACTCGAAGTGCCGTACGACGTCTTGATGAAAGAGTTTAATGCGTCGTACAGCGCGTCGAAAGGCGCCCTCGAGGAGATGTGGGAAACGGCGAAGATGAGAAGATCGTGGTTCGTCTCTGATTTCTGCCAGCCGACATATGAAACGTGGCTTGCCGAAGCGGTCGCCATAGGGAGAATCAAGGCGCCCGGCTTCTTCGACAATCCTCTTATTCGTGCCGCGTGGTGCGGCGCTCGATGGGACGGACCCGCTCAGACGCATCTTGACCCCGTGAAAGAAGCTACCGCGAACGAAATACTCGTGAAGCACGGTTGGAAATCGAACGAGCAGATCACGCGCGAGCAGTACGGCAGCAACTGGGAAGATAACGCCGAAATAATCCGTCAGGAAAACAAAGTGTTTGCGCCCGAGACGGATACGTCAAACGCATCATCAGCCGGTACATCGAACGAGCCGGACGACGGTGCAGGAAAGGAGTAAAAATGTTCAACATAACACGCAGATTCTACACCGTTCAGACAGCCGGAGAGGGCGAAGTCGAAATAAAGATGTACGGGGACATTGTAGAATCGCGCCCGCGAAACTACTATACGGGCGAGCCGGAGGAAGGCTCGTTCATCGTCCAGGACGAATTTCTCAACGACCTTGAAACGGTCGTCGCGAGCGGCGTAAAAACGATCACGCTGCGGATAAACAGTCTCGGCGGCGATGCAGGCGTGTCGGTCACGATACACAACCGTCTGCGCGAGCTGGCGGGGAACGGTATAACGGTACAGTGCATAGTAGACGGAGTCGCCATGTCCGGCGGCTCTCTTATTATGTGCGCCTGCGATCCGGTAAAGGTATATCCGTCGAGCATGGTCATGGTGCATAAGGCGCGCGCTCTGCTCATCGGCATGTATAATTCCGACGAGCTGCGCGAAGAAGCGAGAAAAGACGACGCATGGGACGAAGCGCAGGTAAGCATATACAACCGCAAATGCAAGCAGAGCGACACTGTTATATCGCACATGATGTCTGCGACGACGTACCTGATAGGACGCGACATCATTGAAAAGGGATTTGCCGACGAGCTGCTTGACGGCGACGGCTCTGTGACGGTCGCTGCGAGCGCCGACCGCCATCGTCTGATAGTGGGCGGCAGATCGATCCCGTTAATGAGCGGCGAAAAACTGCCAGAAGAAATTCATACGGTAACAACCGCGAATGCGGACGTTATAAATCAGGGCACAGAAGGAGGAGAAACTATGCCTAAAAATCTCAACGCCCCTCAGGAACCGACCGAGGGGGAAGCGGCGAACGCGGCCGACACGACGCAGGCCACGGAACCGACCGCAAACGGAACGGCAAGCGTTGACGCGGTGACGGCAGAACGCAGACGTATCGAGGAGATCGACGCAATCGCGAATCTGTTCGACGCCGATACTGTACGCGAAGCGAAGTACGGCGAGCATCCCTGCTCGGCACAGGAAATGGCGTATCGCGCCGCAACAAAAGCGGCGGCGAAGGGCGAAGCATTCATGAAAAACGTGAATGCGGACTACACCGCATCCGGCGCCGGCAATGTGAGCGCGGCCGAAAACCCGCAGGCTAACGAGTCTGCAAAAGCGGGCGAAGAAACGCCCGAAGCAATCAGAGCTAACGCCAAGGCTGCGGTCAAGGCGTACATGGACGCGAAAGGAGTGAAAGCATGAGAAAGAATCTTGTGGGATTTGTTGACAGCTGCCAGCAGGACAATCTTATAGCAAGGTTGTCTCCCCCGGCAGAAACGACAGGAATCATCTTGAAGAAGCTCGGCACTGCCGGCGTCGTGAAGCGCGGCACGCTGCTCGCCGCAGATGCGGAGGGCAAGTACAGTGTGTACGGCGGCCCGGGCAATTCCAAGACGCAGACTTTCAGCGGCGACAACGCGACGACGACGTTTACCGTAACGGACAAACCCGCAGCGATAGACAGCGTAAAAGTCGGCGGCGTCGACGCAACGGTATCGAGCTACAACGCTTATACCGGCGAATTAGAGCTGTCGGAGGCTCCGACCGAGGGGAGCGATAACGTCGTCGTGAGTTATTCGCTCGGCGGCGGCAGCATTCCGAGCATGATCCTCGCTGACGACGTGGAAGTCGGCGACGGCGCCGACGAAACGGGCGTCGCATATCGAAGCGGCAACTTCAACCGTAACGCCATCATCACCGCAGATGAATATGTGCTTACGGCGGCTGACGAAGATACGCTTCGCAAGTACGATATCATCTTCACGCAGACGGTGTAAAAGGGGGTATTCAATGGATATTTACAGCACCTACTACATGCTCGCGGTGGTACACGAGCTTCCTTTGGAACATACCTTTTTCAAAAACAGGTATTTTCCCACGGACGTGTCGATGGACGTTTTCGGTTCGTCTCGCGTCCTCGCAGATTTCAAAGAAGAAGGCGCTAAGAGAGCGCCTTTTGTCGTGCCGCGTATAGGAGCTCTCCCCGCGGAACGCACGGGCTTCTCGACCTACGACCTCGAACCCGCAAATATCGCTATCTCCATTCCGCTGACGCTCGATCAGCTCACGCGTCGCGGATTCGGAGAGTCGATACTCTCTGAGGCAACGCCCGAGGAAAGAGAACAGCGTTTCCTCGTGCATGACCTCGAGGACCTCTCGGCACGTATCAGCCGCACCGAAGAGCTTCTCGCGGTACAAACCATGATAGACAACGGCACGACGATGCGCCACCTCACCGATAAGCCGGGCGTATACGAGGACGTCGGCGTAAAGTTTTACGATGGCGACGATAACCCCGCGAAATTCACGCCTTCGGCGAAATGGGAGCACTCAAAGTGGAGCAGCGCCGAGGGAAAGTGGACGCCCGGAAACTGGTACAACGACGTTTGTGCCATGATCAAGATGCTTACTCAGAAGGGCAGACCCGCGCGCGAGATGATCGTCGCTCCCGACGTCGGCGACTTCCTCATGGAAGACGGCTGGATTCTCGCGCTGCTCGACAACAGACGCGTCGAAATCGGCTCCATCAATCCGAGCGAGCTCACCGAGTACATTCATCAGATCGGCACGTTCAATTTCAAGGGACATAATCTGAGCATCCTTGTGTCTGACGGCACGTATGAAGAGGACGGCGAAGATAAGCCTTATGTTCCGAACGGTACCGCTATCGTGACTGCTCCGAACTGCGGACGCGGTCTCTACGGCGCGGTGACCCAGATGGAAAAGGACGAGAAATTCCACACATACGCCGGCACGAGAGTACCGCAGCACATCTGCACGCAGAGACCGCCCACGAAAGAGACGCAGCTTCAGGCACGTCCTTTGTTCGTCCCGAACAGACCGAATCCGTGGAGCGTCGCAAAGAACGTACTCGGAGATTGACGCGAGAAAGGAATAGGCGATGATACGAATGATATGCGGAGCCTGCCGCATAGGAGGTAGAGTCATGCGCAGCTCCGACGGACCTTTTTCGGCTGATCCCGCCATCGAAAAAAGACTTGTGGCGCTGGGCGTCGCTGAATACGTCGGTCCGCCTGTTGCAACGCCGCCAAACGGCGGCGAAGGCAACGAGCAGGGGGACAACACGTCTGACAGCGAAAAAGCTCCTGACGGCGAAGGAGACGCGCCCTCGTACGACAAGGACTCTACCATAGAGGAACTGCGTGCCATCGCAGATGTGTACTGCATTAAGCTCAGAAAAAATATGCCGAAGTCACAGATCATCGCAGCGCTTGACAAATTCTTTTCGGAGACGGGCGCCGATGGTTCTGACGACGAAGATCTGAAGCTTGAGGCGGAGTCGCCGGTGTGATGGGATTCAAAGATATGGTTGAGGAAGACAATAAGCGGGTATTCCTCAATCAATCAGAATTCGCGGACATCCACACGGTCAAATATGACGGCGACACATACGCCGATATCCCGGTCCTGCTTATTAAAGCGAAAGAGCTCAAACGCCCCGTCACTATAACCGATCATATGCAGGGCGTGCATCTCGTCACCGTCACAGCGTATATGGCGCGGCGCGATCTGAACGGCGTTATCCCGGAACAGAAGCGGCGCATAAGTATCGACGACGGTGAAGCTCTCGGGGAAACATTTTTCCGGGACTACCGCATAGTCACATCTGACTGTGAGAACGGCATGATAACGCTCGAATTGGAGGCGCATGACGAATGAACGACATTTATTCCGGCGACCAAAAAGGACTCGACGTATTTTTGATTGACGATGTGGGCGACGGCTCGATAGACAAAGCGACAAAAATGCTTGCAGGCATATCTCGCGGAGTAGAAAAAGCCGTCGGCTCGGCTATAAAACGTGCGGCTACGAGCGGTGAAGCGTTCGCCGCCCGCGCCGTGCGCGACGAATATTACGTAAACGCATCGGATTTCAAAGAATACACGAAATCGTCGCGTCATATCATCACGGACAAAAGCGGGACGACCGTCGATATCGAATTCCACGGTCACCATATCCCTCTTTTGAAATTCGATACCCACATAGGGAAAGACGGGCACATAGTGGCCCGCGTAAAGCGTTCGTCTGTCCGCACGACTCTCGAAAAAGCGTTCGCGCAATCGGTCGGCGCACATACCGGCATATTCGAGCGCGAAGGAGATGAACGACTGCCGATACGTGAGCTGTTCGGACCGTCCACGCCTCAGATGATGTCTTACAACGACGATCTCGAGCAGGCGATAGGCGATCATGTCAGAGAGACGTTCGATAAGCGTCTCGAACACGAAGTCAATGCAATTCTGAACGGGTGGAGGCGATAAAGTGACGCGCAATAAACTGTTGGAAGACCTCAAATTGTTTTGTATAGACTGTACTAAGCATCTTGAAATGCCTGAGTCTGTGCAGAAAGGCGACGAGGAACGTGTGAACAGACCGCCGGAAGTGTATAAAATGCGACTGCCGGACAGCTCCGCAGCGAAGAAATACGCGCCTTATATCATAATTCAGTTTGTAAACGGGGTCGATAAGCAGACGCACAAGCAACAGTCCGAATCAACGTCTTTGATCAGATTTATTTTCTGTGTGTACGACAAAAACGAAGAGGAAGGGTCCGCGATGCTCTTGAACGCAATGGACTGTGTGCGTATAGCGCTGTTAAAAAAAGTAGTCGTCGGCGATCAATTCGTGCTTGACACAGACCAGGGACTTGAAACGTTAATATATCCCGTCGGCATTGATACGGACACAGCGCCGTATTATGCGGGAGAGATGATCGGGACGTTCACGGGTCCGGCAATCGAAAGAGAGGTTTTACTTGACAAAATCTACTAAAAAATCAGGCGCCGAGAATATCGGCGTCTTTGTGTATCTCGGTCCGTCGATCCGCGGCGTTATCCAAAACGGCGCCATATTCCACGGTACCCGGGAGCAGATAGCGAATCAGCTGAGTGATGCGATAGAGAAGCGCCCGGCTATAAAGCGGCTCCTTGTGAGAGATACGGAAATCGCAGCAGTAAAAGCACAGTTAAACAGCAGCAAGGGAGCGCTTAGCATCGCATATAAGCGCTTGCTTGGCGACTGAGAGAGGAGAAAAGAATGGCTACGCTTAATCATGGTATCAATACCTACAAGGACGATACCAATTTTTCAGTAGTAAAAACAGCCGCCGTGGGGATTCCCTTCTTTGTCGGCGCATGGCCGTGCCACAAGGGAGAGGGATATACCGGCAAGCCGCAGATCGCGTACAACTTTTCAGAAGCTGAACAGTACGGCGGTTATAGCACGGAATGGCGCGACGGCGAAAAAAAGCCGAAGTGGGGTCTTTGCCAGGCAATGTATTCTCACTTCCGGCTGTTCGGAATGTCGCCCGCGATCTTTTACAACGTGTATGATCCGAGCAAGAACAAGAAATCGGTGACGGAAGAATCTGCGACGGCGGTAAATCATTTCATCAAGCTCAGCGGCGATGTGATCGACAACGGGCTGACGGTGAAAAGCGGTGTCGCAGAGCTGACACGCGAGACGGACTACGAAGCGTACTACGAGGACGATCAATTCGTTATCGAATTGCTCCCGGACGGCGAGCATTACGGCGATTCCGAATTTACTCTGAGTTACGACATCGCGGACCTGTCCGACATCAGCACGGCGACGATAGAGGCAGCGATCGAGAAAGTCGAGGAATGCAAGGGCCGTTTCGGCATCGTTCCTGACCTGATATGCTGCCCCGGCTACAGTAAGTCGCCGTCCGTCGCTGCCGTGATGGCTGCAAAGGCACCGTCTATCAACGGCTTGTTCCGCGGCAAGGCTGTCGTAGACCTCGATTCGTCCTCTTCCGGCGCACGTACGTATCTTGATGTACTCACGTGGAAGAATCAGCACGGGTATACGGACGAAAACATGATAGTCGGCTGGCCGCTCGTGACCGTAGGCGACTACATTTTCGACGCGTCCGTGATCATCTGCGGACTTATCGCGCAGGTGGACCAGGGTAACGCCAGTGTGCCGTATGAATCTCCGTCCAACAAATCGCTCACGATCACAGGCTGCGTGAACGAGGACGGCGAAGAGGTAAACCTCTCGCCTCAGCAGGCGGACATGATCAGCTACAGCGCCGGCGTTGTAACGTTCATTAATTTCGACGGCTGGGTACTTTGGGGCAACTACACCGGATGCTGGCCGTCAAGCAGCGATGTTGCGGACTACTTCATCTGCACGAACAGAATGATGGACTACATCTGCAACACGTTCGTGAATTCGTACTGGAGCTATGTCGACAAGCCGCTTACGCGCGTTATGATAGACGCCATCGTAAACAGCTTCAATTCATGGCTCAACGGTCTCACACACGACAACAAACTGTACGGCGGTGAGATACAGTATGTGCCCGAAAACAATCCCACCGCAAACCTTATCGGGGGCAAGCTCCGCCTTGACTGCAAGGTGGCGTCTCCCGTACCCGCACAGCAGATCGACATGCACGCCGAGTATGATGTTGATATGCTGACGGCAGCTCTCAACATTTAAGGAGGCTGAACATGAGAGTAGGAACAATAAACTTTTACGTATATGAGGACGGCGTCGACTATTACGGTCTTGCGAACGTGGCGCTCCCGTCGCTCACGTACAAGACGCTGACGGTCAACGGCGCCGGTATTCCCGGCGACATCGATTTCCCCGTTAAGGGGCAGCGAGACGCGGCGCAGATGACGATTACGTGGCTTGACGCCGAACGCGACGCATACAAGCTGTGCGAATATCGCTGTCATACGCTCGATCTCCGAGTGGCGCGTCAGGACTACGATTCAACGTCCGGCAAAATCAACGTCGTACCTCACAAGTACATCGTTGACGTTATGCCTATCACGGATAACGGCGGCACGATAGCGCCGTCGTCGCAGCAGGGCAAATCTGTCGTATGCACGGTACTGGCGATGAAGGAGTACATCAACGGCGAATGCGTGCGCGAATTCGACCCCGCTAATTTCCGCGATGTTGACGCGTCCGGAACTGACGTACTCGCAGACGTACGCGCAGCGCTCGGAAAGTAAAAACATTGCAAAGCGCTCACAGATAATGTGAGCGCTTTGCTCATCATGACGGAGGAATGAAATGAGCATCGAAGAAAAAGACACCGTTTTAGTCGAAGAAGGCGGCTTTCCCGCTGATAACGAATCTCTCGTGACCGTCGAATTCAAAGTACCCGTTAAGTACAACGGCAGCGAATATACCTCGCTGACGTTTGATTTTGAATCTCTGACCGCGAGAGACGACCTCGCCATCGAAAACGAGCTTGCAGCCATAGGCAAGGCTGCTCTCGTCCCTGCTATGTCGGGAGAATACATCATGCGTATGGCGGCGAGAGCGTGCACGCAGAAAGGCATCGGGTATGACCTTTTTGAGCAACTTTCGCTCAGAGATTTTACGAAGGTAAAGCGCGTGGCGAGAAATTTTTTGCTTCAGTCCGAGTAACGGTCGGCAATGGCGGCGAATGGATACGGCGTACGTGCATGGTACTGTCTCAGAATACATATACGCCGATATCCTTTTGGCTGTCGATCCCTCTCCGTCAGCTTGGGGAATGGATAGAGACCAACAACGACCTGATAGCGGAAAAAAGAAGCCAACGTTAATCTTAAACGAGGTGCGCAATGCCTAATCTATATGACATGACATTCCGGCTGAGCGCACAGCTCGGCCGCGAATTCAACACGACATTTTCCGCAGCGCAAAAGAAAATGTCGGAAATGCAGAAAGATGTTGTCGCGCTGAATCGTCAGCAGTCTGACGTCACAGCATATCGCAAGCAGCAAGAAGCGATACAAAAGACCGAGCAGAAGATCGCAGATTTGACCGCGATGTACAATAACGTGCAGCGCGAATTTGAAGAGACCGGCTCGAGCTCGTCCAACCTGCAAAACAAGATGATCGAGCTAAATCGTCAAATCGAAAACGCAAATCTGAAGCTTGGAGAGCAGACGGGCAAGCTGACAAGAAGCGGCGAATCTCTCAAAGCCGCCGGAGTCGACACGGACAAACTCGCTGATGAAGAAGCGCGCTTAAAAGCAGAGTCCGAAAAACTGCGTCAGGAAATGGGCGACCTGGCAGAACAGAACGCAGAAGCGGCCAAAGAAGCGGAAATATTCGGAGAAAAGGGCGCGACGGCATTTGAAGTGGTCGGAAACGCTCTGATCACTGCCGGCATCATAACCGGGCTCGGAAAGATATACGACGGCTACAAGGAATGCGTCAATATCGCAGCAGATTTCCAGGAAACCATGTCGACGGTCGAAGCGCTGTCCGGCGCGTCTGCCGAGGAAATGTCAAGTCTCGGCAGTATGGCGAAGGAGCTCGGTGCCACGACAAAATTTACGGCGACTGAATCCGCCGAGGCCATGACCTACATGGCGATGGCAGGATGGGACGCAGAACAGATGTTGTCCGGCATGGACGGCGTTATGCAGCTTGCAGCAGCGTCCGGCGAAGACCTTGCGATGGTATCTGACATCGTTACGGACAACC
This sequence comes from uncultured Clostridia bacterium, assembly GCA_947630015.1. Classification (GTDB taxonomy): domain Bacteria; phylum Bacillota; class Clostridia; order Oscillospirales; family CAG-272; genus DTU064. Next base: position 73,554 of record CANRFY010000006.1, read on the forward strand.
TCACGGCATTCGGACTGAAAGCGTCCGATACGGCGCATTTCGCCGATATACTCGCCGCAGCTGCAACGTCGTCGAATACAAGCGTGTCGATCATGGGCGAGACGTTCAAAAACTCTGCGGCTCTCGCAGGCGCGCTCGGGTATAGCGTCGAAGATGTCGCCGTGGCAATCGGTCTTATGGCTAATGCGGGTATTAAGGGCAGCAACGCCGGTACCGCGCTTAAAAACATCTTTAACGGATTACTCGAAGGCGTCACTTTGACGTCCGAAGCATTCGGTGAAGTGGAGTATTCTGCTATCAACGCAGACGGTACGATGAAATCGTTCGGTGAAACGATAAACGATCTGCGTGGATATTTCGCTCAAATGACGGGCGCGGAGCAGCTTCACAACGCCGAGGCGATAGCCGGTCAGAGGGCGATGTCGGGATTTGTGACCATACTCAATTCCACGCAGGCGGATTATGACGCGCTCACCGAGAGCATCAATAACTGTGCAGGCTCTGCACAGAAGATGGCGGATATAAAGCTTAACAACCTTAACGGTCAGGTGACGCTCATGAACTCTGCCGCCGATGCGCTCAAAACGACGATAGGCGAGGCGTTTATGCCGGAGCTTCAGGCGCTCGCAAAAGTGGGTACCGAGATACTTACCGACGTGCAGCAATTCGCCGAAGAAAATCCTACGCTCGTTAAAGGGCTGATCCTCATAACAGGAGAAATCGGCGCGCTCCTTATTGCCTACAAATCGTATCAGACGATCAAAGGCGCAATAAATACTCTGCATGCATTGAGCGCCACGCTCAAAGCAAAAGAAACCGCCGCGACAATAGCACAGACAGCCGCAGTCGGAGCAGAAACCACCGCCACGACAGCGGCGACGGCCGCACAACACGGTCTTAATGCTGCGATGGCGGCTAATCCCATCGGTGCCGTTATAGTCGGCGTTACAGCACTCACGGCTCTTATTATAGGACTGACGGCGGCGACAAAAAAGGAAGTCGACGAATCCGAAAAGCTCACTGCCACATCACGAGCGCAATATAGCAGGATTCAGGAGCTTAACGCCGAGTACCGCGAAGCATGTGAGCTATACGGTGAGACATCGGAAGAGGCTCGTACTCTGCACGGAGAGCTTGTACTGCTCGAGCAGGACTATGAATCTTCCAAGACGACGATGGAAGAATACAACAATCGCGTCGAAGAAACCATTGAATCGTACCGTAGCTTTGTTGATGAATACAATTCGAGCATTGAGGCAATCGACACGGAAAGCGATGTCACGCTTTCTCTTATATCGCGGCTCATGTCTCTTGAACAGCAGAGCGGCAAAACTGCTATTCAACAGAGCGAGATGAGCGCAATTGTCAGTCAGCTCAATAGTAGACTTCCTGATTTGAAGCTAAACTATGACGAAGTAACCGGTTCTTTGAATATGACTGCTGATGCTATCCGCGAAGTGGTGCAGGCAGAAATTGATCAAAAGAAGTATTACGAAACAGTAGAAGCAAAAGACGAAGCAGTTGAGCACAGAGCTCGTCTCGAAAAGGAGCTTGCGGACGCTACCGAAGAAGCGACGGCAGCACAGGCAGAATATAACAAGTATGCTGAACAAACGGGACATTCACAAGCAGGTACGAGACAAGAATGGTGGCGCGCCATACTCTATACAATGGGGCTCTTAACAAAAGAAGATGCTGCCGCAGAAAAGAACTACCGCAATGCAAATGCGCGATTGACAGAAGCTCAAAAGAGGGAAAAAGAGCTACGCACCGAGTACGAAAGCGCTGACAACGAAGTACAAGAATTGCTTTCGTTGATGGAAAAATACGAGCAGGCGCTCGGTATGTCAAATAGTGAGACGGAAGAAGCCGTCGAGATGACTGCTGACCTCAGTGATGCGCTCAATGTAGTCAGAGCGGGATATCTTGATGTGGACAAGGCGGCTGTTGCGTTTGGGATCGACCCGACAGTGCTGCAAGAAGCCGTTGACAGCGTGAACGAGTACGAAGAAAATCTAAACGCTGCTCTCGACGCTGTCGCCGACGGGTATTACACAGCGGAAGAAGCCGCCAAAGTATTCGGTGTGTCTGCTGAGTCGATCGAGGTAGCGGGCGAGATCGAAAATATATCCTCTGCACTCGAAGATCTCGGCGAACGGTATCACGAAATAAAAGACGCTGCCGAACAAAGCATCAACGGGCAGTATGACCTTTGGGACACTGCCGCAGTCGTTATAACGACCAAAATCGAGGATATCAATACGGCTTTGGAGACCCAGCTCTCGTATTGGTCTGATTACAATACCGACCTCGCAGAATTGCTTGAACGTGCTGACGATATAGAGGGTCTGCGCGACGTTATTGCGTCGTTCGCCGACGGTAGCACGGACAGCGTAAATGCAATAGCCGGTATGGCGGAGGCAAGCGACGAGGACCTGCGCAAGATGGTCGAAAACTGGCAGGAAGTGCAGCGGCAACAGGAAGAAGCATCAAGCGCTATCGCAGAGCTTACAACCGGCTTCGCTTCTGAACTCGACGGAATGAGTCAGGAACTCGGTGCAGCTGTTGACGGCTTGAATCTTGACGATGAAGCTGCCGAAGCAGCGCAGGCTACTGTCGACGCTTATGTGCAGGCAATAAGAGACGGAACGGACGATGCGGTATATCAGGCACAGAGACTTGCGAGCCTTGTGGCGGCGGCGCTCCAACAGAAAGAGCTAAGCGCATATGAATCTGACGGAGAAACGGTTGACGACACCGAAGCCGAGCAGGGACAGAGCAAAAAATACGCTACATACGGCGGTGGCGCTAACGGCTTACAGCGCGCTTCGCGTGTATATACAGCATACGCGTCCCAGTACGCGGTCGGGACAGACAACGCCTCGAGGGGCGTCGCTCTTGTCGGCGAACAGGGTCCGGAGCTTGTAGCATTTGACGGCGGCGAAACTGTATATACGGCGCAAGAGACACAGCGTATTTTGAGCGCGCTCCGCGTCAGCACTCCCGAAAGATATGAAGTCATGACGAGCGGAGAGGGCGGCGGCATATCAATTCAGATAGCGCCCCCGCATATCACCATTCAAGGCGGTCAAGGCGGCGAAGATATCGAAACGCAGCTGCGCAGATATGCCGACGGTCTCGTTGAACAGGTGATGGACGCGCTTGACGACGCAGGCGTTGACGCTCGCAGAAGGGAGTACGCATGACGAAGGCATATTATACGGTGCAGGGCGACATGTGGGACAGCATAGCCTATAAACTCTACGGCGACACAAAACACACCGATACACTGATATGCGCGAATATGCAGCATCACCGCATACTTGTGTTTTCTGCCGGAATACGGCTTGACGTTCCCGACGTCGAACAGCGCCGCACGAACGACGACCTGCCGCCGTGGAAGAAGGTGAGCGGATGAGCGACATCAATACGGCACGTAGGACCGACGCCGAGATAATAATATCGGGCGTAAACGTTACCGATTCGGTAAAAAAATATCTGATCTCGTTAACATATACGGATAACGAGGCGGACGAAACCGACGATTTGCAAATTCAGCTCGCCGACCGAGACAGCATATGGCTTGAAAAATGGCTGTCGCCCGTTATATCGGCAGCAGCGGCGACGAAAAGCCGGACAGAATCGGAAAAAGAACCGACACAGTACAAAGTCACCGCCAAATCCGGCGCATATGCGCGCAGCCGAGCAGGAACACAGTATTATGTCTACGGCTCACTTGCGTACGGTACTATTATCACGGCGAAATCCGAATCGGGCGGCTGGGTCAACTTCACGTACTCCGGGAAGAACGCATACGTCCAGGCGTCGTGCTTGACGAAACTTAGCTCCGGCTCATCGTCGGCCGGCAGCGCGGACGGCAGCGCGACTAAGGGGCTGCGCATCGGAGCCGTTATCGTGCGTCAGAATTGGAGAAGCGACGGCAAAGACGACACGCTTGAATGCGGTCAGTTTGAGCTTGACAGCATAACAGCGCAGGGTCCGCCGAGCACTATAACGATCAAGGGTACATCTCTCCCGTACAACAGTACGGTGAGGCAAACTCTGAAAAGTAAATCGTGGGAAGAATACAATCTATCGGGCATCGCAAACGAGATAGCGAATAAAAACGGCATGACATGCATGTTTTTAAGCGCGTCAAATCCCGAGTATACCCGAGTAGAGCAGTATCGCACGAGCGACATTGCTTTTTTGGAGAAACTGTGCCATGACGCTGGATGCTCGCTCAAAGTGTCGAACAACATTATCATCGTATTCGATCAGGCAGAGTACGAAGCGAAAGCGCCCATAAAAACCATTTCCAAAGGCAAGAGCGGCGGCTATGTGAAGTATAAGCTGTCTACGGACGAAAACGATATGTATACGAGCTGTCGTGTGAGCTACACCAACTCGAAAGGCAAGACGATATCTGCAACGGCTTATTCCGACACATACGATAAGGACAGCAAGACGAATCAATGCCTTGAAGTCAAACAGAAGGTTTCGAGCGAAAGCGAGGCGAAAGCGCTCGCCGAAAAGATGCTGCGGCTTCACAACAAATACGAGCTTACTGCTTCGTTCACATTTCCCGGCGATCCTGCACTTGTGGCAGGATGTACCGTGCTGCTCTCCGGGTGGGGACCGTGGAACGGGAAGTACATCATCACTCAGGCGAAGCACAAAGTAGACGGCTCGGGATATACGACGCAAATCAACCTGAGGATGGTACTCACCGGCGGCGTGTCGTCCGGCACGGGTACGGACTCGAGCTCCGACGCGAATGGCGGCAGCACCGGGAACGACAGCGGAAACGGAGAGGGAGCATCGGAGTACAAAGTGGGAGATCGCGTTATGTGCAACAGCGGCGTACATACATTTGTCAACGGCAAGCGCATGCAGGCGTGGGTACCGACAAAAGTATTGTATGTTCGACGTGTCGAGAAAGACGGCGACGTCCTGCTGCTCAGTACCAGTATGGACATAGACGAGTACACCGGGCGCGTATATGCGTCCGATGTGCATAAAGTGGGGTGACAGCATGGCAGCGGAATACGTCGGAATGCTCGTAAGAGTCGGGATCGTTACCGACATAAACGAAAAAGAACGAGAAGCGCGTGTATATTTCGAGGACGTCAACATCGTCTCAGGATGGCTCAAAATCATTAAGTCGCCGCCGTTCATACCGAAAAAGCATGTTACGCAGGAGACCGAAGCAAGAGAGGGCGGAACTTGGAATGCCGCTTTCGAGGCGCATACGCACGAAGTAAAAATATCGCCTTGGCTGCCTGACATCAACGACACGGTACTGTGTCTGTACGATCAGAGCTTCAACGGCGATGGGTACATTTTGGGGGCACTGTAATGCAGGTAGGATGTCTTGGAGAAATGATATTTGAGGTGTCGGAGTCTGTGATAAAAACTCTGAGAGATGCATCTTGGAGCGGATCGGTGACGGTACAGACGCATCAACGCCATCTTGACAATGCGCTCACAGAATTTGTCGGTGTAAACCCCGATACATTCGAATTCAAAATTCGCGTGTCTCAATACCTCGGTGTCGATCCGCAGGAAGAAATAGCGAAGCTGTTTTCGTATGAACGAAACGGCACGGCCGTCCCTCTCACGATAGGAACGAAAGCGTACGGCAAATATAGGTGGCTCATCACCAAACACAAGACGATGTTTGAGTATTACAACAAGGACGGCGGACTTGCGAGCGCCGACATCACGGTTTCTCTGACCGAGTACATCAAGGAGTAAATATGGCTGCAAAAAAAGACACTGCTATGACGTATGCCTTATGCACGGAAGATACGATAAAATCCGTTTTGCAGAACGTCGCTCTTATCGTGTCGACCATCAAAGGCACATCTACGATGTATAGGGAATTCGGCGTGCGCGGTGCGTTCATCGACAAACCACCTCATGCTGCGAAAACGCTGCTTGCGTCCGAAATCAGAGAGGCGGTCGAGGAATTCGAGCCGAGAGCAGAGGTGCAAGATATATCGTTCGCGCAAAGCGGTGCAACTCCGGCTTGCATGAACGTCACGATCAAGCTGCTTATATTCGCCGAATCCGCTGATATCGAAATGACTGCGAGTGGCAGCACATTAACAATAACAAGGATGGGGGTGATCGCATGAATAGCGACTATAAATTTGTGTCTACGGACGCATCGCAGATTACAGCGCGCCTTATAGCGTCCTACGAAAGCTACACAAATCATACGATGCAGCCCGGCGATCCGGAAAGGCTTGTGGCGGCGTGGCTGGCATACGCTATAATGCTCGAACGAATAGATCAGAATTATGTCGGCAATCAGAACATACCGAGCCGAGCAGAGGGAGAAAACCTCGACGCGCTCGGCAAATGGATCTATTCGCTCGAACGCAGGCAAGCGCAGCCTGCCAAATGCACGATGAGATTCCACATATCCGAGGCGCAGCAGAGCGCGATATCAATAGCGCAAGGTACAAGAGTATCCGATATGTCGCAGACCCTTGTGTGGGAAACGGTAGAGGACACGCTGATCCCGGCACAGAGCTTGTACGTAGATGTTGACGTCCGATGCCAGGCCCCCGGAACGGTCGGAAACGGTTATGCCGAGGGGCAAATAAACACGTTGATCGACGTAGACAACGTGCTCTATTATACATCGTGCGAAAACATCACCGAAAGCGACGGCGGCGCAGAAGCAGAAGACGACGAAACGTATTTCGACATGATGCGCAGATCGCTCGATTCATACAGCACCGCAGGAGCCGAGGCGTCATATATCTACTGGGCGAAAACCGTCTCGGAAAAAATAGTCGACGTTAAGGCCATACGACCACACCAAAGGGCAAAAACGACCATACCCGTGTATACCGGGAGCGACGGGAACAAATACGCTTTCGTCGGGGGAGAATATCTGTATGAAGATTCTCTCGAAGTCTACGCAAAGGGCACAGAGAGCCCTGCTGTGCGCGGAACCGATTATACGGTCGACTACACGGGCGCACTCCTAAAAATCGCTCTCACGCCAAATGGGAGCGTTGCAACGGCAAATGAGATTGACGTCGACATAGAACAGGAGCTTGCAGGGCATGTGGACATATACGCGCTCATGGAAGATGGAACGTCGGCGAACGAAACGATCAAATCCGAAATCGCAGAGGTGTGCAGCGACGACTATGTACGCCCCATGACGGATTATGTGACGGTCAAAGACCTTGATGTTGTGACATATGACATCGACGTCACCTATTATCTCTCCTCCGACTCCGGACTGTCGCTGACGGATATACAGACCGCCGTGAATGATGCCGTTGAGGAATACAAGGTTTGGCAGCGCTCTCGAATAGGCAGAGACATCAACCCGTCTCGCCTCGAATCGCTGCTTATGGCGGCGGGCGTCAAGCGCGTCGTTATAAAGTCGCCTGCGTTCGCTCAGCTTCGCAGCGGGTCTGTCGGCGACGTACCTCAAATCGCGTCGGTCAGAAACGTGACCGTCCAAAACGGGGGGTACGAGGATGAGTAAATATGTCACAGCCGAAAATCTTGTCGACGTATTTCCGTACTCACTGCATGACAGCGATAAACTAACAGCGCTCGTAAAATCCGTAGCGAAAGAGCTTGAAACTCTGTACCGGGACAATAATCTGCTCGCCATCTACACAAGAATAGACGAGCTCCCGGAAAGCATGTTGGATCTGCTCGCCTATGACTTCAAAGTCGATTGGTACCTATACGACGCATCGATCACGGCGAAGCGGCGACAGATCAAATCACTGTTCGACGTCCACAAACATCTCGGCACCAAAGCGGCAATGGAGAGGGCCCTCTCCGATGTGCTGCCGGACACATACGTCGAAGCGTGGTATGAGTACGGCGGCAGACCTTATCATTTCCGTGTGGTCTACGATATAAGCGAACAGCTAACGCCTATCTCGAATCAGCTCATCGAAAGAATGATACGGATATTCAAATCTGCGCGAGACTATCTCGAATCGGGCAAATTCGCATTACGGGCGCGCGCGAATATCCTCGTATACGTCAATACGGGGTATATCGTGTATACCGTGCGTAAAAGCGGTACGTACCCGAGAGCTGCGATGCAGGGAAAGATTCTTCGCGAGGCGATAGAAGTTTCCACGTCCGCGAAGTCCGGCAGCGTCACGGCGCCGAGAGCGAACGAGATTAAGTCCGGCACATACCCGCGAACGGCGACGCAGGGCGGCATATCGAAAGCTGTCATAGAGGCGACTGTATCATCCGACGATGCAGTGTACGCGGTACCGCGTGCAGATGAGCTCCGTTCGGGTACATATCCTCACGACAAGATGCGCGGCGGGATCGCTCGTTACACGATCGAGGTGATCCCGGAAGAATCTGCGTATGCGAACGATGCACCGCGGTCAGGAACGCTGCCGAGGATCGCTACTCAGGGGCGGACCGATACCGAGCGCATAGATGTGGTCGAAAGCGGCGACGGTATAAGTTATCAATCCGTGCTGGCCGGAACGATTCCGCGCGCAGCATACGACGGCAGGATCGCCACCGATGAAATCGACGTTGCGCCGAACGGCAGAGACGTCGATCTGAATTCGCCGAAAAGCGGCGAGCTTAATTCCGGCTCTTTTCCGCGTCCCTCGTTCGACGGTGACACGGAAGATAGCAATATTAAAATTGATTCCGAGGGGTCATACGTCACATATCACGTCCGTATGTGCGGAGATACCTCGGAATTATTATGAAACGGGAGGTATGAAAAATGGCACTTGACAACGCCGCATTTACCGATTTGCGGCAGTACATCAAACGGCGCCTCAGCTATGTCCGATATCGCGTAGGGTCGACGTATTATAACGCCGACATTACGGATGCGCAGATATTGCCGTCGGGCGACGTTAGGATTCAGGCATCGCTTGTGCCGAACGGAGCCGTGCAGATCAACCGCGTTGAGGTGTACAACAACAACGGCGATCTGTGGGCTCATCAAGATACCGACATCAACATAAGCCAGGGACAGACGGGCGTACTGTACTGGTTTGATTTTACGGTCAAGGAGGGAAAGCTCGATGCGTGAAAGAACGTATTGGGTCGATCACACGGTAAGCTGGGACAATAAATTTGTCATTACCGCATCGACAAAAGACGGCGCGAACGTGTACGTCGTTCTGCCGTTTGGCAAGCAAGTCATGACTGAGGGAACGCCTCAGGATGCTGCTCACTGGAACAACATAGAAGAGTCTCTCATCTCGCACGAAGCAGCTCTCGGCATGCTGCTTAATCTTGTGCGCCAGAACGCATGGGAAGTGGAAAAGGGGACGGTGACGCTGAACAACACACAGACGTACCCGTTCAACAATTCGCAAAAGTCTGTTCCTCTCGCCATTCGGCGCGAGAACAGCGATTACATCGTCATAGCCGAGGTAAAAAAGGCAGCCGGAAACGTCGGGGAGATCGTTGTGAGCGATAAGCTCGTCAACGGATTCAAGCTCGAATACACCGGCAGTGCAAAGAACGCAACGATCGAATATCAAATCATAGGAGGTTACATGAAATGATCGTAAAGGAAATCAACGCCGGACCGAAAATCGCATATGAGGTTGACGGCACACGTGTATGCTTCGACGATGATCTCTCCATCAATCTTGCGAAGCGTGAAGAGGACTGCGCGGTACACATCGACATATGCTATGACAGCGACGGCGCTCTCGTCGTCGGTCACGAGGTAGCAAGAGAGTACGTGGCGCAGATAGACATACCGCCCCGCAGATACGTTGTCACTCCCGTCGAGGACGACGACAGTGACGACGGCGATATGAAGCCGCACGAGAAGAGGACCCCTCTCCCGCTCGACATGGACACAGTAACGCTCACGCTCTGGGCGCTCGAGTAAAAAGAAAGGAACAGTGAAAATGAGTAATTTCGATATAGCTGATCTCGCCGTAAAATCCGCAGGCTGCGCTTCAAACGCAAACAAGTACGACGACAAAAATATGCCGTCGGTCATGGTGTGGATTCCGAAAATGACGTGGAAGGATCTCGGCGTCGGCACGTCGACGGACCCGTTCCCCGCTTTCGTGGTCAACGGAAAGCCGATAGACGGCTTTTGGTTCTCCAAATTTCAGAACATCGTGTCGAACGAGCGCGCGTATTCCATGCCGTGCTGCGATCCCGCCACCAGTACGAATTTCGACCAGTCGTCCACTCGCAGCACGAACAAGGGCGAAGGATGGCATTTGCAGACTCGCCTCGAATGGATGGCCGTAGCTCTGTGGTGCCTCAAAAACGGACATCTCCCCAAGGGCAACAACAGTTACGGCAAGGACCACAGCGAGACGATATACAAGGCGATCCCGACGTATATGGACGGCGCGAATCGCGGACGTGTCGCAACCGGCACGGGTCCTCTCAGCTGGTCGCACAACAACGAGCCTGACGGCATCTGGGACATGAACGGAAACGTCTGGGAATGGGTAGGCGGTATGCGCCTTGTCTACGGCGAATTGCAGGTCATTTCCAACGACGGCAAGACGTTCGGCAACGACGCCGCCGATCTCGACAACAGTCAGAGCGCAGCGTCCTCTCTGTGGTATGCGATCAACGGTACCACGGGCGAGCTCATCAAGCCGAACGGTTCCGGCACGACTGCGAACAGCCTGAAAATAGACTGGGTAAGCGGCGCGTGGAAATGGATAACGGGCGTGCTCACAAACAAATCGACCGATTATCACAACTGTGCGCTCGCGTCCGTCACTCTCGACGAGAGCATAAACGACGCGGCAAAGCACATCTTGCAGGCGCTCGGTCTGTATAAGCCGGACGAGGGAGACCTTGAAGGTGATAACATATGGGCGAGAAACGGTGAAGCCGAGCGTTTGTTCGTCGTGGGTGGCACCTGGGGCAGCGGCGCCCCTGCGGGCGCCTTCGCTGTCGGCGGCGACGAACCGCGCTCCAACGCGGCCGGCGTCATCGGCTTTCGCGCCGCTTATGTCGAACTGCCCACTGCGTAATTGTGGACTGTAAGCTCCGCGATAGCGGAGCTTTTGTATACGCCGAGCGAAGCTCGGCGTCGCAAAAATTTTTTTGAGGATAACGTGTTGCGTTATTATCTATCGAATATCAGATTTTTTCTCGACATTCTGATACAATTTTCGACAGATAAGTACCGAGGAATACTATGGCTGATTCATTGATCTTACAGCAAAAGATATATGACATGATGGAGTACGCATATCTGTCTCTCGCGCAGTTTCCGAAGTCGGAAAAATATGCGCTGGCGACAGATATCAAGCGCTGCATGGACGCCATGCTCGAGCGCTGCATCGAGGCGCAGAAAAAATATTTCAAAAAGACTACGCTGCAAGACTTAGACGTCGAGATAGCGAAGCTCAAAACGTATATCCGTCTGTCATATAATCTCGGCTTCCTTCCGCCGAAAAAATATGAAGTTTGGAGCGAGAAGGTAGTCGAGATAGGCAAGATGCTCGGAGGGTGGCTCAAAACCGTCAACGGCCATCCGTCGACATAAGGGGTAGATTATTTCGTTTGTTCATCGTGGGTGGCAACTGGAACAACGGCGCCACTGCGGGCGCCTTCGCTGTCAACGGCAACGAACCGCGCTCCAACGCGAACGGCAACATCGGCTTTCGCGCCGCTTACCCCCACGTCAGATATTGCGCGCCTAAGGGCCGCAATCAGCACAAGGGTATAATAAGGGATCTACTTCTTTCGCCCGTAATGTCGGGAGAGAAATGTTTAGCTATGGGGAGCGCGTCAGTATATGGCGCGCTCCCGTAATGCCGCCGTAAGGCTGTAAAACTTAGCGCTTTCAGAGGAGCTGTATATGGAGAAGTACGAACATGTTTTCGATAAATTTGTTGAATTCGAAAATCTGTATGACGGTTATGTTTTGGCTCGTCAGGAAAAGCGGTACAAAACAGAGGTACTCAAATATACAGCGAATCTGGAAGAAAACCTCATCGACACGCAAAATCAGCTGATATGGAAAGAGTATCAAGTCGGACGCCTATATGAATTCGTCGAATACTACCCGAAGAAACGGATCATAACGGTGATGCCGTTCCGCAACAGAGTGGCGAATTGCGCGGCTTACAGAGTCCTGCTGCCTATATACAGCAAATCGTTCTACGAGCACAGCTACGGCTGCATCGAAGGACGCGGGGACTTGAGAGCCGCGCAGCAGTTACAATACTGGATGCGGCTCATCCGAAGCCGCCGCGAAAAGTGGTGGCTGTGCAAGATGGATATAGCGAAGTTTTTCTTCCGGCTGCCTTACGAGGTGCAGCTTGAACGCTTGGGAGCTCCGCTTAACGACCCTGATATGATGTGGTTCCTCGAGACGGCTATTCGATGTGACGGCAGAGCGTTCGGACTGCCGGTCGACGCTACCGACGTAACGACGTGCGAGCGCGTCCCCGAAATCGGTATGCAGGTCGGCAGTCTCATATCGCAGCTCACGGCTAATGTAGCTATGACTCCTGCGGATCATTTCATTAAGCGAGAATGCCGCGCTCCGTATTATGTGCGCTCGGTAGACGACATGATTTTCCTGGCGCCCAGCAAAGAGCAGGCGTGGGATATCCTCGGAAGGTTTCAGGACTACCTATATGACGAATTCGGATTGCAGCTCAACAAAAAGACCGCGATCATGCCGTATGACGCCGGTGTTGAATTTGTCGGCAAACGTATATGGCCGGACCGCATGGAGCTCCGCAGGTCGACGTCGCTGCATATGAAACGACATCTGAGATATGTGATGGAGCACTACTCAACGGGAGAGCTGCCGCTCGAATATTGTCTTAGCGTAATCAGCAGTTATCTCGGACTTATGAAACATTGCGATTGCGACGCATTGAGGAACAAGGTCCTAAACGATTTTGCCCTCGTGCGTCGGTTCGCCGAAGAACAAGATATACAGTCTCCTGCCGAATAAGGCAAGGGGACTGTTTTTTACAATCATGGCTAAGGAAGTGATAATACATGACAATCGAATTTGGATTTCTGATTTCGATAATATCAGCCGCAGCCGCTATCTTCTTCGGAATGGCGGCATACGAACGGAATAAGCGGAAAGACATCGAGAAGAACGTCGGCAGTCAGGCGGGGACGGAAACAAAGCTTGAGATCATACAGACGACGCTCACCGAGATGAAAGCGGAGATGAAGTCGGACCGAGAGGAAAGACGCGTATACAACGAAAAGATCATACGTAACGAATCGAGCCTCGCGGCGCTGCACAAAAGAGTGGATCGGATAGAAAACGCTATGAAATTCGTCAGCACTCCTGAGCAGGGGGGCGAAACACATTGAAACGATCGGAGAGGAAGCCGGGCGAAAATTGCGGGAGCTTCATCGAACGCTTCGGGACGATGAATCTCATACTTGTCATGGTCGGCGTGGTCTTCGCGGTATTCACGACCGTGATGATCGTGCTGTTCTGCTTGTATGGGTCCGTCCCCGATACGCTCGTAACGTGCGTGTTCGGCGTGCTCGGCGGCGAATGCGGCGTGATGGGCTGGATCAAAACGTCAAAGGAAAGAAACCGTGAGCGCAAATGGGAAGTAGAGGACAGAAAATCAGAGAAGGAGAGCTACGATGAGTAATTTGATGAAAAGCGAAGATTTTATCGCCAAGTTGAAAAACGCGGCGACAAATTACAAAACGGTATACGTGCAGGGCGTTTTCGGGGCGCCGATGGTAACGTCGCCCTGGGACAACATCAAACGCTATACCGTCAAAACGGACAACACGTATAACCTCAAGCATGCTGCGGAGATTCAGAAAACGGCAAACAAGGGGTATTTCGGCTTCGATTGCGTCTGTCTCGTCAAGGGCATCTTGTGGGGATGGTGCGGCGACGCCTCGAAGCAGTACGGCGGCGCCGGCTATGCCATAAACGGCGTGCCGGACATCGGCACGGAGTCGATGATCGGCAGGTGCTCGGGCGTATCGACTACGTTCTCGAACATCGTGCCGGGCGAGCTCCTGTGGAAGAACGGGCACGTCGGCGTGTATATCGGCGACGGACTCGCTGTCGAATGTACGCCGTCATATAAGGGCGGCGTGCAGATAACCGCCGTAAAAAATATCGGCACGAAATCGGGGTACTCCGCTACAACGTGGACAAAACACGGCAAATTGCCGTATGTCGACTACACCGAAAAGGCGAATACGACGTCCGCCGCCACTGTCAAAATATCGGTCCCCGTCTTAAAGCAGGGCGTCAAAGTGAGCGCCGTTAAAGCGCTTCAGGCGCTGCTCAACATGCGTATAAATGCGGGGCTCGATATTGACGGTTCGTGCGGGGCGAAGACTACGACCGCAATAAAGAAATTTCAGTCGGCGAACGGTCTGACAGCTGACGGTTCGTGCGGCGTCAACACATGGGAGAAGCTGATAGGAGGATAACCATGAACAGCAAAATCATAATAGACGTAACGATTGCCATACTCGTTATCATCGCGGCAGCGGCGGTAGCGTTTTTTTCGTATCGGGGAAACAAGACCGTCATAATGAAAATGCTTGTTGCGATGGTCACCGAAGCCGAAAAGAATCTCGGCGCCGGCACAGGATCGCTCAAACTGGCGTCGGTCATATCTGCTATATATCCTAAGCTGCCGGCGATTCTAAAAGCGTTCATCACCGAAGCTACTCTCTCAAAGTGGGTCGAGGACGCGCTTACTATTGCAAAAGAAACGTGGCAGAAAAATGTTAAAATTGCGGAGTATATCGAATCTACATCGAGCGAAAGCGAATAGCAAAAAAGCGGGGGCATGTGTCCCCGCTTTTTGTATATGCCATATCAAAGCACCTCGAGTTTATACGTGCGCTTTATACCGTCCTTCGTGTCAGAAACCCAAAAAATCTTCAATAGCTTTTTTGATAACCTGCGCCTGCGAAATGCCGTCGGCGGTGCATTTCGCTTTGAAAGCATCAGCCGTTTCCTTTGGAATATACGCAGTAATAACGCCATAGGCTTTTTGATTATATCTGCGTTTTACCTCGGACGAGGTTTTAGTTTTTCTCTTGCTTTCGCTCATCAAACAGCCTCCTTGCCCGCTTTACCAAATCAAATAAAATAACAACGGCGTTTGCGGCAATAGCTACACGAAGCGGCAAATTCATGCCTGTGTACTGTGACGCGATCAAAAGAGCACATAATGAAATAAACCAAAAATTTTTGTTGCCCACTTGAAAAACTCCTTTCTGTATGATATACTTATTACGTTCCCCCCGAGGGGGGGAGGGGCTTTCGCCCCTCCGAGAAGCCTACCACCATTTGACGGCTGTAATCAAAGCTGCTATTGCAACCACCGCTTCGATTATAAGCTCTATGATTTCAAATGCCGTGGGCTTTTCTTTTTGCTTTTTCGTATTCTCACCTCCTTTCTGATTGTATTATACCATACTCCCGAGAGTATGTCAAGAGGTTTTGCAAATTTTTTTGAAATTTTTTCTTATTTTGCAAAGGGATTTTAGAAGTTTTTGCAACATTTTTATTATTTTCTGTTGCTGACTATGTACCAATCTACGATAGGGTCCGGCTCGCCGATGAAATCAAAGATAGCTTCTTCCATGCCGCACCGATCGCAGACATAAATATTTGCGCGCCGGCTCAAAGCGTTTGAATGCGGCGGGTCTTTCATCGTCGGGCGTCCGCACCGCGGGCAAATCATGAATGTATTGTTTGCCTGCTTTGCAGCTATTCGTTTGACGATTTGATCTGCATTTTTTATTCTGTCGCGCTTTTCCTGGCGAATGCGCTGGACACTTATGTTCACCGCAGCTTTCAGATATTTTTCGTCGAGCGAAAAGTGATTATATCCCAAAAGGATTGTATCGTAGTAATAGCGTGACGGCATTCCGTATTCGCGCCCCGGAGTCATGATGTATGCCATGGCCGAGATGGACTTGCCGTCAAGAACAACTTTCAGCCTCTTTTTGATGTACAGTCTCGGATATCCCTCGTAGATGTCGAGAGAATCTTCATCCGACGCGCTGATCGACCATATGACGACCGGCACGGTCGAGCTGTTGCGCGGTTCAATCGTTGCAACAGCGTTTCTCGCGCTGCATTTGAATACGAGCTCGTAATCGCTCAGCTCCGATATTCCTTCGACTTTGGCATCGGGGCATCTGTGTTTCATCTGCTCCACATTCATGTTGCTGCCATACGCGATGTAATATTTGTTCCTCATCAGTTTTTCCTTTCCCCCCGTCGTGCCGGTAGGTCAGCGGTTGTTTTTAAGCTATTGATTCGTTCGAAGATGCTGCGTTGAATGCGCTTGTAAGGTGGAGACGGGCCGTCTTAAATTCGGGGCCTACCATGCCAAGACGATTTGTCAGGACTCTCATCATGAGCGCGCCCTTTTGGACGTTGGTGTAAGAGGCGCAGGATTTGTAGTACATTTTGTCGTCGGCGTTAATCGTCCATGCGCTCATCGCGAGGCAGAACTGAATGTATGCCTTTATCTTCCCAGCGTGGGTCGTACTGTTGAAGAGACGAAACTCTACCGTACCTTTTGTGAAGAACGCGTGGAGGTTGATACCGTGGTAGCGTGTGGAGTTGTAGTGGTAGTCGCTTATGCCGCCGGTATAACCATCGTTCGCTCTACTGTACCATATCGCCTGAAGCTCACGCTTCGTCATGTTCGTGTTGGACTTCATCGCTTTCAGCAGCTGCGATGACATCTTGTGGCACCACGAACTTTCGCGGTTCGTAATTTGAAGCGCCTCGTAGAAGAGGTCCTGCCGTCCGATTGCGAAATTCATGAGTCTTGTCAAGCTCTGCGGCGTGTGATTTGCTCCGTCAACGTGGACGTGAATCCCGCACGAATTGTTTGCGACTGCTCCGGCAGCCACGAGAGCGCGAACTATTTTTTGCAGGTCCTCTATATCTTCATACTGGAGAATAGGCGTTACAACTTCACAACTGTACAAGTCACTTGCGCTGACCTGAACGCCGTTCTCTTTCTTCGTCGTCACTATACTGGAATCTCTCGCAGCTTTCCATTCTCTGCCTTTGCTGTCTCTCGCTGCGTACGTGCTGTAAGTGCCGCCAACAAAATAGGATTCTGTTCCGTAGTACCGAGCTATCGTGGTAGCGGCGGTCTTGCGTGTGATTCCTGTCAATTCGATTTCGATTCCGAAGTTTTGGTTTTTGATTGTGATAGTCATGATTTCATTCTCCTGGTGTTTGTAGTCTTGTTTCCTTACTATCTATATAATACACTAAAAAGTGTATTTTGTCAAGTGATTTTTGATACTTTGTAAAAAATTTTTTACAAAGTAAAAAAACAGTTGACAAAGTAAACGAAACGGTGTATAATAAGTGAGCCGAAAAACGAGGAGGAATGTATATGCTTACAATGGCAGATCGGATTCGCGTAATGCGCATCACAAGAGGGAATATGTCAGAGCGCGACTTGGCGCGAAAAATGGGGGATACTCCGCAGAATTTGAATAACAAGATGAAACGCAATGATTTCAAGATAAGCGAGCTTCAAAAAATAGCCGACGCTCTGGATTATGAGCTCGTCGTTAAATTTGTAGACCCGAACACAGGAGAGGAAATATAGACTAAACGGGTCGGAGCATGAGCCCCGGCCCGTTTCAGAAGGAACTATGTATCGATCTTATGTTGCTTTTGCGCTGCGCGTCTTTGTACTTGGGGGTACGGCGGGACTCTGACGATCAGGTCAGACAGCTCGCAGTCGAGCGCTTCACAAATGAGATCGAAATGCTCAAGACTGATTCGTTCGGCAAATTCGTGATAATACTCGTTGATCGTAGACGGTCTTATCCCGGTTGCTCGTGCCAAATCAGCTTGTGTCCAGCGAAGCTCGCCCAGCTTCCTGGACAGTAAAATCCTAATCATTGCCAACAGCTCCTTTCGTTATATTCTAACAGGCACAAGAAAAATTTGTGTCCTTTTGTTCGATTATAACGATTTAGAGCCTTTTCACGGCATTTCGTTATTTTATAACGATTTTCGGAATGACCGACACAAGAGACAGACTGTGGCCTTCAAACTACAGTCTGTTTTTTATTTTGAATCGGTTTCCTTTGCCGGCTTAATTGTGAGCGTGTTTTTTCTTTGCGGGCGCGAGCAACAACAAATTTAGTCCCTATGTTAGTCCCTATTCGATAACGCAAAAACGCCTATTTTTACCCACTTTTACCCGTGTGAATGTCATGCGCCTACACAAACAAAAATCCCTCGGAATGCCTTGTTTTCAAGCATTTCCGAGGGATTTTTCATTCAGCTAGTGGTGGGGATTGAACCCACGACCTGTTGATTACGAATCAACTGCTCTACCACTGAGCCACACTAGCGCGAAACGCCGTGTCCGTTTCCGGACAGCGCTCCGTTATTATACATCATACGCGCGTATTTGTCAAGAAAAACTTGAAGAAAACCGAAAAAATATTTGACAGATCGATATCGCGCGTGCGCGCCGTCAATTTTCGCCTACGTAGCGTTCGAGCCAGATCACGCCCGTATCGAACGCGTCGTAGAAGCCGTGCTTGACGTCCTGCTTTACGATCTGCATATTGTCCTTTGTCGAGAGCAGCTGGACGATTATCATGTCCGGCACCTCGCGGCCCATGTACTGTGTCGTCGTCATGATGACGAAGAGCAGTACATAATCGTCGCTCATATTGCCGTAATAGATCGTGTTGCCTTCGCGGACGAGGGGCTTGCCCTTATATTCGAGATATTTTCCGTTCACCTTGCCTGCCATGTAAAAAAGACCTCGTTTTCAGCATATACAAATCTATTATACACAACGCATCCGGATTTGTCAATATCTTAATCGTCATATAGCGCGAGACGGCGTCGGACGCGATATGACGGAATCGTAGCCGTGACGGGCGAGCGCACGGCGGCAGCGCTCGGCGGTCTCGTCGTTTTCGGCGACGGCGAACACGGACGGGCCGCTCCCGCTCATCAATGCGGCGGCGCCGCAGTCAAGAAGGATGCGTTTGACCGCGATCGGCTCGGAATCCGCGTCGATGACAGACTCGAACACATTGTAGAGCGCGTCCGCGATCTGCGGCAGCCGCCGCGACGAGAGCGCGTCCGTCATGGGTGCGATCGGAGGCGCGTTTTGGGACGCGCCCGTCTCGTCGATTCTGCGGTATGCGTCCGCGGTCGAGATTTTGCCGTGCGGATACGCGATGACGACGGGAAGCTCGGGCAAGGGATCGCAAGGCTCGATGATATCGCCGATCCCGCGCGTGACGGCGCATCCGCCGTAAAGGCAGAACGGGACGTCGGCGCCGAGTCCTCGCGCAAGCTCGTGAAGCTCGCGCGCCGCAAGCGGATGCGAGAACGCGTCGTTCATCATTCGCAGCACGGCGGCGCAGTCGGCGCTGCCTCCGGCGAGGCCGGCCGCGATCGGGATATGCTTATCGATATCGATTTTGACGTCGGCGGCGATGCCGGCGCGCTCCATGAACGCATATGCGGCCTTGACCGCCAAATTGCGCGAATCGGTCGGCAGCGAGGGGATGCTGCACGTAAGCGTCGCCGACGGCGACGCGGAGGCGGCGGCGTCGAGCGTTACGACGTCGCAAAGCGACACCGTCTGCATCACGGACGCGATATCGTGATAGCCGTCGGGACGGCGGCCGGTCACGGCGAGAAACAGATTGATCTTTGCGTATGCGAAATCCTTCATTTAACTTAAAAGCCTCGTTATGGGATTCTTTTTGATTCGGACTGCTCCGCGCGGACACAGCTCCTGACAGCAGAAGCAGCGGATGCAGCCGTCGCGTTCGATCTTAGGCACGCGCGCGGGGGCGCGCTTTTTGCCATGCGCTGCGTCGGATTCGGTCATGACGATCGTATGGCGCGGACACGATGCGGCGCATTCGCCGCATCCGAAGCAGACGGAATAATCGACGACGGGATACGGCGCGAACAGCTTATAGACGCGTCCGCCGAACAGATTGCGGACGATCTCGATCATGTTGCGGTCGGCGGAATCGGGCGGCGTGAAGCCGCCGAGAAATGCGTCGTCGATGTCGCCGATCTTGACGATACGGCAGTCGTCGGGCGCGGGCGCAAGTCCGCGCGCAGCGGATCGTTTTACAGTTTCCGCATTGACGCCGCCTATGATGCGGGATGCGGCGGCGTCCGCGGCGAACGGATTGCGCGAGACCAGAATCGCGCCGACATGGCGCGGCGTACCGTTTGTGGGGCCGTTGCCCTCCATCGCGACGACGGCGTCGGTGACGGAGATAAACGAGGCGCGGCGGCAAAGAAATTCGCACAGATCGACGAGCATTTCGGAGAAATCGCCGTAATCGGGATAGCGGGAATGCATCTCGAACTTGACGATGCCGGGGATCGTGCCGAACATATTTTTGACGGCGGCGCTCATGCCGGTGAGGGCGTGGGTCTTCAGCTTCGAGACGTCGACGATGACGTCCGCGTCGAGGATAGGCCCTATGATGTCGAAGAGGCGGCAGATATGGCCGTCCGGCACGGGGACTTCGGAATATGCGCAGTCGTAATTGAGCGTTACGGGATGAGATTTTGCGATATCGTCGGCGCCGGTCGCGGCATAGATGCCGCGCAGACGCACGGCGTTATAGACGCCGCCGGGGCTTTCGGCGAGGACGATGTTGTCGGCGCCGTGATCGGCGAGCCAATCCGTGACGGCGGCGAGGACTGCGGGATGAACGGTGGCGGCCTCGTCGGGGGCGCGTTTAGCGACGAAATTCGGTTTTACGACGACTTTTTTGCCCTTGAGGGAATCCATGCCGATATAGGGGTCGGCGCTTTCCAGCGCGGCGCGGATAAGGGGGATGTCGTAGCTGCCGCAGGCGGCGGCGACGACAGGTTCGTCGGGCGAGATGGAACGGTCGGACATAGCGATCACCGGATTTTACATAATATATATACAATATTATATAGCATTATTGCGCGCCGCGCAAGGGGGAGTTTTCTTTTGAGAAAAGGGGGAAAAGAAGGGGGGCGAAGTGGGGCGGGCGGTTGCTGTTCGGAAACTTTTGAAAAAGTTAAAATTCTATCAACATTTCTCTTTCCGCGAAAAGACTGATTTTGGATGAGGACCCTTTCTTCAAAAGATTGCAACGGGATGAGGACCCTTTCTTCAAAAGAAAGGGTCCTCCCCCAAACCCCCTCTCCAAAAGAACAACGCGCTGAAGCTGAGTGCGAACAGCTCTTCGCGGGGCGGTTGTTATCCAAGTGCCGTCAACGTGCGAACAACTCTGATACTCAAGAAAAATAATGCGCTCACTTCGGTGTTCGCAATTTTTTTCAACATAAGTTTTGCAACTACCTCAAAATACAATCTCTATCGACGCACCTCATCCCCTGTGCCGTAGGCTTTCCAGCCTCACCTGCGCGCACAACGCTCATACGATGCCCGTCGCTGCCAGCGTCGGATCGATCGCGACGGCTCAGACGGCGCAGTCGAATCAGTCCGCGTGGAAGCTGTTAGCAGGGGCGATATCGCGTTCGCCCTGACATAACCCCTCACGGAGACACAAAACTGTGCGCCAACCGGTGCGAACCGTCTCGTATCTCATTGTGAATCCCATTTGTTAGCACGACACGAGCGGAATCTGACGATGCCAGTCTCATCTCGTTTGCGACGCTGACGAATTGATCTCGACCCGCCGCGTGGAAGCACGGACGCGCTTGTCGACATCTCATCGCGGTTTACGCCCGAATCGCCTCTACCGCCGACTGGAGCCGAATTGACGCCACCTGACCGCCGTTTTCTCGGATTGTTAAGGGTCTCTTTGCCGGCCAGCAAAGAGACCCTTAACTCTTTTATTACCTTTTTAAAGGTTTAGATAAGTAACGGATAGAATCGCAAAATAAAAGCCCTTGCCTTCGCCCATTTTCAAAAACCACCCCTTCTCCGCGCGATTCCCCGCGGCAAAATCGGGCCGCTGCGATGGATATTTATGATTTAATTACCTATAATTATATTTGGTATATGTCGGCACGACGACGGCGGCGGACGCCTCCGCCGTCAGCATCGCTGCAAAGGAGGAGAGAAACATTAGTGCATACGGCTATATCCGGGTCAGCACAAAAGATCAAAACGAGGACAGGCAGCTCGACGCGCTGCACAGTCTGGACATTCCGGAGAGAAATATTTACGTCGAAAAGCAGTCGGGGAAGGATTTTGAACGGCCGCGTTATAAACAGCTCGTGCGAAGGATGAGAAAGGGCGATATCCTCTACGTGATGAGCATCGACAGGCTCGGCAGAAATTACAGCGAAATACTGGAGCAATGGCGGATGTTGACGAAAGAAAAATGCGTCGACGTCGTCGTGCTTGATATGCCGCTTTTAGACACGCGTCTCGGGAAGGATCTGATGGGGACGTTCATCGCCGATTTAGTGCTTCAGATACTGTCGTTTGTGGCACAGAACGAGCGCGAGAACATCCGCAAGCGGCAGGCGGAGGGCATCGCGGCGGCGAAAGCGCGCGGGGTGCGGTTCGGACGGCAGAAGAAGGAAGCGCCGAACGATTTCGGACGCATCGTGAACGATTGGGAGGAGGGGAGGATCGCGATCGCGGAGGCGGCGGCAATGTGCGGCATGAGCGGATCGACGTTTTACAGGCGGCTGCACGAATACAGAGTCGCGGAAGGAAAATAAAAAAGGCTGTCAAAAAGTACAGCTGATTAAAATTATGGCTCTTGCAGGACACCTCTTCGGTACGCTACGGTGACGGAAATGAGCCGATAATTGGGGTGATGTAAGATAGGCGTGAAAACTTATGTTGAAGAAAATTGCGCTCACAAAAGTGAGCGCGATGCTTTTCTTGAAAATAAGAGGCTTTCACGCGCTGATGGCAATTGGATAGCAAGCGCACCGCGATGAACTGTTCGCAAACAGCTTCAGCGCGTTGTTCTTTTGGAGAGGGGGTGCGGGGCGTGCAAAGGAAGTGCTTGGACAAACTTCTTGTTTTAAAAAACACGCTGCCAGCTTCCTTTGTATGTTCAATCCGTTCTTTACAATTACAAATTGCCGCCACCTTTTTTTACGAGTTGAGCTTTTATTGAATGAGCTTTTTATATTGAAAATATGAGAGCAGTTTTGAAAAGAAAAGAACCTCCCTCAAACACCCTCCAGAAAAGAAACGTGTCACCCGCTTCATTGGCAAAAGATTTACAATTGTTTGTTGCCCGTTTCCTTGGCGAAAGCAAGCTGTCGCCGGTTGCTCTGCTCCAACTACGTCAAGCAAAGCAAAACTGTTGTTTTCCCTTTGTGAATCCCATTTGTTCGCACCACGCAATGTTTACAATAAAAAACTGCCGCCACCTTTTGTACGAGGTGAGGTTCTTTTCTTTGGAAAAGAAAAGAACCTCCCTCAAACACCCTCCAGAAAAGAAACGTATCGCCCGCTTCATTGGCAAAAGATTTACAATTGTTTGTTTCCCGCTTACTTGGCGAAAGCAAGCTGTCGCCGGTTGCCCTGCTACAACTGCACCGACCAAAGCGAAACTGTTGTTCCCCATTGTGAATCTAATTTGTTCGCACCACGCGAGGATAATCTGACGCAGGCATTATCGATTAACCACGACGCTGACGCCTTTATCTCGACCCGTTCGCGGAGTCGCCCTAACGCTTTTATCGATACGAACCCGCGTTCGCACCGACATAAACCCTCACGGATGCACGACACTGCGCGCCAACCGGAACGAACCGTCTTGTATCCCTTTGTGAATCCAATTTGTTCGCACTACACGAGCGAAATTTGACGCAACCATAATCGATTAACCAAGACAGAATCGCATCGCTCTCGACGCGCCGCGCGGAGGCACAATCAACTTTAACGACATCTCATCGCGGTTTACGCCCCAAACGATTCTTTCCGCAGACTGGAGTCGAATTGACGCCACCGGCACGCCGTTTTCTCGGATTGTTAAGGGTCTCTTTGCCGGCCAGCAAAGAGACCCTTAACTCTTTTCTAACCTTTTTAAAGGTTTTCGATGAGTAACGGCGCATCCCGCCAAGGAATCACATTAACTCTTTCTAAACCTTTTCAAAGGTTCAGATAAGGAAGGGATAGTATCGCTCAGTAATCCCTCTAACTCTTTCTTTAACTTTGCAAAAGTTGCAGATTCGCAATCCAGGTTCGCAAAGGCATCCCTCTGCACCCCCCGCGCATCACGCGAGAGCAATCGCCCCAAAATCGCGCGATTTTAAAAGATATCGCGAGCAAACCGCAAGAAATTTTGAAATCGCGCAAAATTTTTCATAAAAAGGTATTGACAAACCGCGCGCCATACTGTATAATCACACTCGCGCGGCCGCAGAATGCCCGCGTATAAAACATAAACGATCTTTATATATCGTCACACGGAGGAAACATCATGTCAACCTATATGGCTAAAAAAGAGACTGTTTCCCGCAAATGGTACGTTATCGACGCGGCCGGCAAGCCGCTCGGCAAAACCGCCGTCGCAGCGGCAACGATCCTTCGCGGTAAGCACCGTCCCGAATTCACGCCTCATGTCGACTGCGGCGAATACGTCGTCATCATAAACGCGGAAAAAGCAGTCCTCACAGGCAAGAAGCTCACACAGAAATATTACCGCCGCCATTCCGGCTATATCGGCGGACTGAAGGAAGTCCAGTATAAGACGCTGATGGCGACGCGCCCCGAGCTTGCTGTGGAGCTGGCCGTCAAGGGAATGCTCCCGAAGAATTCCATCGGCGATAAGGCGATCACACGCCTGCACGTCTATCGCGGCCCCGAGCATGATCAGAAGTCTCAGAAGCCCGAGACATACGAGATATAAGAAAGGAAGGACCGATAAATGTATACGAGTGCTAAACCCTATTTCTACGGAACGGGCAGAAGAAAGAAATCGATCGCGCGCGTCCGCATAGTCCCGGGTTCCGGCGTTGTCACGATCAACGGCCGCGATATCGACAATTATTTCGGACTTGATACGCTCAAGCTCATCGTCAATCAGCCCTTCGCAGTCACCGATACAGAGGGCAAATTCGACATCATCGCGCTCGTGCGCGGCGGCGGATTCTCCGGCCAGGCCGGCGCTATCCGTCACGGACTCGCACGCGCTCTCTGCAACGCGGATGAAAGCTTCCGTCCCGCGCTCAAGCGCGCAGGCTTCCTGCGCCGCGACCCGCGTATGGTCGAAAGAAAGAAGTACGGCCTCAAAAAGGCTCGCCGTGCAAGCCAGTTCTCAAAGAGATAAAATCGCAGATGCGGCAATATCTAAGGATCCCGCCCGAGGGCGGGATCCTTTTTTGCTGCCATAAAGACCGCCGGTGTGTCAACGGTCAATTTTTCGGTATTCAGTTTTAATGGGACGATGATAAACGGAAACTTAGCTTTTCATCGCCTGAAATTCATCTTGAAGTA
>CANRFY010000007.1 GCA_947630015.1 uncultured Clostridia bacterium
CGGGTCGAGATGAAAGCGTAAAAGTCGCAAACAAAATGTGGCTTGGATGGCCAGATAATCCTCACGTAGTGCGAACAAATTGAACGCACAAAGAAGAGCGCCAGTTTCGCTTTGGTGGAAGTAGGTGGAATAGGGCAACCAGCGATTGCACAACTCTTATTACGGAAACGGGCAACGCGTTTCTTTTCTTGAGGGTGCGCGAGGGAGGTTCTTTTCTTTTTAAAGAAAAGAAGCTCACCTCGTAAAAATAGGTGGCGCTGAAAGTCTTCACTTCGTGGATTTTAGCGCGTCAGTGAAAGCAACCGCCCCGCGATGAGCTGTTCGCACTCAGCTTCAGCGCGTTGTTCTTTTGGAGAGGGGGTGTGGGGGAGGACCCTTTCTTTTGAAGAAAGGGTCCTCATCTTAATTCCGTCTTTTTGCAAAAGTGAATTTATATCACCCCCCCACAAAACCTCCCCCTTCCCCCGCTGCGGGGGCGGTTCGTATGTATACTGCATAAGAAATTCCAATTTCACAGGGCGAGTTTGGACGAATGAACCCTTGACACGAAATTGACGCGGGAATATAATCTTAAATATGAAAAAATAAAAAGCGGGGAGGCGGGCGCTATCTATCTCTTTCTGTTTATATTCTGGATAATTCTGGCGGGAAATCTCACGCTTGAGATCGCCCTGTTCGGGCTTTTGATATCGGCGCTTGTATGGACGTTCGCTGCTCATTTTTTGGGCTGGGGGATCAGACGCGAGCTGCTTTTATACAGGCTTATCCCGTACATCGCCGCATATGCGGCGGCGCTACTTTGGGAGATCGTAAAATCTGCCGCGTGCGTCGTCCCGTATGCGATCGGCGTGAGACGCGCGGACGGCGTGATCGTCGAATTCGATTCGGGCTTGAAGCGCGAAACGTCCGTCGCCGTTCTTGCCAACAGCATCACGATGACGCCCGGCACGATCACGGTCGCGGCCGCGAACGGCCGTCTCACCGTCCACTGTCTGTCGCCGGCGTTCGCGCGCGGGATCGAATCGACATCGTTCTCAAAGCGCCTGTTGCGCATCGAGGCCGCGATCGACAAATTTGAAAAATCGAAAAAATCGGGCGGGAGCGCAGGGGAGGCGTGAAAAATGACGGTTGAGACCGCATACGGATATTTGTTCCGCACCGTTCTGTGCGTGCTGATCGCATATGCGCTGTGCGGCATCGTGCGCGCGATCATGACAAAGGAGCTGTGCGGCCGCGTCATGAGCGTGAATATGACGGGCAGCGCCGTCACCGCCGCGATAATGATCGTCGCGGCAATGTTGAACGAGGGCTTTTTGATCGACGTCGCGATCGTATACGTGCTTGTGAATTTCATCTCGGTCGTGATACTGAACCGCGTTTTGACCGGCGGGAAGGGAAAGGACGGCGGCGCGTCATGAGCGAATGGGTCAGATTTTACATATGCGCGGCGTTCGCCGCTTTCGGCGTCGCGGCGTTCATATTCGCCGCGGTCGGCGTATGCAGACTCGATTATGTGCTTTTGAGTCTGCACGCGTCCGCGATCGCCGATACGATCGGAATATCGTCGCTTGCGGTCGCGGCGGCAGTTTATTTCGGACTCGATCTCGTTTCGCTCAAGCTTTTATGCTGCGCGGGACTGACGCTGTTCACGTCGCCGGTGTCGACGCATCTTTTGGCGGAGCTTGAATTCCTGACGGGAAAGACGTTCGGCGCGCATACGCGCCGGATCGGGAAATGAGGGGTGCGGAATGGCTGATTTTACAGAGGCGATCAAAGCGGCGCTGCTCGTTTTGCTGATAATATCGGCGACGGCGGCGGCGACGGCGAAAAAAACGCTGCCCGCGATCATAATTTTCTCGTCGTTTTCGCTTATAATGGCTGTCGTATGGGCGCTGCTCGAGTCTCCCGATCTTGCGATCACGGAGGCCGCCGTCGGGGCCGGCGTATCGGGAGTGCTGTTTTTCATGGCGTACAGACGCATGGGGATGATGAGCGGCGGCAAGGGAGACGATGAAAACGGAAAAGAGGACGACGATGAGCATAAGGGATAAGCTGTCGGCGCTCCTCGGCTTCGATATCGATTTCGACGCGCCGGTGCCGCCGCGCAAAACGGAAACCGCGGCGGAGCAGACGCCGGACGAATGGCGGTTCAGCCGCCGCATAATGCGCGCCGGAGGCCGCCGCCTCGGCGCGATATACAAAATACTCGGCGTGATCTGTTCCGTCGTGCTTATGTCGACGCTGCTTTTGACCGTCGCGGGGATGCCGCGGTACGGAGTCGATCAGGAGTACATGGACACGGTCACGTATGAATACATCTCGCACGGGATGGAGTACACGGGCGCCGTAAATATTGTTTCGGGCATCATCCTCGAATACCGCGCGTTCGATACGCTCGGGGAATCGTTCGTTTTATTCTGCGCCGTTTCGTGCGTGCTGGCGCTGCTGCGCGCCGACGGCGCCGATTCGGAGCCGGAGCGCGTCGAATACCGCGACATATCGTGCGATCCCATACTGCGCCGCACGATGCGCGCCGTCGTCCCGATCGTACTCTTATACGGCGCATACGTGCTTCTGTTCGGGCATCTGTCCCCGGGCGGCGGATTCTCGGGCGGAGCCGTGATCGGCGCGGCGCTCATCATGATCGCGTCCGCGTATGGCGAGGACGTATCGGGAAGGATACTGACCGAGCGCGTATTCAAAACGGTGACGACGTGCGCGTTGTCGTTTTACTGTCTCGGCAAAAGCTACACGTTTTATACGGGCGCGAACGGTCTGCACAGCGTGATCGGAAACGGCACGCCGGGCAACATTTTGAGCGCGGGACTCATAATGCCGCTCAATGTCGCCGTCGGCATGGTGGTCGCGTGTACGATATACGGAATGTACAGGATGATAGGGCAAAGGAGGTTTTGAAACGATGGAGAATCTGTTTCGCAATTACGAGGAAGCCGTCGCGCTCATACTGTTTTCGATCGGATTTATGACGCTGCTGTTCCATAAAAATCTCCTGCGCAAGCTGATAGGGATGAACATAATGGATTCGGGCGTATATCTGTTTCTCGCGTCGATGGGATACATATACGGCCGCCGCGCCCCGATCGTGGAAAACGGCGATCTAAGCGCGGAGCGCTATATAAATCCCGTTCCCGCGTCGCTCGTTCTGACAGGGATCGTCGTATCCGTCTCCGTGACGGCGGTGATGCTGTCGCTGTCGATAAGACTGTACGAGCGGTATCACACGCTCGATCTCGACGTCATCTACGCCGCCGCGCGGAGCCGCAGAGAGCATAGATAAGGGCGGGACGGTCGAGAAACTTTCCCCGATATAAGGATAATTTTTATGGAGTTTATCAGAAATTTCCCGTTTTTTTCGGTGGCGGTGTTTCTGTTTTCCGCGGTCATATGCTCGGTATTAAAGCCGAGGGCGGCGCGGATCTGGACGACGGCCGCCGAGGCGGTCGTCTTGGCGTTTTCGCTGTCGGTGCTTATATATACGACGTCGGGCGACACGTTCTTCCGCTATAATATGGGCCATTTCGACGCGCCGTGGAGCAATCAGCTCCGCGCCGGACCCGTCGAGGCGCTCGCGGCGACGTCGTTTTCATATGTGCTTTTGATGTCGCACATAGGCGGGATCAGATACGCGAAGGCCGATATCGAGCCGAAAAAGCAGTCCGCGTACTGCACGCTTCTGAATCTCGTCGGCGCGGCGCTGATGGCGCTTTCGTACACGAACGATCTGTTCACGGGGTACGTATTCCTTGAAATACTGACGCTTTCGTCGTGTGGCGTACTCGTCATAAGACGCGCGGGCAGAACGGCGCTCGCGGCGACGCGCTACATGGTGATAAATCTGCTCGGCTCGGGGCTTTTCCTGCTCGGGACGTGCCTTTTCTACGGGATCACGGGCCATCTTTTGATGGAATACATCCGCGACGGAGTCGCGACGCTCGAGGTGACGGGCGACTACGCGGTCCCGCTGACGGTGACGATCGGACTCGTATGCGCGGGACTTGCGATCAAATCGGGGCTGTTCCCGTTCCATACGTGGATGCCGGACACATACGGCACGGCGACGCCGACATCGTCGGCGGTGCTGTCCGGAATCGTGTCGAAGGGGTACATATTCCTTTTGATAAAGATCATATACCGCGTCGTCGGCGTCGACAGCGCGGCGATGACGTCGGCGCGCCATATCCTGTACGTGTTCGGCATAGCGGGCATAATAATGGGATCGATATGGGCGATGCAGTCCGCGCATCTGAACCGCATGATAGCGTATTCGTCGGCGGCGCAGATCGGATACGTTTTCGTCGGGATCGGCCTCGGCGGACAGGCGGGCTTCACGGCGGCGCTGTTCCAGATCATAGCGCACGGACTGTGCAAGCCGCTTCTGTTCCTCTCCGGCGCGAGACTGTCCGAGGCGTCCGGCGACAGCACCGAATTTGCCGATCTGCAAGGCGCCGCGCACCGGAATAAGCCGGCGGGACTTGCGTTTGCGGTCGGCGCGCTTTCGATGGTCGGCATCCCTACGCTGGCGGGATTTGCCGTCAAGCTGTTTTTCGCCGCTGCCGCCGTCGAGCATGGACTTCTCGTCGATATCGCGACGCTGACGGCGCTCGCGTTAAGCACGCTTTTGAACGCGCTCTACTTCGTCCGCACCGTGATCAGGATATACACCCCGTCGGGAAACGCGCCGACAAACGGCGCGTTCGCGCCGACAGACGGCGAGTCCGCGCGGACGCGCGATCCGGGGCTGATCGCCGCCGCAGTCGGACTGACGGCGGGGATACTGCTGCTCGGACTTATGCCCGGGGTCGTATCGGGGATCATATCGCGCGGACTTGCGCTTTTCGCATAAACGCGATATCTTTGAAATGGGGATTTAGGTGACGTATGATATACATGATTCTGACAATACTTCTGCCGGCGGCGGCGGGAGCGGCGCTGCCGCTTCTTCATCTGCGGCACCGCGCGCGGTGCGCGTATGTGACGACCGCGACGGCGGCTGTGTGCGCGCTTGCGGCATCGTCGATCGCGGCGTCTTACGGCGACGGCGCGCGCGTGCTGTTTTCGATCGCGTCCGGACTCGATATCGCCGTCGCCGCCGACGGGATATCGGCGGTGTTCGCGCCGCTGTTCGCGCTCTGCTGGCTTATCGTCGCCGTTTACGCGTTTATGTATGTGAAGCATGAGGGACGCGACGACAGATTTTTTGCATTTTTCCTTTTGTCGCTCGGCGCGATGATGGCGCTGGCGTTTTCGGCGAATCTTGTGACGATGTATCTGTCGTTTGAATTTGCGACGCTTTGCTCGATGCCGCTCGTGCTTCATACGGGGACGAAGGAGGCGACGGCGGCCGCCGTCAAGTATCTGTTCTATTCGATCGCGGGCGCGTTTATGGGACTGTTCGGCATCGTGGTGCTGTTCGGCAAAACGGGGCCTGCAATGTTCGCGCTCGGCGGCGTTTTGGACGGGGAGGCGTCGGGGGGACTTATCGCCTGGGCGATAATGCTCTCGATACTCGGCTTCGGCACGAAGGCCGGTATGTACCCTATGCACGGATGGCTGCCGACGGCGCATCCGGCGGCTCCGGCTCCGGCGTCGGCGCTGCTGTCGGGCATTATAGCGAAGGCGGGCGTGCTTGCCGTCATAAGAGTCGTATTTTACACGGTCGGCGAGGACGCGATACGCGGCACATGGGTGCAGACTGCATGGACGGCGCTCGCCGCCCTCACGGTGCTTGTCGGCTCGATGATGGCGTATCGCGAGGATATACTGAAAAAGCGGCTCGCGTATTCGACGGTGTCGAACATCTCGTACATAATGCTCGGGCTGTCGACGCTGACAATGACGGGCTTCTATGGCGCGATACTCCATGTTATCGCGCACGCGTTCGCGAAATGCGCGCTGTTCTTATGCGCGGGATCGATCATATATAAGACGGAGCGAACGCGCGTATCGGAGCTTTCCGGCATAGGACGCCGTATGCCCGTGACGATGGCGGCGTTTACGGCGGCGTCGCTGTCGCTCATCGGCATACCGCCGTTTCTGGGATTTTCGTCGAAGTGGTATCTGTGCCTCGGCGGACTTGACGCCGGAGGCGCATATGCCGCCGCCGTCCCGATCGTACTCATAATATCGGCGCTTTTGACGGCGGGATATCTGCTGCCGCCTGTGATCTCGGGCTTTTTCCCGGGCGGGGACGGACGTCTGCCGAAAGCGCGGGACGAGGCTCCCGCCTCGATGACGTCGGCGTGCGTGATGTTTTCTGCGCTGTCGCTGATCGCGGGCATCGCGGGAGGCGCGCTCATGGACGTTTTAAAAACGCTTTTCTGAACCGATATGAACGAATTTCGTCTGCTTTTACCGATACTGATACCGATCGCGGGAGCCGTCGCGATCTGGTTTCTGCGCGGCGGCCTCATATGGCGCTCGGCGGTGATCGAAGCTGTCGTTTTGCTAAACGCCGCCGCGTCGTGGCAGCTGATCTTTTATCGGCCTGATGCGCCGCTGCCGCTGTTTTCGTTCAGCGAATCGTTTTTGCTGACGCTTCGCCTCGACGGACTCGGGAGCTTTTTCCTCGGGATGGCGTCGACGCTCTGGATATTCGTCTCGATCTACGCGTTTTCGTACATGAAGGACGAGGCGCATCAGAGGATGTTCTTCTCGTTTTTCGTCATGTCGCTCGCGGCGACGGACGGGATCGCGCTGTCGGGGAATCTCATAACGCTCTATTTCTTCTATGAAATGCTGACCGTCGTGACGATCCCGCTCGTCATGCACGGCTGCGGCCGCGAGGATATGCGTGCGGGCTACATATACGCGGCGTATCAGCTCGGCGGAGCCGCTTTCGCGTTCGTCGGGATCGTGTATCTGACGATGAACTTCGGCGGTGGCGCGTTCGTACTCGGCGGCTACATAGACGGCGGCTCCCCGACGCTGCCGCTCGTATGGCTCGTGATGCTGCTCGGATTCGGCGTCAAGGCGTGCATTTTCCCGTTCTATAAATGGCTGCCGACGGCGTCGGTCGCCCCGACGCCCGTAACGGCGCTGCTTCACGCGGCCGCCGTCGTGAAGGCGGGCATATTCGCGATCGTGCGCCTTTCGTACTTCAGCTTCTCGCCCGATTCGATCTCCAAAACGGACGCAGCGGACGTGGGATTTATGCTCGCGTGCTTCACCGCCGTTTTCGCCGCCGTGATGGCGGTCAGGGAGGGCCATTTCAAGCGCCGGCTCGCGTATTCGACGGTGAGCAATCTTTCCTATATCCTGATCGGGGTTTTGTCGTTCACGCCGGCGGGACTGGCGGCGGGGCTGTGCCATATGCTGTTCCACGCGATCATAAAAATGAACGGATTTCTGTCGTGCGGCTCGTTTATGAAGATGAGCGGCAAATCGACGATATACGAGCTTGACGGGATGGGGAAACGGATGCCGGCGACGTTTGCGTGCTTCACCGTATCGGCGCTCGCGTTGTCGGGAGTACCGCTGACGAACGGATTCGTCTCAAAATGGATGCTCTTGTCGTCGATGCCGAAGATGGGGAGCGGCGCGCTCGCCGCCGTCGGTATGGGAGCGCTGCTTATAAGCTCGCTTTTGTGCGCCGTATACATGATGACGCCCGCGATCAGGGCGTGGTTTTTGCGCGGCGGCGGGAATGAAAGCTGCGAGGCCCCGCTCGGGATGACGGCGCCGATGGCGGCGTTTGCCGCCGCAAGCGTGGCGCTCGGCATATTCTCGCAGCCGATAGTGAACCTCTGCGTCGATATCGCGACGGGGGCGTTCTGACGCAGGTACGGATATGACTCTGATTAAAGCTTTTTTGGGAGGCGCGATATGACGTTTACATTGTCGGGCGCGCTTTTGACGCTGCTCGTGTTTCTGCCGATCGCATCCGCGCCCGTGTGCGCGTATGCGGCGCGCGGGAACAGGCGCGGATTTTATGCCGTATCGGCCGTATGCGCTGTCGAATGCGCGGCCGCCGTGGGAGCGGCGGCTATGGCGGGATCGGCGAATATATTCGGGCTGTCGTTTGAATCGGGCGGATTTCACGGCTTATACGCCGTCGTCGCGGCGTATGCGTTTCTCACCTCGGCTGTGTTTTCGGTCGAATATTTCGCGCATTATAAAAATCACGCGCGGTACGCGTTTTTCTATATGCTGACGTTCGGGGCCGTCGAGGGCGTGTTCCTCTCGGTCGATCTCGGCACGACGTTCGTCTTTTTCGAGATCGTATCGTTTGCGTCGTTTGTGTGGGTGCTGCACGACGAAAGCGACGGCGCGATATCGGCGGCGAAAACGTATCTTGCCGTGGCCGTATTCGGCGGGATGGCGCTTTTGGGCGGCCTGCTCCTTCTTTATTCAAAATACGGGACGCTGTCGCTTACGGACCCCGCGCCGTCGGACGCGCTTCCGTATCTGACCGGCTCGCTTCTGCTCGTCGGATTCGGCGCGAAGGCCGGTATGTTCCCGCTTCACATATGGCTGCCGAAGGCGCATCCCGTCGCGCCCGCGCCCGCAAGCGCGATATTGTCGGGAGTTTTGACTAAGATCGGCGTCTACGGCATCATCGCCGTGACGGTGAGATTTTATTCCGGCGACGCCGCGTGGGGAGCCGCGCTCATGACGATCGGATGCATAACGCTTCTGCTCGGAGCGTTCCTCGCGCTTTTATCCGCCGATATAAAACGTACCTTGGCCTGCTCGTCGATGTCGCAGATCGGATTCATCATGACAGGTATCGCGGCCGTTTCGATACTCGGCGAGGGCGGCGCGATGGCGGCGGCGGGAGTCGTCCTATATATGCTGAATCACACGATGATGAAGCTCATACTGTTCTCGATCGCGGGCGTCGTGCATATGGATCTGCACAAGCTCGATCTGAATTCGATACGCGGCTGGGGCCGCGGCAGGTGGGGGATGGCGGCGCTGTTCGCATGGGGAGGCGCAGGTCTTGCCGGCGTCCCGGGTACGTGCGGATATATCGCAAAAACGCTGATACACGAGGCGATCACGGAGAGCGCGGAGTCGGTCCCGCTTGCGGGCGTCGTCGAATGGCTGTTCCTTTTCGGCGGCGGCTGCACGCTTGCATATATGATAAAGCTGTTCGTTGTGCTGTTCGTCGAGAAGCCGGAAATCGCGCATGAAAAGCGCCGCGCTGGCGCGTTTACGGCTGCGGCGCTCACGATGGCGGCGCTTCCGACGGCGGCTGCCGGCGTCCCCGCGCTCGCGGGCAGGATTGCGTCGCTCGGGTGGGAATTTGCCGGAGCGCCTGCGGGATCACGCTTTCACGATGTGGGATTTTTCCGTTGGGGGTGCCTGTCGGGAGCCGTCATAACGGCGTCGATAGGGATCGCGGTCTATTTCCTGTTCGTGAGGACCGTGACGCGGAAGCGCGGCGAATATCGCGATCCGCTGCCCGCATGGGCCGATCTGGAGCGATCCGTATACGTTCCCGCGATAAAAGCGCTGACGCGCGCCGGCGGCGCTGTGGCGCGGCTGTTCGGCGAAAACGTTGTTACGTCGCGCGTCTGCAAGTACGGATTTGCGGCGGCGAAGACAGTATGCGCGGCCGCATCCTCGGCGCTTGACGCCGCCGTATATGCTCTGCGCAGCACCGTGCTGCGCGCCTCTGACGGGAAAAACGTCCGTCGTCCGAAACGCAGATTCCCGATCCTGCACGCCATTTACCGCGAGCGCCGCACCGACAATTTCTCGTATTCGCTGATCATAACCGCGCTCGGCGTCTGCGTGATTCTCATTTTCATATTCATCGCGCCATATGTGTGACGCGGAGGGGGCAAAGGCGGAGCCTTTGCGAGCCACGCTATCCCTCAGTTATAACTTTTGCAAAGTTAAAAACCGTTAAGGGTCTCTTTGCCGGCCGGCAAAGAGACGCGAGAGCAAAGGTTGAGCCTTTGCAATCCTATCTTTTACTTTTCACAAACTTTTTCAAAGTTTTTAAATTTTGTTAAGGGCCTCTTTCTCGCAAGAAAGAGGCCCTTAACGATCCCGAAAGAGGCTCCCGTGTGGCGTCGACGTTATTCAATCGGCGGAAAGAGGGGTTTGGGGCGTAAAACCGCGATATTATTTCATCAAACGCATCCGTGCCTCCGCGCGGCGGGTCGAGAGCGATGTTATTCTGTCTTGGTCAATTGATTACTGACAGCGTCAGATTTCGCTCGTGTCGTGCGAACAAATGGGATTCACAACGAGATACGAGACGGTTCGCACCGGTTGGCGCGCAGTGTCGTGCATCCGTGAGGGTTTATTTCAGGGCGAACGCGATATCGTCCCTGCTAACAGCTCCCACGCGGACTTATTCGACTGCGCCGCCGAAATTTCGCGATCGATCCGACGCTGGCAGCGACGGACATCGCACGCGCGTGGTGCGCGTAGGTGAGGCTGGAAAGCCTACGGCACAGGGGGTGATGTGCGGCGAGAGAGGGAGCGCACCGCGATGAGCTGTTCGCGCACACCTTCAGCGCGTTGTTCTTTTCTTGAGGAGTGTGGGGAAGAACTTTTTCTTTAGTGCGAAGAAATCCTCCTCCGCAACAACTCTATCCTCACAAAATAACTTTACAAAATCTCACCCCTGACTAAAACTATCCTCTAAAATTTGGCAACAATAACAAGGAGCCGTTCCCGTATCCATTACAAAAACTATCGTTGCGGCCTCCCCTCTATTGTCCCCCTTGACAAGCGGCTAATTATGTGCTATCATTATCATGGTTGATTACGTACTAAACGCGAACTGACGCGTTTACATATATCCCGCGCGCTTAAAATCCCCTGCGCGCACCACTTGACCCCTGTTATTGCGGGAGGAACCGACGCGGCGCCCCACCGGCGGCGTTTGCGCTTTCCTCTCTTTTCCGCGTGCCTGCGGCATATCATAAGAAAGGAACTATATGGCAAGAAAGAAGAAAACAAAATTAGGCAAGGTAAGAGTCGCCGCCCTCGGCGGCATTGACGAGATCGGAAAAAATCTGTACGTCATCGAATATGAATCCGACATCATCGTTGTTGACTGCGGGCTGGGATTTCCCGATGAGGAAATGCCCGGCGTTGATCTTGTGATCCCCGATATCACATACCTTGAAAAGAATGCGGATCGCGTGCGCGGCATCTATATCACGCACGGACACGAGGATCATATCGGCGCGCTGCCTTATGTGCTGCGCACCCTCCATGTCCCCGTCTACGGGACCCGCCTCACGCTCGGCATCCTCGAAAGCAAGCTCGCCGAGCATAAGCTCGACTATAAGCCGGAGCTGAACTGCGTCGCCGCCGGCGACGTCATCGCGGCTGGCGAACTCACCGTCGAGTTCATCCGCGTCAATCACAGCATCGCGGACGCGTGCGCGCTCGCGATCAAAACGCCGCTCGGGTACATCATCCATACCGGCGACTTCAAATTTGATCTGTCCCCCATCGACGGCGAGGTCATGGATGTAAAACGTCTCGCCGAGATCGGCGCGGAGGGAGTCCTGCTTCTGATGTGCGACTCCACCAACGCCGAACGTCCCGGATATACGCCGTCCGAACGCACCGTCGGGACGTCGTTTGATCATATTTTCGCATCGCACACGATGCAGCGCATCATAATCGCGACATTCTCCTCTAACGTGCATCGCGTTCAGCAGGTCATAGATTGCAGCATCCGTCACGGACGCAAGGTCGCGATCACGGGACGCAGTATGCTGACCGTTGTCGGCGCGGCCGAACGGCTCGGATACATGGATTTCCCGAAGGGCGCCATCATCGATATAAACGATATCAAAAAATACCCCGACAGCCGCGTCACCATCATCACGACTGGCTCGCAGGGCGAGCCTATGTCGGCGCTGTCGCGTATGGCGTTCGGCGATCATTCGAGCGTCACGGTCGGGAAAAACGACATCGTCGTCATCTCCGCAAACGCGATCCCGGGCAACGAAAAGCTTGTCGGAAAGACTGTAAACGAGCTTTATCGCTGCGGCGCCGAGGTCTATAACGACACCTCGACGCAGATTCACGTCTCCGGCCACGCGTGCCAGGAGGACCTCAAATTCATGCACGCGCTCACAAAGCCGCGCTATTTTATGCCGATCCACGGCGAACGCCGTCATTTAATGGAGCATCGAAAGCTCGCCATCTTCATGGGAGAAGCGCCGGAAAACATCTTTGTTCCCGAGACCGGCAAGGTGCTTGAGATCGACGAGGCCGGAGCGAGATGGGCGGGGACCGTCCCGTCGGGACGTCTTCTCGTCGACGGCACCGGCGTCGGAGACGTCGGCTCCGTTGTGCTGCGCGACAGAATTCTTTTGTCTCAGGACGGATTGATAGTCGTATCGGCGGCGATCGATCCTTTGGCGCGCGACATTGTGACGCCGCCCGACATTTACACGCGCGGATTCATTTATGTAAAGGAATCCGAGGATCTGATGGAGGAAATGCGCGCCGTATCGCTCGATGCGCTGGAGCGCGCCGTGACAGATTATAAGGCGGACATTTCGGACATCAAGAACGAGGTTCGGGACTCGCTCTCCAAATTCATATCGAAGCGGGTGAAACGCCGCCCGATAATATTGCCGATCATTTTGGAGGTATAACTGAGACGCCTCCGGCGTTCGGCGAAATTCAAATCCATACGTAAGAGGAAGCAAAGCTATGGTAAAGCACGTAATTTTATGGCGTCTGCGCCGTGATCACGACGAGGATGATCTGATGAAGAAGATCGCGTTCTGTGAGGAGGGATTCGCGCGGCTTGTCGGCGTGATCCCCGGGCTTTTGTCCATCAAGCTCTACACGCGTCCGCTGCCGACGTCGAATTGTGACTTGATGCTTGACGCGGTGTTTGAGAGCGAGGCGGCGTATTCCGTCTACAAATCAGCGCCGGAGCATATATCCGTGGCGAGCGTGATCCGTCCTCTTGTAGAGGACAGGATCTGTATGGACTGTGAGATGTAAAAAGGGGGCGCAAGCCCCCTTTTGTGCTGCCCCTGCGGCTGCGACAAAGATTTTCTTTGGCGATGCGCCACTTCTAATCTAAAACTTTTGCAAAGTTAAAAAAGCGTTAAGGGTCTCTTTGCTGGCCGGCAAAGAGACGCGCGCGCAAAGGATTCTCCTTTGCAATCCTATCCATTCCTTTTCACAAACTTTTTCAAAGTTTTTAAATTTTGTTAAGGGCCTCTTTCTCGCAAGAAAGAGGCCCTTAACGATCCCGAAAGAGGCTCCCGTGTGGCGTCAATTCGGCTCAAGTCGGCGGAAAGAATCGCTTGGGGCGTAAACCGCGATTTTATTTTAGCAAACAGTTTCGTGCCTCCGCGCGGCGGGTCGAGATCGATGCGATCCTGTCTTGGTTAATAGATCACTGATATCGTCAGATTCCGCTTGTGTCGTGCGAACAGCTCCGATTCACAATGAGATACGCGACGGTTCGCACCGGTTGGCGCGCAATATCGTGCATCCGTGAGGGGTTATGTCAGTGCGAACGCGGGGTTGATTTTGCAAAAATTGTTAGGGCTACGCCGCGAACGGATCGAGATCAAAGCGTCAGCGTCGTGGTTAATCGGTTGCTGAGATGGCCAGATCAACCTTGCTTAGTGCGAACAAACGGAACGCACAAAGGGTAACGCCAGTGTCGCTTTGGCTGGCGTAGGTGGAACAAGGCAACCAGCGATTGCTTACTTTTTGCCACGCAAACGGTAACACGTTTTTTGTGGACACAGTTTTCCTCAATATAAATTTTTACAGCAACCGTGACTCAACCCCTCTCGTCGCACCTCATTCCCTGTGCCGTAGGCTTCCCAGCCTCACCTGCGCGCACCGTGCGCGTGCGATGTCCGTCGCTGCCAGCGTCGGATCGATTGCGACGTTTTGGCGGCGCAGTCGAATAAGTCCGCGTGGGAGCTGTTAGCTGTTAGTGGGATCGCGTTCGCCCTGACATAAACCCTCACGGAAGCACAAAACTGCACGCCAACCGGTGCAAACCGTCGCGTATCTCATTGTGAATCCCATTTGTTCGCACGACACGAGCGGAATCTGACGATACCGGCCTCACCCCGTTTGCGACGCTGACGCCTCGATCTCGACCCGCCGCGCGGAGGTACAAAGCTGTTTACCAAAATAATATCGCGGTTTACGCCCTAAACAATTCTTTCCGCCGATTGAATAACATCGACGCCACACGGGAGCCTCTTTCGGGATCGTTAAGGGCCTCTTTCTTGCGAGAAAGAGGCCCTTAACATTATTTAAAAACTTTGTAAAGTTTGCAGAAAAGGAAACGATATGATTGCAAAGGAAGCTCCTTTGCGCGGACGCCTCTTTGCCGGCCAGCAAAG
Source organism: uncultured Clostridia bacterium (assembly GCA_947630015.1). Lineage (GTDB taxonomy): Bacteria > Bacillota > Clostridia > Oscillospirales > CAG-272 > DTU064. The sequence goes on from CANRFY010000007.1 coordinate 14,331, forward strand.
AGGCCCTTAACTCTTTTTTAAACTTTGCAAAAGTTATAGCTTTAGACTGGCGCGAATCGCCTGAACCCCGCCCCACGTCCCCTTTCACTTCAGTGAAAGATACTTGCTGTACGCCGCAGCGTAATTGACCCCGCTCCACACCGTCATCACGGTCATGAACGCGAGCGTCGCATACGAAAGAATGTGATATTCCGCAACGACGTCGACGAAGGGGGTGCTCCCGAACAGCACCGGCTCCAACAGCGCGGTTAGAATGAACGTGATCTGCGACACGGTCTTGACCTTGCCGAGCCAGTTTGCGGCCAGCGTCGTCGCCGACGCCTTCCCCGACACCACCATCCGGAGCGAGGTGATCCCAAGCTCGCGGAATATGACGATCAGCGTCGCCACAAGCAGAAACGGCTTCATGTACGAGAACGGATCGCAATACAGCATCGTGATCAGCGCGGCGAACACCATGAATTTGTCTGCGACGGGGTCCATAAGCTTGCCGAAATCGGTGATAAGATCGTATTTGCGCGCGATCTTGCCGTCGAGCATATCGGTCAGCGACGTGATCCCGAACACGGCCGCCGCGATCAGATTCACATACGGATACGGGATGCCGACCGTCATGACGACGACGAAAACAGGCACGAGCGCGACGCGCAGAAGCGTCAATTTATTCGGTAGATTCATATTGCTTTTTCCTTTCAGCAGAGAACGTCGGGAATCGATATCGAACCGTTTACGAAACGACCTCGCCGCGCAGATCGTAATCGAGCGTTTCGGTGATCTTCACGCGGATATGAGTCCCCGGCTCGGGGCGTTTTTTCTCGGGCAGAGTGAAATACACCATCCCGTCGACGTCGGGGGCGTCCCACTGTGTTCGGCCGTAGCACGAATCGGCGACGTAATCGTAGCCCTCGTAGATGACGTCGAGGACTTTTCCGACGCGGCGCGCGTTTATCTTCGCCGAGATAGGCAGCTGCGCCGCCATGATCCTGTCGTAGCGATCCTGTTTTACCTGCTCGTCGATCTGATCGGGGAAATCGTATGCGGGCGTTCCCTCCTCGCGGGAATATTTGAACGCACCGAATTTATCGAATTTCACCTCGTGGACGAACTCGAGCAGCTCGTCAAATTCGGCCTCGGTCTCGCCCGGGAAGCCGACGATCGCAGTCGTGCGGATCGCGATATTCGGTATTCCGCTGCGGAGCCTGTTGACCGCGTCGCGGACGCAGGCGGCGCCGCCGTGGCGGTTCATGCGGGAAAGCACGGTATCGGCGACGTGCTGGATCGGCAGGTCGATGTATTTGACGACTCGCGGATTGTCGCGTATTTCGCGGATCAGCTCGTCGGTGATCTTATCGGGATAGCAGTACATGATGCGGAGCCACGGGATCGAGGTCTCCTCCGTTATCCTGTGCAAAAGCTCGGCGAGCTTGTATTCACCGTACAGATCGATCCCGTAACGCGTCGTGTCCTGTGCGACGAGGATGAGTTCGCCGACTCCGAGGGAGTCGAGCGATTTTGCCTCCTCGATAATATCCTCCATCGTGCGGGAGCGGTGGCGGCCGCGTATGTACGGTATCGCGCAGTAGGAGCAGCGATTGTCGCAACCCTCCGCGATCTTGAGATACGCGAACGCGTCCGTCGTTACGACGCGTTCGCCGCCGAGCGGCGCCGAATCGCGGTCGCCGTATGCGGCGAATTTGCCGCCGGCCTCGACGGCGCGAACCGCGTCCACGATCTCATGCACCGAACCGACGCCGAGAACGGCGTCGACCTCCGGCATCTCCTTCATGATCTCGTCGCGGTAACGCTCCGGCAGACATCCCGTCACTATTATGCCGCGCAGACCGCGGTTCTCCTTGAGCCACGCCACGTCGAGAATGCTGTCGATGGCCTCCCGCCGCGCTTCCTCTAAAAACGCGCACGTGTTCACGATCATGATGTCAGCCTCCGTGTCCTCCGGCGTGATCTCGTATCCCGCGTCGGTCAGAAGCTTTAACATCACCTCTGTGTCCATCAAATTCTTCGCACATCCGAGAGATATGAAGCCAATTTTGGTCATTTTATTTTATTTTGAGAGGAACTTTTTGAAAAAAGTTCCCCTCAAACTCCCTTCAAAAACTTTTATTACAAGGGTTATTTTTAGATAAATCAAAAACATTTGCTGTCTTCAGGGATAGCTTAAGATAAACACGATTTGGTCCGCTTTTGGAAGGGAACATCTCCTCGCTTTGCTCGGAGCTGTCACACTTTTCGCGTAGCGGAAAGTGTCCTTTCTACAAAAAGGTTCCTCGCAAACAAAAAAGTTGCCTCAAGTAAAAGCTTTTTGCTGCTAATATATCAACTATAACAATTCAATCAAAAAATGTTTCTCTCTCGCAACCGTCCGCTCATTCCAATATCGTTCTCATCCCTGCGCGCAGATGAAAACGATGCAAATCGTTTTCTCGACTTCGTCCGCGCTGTGAATCGACAGCTCCGCAAAGCCTGATCGCATATATCCCCCGCATAACAATCGCCGTTTCCCTCACGCAAACGCTATTCCCCGTCGACGCGTCCGCCGCAGTACGGGCAGAACCGCCCCGACACGGGAAGCACTTTTCCGCAGTGCGGACATTTTCGTAACGCGAGCCTCATCGCCGCGCCCGCGATCAACGCCAAAAATCCCGCCGCCGCGATATAGGCGCAGACGGCGACGCCGTCGTAATTTCCGTCCGCGATCATAAGTCCCATCGCGAGCAGATCCGTGACAAGGACAAAAACGGCGGCCGCGATCGTTATAATCGCTGCTTTTTTCATCATTCCATCCCGTTTAATTTCAAGAGCGCGTGTCGTATGTCTTCGCCGCTGAAGCCCTGACGGAACAGATACGACATCATCCGCCTGCGCTCGTCAGGCTCCGTGCGCGGCGGGAACCCGCCGCGCCGCTCGATGGCGCTTGCGCATACGGCGGCGAAATCGATATCGCATTTCTCGTCGAACCATTCGTCGATATCTTCGCGCTCATAGCCGAGCGCGCACAGCTCGGCGGCGATGCGCCGCCGTCCGCGCAGCCGCTGATATGCAAGCGCGTGCGCGCGGCGCTCGATCTGTTCGCCCTCCGTGATAAGGCCGACGACATAGAGCTTCTCGGCGGCTTCCTCGGCGATATCGCGGGGGAATCCGCGTTCGCGGAGCTTTGCCGCAAGCTGCTTTTTCGATTTATCCGAATACGACAAAAGGCGAAGTCCGGCGCGGTACGCGTCATAGACGCGCGCGGCGCGCTCTAATTTTTCCTCGTTTTCGTCGGTGATCACATATCCGATCCGCGCGCCGATCACCTCGATTATATGCGGCAGCACCGTATATTTGCGGCGAGCGCGCGTCTCGGGATCGACGACGGTGACGTCGGCGGTCAGCGGTCCGTATGTGATATCTTCTATGTATGAATTTATCAAGCTCAGATCTCGCCCTCGCCGTCTATGTCGAGAAGTCTTATATCGAGATCGTCGTCAAGCTCGTCGGGATCGATGCCCTCCTCGTCGCTTTCGTCGGCAAGAAGCTTTTCCTTGACCTTTGCCTCGACCTCGGCGGCAAGCGCCTCGTCCGATTCAAATACCTTTCTCGCCGCGTCGCGTCCCTGCGCCAGTCTGTTGCCGTCGTAGGAGAACCACGACCCGCTCTTCTGGATCACACCGGCTTCGACGCCGAGATCGACAAGCTCGCTCGATTTCGAGATGCCGCGTCCGTACAGCATATCGAATTCCGCCGTCTTGAACGGCGGCGCGACCTTGTTTTTGACGACCTTGACGCGCGTTCTGCTGCCGATCACCTCGGAGCCGTTCTTGATCGCTTCGATCTTGCGCACGTCGAGACGCACCGACGCGTAAAATTTGAGCGCGCGGCCGCCCGTCGTCGTCTCGGGATTGCCGTACATGACATTGATCTTTTCGCGGAGCTGGTTTATAAATATTACGATGCAGTTCGTCTTGGAGATCGATCCCGACAACTTGCGGAGCGCCTGCGACATCAGTCTCGCCTGAAGTCCCACCGTCGCGCTTCCCATCTCGCCCTCTATCTCCTGCTGCGGAACGAGCGCCGCAACGGAGTCGATGACGATAATATCGATCGCGCCGGATAAAACGAGCGCTTCCGTGATGGCGAGCGCCTGCTCGCCCGAATCTGGCTGCGATACGAGCAGCTGATCTATATCGACGCCGAGCGCCTTCGCATATACGGGATCGAGCGCGTGTTCCGCGTCGATGAAGGCGGCCTCGCCGCCCGCTTTCTGTACCTCCGCCACCGCGTGCAGCGCAAGCGTCGTTTTACCTGACGATTCGGGACCGTATATTTCGATGATGCGTCCCTTCGGATAACCGCCGATGCCGAGCGCAAGATCGAGCGTGATCGAGCCGGACGGCGACGCCGATACGTTTAAATGCTGCGTCTCGCCCAGCTTCATTATCGAGCCGCTGCCGTAATCCTTCGTTATCTGTAAAAGCGCCGCTTCAAGCGCTTTCTGTTTGTCGTCGGCGGGCGCCGCTTTGACTGTCACCGTCTTCTTTGTCTTTGCCATTACAATACCTCATCATAAAAAGAACATTTGTTTTCTATATTGTAACAGATATGTGGGAATAAATCAATATCTTTTTGAAAAATTCTTGCCCATAAAAAATATGGGGAAAATTTGCCGATGCCGCGGCAAACTCCAAACCTCGCTCCGCTCGGCGATGCTCGCATTCAAATGCAAGTCAAATGTACCGCACCCCCGAATATACTGTTCAGTTTCCTCTTTCGCCTTTGCAAATCTATCGTTTCTCAGCGCAGACGAAGTCGAGCATCGAACGTCCCGCACCATCCTCACCCATGTGCAGAGATAATTATTGACAGTAAGACCATTTTTCATAAAAGTTTTTGAAAAAGAGGGGGGTCTGGGGGGAGAAAAAACTTTTTTCAAAAAGTTTTTCCTCCCCCCTATTAAATTCAAAAACTAATACGTAGGAGAGTCGAGGCGCCAGCCGGAGGGTTCGAGGCGGACGGTGACGGTGACGGTGACGGCGGGGTCGTTTTCGGCGGGGAGCGAGGTGATCTCGGCTCTGATCAAATTTTTCGTGGTAGAGACAATGCGGACGGAGTCGAAGTCATAGCCGCGCGGCGGGAATATATCCACGTCGTCCGCGATCCGCATCGTGAGTCTGTCGCCGTTTTCGATATAGCGGGCGTAGACGGCCTTTTCGCCGCTGCTGTAGCCCGTCAGAAACGTCCGGAACAGATAGCCGGCGTAATCGCTCGTGAATACCTCAAGCGTACCCTCGCGCAGCGCCGCCTCCGTCAAATACGGCGCGTCGTCCGCAACATACGCGTATAGGATCGCGTCCTCGTCGTCGCGTACCGGCATCCCTTCGCCGAAATATATATCGTTCAGCGGCAAGGACGCCTCCACAAGCTCCCGCACGATCTCCACCGCCTCATCCTCCGGCACCCCGCCCCCGCAGGACGTCAGGAGGAGGAGGATGGTCAGGAGCAGGGGGAAGAGTGGGGGAAAAACTTTTTGAAAAAAGTTTTTCCCCCACACCCCCTTTTCAAAAACTTTTATTACATTATTTTTATTATTCATAATCGTTTGCGTCGTCGATGCCCGTTTCCTCGACAATGTCGGCAATGTCGACATCGTCGACATCGTCGACATCGTCCTCGGCGTCCTCCTGCTCGGTCAGCTCGACCTTCGCGACCTCGGCGTCCTCATCGCGTTCGACTATGGCGAAATTCGCCACCTTCGATTCGCCCGTCCGCATCACGATCACTCCCGACGCCGCGCGGCGGTATGTGCTGATGTCGTCGGCGCGCGTGCGGATCATGACGCCCGCATCCGTGATGAGCATGATGTCCTCATCCTCGCCGACCGACGCGATCCCGATAAGAGCGCCCGTGCGCGGCGTGATGTTGTGACAGAATATGCCGCGTCCGCCGCGGTTCTTGACCTCGAACAGATCGAATTCAGTGCGCTTGCCGAATCCGTTCTCGGTCACGGTCAGAAGCGTCTTTCCGTCCTCGACGACAGTCGCGCCGACGACGCGCTCGCCCTCGCGCAGACGGATTCCGCGCACGCCGTGCGCGGTCCTGCCCTGACTGCGGACGCGGCTCTCGCTGAATCTGACGGCGCGTCCCGACGAGGACGCGATTATGATGTCGCGTTCGCCGTCCGTGCAGCCGACGTAGAGAAGCTCGTCGCCCTCGTCGAGCGTGATGGCGCGCTTGCCGCCCTTGCGCTGATATTCAAATTCGGAAAGCGGCGTGCGCTTTACGGTGCCGTTTCTCGTCACCATCGTGAGATAGCCGCTCTTGTAGCCGTCGCCGTCGGCGTCGTTGACGGCGACGAACGCGGTCACGTTCTCATTCGGCTCGATCTCGATAATGTTGGCGAGATTCGTGCCGCGCGACGTGCGTCCCGATTCGGGTATCTGATACGCGCGGCGCGTGAACACCTTGCCCGTATCGGTGAACATCAACAAGTCGCTGTGGCTGTCCGCCGCGATCACGCGCTCGATGAAGTCCTCCTCCTTCGTCGACATGGCGATAATGCCCTTGCCGCCGCGCTTCTGCGCGGAGTAGACGTCGGCGCGCTGGCGCTTGATGTAGCCCGCGTGGGTGACTGTGATGAGGCAGTTGTGGCGCTCGATCAAATCCTCGGTCAGAATCTCATCCTCGACCGGCACGATCTCGGTGCGTCTGTCGTCCGCGTATTTGTCGCGGATCGCCGTCATCTCGGTCTTGATGAGCGCTTTGAGCTTGTTTTCGTCGGCGAGGATGCCCTCGATGTAGTCGATCTCCTCGTAAAGCTTCGCGAGTCTGTCCTCGACCTTCTGGCGCTCGAGGCCGGTCAGTCTGCCGAGCGTCATATCCACGATCGCCTGCGCCTGAATGTCGTCGAGGCCGAATCTGTCGCAGAGTGAAATCTTCGCGTCCGCGATCGAGGATGCGGCGCGGATGAGCTTCACGATCTCGTCGATGTAATCGAGCGCGATCTTGTAGCCCTCGTAGATATGTGCCTCGCGCTTCGCGCGCGCAAGATCGAACCGCAGACGACGCGTTACGACGTCCTCCTGGTGCCTGATGTACTCGACGAGGATATCCTTGAGCGTACACGTCTTCGGCTCGCCGCCGACGAGCGCGACCATATTGACCGCGCACGTGTCCTGGAGCTGCGTATAGCGGAAAAGCTGATTGAGAAGCACCTGCGGATTTACGTCGCGGCGGTAATCGATCACGATCTTCATGCCGTGGCGTCCGGATTCGTCGCGGAGTCCCGTCATGCCGTCGACGCGCTTTTCTTCCTTGAGCGCCCATATCGACTTTACAAGCTCGCTCTTATTGACGCCGAACGGAATCTCCGTCGCGGTGATGCGGTGATGCTCCTCGTCGATCTCGCACCGCGAGCGGACGGTGATATGCCCGCGTCCCGTCGCATACGCCTCGTAAATCCCCGACGTGCCGTATATGATCGCGCCCGTCGGGAAATCGGGACCCTTCACGTACTGCATCAGCTCGCCCGTCGTCGCGTCGGGATGATCCATCAGATAAAGCGTGCCGTCTATCGTCTCGGCTAAATTGTGCGTCGGGATGTTAGTCGCCATTCCGACCGCGATCCCCATGCTGCCGTTGACGAGCAGATTCGGGAAACGGGACGGCAAAACGACAGGCTCGTTCATCGTGTTGTCGTAGTTCGGCCTGAAATCGACGACATCCTTGCCGATGTCGGCGATCATTTCCTCCGCCAATTTCGCGAGCTTCGTTTCGGTGTAACGCATCGCGGCGGGCGGGTCGCCGTCGACGGTGCCGTAGTTGGAATCGCAGAATACGAGCGGGTAACGATACGAGAACGGCTGCGCCATCCTCATCAGCGCGAAATATATCGACGCGTCGCCGTGCGGGTGATAGTTTCCCATGACGGCGCCGACGATCTTCGCCGACTTCGGTATCGGCCGGTCATAGGTGAATTTCTCCTCGAACATCGAATATAAAATTCGCCTCTGCACCGGCTTCATGCCGTCCCTGACGTCCGGCAAAGCCCTGCTCGTTATAACGCTCATCGAGTACGCAATAAAGGACTTCTTGACCTCCTCATGCATCTCGACGTCAATTATCTTCTGATCCGGAAAATCTACTCTCTCTTGTTCTTTCATGTTATTTTCTGGGGAAACTTTTTGTAAAAAGTTTCCCCAGACCCCTTCAAAAACTTTCCTTACAAATTATTTTATTTTGCTTTATTCAAATCGTTTCAAAAACCTGTAATAAAAATTTTTGAAACGGGGGGCGCGGGGGGAGAAACTTTTTATAAAAAGTTTCTCCCCCCGCAAAAGAAACTTATATATCCAGCATATCCGCGTCGGCGTATTTAGCGTTTGCTTCGATGAAGTTTTTACGCGGTTCGACCTTATCGCCCATGAGGATAGTGAAGATTTTATCGCACGCGATGGCGTCCTCGATAGTGACGCGGAGGATGGTTCGGGATTCGGGGTCCATCGTCGTTTGCCAGAGGAGCTTCGCGCTCATTTCGCCGAGACCTTTAAAGCGTTTGATCTCGCAGTTACCCATTTCGGCGATGACGGCGTCGCGTTCCGCGTCCGAGTACGCGTACTTCACTTTTTTGCCCTTCGTCAGCTCGTAGAGCGGGGGATGCGCGAAATAGACGTGTCCGTCCTCGATCAGCTTGCGCATATGGCGGAAGAAGAAGGTGAGGAGCAGAACGCGGATGTGGGAGCCGTCCACGTCGGCGTCGGCCATGATGATGATCTTGCCGTAGCGCAGCTTTGAGATGTCGAATTCCTCGCCGATGCCGCAGCCGAGCGCCTGCACGATCGGGATGATGGAGACGTTCGCGTATACCTTGTCAAGGCGCGAGCGCTCAGTGTTAAGCACCTTTCCGCGCAGGGGGAGTATCGCCTGATAGAGCGAATCGCGGCCCGTTTTTGCGCTGCCTCCAGCGGAATCTCCCTCCACGAGGAACAATTCGTTATAATCGATATTGCGTTCGCGGCAGTCGGCGAGCTTGCCAGGCAGCGTCGAACCCTCCATAGACGATTTCTTTCGCGTCTGCTCGCGCGCCGCTCTGACGGCCTCGCGCGTCCGCGCCGCAAGCAGAGCCTTGTCGACTATTATCTTCGCAGACGCGGGATTTTCCTCAAGATAATCCGACAGCTTGCGCGTCACGAGATTGTCGACGAACGTGCGGACCTCGGAGTTGCCGAGCTTCGCCTTCGTCTGGCTCTCGAACTGCGCGTCCGTCAGCTTCACCGAGATTATCGCCGTAAGCCCCTCGCGCAAATCCTCGCCGACGAAATTCTTGTCCGAATCCTTAAGCAGTTTATATTTTCTCGCATAAGCGTTGACGGCCTTCGTCAGCGCCGACTTGAAGCCCGTTTCGTGCGTGCCGCCCTCGATGGTGGACATATTGTTCGCGAACGTCAGTATCATCTCGTTGTAGCTCGTGTTGTATCTCATCGCGACCTCGGCCGACATATTGCGGTCCGGCTTGTCGTCGCGCATATAGATGACGTCCGGATGCAGAGCGTCGATGGCCCTGTCGTCGTCGATGAATTCGACAAAGCTCTTGATGCCGCCCTCGTAGCAGAAACGCTCGGTGAAATAATCGTCCGCGCTCTCGGCGCGCTCGTCGTGAAGCTCGAGCGCAAGTCCCGCGTTCAAAAACGCCTGCTCGCGCAGACGCGTCAGAAGCGTCTCGCGGTCGAATTCCGTCACCTCGAATATTTCCGAATCGGGCATGAACGTGACCGTCAGACCGTGTTCGGCCTCGTCGACGTCGCCGACGCAGGCGAATTCGCGCGCGACGTGGCCGCGCTCGAACCGCTCCGTATAGCGCTTGCCGCCGACTCTGTCGTCGACCTCCATCCACTCCGACAGCGCGTTCACGACAGACGCGCCGACGCCGTGCAGTCCGCCCGCGATCTTATAGCCCTCGCCGCCGAATTTGCCGCCCGCGTGAAGGATCGTGAATACGACCTCGACTGTCGGGATGCCCATTTTGTGATGTATGCCCGCGGGGACTCCGCGTCCGTTGTCGCGGACGGTGACGCTCCCGTCGCGGTTCAGCGTGACGACGATCGAATCGCACGCGCCCGCGAGCGCCTCGTCGATGGAGTTGTCGACGATCTCGTACACGAGATGGTGCAGTCCGCGCACAGAGGTTGTGCCGATATACATTCCGGGACGCTTGCGAACTGCCTCAAGCCCCTCGAGAACCTGAATCTGATCTTCATTGTAAACGCCGGATGCGGCGCTGTTTAATACTTCTTCTTCCATTTGATGCCCCTGATCTATAAAAAAACGTGATTCCGAACATTTATATCACTGCATAAATCTGCCGAGCAGCGACGAGGATGAAAACTGCGACAGCGTTACCATATCGTCGCAGGTCAAAATAAAGCTTTTCGGCAGCTCGTATGACGTGCTGATTACGCGTCCCTCGCGCTGGGAACGCGCGAGAAATTCTTTCGTTTCGGCGGCGACCGTCGCGGAATCCATATCGAAGATGCCGATTATCTCCTCCGCGCGGAGCAGCCGTCCGTTTCCGGCGTGAATAAACATGAAATCGATCCTTTCGGTAAAAGGCGCGGCTACGAGCCGCGCGTCCATGCGCCGTCCCGAACGCAGTAGCATAAGCCGTCCTTGATGCGGCGGCGGACCGAGGTGTCGCACGAGGTGATGATGACCTGCCTGTCCTTTATCCCGCCGACGACGTAGGAGCGCCGCGCCGGATCAAGCTCCGATAAAATATCGTCGAGGAGGAACACGGGATATTCGCCCGTTTCGATTCGGGAATATTCGCCCTCCGACAGCTTCATCGTCAAAACGATGCTTCTCTGCTGTCCCTGCGACGCGAACAGCTTCGCCTCTCTGCCGTCAAGCTCGATGTCCATGTCGTCCTTGTGGATCCCGTACTGCGTCGAGCCGAGCAGAATTTCGCGTCCGACGTTTTCGGTGAGCTGACGCTTATAGATATCAAAGACGCGGCGCTCGTCGCCGTAATCGCCGCCGATCTTGGAGCTGCCGTGATAGCGGAGCGTGATCCGCTCGCGGCTGCCGGTCATATCGGAGTAAAGCTCGGAGGCGATATTCGACATACGCTCCGCGTACTGAGCCCTTACGACCGCGATCTTTGCGGCGTATTCGGCGAGCTGGAGGCTCCACGCCTCGAGCGTGTCAGGCACGCGGTCAGATTCGCCCTTCGCGCTTTTGAGCAGCGCGTTGCGCTGGAGAAGGATCGCGTTGTAGCGCTGGAGTGTGCGCATATAGACGGGACGCAGCTGCGAGATCGCGGCGTCGAGAAACGATCTGCGCTCCGACGGCGATCCCTTCACAATCGATAAATGCTCGGGCGAAAACAGCACGGCGCGGAAGTTTCCTATCAACTCCGACATCCTGTCGAGCCTGACGCCGTTTTTGTACGGCGTCTTGCGCCGTCCGCGGCACAGCTCGAACGAAAGCGTGCTGTCGTATCCGCCCGATCTGTACGAAAGCGTCATCGTGGAGGATTCGGCGCCGAACTTTATCAGCTCCTCCTCGACTCTTGCGCGGTGGCTCTTGCCCTGCGCGAACATATAGACTCCTTCGATGATGTTTGTCTTTCCCTGCGCGTTTTTCCCGTACAGGATCGTGGTGCCGGACGAAAACTCGATCTTACCGGCCTCGATATTGCGGTAATTGCGGTATTCGATTGACTTACAGATCATTCACAATAAATCCGGCTTTTTTGTATTTTCAGAGCGGACAGATTTCCTCCCGCGTTTATTCCTTCATTCTGACCGGCATCACGAAAAACAGGAAGCTGCCCTCGTCCTCGGGACGGCTGTCGGAATCGCTGTCGGTGATAGATACGCCCATGAGAGGCGAGATAAGCTCGATCTTGACCGTATCCGCGTCAGCGGCGCGCACGGCGTCCAAAAGGAATCTGCAATTGAAGCCGATACGGATGTCGGCGCCCGTCTTTTCAATCGGAATTTCGTCGTAGACGGAGCCGGATACGCTGTCGGCGGTGATGACGAGTCTGTCGCCGTCGAAGGTGCAGGCGACGTGGCCGCGGCTCGCGCTCGATTTTTCCTCGATCATGAGCGAGGCGCGCTCGAGGGACGCGCACAGAAGCGCGCGGTCGATATTGACGGTCGTTTCGTGCGACGTCGGGATGATGCGGTCGTAGTCGATGTATTCGCCGTCGATGAGGCGCGAGAAGAATATGATATTCCCGATCGTGAATATGACGTGGCGGCGCGTCAGCGATACGGAGACGGTGTCCTCGGTGTCGGAGAGCAGCTTTCCAAGCTCGGCGAGCATTTTGCCCGGAACGTTGAAGCCGACCCCGTCGATCGTGTCGATGCCGCGCACATTGTCGGGAACGCGGCTCGAGGTGCATTTCGACAGCCTGTTCCCGTCGCAGGATACGACCGTCATGCCGCCCTCGTTAATGCGGAAATACGCGCCCGTGAATATGGGACGCTGATCCTTCTGCGCGACGGCGAACGACGTCTGCGCGATGAATTTCTTCAAAAGATGCTGTGGCAGCTCAAATCCGCGTTCGCCCGACAGCGTCGGGAGCGACGGGAAATCGGAACCGGGCAAGGCGTGAAGCTCAAAGCTCGACCTTCCGCTCTCGATCTTGACGTTCATCTTCTCGCTTACGGTGACGGTGATCTCCTCGCTCGGCATCATTCTTATTATGGAATAGAATTTCTGCGCGTTTATGATATAGCTGCCGCCCTCGCGAACCTCGGCCTCGACGGAGGTGCGGATGCCCTTTTCATTGTCGTATGCCGTAATGACGCATTCTCCCGTCCCCTCCTCGGCGTTGAAGAGAAGACCGTCGATCGCGGTAAGCGTGTTTTTATTGGATGTTGCGTTCATCGCCGGCGTTACGGCCGCGATAAGAGGCGTTTTTTCAAATATAAGCTTCATTTCGTTGTCTGCCTTTCTTATTAAATCATAATTTCAAAGTCGAACGTGATCAGCATTTTTTCGGTATGTGGAAAAAAAGATAAAATCTCCGCTCGCGAATACATATATATAAATATATTTTAGAATAGTAGAAGTAGAAGAAGTAGGGGATGTGGAAATGTGGGAAAACGTGAAAAATATCGGTATTGTCGGGTGTATCGGGGTTTTTTATGCGGTCTTTGGCTGTTTTTTTTCGGTGGCTTTTTTGTGGAAAACGGACGGGAAAATTGGGCGCGATTGTGTATAAATTCCTGTGATCTTTGCGGATGAGGCCGTTTTTTTCGTTTTCAACAGCGGTCGGGAGCCGCTTTTCAAACGATTTAAACGGCTGCCGGTTTGGCGCGCAGTCTGTAAAATCGGAGTCGGGACGGGGGAGAGTCCGTGTTTACATGGCGCGTTTTCCACAGGGTTTTCCACAGCTTGTTGAAAATATGCGTTTGCCGAATAGAATTTTTACATACGCCGTTATATGTCGATCGAGTTGATGAGTTCGTTCATTTCGACGGCGAACGACGGATTCGACTGAATCTCGCGCTCGATGAGGTTCGACGAGTATAGGATCGTGGAATGATCGCGGCCGAATACGTTTCCGATCGCTGGCAGCGACATATCGGTCCGCTTGCGCAGTATATAGATCGCGACGTGGCGCGCCCACACAAGCTCGCGGGTCCGTTTTTTGCCCTTCAGATCGGCCTCCTCAAAGCCGTATTTCGCCGATACCTCGCGCAGCACCTTTGCGATCTTGACCGAAAGCGGAATTTCCTCCGATACGATGTCGGTAAGACTGCCGGCGGCAGTCTCGACCGTGATCTCCTTCTCGGTCAAAAGCGAGATCGCCTTGAGCCGTTTTAATGCTCCCTCGATCTGGCGGACGTTGCTCTTGAGCTTTTCGGCGAGATATGCGATCACGTCGGGTTCGAGGGTGATCCCGAGCGATTCGGATTTGTTTTTGATGATGGCGGCGCGCAGCTCGAGATCGGGAGGCTGCACGTCGGCAAGAAGTCCCCATTCAAACCGCGTCTTTAATCTGTCCTCGAGGACCTTGATCTCCTTCGGCGGTCGGTCGGAGGTCAAAATGATCTGCTTGTGGTTTTCATAAAGCGCGTTGAAGGTGTGGAAGAATTCCTCCTGCGTCGATTCCTTTCCGCCTATGAACTGGACGTCGTCGATGATGAGAACGTCCGTCGTTCTGTAATGCTCGCGGAAGGAGGCGGTGCTTTTTGTCGAGATCGCCTCGATTAACTCGTTTGTGAACTGTTCGCCCTTGACGTAGATGAGACTGATATAGGGATTGCGGCGCAGAAGCTCGTTCGTCACCGCGTACATGAGATGCGTTTTACCGAGTCCGCTCGGCCCGTAAATGAAAAGGGGGTTATAGGCCTCGCCGGGGTTATTTGCGACGGCGGTACACGCGGCGTGCGCGAACTTATTCGAGCCGCCGACGATGAAATTGTCGAACGTGTATTCGTTGTGATATCCGAAGTCGTCGGTGCGGACGGCGACGTCGGAATCCAACTCCTCCAGCTCGCCGATGTAGGATTTGGACGTCTCCGCAGCCGCCTCGACGGGAAGCTCAAGGGTGAGGGTGACGTCGACGCTGCAGCCTAAAACGGCGGACAGCGCGTCCGCGATCGTATCCTTATGGCGGTTCGATATTATGTTGTATTTCAGCTCGTTATTGCAGCTGACGACGGCGGTATGGGACGCGTCGTCGACGGAGACGAGCTTTAAAACTGGGATCCAGAGATCGTATGAGGCGGACGAGAACCGCTTGCCAAGCTCCTCTTTTGTAAGCTCCCAGATGTTGTTTATATCACTCTGCTTCATCATTTTCGGGCTTTTTTCACATAACATTATATTATATATATTATACCACAAAATCGATAAAATTTCAAGAGCGTATTTAGGGATTGAGGATTAAAACCTTTGTAAAGGTTTAAATGAAACTTTCTCTTTTGCGATTCTCGCTGTTCCTTATCGAAAACCTTTGAAAAGGTTAAAAATAGTTAAGGGTCTCTTTGCTGGCCGGCAAAGAGACGCGTGCGCAAAGGATTTTCCTTTGCGATCCTATCGTTTCCTTTTCTGCAAACTTTACAAAGTTTTTAAATTTTGTTAAGGGCCTCTTTCTCGCAAGAAAGAGGCCCTTAACGATCCCGAAAGAGGCTCCCGTGTGGCGTCGACGTTATTCAATCGGCGGAAAGAATTGTTTCGGGCGTAAACCGCGATATTATTTTGACAAACAGTTTCGTGCTTCCGCGCGGCGGGTCGAGAGCGAGTTTATTCTGTCTTGGTAAATCGATTCCTGACAGCGTAAGATTCCGCTCGTGTCGTGCGAACAGCTCCGATTCACAAAGAGATACAAGACGGCTCGCACCGGTTGGCGCGCAATATCGTGCATCCGTGAGTGTTTATGTCAGTGCGATCGCGGGGTCACGTTGATAAAAACGTTAGGGCTGCATCGCGAACGGGTCGATATTAAAGCGTCAGCGTCGCAAACGGAATGTGGCTTGTATAGCCGGATTATCCTCGCGTGGTGCGAACAGCTCTGACGCACAAAGGGAAACGCCAATTTTGCTGGGTAGGCGTAGATGGAACAGGGCAACCAGCGATTGATTGCTTTTCGCCAAGCAAGTGGACAACAAACAATTACAAATTTCTTGCCAAGAAAACGGGCGTTGTGTTTCTTTTCTTGAGGGTGTTTGAGGGAGGTTCTTTTCTTTCCCAAAGAAAAGAATCTCACCTCAAAATTAACGGTTCTTTTCTTTTTCAAAGAAAAGAAGCTCACCTCGTAAAAAAGTGGCGCTGGAATTTATATGCCTTATGGATTTTAGCGCGTCAATGAAAGCAAACGTCCCGCGAAGAGCTGTTCGCACACAGCGAACGCGCGTTGTTCTTTTGGAGAGGGGGTTCGGGGGAGGACCCTTTCTTTTGAAGAAAGGGTCCTCATCCACAACTGAATCTTTGCAAGAAATGGTCTTCATCCCACACCGGCTCTTTACAAGAAAAGGTCCTCATCCCAGACCGCATTATTGTGCGAAAAGTCCTCATTCCGATGCGATTTTTAACGAAACTCCTCATCCTGAAACTGTCTTTTAACGAAGAAATCCTCATCCCGAATCGGCTTTTATGCGTAAAGAGAACCGCTGATATAATTTCAAATTTTTATAAGAGTTTAGACAATGCATGGCGAGTATTGCAATGGAAAATTCTTTACTCACGCGCCTCTTTGCCGGCCAGCAAAGAGACCCTTAACTCTTTTTTAACTTTGCAAAAGTTATAGCTGAGATATGGCGAGAATCGCGAAGGAATCCCCTATCGGCGATACTCGAGCAGATCGCCGGGCTGGCAGTCGAGGACCTCGCAGAGCTTCGTCAACGTCGAAACCCTGATCGCCTTCGCCTTCCCATTTTTGAGAATAGAAATATTCGCCATCGTTATACCGACTCTGTCGGAAAGCTCCGTTACCGACATTTTGCGCTTCGCGAGCATGACGTCGATATTGAAAATAAGTTCGCCTGACGGTTCGTTCATATTGTAAGCTCACTTTCCTCCTCGAGCGCGGCGGCTTTATAGACGAGATGCGACAGCACGGACGCCACGACGGCGACTGCGGCCGCGGCAAAAACCGCGAACATCGAGGCCAAAACTATGCTCGGATGGCTCTTTCCGAGGATGAGGAAAACGACGTTTCCCGCAAAGAAGTAGACGCCGTCGACGGCGGCCGCGATCGCGATATACTTCAAATACCGCGCGTTCGATACGGAAAACGATCTGTCGCGGCCTATATTGACCGCCACCATCCACGCAAACGCGAATCCGACCGCGCACGGCAGCGCCGTCCCGCTCACGAACGCGAGCCACGGCGCGTACCATCCGCCGAACTCGGGATACTGATCCAGAATGACGCGGCCGATCTCCGGCACGATGTAGGCGTATACGACGACGCCGCACAAGAGCAGCCCCGTTAAGATCAGTTTCAGACTTAATGCAAGCGTTGATTGTTTCATAATAAACACCTCCTTCGATGCTTCAACTATACCACAGTCGGCATCGAATGTCAAGTGTTATTTATCGAAAATCGATAATTTTTCGCCGCCGAATATAATCTTGTATAAATCGGCGAAATCGCGAGCGCACGCAAACGGCGCGCACCAGTCCCCGTTCGCGCCGGCAGAGGACGCGCCTGTGGCGCGTACACCTATTGCAAAAGCGCCGAGCGCCGCCGCCGCGGACAGATTTCTCATCCTGTCGTCCGCGAACGCGCAATCGCCTATATCGACGCCGATCCTCTCCGCCGCGAGGCGGAAGAATCTCTCGTCCGGCTTCTTTTTCCCGACCTCGCCGCTGACGCAGACGGCGTCGAAATATTTTGAAAGCTCGAATTTTTCCCGCAGATAGCGGCTCCAGCCCGCGCAGTCGTTCGACAAAAGCGCCAGCTTTACGCCGCGCGCGCGGCACGCGTCAGCGAACGAGTAAAAGCCTTTATTTATCCGCAGCGTTTCGAGGTATTCCCGCTCCGTCCGCTCGGGGTCCGAAAACCCGAGCCGCCGCCAGATTTCGAGCGAATCTATCCGCCCGATCTCGGACTCGAACCACGGCTTGTATATCTGCTCCGAGGTCAGCTCCGGCTTTCTTCTCTGCACGAACGGGACGAAATCGTCCCCCGTCTGCTCTATCACAACGCCGTACATATCGAGTATCACGCCGCCGACGGCGAGCTTTCCCGCGCTCTTTGTCATCCCGTTCGCCTCCTTATCGTTCACACCTTTATTTTATCATACAAAACGGGCGGCCGCAACCCTCTGTCGGCCGAATCGGCGGTACTATATTCCGATATATTAACAGAATGTAAATTTTTGACCGCGGCGCTTGAAAAAACCGCGGCCGTTTGATATACTTGATGTAATATCGGAGAGGTAAAAAATGAAAAAATTCGCAAAAGCATCGCTTGCGCTCTGCGCGCTTTTATTAACGGCCGCCGCCGCTTTATTTTTGAATTCGTGCGAGGGCGGCACATACGGCGTCAGATTCGAGGTATACGACGATCACGCCGCCGTCGTCAAATATGTCGGGGAATCCGCGAACGTGAGGATCGACGCCGAATACAAGGGCGTCCCCGTGACCGAGGTCGCCGACAACGCGTTCCTTGACGAATTCGTTTCGTCCGTTTCGCTGCCGGATACGGTGACGAGGATCGGGAACGGCGCGTTTACAGGCTCGAAGAATTTGAAATCTGTCTCGCTCGGCTCGGGCGTCACAGAGATCGGGGAAAGCGCGTTTTCGGGCTGTTCGTCGCTTGAAACGCTTTCGGTGCCGGAGGGTGCGGTCAAAATCGGCGATAACGCATTCTACAACTGCACCTCGCTCGGTTCGATCTCGCTTCCGTCGACGCTGACCGATATCGGGCAGGGCGCGTTCCACGGCTGCTCGTCGCTTTCATCAGTCACGCTGCCGGACGCGATCAAATCGATCCCGTCGGGGCTGTTCTGGGGATGCACGTCGCTTGCGTCCGCAAGCGCCTCCGGCGTTTTTGAGATCGGGCAGGGCGCGTTCTCCGACTGCCGCTCGCTTGTCGAGTTTTCCATTCCCGACGCGGTCACCACGATCGGCACCGCCGCGTTCATGAACTGCTCGTCGCTCGAGGCCGTCGTCATCCCCTCGGGGATATCGGCGATATCTGATCAGCTCTTCTACGGCTGCTCCACGCTTGCGCGCTGCCGTCTTCCCGACACGATCGTTTCGATCGGGCGCGAAGCGTTCATGAACTGCACGTCGCTTTCCGACATATCGCTGCCGAAATCGCTGTCCTCGCTCGGCGAGAGCGCGTTTTACGGATGCCAGTCGCTGCGGACGATCGAGATACCGACGGGGATCACGTCGATACCGAAGACAGCGTTCACGGATTGCAGATCGCTTACGAGCGTCAAATTCCACGACGCCGTCGAAAAGATCGGATCGTCCGCGTTCGCGCGCTGCTCGTCGCTCTCCGAGCTTGTGATCCCCGAGTCGGTGACGAGTCTCACGATCGACGTTTTCGCGAAATGCTCGAGTTTGAAGTCCGTCACGTTCGGCGAAAACATCACCTCGATCACGCTGTCGACGTTTGAAGGGTGCGGCAATTTTCTCGTCCGCGTTCTCGACGGGTCGTATGCTCAATACTGGGCGGAGTCGCTCGGGAAGCCGACGGAGGTTTACGGCGTTGCGAAAAACGCGTACACGCCGCCGGATGTGCCGGAATTTGCGCCGCACACCGGCGAGGAGGAATAGGATTTTCCTTTTGAAAAAGGGGGAAAAGGGATGGGGAAGGTTTCTCCTTGGCGATTCTATCCATTACTCATCTAAAACTTTTACAAAGTTAAGAAAGAGTTAAGGGTCTCTTTGCTGGCCGGCAAAGAGACCCTTAACAATCCGAGAAAACGGCGTGCCGGTGGCGTCGATTCCGCTCCAGTCGGCGGCAGGGGCGTTTCGGGCGTAGACCGCGATATTATTTCGTCAAGCGCGTCCGTTCCTCCGCGCGGCGCGTCGAGATCGAGGCGTCAGCGTCGCAAACGGAATGAGACTGGTATCGTTAGATTTCGCTCGTTTCGTGCGAACAAATGGGATTCACAACGAGATACGAGACGGTTCGCACCGGTTGGCGCGCAATATCGTGCATCTGTGAGGGTTTATGTCAGTGCGAACGCGATATCGCCAACAGCTAACAGCTCCCACGCGGACTGATTTGACTGCGCCGAATGAAATGTCGCGACCGATCCGACGCTGGCAGCGACGGGCATCGCACGCGCGTTGTGCGCGTAGGTGAGGCTGTAAAGCCTACGGCACGGTGGGTGAGGTGCGGCGAGAGAGGGAGTGATTTGTGGTAGGTGTAAAAACTTATGCCAAAGAAAATTGCGCCCACCGAAGTGAGCGCATTGTTTTTAGATATCTGATTTGTTTGCGCGTTGATGGCACTTGCGCGATAAAAACAAACGCTCCGCGAAGAGCTGTTCGCACCCAGCAAACGCGCGTTGTTCTTTTGGAGAGGGGGTATGGGGGAGGACCTTTTCTTTTAAGAAAGGGTCCTCATCCCTAACCGCATCTTTGCAAGAAAAGATTCACATTTCAGACAATCAATTTTCGCAAAAAGCACTTATCTATGGCTGTCTTCAAAAATTCAAGTAACGAAGCATTTTTGATGAATGGAAAATACAGATAATATTCCTTCCTTACCGGAACAACAACCGGAGGCTGTCGCCTCCGGTTTATTATTCCTCTACCCTTACGATCTCGCCGTTGATGAAATGCCCCGTATATGACCGGCCGTCAGGCCACGAATACGTCCCCTCGCCGTTCATCAGATTGTTCGCGAACTGACCCGTGTACGACTCGCCGTTCACCCATTTGTACGTCCCGATCCCCGATCTGACGTCGGCCTCGAATTCCCCGTCATAGACGTCGCCGTTCACGTAAACGTAAACGCCGCGCCCATGCTTGAGATCGTCCACATAATCGCCCTCGTATGAGCTGCCGTCAGCCCATTTGTAGCTGCCGTGTCCGTTTTTGCGGTCGGACGCAAAGCCGCCCTCATAGACGCTCCCGTCCGCCCATGTATATTTGCCCGTCCCGCTCTTCTCGCCGGCGCGGAATCCGCCCTCGTAGACGTCGCCGTTCGCATAGGAATATTTCCCCTGCCCCGAAATGACGCCAGCCTCGAACTGACCCTCGTAGACGTCGCCGTTGGCAAGATGAAGCACTCCGTATCCGTCGCGCTGAAGATCGGATAGACCGCCGTCATAGACGTCGCCGTTTGAATATGATATGCGCCCCGTCTTTGCGTCCACCGTCGCCGTCATGCCGTTTGCATAGACGAGCTGGCCGCGGTACGGCTTGCCAGATTTGTCGACAATGCCGAAAAATTTGTCGACGCCGCCGGATTCTGTCGCGGACGGGACGCGGATATAACGCACGCCGTAGGCGTAGAGCGCGCCGATCACAACGCCGACGGCGGCTGCCGCCGCGACGATGATGATGAGCAGCACTATAATAGGTTTGAATCTCGAATTCTTGATTGCCATTATATGGGATTCTCCTTTGGGCGTTATCTGCCCGTTGAAAGAAGCGTGATGAAATTGTCCACGAGCGTTATAAGCTCGGGGATCACGACGAGAGCGGCGAACGCCGCGACTGCGAAGATGAGAACGCAGGTCCCGAGCGCGATAAGATCGGTCCCGCGCCTCGCATATCGAACCTCGGCGCCGTATTTCTTTTCCTCGGGGATGTAGAACCGCGCGTAAGAAAAATCGATGTCCTCGCGGCGGTTCTTCCAGCCGCGCGTATCGACGGGAAGCTCGTCCTCGTCGCGGACGCGCGTCACATAGCGGCGCAGCACAGTGTCGGAGCGGAGTGCGTTTTTGATAACCCAATCCTTCCCGTAGCCGAGATCGACGAGCGTTTTCGCATCCTTCTCCGAAAGACAACCCTGCGCCAGAACGTCCTTCACAAAGCCGCCGATAACGCGCTTATTGTAGACCGCCATAAGCGCCGCCAGCACAAACCCGATGAACATCGCCCATACGATGAGCTTCACCGAGATGAACGGATTATACAGCTCAAAATTGTTATACAGCGCGAGCATTGTGAGAAAACGTCCTTTCATTAAGAATAAATGTTACTTCTTCGGATATATCGCATCACAATCCATATACTTGCGAAGCGGTTCAGGGATCGCGACGCTGCCGTCTGCGCGCAGATTGTTCTCCAAAAGCGCGATCAGCATACGCGGCGGAGCCGCGACCGTATTGTTCAGCGTATGCGGCAGATACGTCTTGCCGTCCGCGCCCTTGACGCGGATCTTGAGCCGCCTTGCCTGCGCGTCGCCTAAATTCGAGCAGGAGCAAACCTCGAAATACTTTCGCTGACGCGGACTCCATGCCTCGATATCGCACGATTTCACCTTAAGATCGGCAAGATCGCCCGAGCAGCACTCGAGCTGGCGCACGGGAATATCCATCGAGCGGAACAGCTCGACCGAATATCTCCACATCCGCTCGTACCACTCCATCGATTCCTCCGGCTTGCAGACGACGATCATCTCCTGCTTCTCGAACTGGTGGATGCGGTAAACGCCGCGCTCCTCGAGTCCGTGCGCGCCCTTCTCCTTGCGGAAGCACGGCGAATAGCTCGTCAGCGTGTACGGAAGCTCCGCTTCCGGCACGATCTGATCGATGAAACGGCCTATCATTGAATGCTCGCTCGTCCCGATCAGATAAAGGTCCTCGCCTTCGATCTTGTACATCATCGCGTCCATCTCGGCAAAGCTCATGACGCCGGAAACGACGCGGCCGCGGATCATGAACGGCGGCACGCAGTACGTGAAGCCCTTCTTGATCATGAATTCGCGCGCATACGTCAAAACGGACGAATGAAGCCGAGCGATGTCGCCCATCAGATAATAAAATCCGTTGCCCGCGACGCGGTGCGCGGCGTCCAGATCGATGCCGCAGAACGATTCCATGATGTCGGTGTGATACGGTACCTCGAAATCCGGTACGACAGGCTCGCCGAAGCGCTCAACCTCGACGTTTTCGCTATCGTCGCGGCCGATCGGCACCGATTTGTCGATTATGTTCGGCAGACGCATCAAAATCGCCGTCATTTTTTCCTCGGCTTCGTCCGCCAGCTTTGATTCTTCCTCAAGCTTTGCAGCGAATGCCGCGACCTGCTTTTTCGCTTCCTCCGCTTCCTCGCGCTTGCCCTGTCCCATAAGCGCGCCGATCTGTTTCGATATGCGGTTGCGATCAGCCTGCAATTGCTCGCGCGCGCCGATGTGGGCGCGGCGCTCGCTGTCGAGCGCGATCACCTCGTCCACGAGCGGCAGCTTTTCATCCTGAAATTTGTTTTTGATGTTCTGTTTTACAACGTCGGGATTTTCCCGCACAAATTTTATGTCAAGCATAACGTTCTCCTATAAATGAAAATGATGAAAATGTATGATCTGCGGCATTCTCCACACAGTGCGATTGTTTAAATAATATCTGTGATAGAGGTGTCCGCACCCCGCGCTGATACTTTTTCCCCGCTCGAACGCGCGATGCAGAGATGAACACACTTGCCAATTAACCCATGTCATAAAAGTTTTGAGGGGTTCTTAGGGGGACTTTTGTAAAAGTCCCCCTAAGCGGGGTGCGGGGCAGCGCCCCGTATTATTAAATATTATCAATTGCGTCGCCGCAGAGGAAGCGGAGAAGCGATTCGAGGTCCTTGTTGTCCTCGTAGCCGAGGGAGATATACTTTTGTTTGCCGCGCGATTTGATCAAAACGGGCCTGCCGAGCGCCTCGCGCGCTTTGTCCTCGAGGACGCGCACATAATCCACATCGACGCGGGAATCGGACGCGTTCATGTCCTGTTCGGCGTTAGCATCGCGCGCCGACGCTCTGTTCATCGATTTCGCCGCAGTTTCAGCCGTGCGCACCGACATCCCCTCGCCGATTATGCGATCGGCTAAAATCGGGATGTTGAGGCGATCCGACAGAGAGAGAAGCGCGCGCGCGTGTCCCGCCGTGATCTCCCCAGACCGCAGAAACGGCACCACCGAAGGCGGAAGATCGAGCAGCCGCAGCGAATTTGCAACCGACGAACGCGATTTTCCTATCCTCGACGACAATTCCTCCTGCGTGAGACCGAACCGATCAATGAGCGCCGCATACGCTTCCGCTTCTTCATATGCGTTTAAATCCTCACGCTGCACATTTTCCACAAGCGATATCTCCGCCGTCGACATTTCATCGGCGTCAAGCACGATCGCGGGAATCTCGGAAAGCCCCGCAAGGCGCGCCGCGCGCCATCTGCGTTCGCCGGCGATTATGACGTATGCGTCCGGCGCTGTTTCGGATACGAGGATCGGTTGAAGCACTCCGTGCGCCGAGATCGATTCCGAAAGCTGGCGCAGCGATTCTTCGTCAAATGTTTTGCGCGGCTGATCAGTCCTCGGCTCGACGGACGATATCGGCAGCTTGTAAACGCGATCGGCGGATAAAAGATCGCTGCCGGATGTGTTGTCGATGAAAATTTCGTCAAGACCGCGCCCGAGAGGTTCTCTTTTCAAATCATGACCGGGGGATATTTGCGAAAAAGCCCTCCCCCGGCACCCCCTTTCGAGGCTTTCCCGCGTAAATCTTACATATTATATATAGCGACATATATAGCGACCCGCGCGTCAGATGCGCGCGAGGATTTCATCCGCGACGTCGAAGTAGCACTGCGATCCCTTCGAGTTTTTATCGTGGTACATGATCGGCATTCCGTAGCTCGGCGCCTCGCTCAATTTCACGTTTCGCGGGATCGGCGTCCGGAACAGCTTGTCCGAATAGTATTTTTTCAGCTCGCCGACGACCTGCATCGTGAGATTCAGCCTCGGATTGTACATTGTGAGCAGGATGCCGGTGATCTCGAGCCGTCTGTTGTAGAGCTGCTTGATCTTGCGGATCGTGAGCATCAGCTGTGACAGCCCCTCGAGCGCGTAATATTCGCACTGCATCGGGATTATGACGCCGTTAGATGCGGTCAGGGAGTTGATCGTCAATATCCCGAGCGAGGGCGGGCAGTCGATGATGACGACGTCGTAATCGTTCGCGATCGGAGAGAGCGCGCGGGTCAGCCGCGACTGGCGCTCCGGCATATCGACGAGATCGAATTCGGCGGCGGCGAGATTGATATTTGCGGGAAGCACGGAAAGATTCTCGTACTTCGTCTCGATCACGGCCTCGCGAGCCTCGCACTGACCGAGCAGCGCTTCATACATAGTATGTCTCAGTTCGCGCTTTCCGATACCGACGCCGCTCGTCGTATTTCCCTGCGGGTCCATATCGATGAGCAGCACGCGCTTGCCGCGCGCGGCGATCGCGGCGGATACGTTGACGGCTGAGGTCGTTTTGCCGACGCCGCCCTTCTGATTTGCAAAAGTGATAATGTAAGCCATGTTGTCCTCCGCGAGCGTTGATATACATATTATAGCATATCTCGCGGAGATGTCAAGACGTTTAACGTGAAACATTGGCGCGCGAATGTTTAACGTGAAACAATCGACGCTATCCGATCTCGATCGTCATCTTTACTTTGCCAGCCGAGGATTCGTCGCGATCGATCAGAACGGGAACGCCTGCTCCGCGGATTATGTCGGCGGCGCGCTCGACGGAGTTGTAGAACAGGCGCAGGTCCTTGATCGCATATTTAACGCGCGGCTTTGCGCTCGACGCCGATTTCGATAACAAACCGTCTACATATCGCTCAGTCGCGGATACGTTCAGCGCGTATGCGATCACATGGCGCAGCGCGGCGAGCCTGTCGGCCTCGCCGCGTATGCGCAACAGCGCCCGCGCGTGCCGCTCGGTGAGGGAATGTTCGAGCATGAGTCCGCGTTCCGCGTCGGAGAAGCGCAGAAGCCGCAGCTTGTTCGCGATGTAGGATTGACTCACCGACAGCTTTTCCGCCGCCTCCTCCTGCGTTATGTCGTAAATCGAGATGAGGGATGCGATTGCGTCAGCCTGTTCAAAGATGTTCAAGTCCTGTCGCTGTAAGTTTTCGATAATCGCAAGCTCCGCCGATTGTTCCTCGTCTGTGTCTATCACGATCGCGGGGATCGAGATGAAGCCCGCGTCGCACGCGGCGCGGTAGCGCCGCTCGCCAGCGACGATTTCGTATGGAGCGCCGCCGGACGCGGACGCGCGCACGGAGATGGGCTGGAGAATGCCGTAGCGGATGATGCTGTCGCGAAGCGTGCGCAGCTGATCGCGATCAAAATCGCGGCGCGGCTGGCGCGGATTCGGCGCGATATCGCCGACGGGGATGTCGACGACGGCGCGTCCCCGACGCGCCGTATCAATTTCGGTAATGATCATGGTTTTTGTCCTTTCGCTTTGTCTGTACGGTCATCATACACCGCCGCGCGGGGAAAATCGTGGCGAGTCCGCAGCGTGAGAAATAATTTGTTTTGGCCTGCGGTGCGGATAAAGCGAGTCTTTTTGGGGAAAAGGGGGAGTTGCGCTCCCCTTGCCCCACGGTTGTAACTTTTGTAAAAGTTGGGAAAAGAGATTCCTTGGCGATTCACGATGCTGTTTATATAAAAGTTTTGCAAAAGT
Organism: uncultured Clostridia bacterium; assembly: GCA_947630015.1. Lineage (GTDB taxonomy): Bacteria > Bacillota > Clostridia > Oscillospirales > CAG-272 > DTU064. The sequence goes on from CANRFY010000007.1 coordinate 40,425, forward strand.
TAAGAAAAGTGTTAAGGGTCTCTTTGCTGGCCGGCAAAGAGACGCACGCGCAAAGGATGAACCTTTGCAATCCTATCTTTTACTTTTCACAAACTTTTTCAAAGTTTTTAAATTATGTTAAGGGCCTCTTTCTCGCAAGAAAGAGGCCCTTAACGATCCCGAAAGAGGCTCCCGTGTGGCGTCAATTCGGCTCCAGTCTGCGGAAAGAAGGGGTTGGGGCGTAAACCGCGATTTAAATTTAGTAAGCGCGATCGTGCCTCCGCGCGTCGGGTCGAGAGCGAGGCGATTCTGTCTTGGTTAATCGTTTACTGACATCGTCAGATTTCGCTCGTGTCGTGCGAACAGCTCCGATTCACAAAGAGATACGAGACGGCTCGCACCGGTTGGCACGCAGTTTTGTGCATCCGTGAGTGTTTATGTCAGGGCAAACGCGATTTTATTTTTTGCTAACAGCTCCCACGCGGACTTATTTGACTGCGCCGCCTGAAATGGCGCAGTAAATCTGACGCTGGCAGCGTCGGACATCGCACGAGTTCGGTGCGCGCAGGTGAGGCTGGGAAGCCTACGGCACAGGGGTGAGGTGCGTCGATAGAGGGGAAGATTGGCAAATTTTGTATAAACTCATTTTAAAGAAAACTGCGTCGAACAAAGTGAGCGCATTGTTTTTCGTGGATATCAAAGTTGTTCGCGCGTTGATGGCACTCAGGCGAAAGAATAACCATACCGCGAAGAACTATTCGCACTCAGCGTCAGCGCGGTATTCTTTTATTTCCTTTTCCGCCATACAAATCACATATCTCTCCCCCATGTCAAGCATTATTTTATCCGCGCCTTGACAAACATCCGCCCCCATCGTATAATATTTCAGTATAAATCCCATCTCGATCGGGGACGAACCGTGTACAAAGAGCAATTTTCACGCACTGAAATAATGTTCGGCAGCGAGGCGATGGCGCGCCTTGCGGCGGCGCGCGTCGCCGTTTTCGGCATAGGCGGCGTCGGCGGCTACGCGGTCGAGGCTCTCGTCCGCTCCGGAATCGGCGCCGTCGATCTTATCGACAACGATGTCGTCTGCGAATCGAATCTCAACCGCCAGATCATCGCGACGCACAAAACGATCGGCCAATATAAGGTCGACGCTGCCGCCGACCGTATCCGCGATATAAATCCCGACGTCAGGATCCGCACGTATAAGACGTTCTACACGCCCGAAACGTCGGGGGAATTCGACTTTTCCGAGTACGACTACATCGTCGACGCCATCGATACGGTGTCGGGGAAAATCGAATTAGCCGTGAACGCGGACAGGGCCGGCGTCCCCATCATAAGCTCGATGGGCGCCGGAAACAAGCTCGATCCCACGTCGTTTACAGTCGCGGATATTTACGAAACGTCCGTATGTCCGCTCGCGCGCGTCATGCGCCATGAGCTTAAGCTGCGCGGCGTCCGCCGTCTCCGCGTCGTCTATTCAAAGGAGCCGCCGATAAAGGCCGCCGTCGACGACGACGCCCACGGCCGTCACGCCCCGGGCAGCAACGCGTTCGTTCCGTCCGCGGTCGGCCTCATAATCGCAGGCGAGGTCGTATGCGCGATCGCGGGACTGCGCAAAGCGAGGGAATCATGAAGGGCGAGCTTTTGCCGTATCAGGCGATAGAAAGAAGCATAACAAAACAGTTCCGGCATGAAATTTGGAATCCGTTCATCGCCGCCGTCAAGCGCTACGAGCTTATAAGCGAGGGCGATGCGATCGCGGCCTGCATATCGGGCGGCAAGGATTCGATGCTGATGGCGAAGCTGCTTTTGATGCTGCAAAGGATCAGCGAGGTGAAATTCGACGTCGTCTGCCTCGTCATGGACCCGGGCTACAGCCCCGCCAACCGCCAAAAGATCGAGGACAACGCCAAAACGATGAATCTGCCGATCACGGTGTTCGAGACCGACGTCTTCGACGTCGCGAACAGTCAGGATAAATCGCCCTGTTATCTGTGCGCGCGGATGCGGCGCGGCCATCTGTACGCCGAGGCGCAGCGCCTCGGCTGCAATAAGATCGCGCTCGGCCATCACTTCAACGACGTGATCGAGACCACGATGCTCGGGATGCTGTACGGCTCTCAGCTGCAAGCGATGATCCCGAAGCTGCACAGCCAAAATTTCGCCGGAATGGAGCTGATCCGCCCCCTCTACTGCGTCCGTGAGGACGATATCATCGAATGGGCGCGGTACTGCGGCCTCGATTTTATCAGATGCGCCTGCCGTTTCACTGAGAAAAACGGCGACGGCGTCGGCGATTCAAAGCGGATGCTCGTAAAACGGCTCTTATCGGAGCTGAAAAAAGACAATCCCGTCGTCGAGACGAGCGTTTTCAACAGCATCCACGCCGTCAGCCTCGATACGTTCCCCGCATATAAAACGGACGGCGAGCTTCATTCGTTCCTCGAACGGTACGGGAAAAATCAAAAATAAACGAAAATCCGCCCCCGAAGACGCGTCTCGGAGGCGGATTTTGTATAGAATTTTTTCAGAATCTGAGTCTGAACGCCACAGAACCCATCGAAATCTCGTCGCCGCTGCGCAGACGGTTCGGCGCGTAAATGCGCATACCGCCAAGCCTCGTCCCGTCCGGCGTGCCGAAATCCTCGATGTAGACGATCTGATCCTTTACGAATATGCGCGCGTGTACGGGCGCAACGTCGGGATTCTTCCATACGATGTCGCACTTCGGCTTGCTTCCGATCGTGAGTTCTTCGTCAAGATAAAGCGTCCTCGGTCCCGCATAGCTGCCCGCGATCACGTCGAGCTTCATATAGATGCCCTTGCCCGCGGCAGCCGCGCCTCCGGCGCGCTTTTTATTCTTTTTGCCAGCTCTCGCAACCGCGATCACGGCGATTATGAGCAGCACGGCAACGACGCCGACGATCACCCATATAAGCACTTTATCGCCGAAGAACTTCGAGAAAAAGCTCTCCGATCCGCCCGTCTCGGCGTCGGTCTCCGCCTCCGCCGTGAAGCCGTCGGTGCCGGCGTCTGTACCGGCGTCTGTGCCGATCTCGGTCTCGCGTCCGCCGTCAGTGTCCGGCGCATCCGTCGCGGGTTCGTCGGTCGCGGGTTCATCCGTCGCCGCAGGTTCCTCGGTGCTGTCGGGTTCCTCGGTGTCGACCGTATCGATCGGATCAGCCGTATCGGCTGTATCGGAGCCCTCCGATTCCGTATCGATCGGACGCGATGTGATCAGCATCGGAACGCCGCTCAAAACAGACGTTTTGAGCGTCACATCGCCGCCGTCCCCGTCCTTGCCCGCGAATTCGAGCTGCACCGACTTCGTGCCTGTCAACTCGCCCGCGCCCTTGAAGCAGGCTGCGTAAAGTCCGTTCACGTACTGCGCAAGATCATGGCCTGCCTTGGCCGCCGTCATCTCAGCATTGATGAACATCCTCATGCCGTTCACGTCGTCGAGCGCCTTGAACGCGTCGCCGCCCCATTCAGCGCCAACGCAGAGCGTATGCGCGATCACGTCGGGATGCGATGCGATCGCATCCTCGAGCGCGCTTTTCGCGCTTTTATCTATCGTCGGCACGCGGCCGTCCGAGATTATGACGAGATTGACGGCCTCGCCGTCCCTCTCGACGCCTCGCAGATACTCGTATGCCTCGACGATGCCGCCGAATACGCCCACGGCGGATTCCTCATATTTGACATTCTTTACCGCGTTCGAGACAGCCTTTTTCCCGACGAGGCCCTCGGCCTCGATCTTTAGTCCGTTCGCGCACGTCGCGACGGCAAAGACCGCGTCCTCGGAGTCTTTCGCCAGCTCCTCCGCGAACGTCTCGGCGCTGCGCTTCACGCCCGCCATTGTCGCCGACGTATCGATAAGGATCAGATACGCCGCCGGCGTATCGCTTTCCCCGACCGTCGTAAGAGGCGACGACGCGCCCGATTTGCCGGATATTATCGACGCGCTCTCGAACGTAACGCCGCCGACAGCGCTCGCATCCGCGAATGTGTAGATGTCGGCGCCCTCGCCGTATGCGGAAACTAATTTGACGCCCGCGTTGATTCCGTCGGCGGTTATGCCGTCGCCGGCGGCGAACGCCGGCATCGCGATGCAGATCGCGAGCATTATCGACACGACGATAAACGCTGTTTTTTTGTTCATTGATCCGTCCTCCCACAGTCCGTCATCTGACGATGACGGTCATTAGCGAAAGATTGTCGTTTCCGCGTCCGATGCGCGAGATCACGCGGAGCAGCAGATGCTCCGCCCAGTCGCGCGCGTCGATCGATTTCAACAGATCGAGCGGCACTTCGTCGTCGAACAGGTATTCCCAAACGCCGTCGGAGCAGAGCAGAAACGCGTCGCCGGACATAAGCGGCTCCGGCGAGCCGCCGATATCGGGCTGATTGCGGTCAGCGCCGCCGAGCGTGCGCAGAAGATACGACTGATCCTCGTCCTGTCCGATCTGATGGCGCGTTATCTCGCCCGCCTGATACTTCTTGTACGCGACGGAATGATCGTCCGTGACGCTCAGTATAGCGCCGTCGCGCAGATAGTAGAGGCGCGAATCGCCCACGTTGGCCCATGTCGCGCGATCGCCGTCAACGGCGAGGACGACGACGGTGCTTTTCATCGTGGCGCGGCGCTCCGTCTGGAGCTTCATGACCTCGGTATTCGCAAGCGCGATCTTATCGCGCAGCCATTCCGCGCGGTCGCCGCATTCAGTCTCGCGTTCCCATTCGGACGCAAGCGTTTCCGCGACGCAGGACGACGCAACCTCTCCGAGCTGATGGCCGCCGAGTCCGTCGGCGACGACGAATATACCGGAGCCGTCGCGGAGCCTGCACGCGACCGAATCCTCATTCTGCTCTCTGTCGCCGGCGTTTGTGTAGTAAAATACGTCTAATATCATAGGCATTACGAAAGCTCGACACGCATCATGTTGGCGCGGTCGCCGAGATAGAAGCTGTCGCCGGATTTAAGTCTGTACGCCATGCCCGCCACGAGCTTTGTGCCGTTCACGAGATACGTTCCGTATGTGGAGCGCAGATCGGTAAGCACGAATTCGCCCGTCGCGCGGTCATAGCTTACGGAGCAGTGACGCGTGCTGACGCCCGGGGTGCCGTCGCGGAACACGATCTGGCACGTCGCCTTGTCGCGTCCGATCAAAAGCTGCGCGCCCGTGATCGCGACTCTCATGCCGCCGTGCTGTTCGGACAGCGAACGCACCGACGGCGTCTGTGCCGGCGACGGCACACCCGCGCCGACGGCTGCGGGACCTGCTGCCGGCGTCTGAGCCGGCGTCTGGCCCTTCTTTATAAGCAGCACTACGACAACGCCTATAACGACGACGACAAGAACGCCGATGAGGACGATCGCGGCCGTGCTGATATTGAATGTGCTGGTTGTGGGTTTGACATCGATCTTCAGATCTTCAAGAATGTCCAAAACATACTCAATTTCTATCGAATACTGAGTCTTGGAGTCGCCCGACGACGAATCGGGACTCATTGTCCAAGTATTGACGCCGACGACTCTGCCTTTTTCGTCTATAAGCGGTCCGCCCGAGTTGCCGTGGTTGATCGTCGCCGTATGCTGGATAACTCTGACGTCGGTATCGTCGGCCGCTACCGTCGTATGAAGCGACACGATACCGCTTGTGACCGTTACCTTTTCAACGCTTGCCGCATACTCCTTGCCGGAGAAATTGCCGAGCGTCGCATCGTCTGTCGTTCCTGGGAATCCGAGCGCGTATACGGTGTCGCCCGATTCGATCTCCTCGTCCTCGGGGAGAAGCGGGAGTGCGACTCTGCCCTCCATCGGCTCCGCCGCTCTCAGAACGGCGAGGTCGGCCTCGTCCTCATCCGCCTCGTAAAGCACGCGGCACGGGATCGCGCGGCTCTTGTCAAGCTCGCCGTTGGAATCCATTGCGAAATCGTCCTTGAGCAGATAGATGCTCGTTACGCGTCCTTGGAACACGTAGTATTCGCCGTTGATCTCCTGCAATGACGCGGTGTCTCTTTCAATTACGTGTCTGTTCGTAACGAACACGTCTGTCTCGCCGCCCGTATTGCCGACGCCGAACGCGGTGCCTGTCGACGTCATGTAGCCCGTGCCGTAATACGACAGATCGTCCGAGGCCACATCATATTTATAAACATCGCAATCGTCATAAATAGCCAAAACTCTCGCAACGCCGTTTCTCGATTCAGCCGCGATATTGTTGCCGCTCTTCCCCGTCGACGCGCATCCGGATAAAGCCAGCGCGAGTATCATCGCGATAAGTATCGCGCATACTGTTCTTTTTTTCATTTTCTTTTTCCTGCTTTCCGTTAATTTAAAGTGGATCAATAGCCGCAGTATATACACAGCGCCGTGTAGTTGTCCTGATGCTTCCTGCCCTGACGTCTGATCTCCTCGTCGATGGCGGCGCACGCCTCCGTCGGCGTCGCGCGCCCGAGATAATCGAGCATCTGGCCGTCGGTCAGAACGCCGCCGACGCCGTCCGAGCAGATCAGGAGCGCATCGTTCTCGCGGAGCGGGAACGGCGAACGGAGATAATCGACCTCATTCATCCCGTCCATCCCCAAAAACTGCGTCAGCGCGGCCTTTTCGGGATTGCTCTCGGCCGGCTCGGGGTCCATGCTTCCGTCGCGGATCGCTTCGAGGTAGAGCTGGTTTCTGTATGTATGCTCGCGGTTGAGGCGGTACAAGTGTCCCTCGCGCTTCAACAAAATGAAGCTGTCCCCGACGCTGGCGAAATAGAGCCGTTCGCGGAATATGATGCACGCGACGACGGTGCTGCCGCCGTCTCCGCCGAGACGGGAAAGCACCTGCGCGCTCGCCTTTACGACGGCGCGGCGGAGCTGTTCCGCTATATCGCCGTCGCGGTCGAACTCGGCAAATTCTCCGCGCAGACATGAAATCGCGGTCTCGCTTGCGATCTTACCGTCCTTCATGCCTCCCATTCCGTCCGCGACGACGGCGAAGAGACCCTTATTCTTCATTTCGGTCACGTCGAGCGCGTTTACGATCAGAAACGAATCCTCCTGTCTTGCGCGCGCGCCGATCCCCTGAAGATTTGCGGCCTGATAGCTCAGGAGCCGAGGCGTCGGCGTGTTCGGCGCCGTATCCTCTGCCGGTTCCTTATGGGAGAATGGCCACATATCGTTTTACTCCTCTTTCGGCGCAGGCACAAGGCCGTCCGCCCATGTGAATCTCGGGCAGCAGAGCGGAACGAATACGAATTTGCTCTCGCCGAATTCGACGCAGTCATACGCGTCGAGCTTTCTCGGGATATAGACGGGTTCGTCGTTTACGTAGATGTTGTTCGTGCTGTCGGCGGGGATAAGCGTGAAATTGTTGTGGCGCGAATCATACGCGATGCGCGCGTGGCGGTCGCGGGATATCGTCTTATCGCCCTCGATGCGGATGTCCATGCCCTCTCCGCGTCCGACCGTGTTCTGCTTATCGTAGAGATGATAATCTCTGCCCTTGTCGGGGCCGTCGATGCAGACGAGCCATCCCGTAACGGGTTCGAGGTTCGTCTTTTTGCGGGATACGCTGACGGTCTTGTTGTCGTCGTCCTGACGCTTTCTGTATCCGGCCGGAGCGACGGTCGCGCCGGGTTCTACGCTTGCGAATGCGTCCGGAGCAGGCTGTCCGATCGGATCGGGCGAGCCGCCGCCCATATTGCCGAGGGGAGTCGTTTTGCCCGGGCCGTCAAATGAGATCGCGTTTCCGCCTCCGTTGCAGTAGGGGCAGGACGGATAAAGATCCGAGTCGTAGAGATGATCGTTTGCGCATTTTGTGAGTGCCATGATGTTCCTCCTGAATTGTGTTTTATATATTTTTTCAGAGATAGCGTTATTATGTGATCGTTACCTCGATCACGTTTGCGGGGCCGCCGACGAATATCCTGTCGCCGGAATGTATCTTAAGCTCCGCGCCCGGTTTAACCTTGTACGTGCCGTTCAGCATCGTGCCGTATGTGGAGTTCAGATCCTTTACGGTCCATGTGCCGTAATTATACTGGATGCTGCAATGGTGACGGCTGACGCCGGCAGCCTCCGGCGGGAATTTTACGTCGCATTCGTCGTCTCGGCCGATCATGATCGCCTTGCCCGTCGAGGTCGTGAACGCCGTGGACTGGATGCCGCCCATGACGCATCTGACGCTTATGTTCTTTCCCCTCGGCGACGACGCGCGCGACGACGCATAATATACGGGCTGCGCCGGCGTCGGCGGCGTATATGCCATAGGCGTTACCGGCGGCGCGCCGACTGTGGCGATCTGGTGCAGGCACATCCGCGTGATCCAGAGCGTAATGATCCACAGTATGACGATGATCCCCGTATATTTGAACAGCTCAAGCGTAAAATCGTCGAACAGCGGCGTGTTCCAGAGAAAATGGAGCGCGTTCGACGCCGCGAAGGTCAATATGAACGGGATATTGAAGAAGCTCTCGAGACCGAATTTGTTGTTTTTCATGTTAAGCGCTATCGCCGCCGCATACGGAGCGCAGTAAAGCGTATGTCCGCCGAGGGCGAAAACTCCTCTCATTATCTGATTCGTTATCATGCTGTCGATCGTCGGCATCGCGATCGCGTACTGCACCGACTCGAACGCGCCGAAGCCCGCGCCGACGGCGGCTCCGATCACGAGTCCCGTAATGCCGTAGATGCGGCGCTTCTGCTTGAAGATCGCGATCAGGATGATCGCCGCGATCAATTTCGCCGGTTCTTCCCTGAGCGGAGCGAAGCTCGCCGGCAGCTCATCCGGCACGACGAGCATCATGATCGCCGTCATCGCCAGCGAGATGAGCGCGCCGAGGATGAACATCCCGAACACCTCAAATATCGAGATGTTGCGCGGGATATTGAGTTCCCAGAAGAACACGAGCAGTATGATCGGCATAACGAGCGGCGGGATTATCGACGCCATGTAAAGCAGCGCCAAAAGCTGGCCGTCGATCGCGAATATCGAGATAAGGAATATGGCGTAGATGAGAAGGACAAGAACGATTCCGCCCTTCAGCATCGGGTAAAACAGCCACGGCTTGCGCCATTTTTGCAGCATCGTCTCCTCCGACGCGGTGTCGAGCGACGTGCCTGCCAAAAGCGCGTAATCGAAATCGGTGCGCGAATGCTTCACCCTGCATTCGGAGAACACGTCGCGCCATGTTATCAGCGACGCGTCCTGCCGCGCCTTGTAGAAAAATGTCCTGTTGCTCATAACGGCTCGCCCCGCTCCGTGACGGCCGCATACAGCGGCGCGTCCCGCGCCGCGTCAGCCTCCGCATATATGGCGGGCGCATCGTCCGCCGCGTCCGGCAGCGTCAAATTCGGCGCCGCCGTTTTCAGCGCGAAGCTGATGAGGAATATGAAGAATCCGAGCATCAAAAGCGCGGCCGCGGCGCACGCGACGACAAGTATCACCTTTTCGGTGCTGTTCAGCATCTGCGGACGCGGCATATTGTTCTGCCACATCATCTGATTCATCTGATTCATCGGCTGCTGCTGATTCATTTGATTCATTTGATTCATCTGCTGCTGCTGATTCATCTGATTCATCGGCTGCTGCTGATTCATCTGATTCATCTGATTTATTTGCGGGTTCATCTGCTGTCCCGACGTCGGATTTATCTGCGCGGGCGGCGTTTGATTTGCCGCCTGTCCCGACGTCTGACCGATCCGCTGTCCCGCTCCGTTCGACGGCGCGGGCATATCGAGCGCCCTGCGGAACGCCCCCATCGTGGCGAATCTGCCGCTCACATTGACGTTCAGTCCCTGAAGCAGCGCCGCTTCCTTTGCGGGCGGTATTTCGACTCCGAGTCCGCTCGGCGGGACGAGCTTGTCGTTATCCATCCTCTCGATCGATTCCGGCGGCTTCACTCCCGTTATCGCGTAATAATAGCTTGCGGCGAGCGAGTACACGTCCGTGTACGGCCCCTGCTTTCCGTGCCTTGAATACTGCTCCTTCGGAGCGAATCCGTGCTTGAGTACGATGTCGAGACTGCAGCTCTTATCGCCGAGGCTGTATCTCGCCGCGCCGAAATCGAGCAGCTTGACGCCGCCGCTCTTTGTGATGAAAATGTTGTCCGGCGTGACGTCGCGGTGGATGATCCCCTCGGCGTGGACGGCGTCGAGCGCGTCCATTATCGGCAGAAGAACGCGTTCCGCGTCCCGCCATCCGATCTTTCCGCCGTGATCGCGAATGTATTTCTGGAAGCTCTCGCCCTCGACGTAATCCATGACGAAATACGCGGTGCCGTTTTCCTCGAAATAGCTGTGTATGCGGACGATATTGTCGTTGCCGATGAATTTTGCGAGCGTTTCCGCTTCCTTTAGGAAGCATTCCTTCCCGTACTCGAAATTATCTCTGCGTTCGCCGACGTAGGACGTCACCTCGTGAGTCCCCGTCCGCGTCGCGAATTCGTCGGGGAGATACTCCTTGACCGCCATTATGCCGTCCGTCTTGTAGTCCTTGGCCACATACGTTATGCCGAAGCCGCCCTGACCGAGTACGCGGCCGAGTATGTAGCGTCCGTTCAAAACGGAGCCGTGCGGAAGCGCGAGCGGATATTCCTCCGCCGCCCCCGACGGATCGTAGCCGCAGTACGGGCAGGCGCCGCCCTCCTCCGCCTTTTCGCGAAAGCAGTTATAACAAATCAGTTTCTCGTTCATACGACATCCCTCAAGCTGTATGATTTGCGATCGACATCATATCTGCGACTGATCGGCGAGCCTTATTACCTCGGTATCGATGAGCGCCCTTCCGTAGATTCGGTACTCGTCGAGCTGACCCGTGAAATATTCGCCGCTTTCCCACGGCGCGTATCCGATAAACACGACGCTGTTGTCGCCTAAGATATCGTGCATCGTATGGTTCGCGTCGGTCACCTCCATATTCCACTGGAGTACCCCGTTAAAATAGAATTTAAGTCTGTTCGTCTTGCTGTTGAACGAGAACGCGACATGGTGCCATTCGGGTTCGCGTCCGAATTTCGTAACGGTGTTCACCATCCACGTATAACGGCGCTGAAAGTCTGAATACTCGCAGTTGTAGTATTCGGCGTTTACCGTCGTTTCGGTTTCCAATATGCCTATATAGCGCTCATGTTCATATATGGGGACGAGGACCTCGGCGTCCATTCCGCCGCCGACGCGCGGACCCGCGAAAAATTCCCATTTCGACGCTGCCGCGGGAGTTGTCTTAGCCCAGTACGACACAGTGAACGAATCGAGTCCCGACATAAGCGGCGAGCCGTCGGCCTTGCTGATCTCGAGCCAGAACCGGTTATTGGGGGTTCGGACGAAGTCAAGCGCGCCGTTCTTCACGCCGTCGGCTGCGAATGTCGGCGTACCGTTTACGGTCTTGACCGAAACGCCGTCGTATGAAAGACCGCTCTCCGCGTCATCGAACGTAAGCCTCATAAGAAGTCCGTCCGGCACGATAACTGTCTCGGGCGCATCCGTGCCGGCGGCCGTATTGCCGTCGGTTTCATCGCCGGTCTGCGCACCGCCGCGCGTCATTGCGACGACGACGGCAGCGACCGTGATCCCGCATACGAGAAGCGCCGCCGCGAGTATAATTATCAACGTGGCTTTGCCCTTTTTGCGCGGCTTTTCGGCGCTTGCGGCCTTTTCCGCTTTTGCGGCTTTTTTAGCCTCTGCGGCTTTTTTAGCTTCTGCGGCCTTTTTAGCCTCCGCGGCCTTTTTAGCTTCTGCGGCTTTTTTAGCCTCTGCGGCCTTTTTGGCTTCCGCAGCCTTTTTAGCTTCTGCGGCCTTTTTAGCCTCTGCGGCCTTTTTAGATTCCGCAGCCTTTTCCGCTTCTGCGAATTTTTCCGTTTCTGCGGGTTTATCTTCCTGATCGAATCCGAATTCGCGCGCGCGGACGAGTACCGTATGCCCGTCGCCGCCCTCATATCCCGCGACCGTCGGCGTAATCTCTTCCTTCTGCGGCTCCGGCTGCTGTTCCTGCTGCTGTTCAGGCTGCGTCTTTACGCGCGGCAGCTTGTGCGTCGGCGGCTCCGGCAGAGGCGCCGCCTCCTGCTGTTTCAGCTTGCGCTGCGTCTCCGGCGGCGGATCCACCATCATCGGCGGCGGGGTAACCGTCTCGGGCGTCTCGGGCGGTCTTTCGCCCGTCAGCGCCGCGTGGAAATCCGTCATGCGGCTGAATCTTTCCGCGGGCTGGACGCTCAGACCCTTGAGGATCGCGTCCTCGACGTTTTCGGGTATATCTATGCCGAGATTGCTCGGCGGGATAAGATCGTCCTCATCCATTCTTTCGACGGAATCCGGCGGCTTTTTGCCCGTGATCGCGTAGTAGAACGACGCCGCGACCGAGTACACGTCCGTGAACGGCCCCTGCCGCCCGTGTCTCGTGTACTGTTCCTTCGGCGCGAATCCGTGCTTAAGCACGATATCGAGACTGCGGCTCCTGTCGCCGAGGCTGTATCTTGCCGCGCCGAAATCGAGCAGCTTGACCTCGCCGTCGTCGGTTATTATTATGTTGTCGGGCGTAACGTCGCGGTGGATGATCCCCTTTGAATGGACGGCGTCGAGCGCGTCCATGATCGGGATCAGGATGCGTTCTGCATCCTGCCAGCTTATCTTCCCGCCGGAGTCGGCGATGTACTTTTCAAAGCTGACGCCCTCGACGTAATCCATGACGAAGTACGCGGTGCCGTTTTCCTCAAAATAGCAGTGTACGCGAACTATATTCGGATTGCCTATGAACTGTGCGAGCGTCTCCGCTTCCTCGAGAAAGCACTTTTTTCCGTACTCGAAATTCTCGCCGCGCTTCCCGGGATGCGCCAGCACCGTCAACGGTCCCGAGCGCGTCGCGACGGCGTCGGGAAGAAATTCCTTTATCGCGACAAGCTGGCCCGTTTTCCATTCCTGCGCAACGTATGTGATGCCGAATCCGCCCTGGCCGAGTACGCGGCCGAGAATGTACCGCCCGTTCAGTATTGTTCCGTGCGGCAGCGCGACGGGATATTCCTCGCGCTCGTGAGTCGGATCATAGCCGCAGAGCCGGCAGACGTCCTCGCCGGCCGGTAAAGCGTGAAAGCAATTATAGCAAATTCCGCTGCTCATTTCTGTCCCTCGGATATGATTTTTCGTATATGTGTCAAGGCGTTAGTCCTTCGTCATTATGTTGCGCCAAGATTCAACGTAGCACTGACCGTAATGATTATAGCCGACCGCGACGACGGAGCCGTCTTCACGCACTCCCACGGTATGAAGCAACCCCGCAGAGACAGCGACAAGATGACTCCATTCGGATCCGTCTACCTCGGATCTGCCGAATTTGGTGCTGTCATCGCCGACTGACACAGCCGTTCCGTCAGCTTTAAGTCCGACCGTATGGAAAGCATGAGCCGAGATCATCACGATGTCGCGCCAATCTCCGACATCGCATTGACCGTTAGAGTTGTTTCCGACGGCTACGACGGTTCCGTCGAGCTTAAGCCCGAGCGTAAAGTTTTCGCTGGCTACGATCTGTACGATATCATGCCAATCCTCGACGTTGCACTGGCCGTAATCATTATTTCCAACCGCGACGCACGTTCCGTCTCTGAGCAGCGCGACCGTGTGGTTAAATCCCGCTGAAATCGCGATAACATCGCTCCAGCCGCCCACATTAAGATCGCCGTTAATGCCTCCGCCGACAGCGACAACTGTCCCGTCGCTTCTGAGTCCGACCGTATGCACATTTCCTACGTCGATGGAAATTATATTGCTCCAGTCCCCAACGTTGCACTGGCCGTATTCATTATCACCTACAGCTACGCACGTTCCGTCCTCGCGCAGTCCGACCGAAAACGCGTGACAGCCGTTATCGTCGTTATAATAACCTCCGGCCGCGACCGAGATAATGTTCGTCCATCCGCCCACATCGCATTCGTTCGTTTCGTTGCATCCCGTCGCCATGACAGTGCCGTCATTTTTGATCGCGAGCGTATGCATCGGCCCTGCGGAAATTGTATTTGTGAGGTAATACCCCACCTCATAAACGACCGAACCGCTTGACGGCGGCTCCGTCTCGGGCGGATTCGTTACAGGCGGTTCCGTCTCGGGCGGGTTTGTTACAGGCGTTTCCGTTCCCTCGTTCGGCCCCGACGGAATGATCACGCCGCCGATCCTATCGGTGTCGTCGTCGTCATTGCCGTGGTTGTATCCGTCCGTGTCGTCTCTGTATGACGGCACGTAGGGTTCGTCGTCCTGCATCAGGCTTGAGACGCCGACCGCGATCAGAACCGCGATCGCAACGACGCCTGCCAATATCGCGGGGATGAGCCATTTCGGCATCTTTTTCTTCGGCTGCTGCACCGGCGGAATGAACGGCGGCAGAATGCCCTGTCCCGATCCGTATGGCGTCGTCTGCGTCGTCTGCGTGTACGGCGGCTGCACGCCCTGCGAGCCGGACATATTCTGCACGGGAGGTGCGAGAAGAGCTGCCTTGAACGCCGCCATGCGCTGGAAGCGTCCCGATTCGTTGACGCTCAGTCCCTGAAGGATCGCGGCCTCGACGTTTTTCGGTATATCGGGGCAGTATGCGCTCGGCGGGACGAGTCTGTCGTCCTCCATGCGTTCGATCGATTCCGGCGGCTTTTTGCCCGTCACGGCGTAATAGAACGTCGCCGCGAGCGCGTAAACATCGGTGAACGGCCCCTGTCTGCCGTGCTGTTTATACTGCTCCTTCGGCGCGAAGCCATGCTTCAGCACGATATCGAGACTGCAGCTTCTGTCGCCGATGCTGTATCTTGCCGCGCCGAAATCGATCAGCTTTACGCTGCCATTCGACGTTATCATTATATTATCGGGCGTGACGTCGCGATGTATGATGCCCTCGGCATGGACGGCGTCGAGCGCGTCCATGACGGGGAACAGGAAATTCTCCGCCTCGCGCCAGCCGATCTTTCCGCCCTTGCTCTCGATATAACGCTGAAGGCTGACGCCCTCGACGTATTCCATCGCGAAATAGCCCGTCCCGTTTTCCTCGAAATAGCTTTTGACATGGACTATATTCGGATGCGAGTTGAATTTGGAGAGCATCTGAGCTTCCTTAAGGAAGCAGTCCTTCCCGTATGTAAAGTTCTCGGCGCGTTCGCCCGTATATGGGGTGATCTGGCATCCGCCCGTTCTCGATGCGAGAGAGTCGGGCATATATTCCTTTATGGCGATGAGGGATTTTGTTTTCCATTCCTGCGCCACATATGTGATGCCGAATCCGCCCTGGCCGAGTACACGGCCCGTTATGTAGCGTCCGTTTAAAACGGAGCCGAGGGGCAATGCCGCAGGGAACAGTCCTTCATCGCGCGCCGGATCATATCCGCAGTGCGGGCAGGCTCCGGATTCCGGTTTTTCGCGAAAGCAGTTATAGCACAAGCTGGCGTTCATATATTTCCTCATTCTTTGTCAAGAAGTTACAGACATTCTATTGTATTATACACCTTGCGGCATGGAGAAATCAATAGTAAATGTGATTTTGGTTAATTTTTTTGTAATAGTTTGTCATTTGAAAGATGAGGAGGGGGAAGGCGAGGCTATTTTCTTTAAAAAGAAAACAACCTCACCTTGCAAAAAGGTGGGGGTTGAAAGTCTATGGCAGGGGATGTTAGTGCGTCGGTCGAAGCAACCGCCCCGCGAAGAGCTGTTCGCACACAGCTTCAGCGCGTTGTTCTTTTGGAGAGGGTGTTTGGGGGAGGACCCTTTCTTTTGAAGAAAGGGTCCTCAGCCCAATCAGCCTCTTTTCCGCGAAAAGAGGCCCTTAACATAATTTAAAAACTTTATAAAGTTTAAAGAAAAGTAAACGATAGAATCGCAAAGGAAAATTCTTTGCCCTCGCACCTCTTTGCCGGCCGGCAAAGAGACCCTTAACTCATTTTAACTTTTGCAAAAGTTTTAGATGCGGAAAGGCAAGTACCGCGAAGGAAAAACTTTGCTTCAACCTTTTCTAAAGTTTGCAAAAAGGAAAGGATAGAACCCCCCCATGAATCACCTTAACACCATTCCGCCCCTTTTCAAATGTTAGCTTGACCCCTCGTCTCAATCGCCTCGACGGCGCGTCTGACGCCGCGGCCGAACTCGTCGATGATGCCGCAAATGAAATCTGCGGCGGGAAGCGACGGATCGTCGAGCAGCGGCATCATGTCGACGGCATAGATTACGCGATCGGTGTCGTCGACGCGGTGCGATGCGCCGAACGTGGCGTGGGCGCGCCTGCGCCCGATCACGGCGAGATCGTAGCCTTTCCCGCCCGCGATCTGGGAATCGAACGCGCGCAAAAGCTCTGCTTCAAGCTCCGGCGAGCCGCCGACGTCGAAGCTTATCTTATATTCGTCGGGGAGCCAGTCTAAATCGCGCCAGACCTCGCAGCCGTAAAAATGCTCGGGACGCCAGCCGTCGCGGCAGACGCGGCGGAGCGCCGCGACGGTGCGCAGACAGGCGGCGAGATGAGTTTCGTGGCGGTCGGCGGGATTGTGCGTATAAACGACGCGCGGACGCGCGCGCATGAGGATATCGGCAAGCTTGTCGACAGCGTCCGTGTCGGCGGGGTCCTTTATCTTTGCGGACGGGAAACCGAGCATGGCGAGCGCGCCGTAACCGCCGATGCGCGCGGCCTCCATCTGCTCGAGACGGCGTATCCCTATCATCTCCGCGTCCGTGCATGACGCGTACCTGCCCGCGCGCGGACTGCCCGCGCCGTCGGTCAGAACGACCGCGCAGAAGGAGAGCGAATCATCGCGCCGGCAGCGAAGGATCCCGTCGTAGGCCATGAATTCGATATCGTCCTCGTGCGCCGATATGGCAAGATGCGTGATTTTTGAAAGCGCAGCGTCCTCGCTCTCGCCGCTCGGAATGTAAATCTCCATTACGGTATCTCCTCCTTTGCAGGGTCGATCGGCAGAACGGAATTCGACCGCCGCGCCTGCTCGGCGCGGAACACGGTCTTGTGGCTCATCATCGAATCGGCGAGCGTCGCGCATGAAACAGACGGCGAGCCGCCGCGTATATAGTCGACGAAATCGAGTACGAGATGCTCGTCGCCGCCTCCGTGGCCGCCGGAGGCGCCTATCATGTCGCCGCCGACGGAAAGATCGTATGCGCGCTCGCAAAAGCCCGCTTTTGTGTGCGGAGACATCGTCCGGATCACATAGCGCGAATCCTCAAACGTCCCCTTAAGCTCGCCCTTTGTGCCGACGATGTGGATGTTGCGTTCCGATTTCGCGCTTCCGCCTATCATCGAAAACGTGCCGAGCGCGCCTGATGAGAACCGTATCATCACGGATTGACGGTCGACGTTGCCGCCTCTGTCAAAATCCCAGACGCAGCGCCCGTACTGATTGTCCGTCATAAGCGAACGCACCTTGTCCTCATACGTCGGCTCGCCCGCGCCCTCGAGCGGCTTCCACACGTACTGCGTCCACCGCACCGCGTCAAGATAATTCGCGCGCGAGGAGAATATGCACTCCTCCTCGAGCGGACAGTCGCAGAGGCAGCGCGTCCCCGCGCCGGCGGGCTTTCGCTCCGCGCCGAATCTGTAGTCGCCGCCAAAGCTTGAAACGTACAAAGGCGCGTCCCCGCGCAAAAGCCAGAGCATGATGTCGATATCGTGACATGATTTCGCGAGCAGCATCGGCGCGCCGCAAAGCGCCTCCGAGCGCCATTTGCCGCGCACATACGATACGGCGAGATGGTGATAGTTGACGTGTTCGCACATCTCGATCGTGATAATATCGCCGAGTATGCCCGAATCGACATGATCGCGGATCGCGCGGTAAAAATCCGTGTACCGCAGCACATGGCAGACGACGACGCGGCGGCGGGTGCGCGCGGCGGCGTCGAGAAGCGCGTTCATCTCACCCTCGTTGACGGCGAACGGCTTTTCGAGCAGAAGATCGTATCCCGCGTCCAGTATCGGGATCGAAGTTTTTACGTGCAGACTGTCCATCGTGCCGTTTATTGCGGCGTCGGCGAATTTCGGACGCGAGATGAAATCCCCGACGCTTTCAAAGCAGAATTCGTCAGGGACGCGGTAGCGTTCGGCCATTATGCCGCGCCTTACGGGATCGGGATCGACGACGCCGACGATTTTGAGCTTGTCGGGATGGGTGAGCGATACGCGCGAATACACGTCGGCTCTGTTGCCCGCGCCTACAAGCACGACGGATACAGGCTCCGAGGCTGTCATATCAAAAATCCTCCGGCGGAGTTATTTGTCAAGCTCGCGTTCGCGTTCCTGGCGCTCCTCGAGCGCCTCGCGCATTATGTCGAGCGCGTCCCACGGCAGCGCGCCCTCCACGACGGCGGCCTCGACCTGCGAATCGATATAGTACGAGGCGTAGGGGAGAAGCACGCGGATGAAGTGATAGTCAAGCTCTCCGTCGAGGATGCGCTGGAGGATCGCGGACTTCGATCTGTCGTCGAGAAGCGGCACGAATTTACCGAGAAGCTCCTCGTCGAGCTTGTCGGGCGACGACTGCTCGAGCAGCGCTATTACGCTTTTGTCGTTGAGATATTCCGCCAGCTTCACGACATACGATATATCGATGCCGTGCGCGGAGAAATTGGAGACGAGCTTTTCAAGCACGCTCGGGCGCAAAAGCGGAGCGACGCCCGCTATATCCTCGATCCTTGCGGGCGAGGCGTCGCCGCCCTCCGCGACGCGCGCCAGAATATCGAGTTCGCCAGGCGTCGGCTCGCCGGCGTTCAAAAGCTCCTCTGACGACACGCCGAGCGCGCCCGCAGCCTTGGAAACGACCGACATATCGGGGAAGCTTTCGCCGCGCTCCCAGCGCGTGATATCGCCGACCGTAACGCCGATAGAATCGGCGAGCGCGGCCGCCGTCATGTCGGCGTTTTTGCGCAGACGGCACAGATTTGCGCCGAATTTGATCGTATCGAACATATTGACACCTCCGACCTTCGGGGTTTGCAGTATTTATACATATATTCTATCACGCCGCCGTGCAAATGTCCAGCGCCGCCGCCGTTCCGCGGCGTACATTTTTTCCGAAAATGCGCGCGCCGCTTGCAATTCTCCCCGCCGTCGTGATATACTGTTATGGCAAACACAAACGGAGGGAATCGTATGTATCTTATCGGAGTCGATCTCGGCGGGACGAAAACCGCCGTCGGCGTCGTCGACGGGCGCGGCGAAATAATCGCGAAGGCGAGCGCGCCGACGGGCGCGCACGATCCCGAATCGATAGCGGAGAATATGGCGCGCGTGGCGCGCTTTGCGATGGGCGAGGCGGGGATCGGCTCCGACCGCATCGCGGGTATCGGCGTCGGCGTCCCGGGGACCGTATCGCGGGAAACGGGAATGCTCGAATACGCAAACAATCTCGAAATGGAAAACGTGATGCTGGCGGACTACATCCGCCCGCACACGAAGATCGAGCATATAGTGCTTGTGAACGACGCGAACGCGGCCGCGTTCGCGGAATATAAGCTCGGCGCGGGCGCGGGCGCGCGCACGATGGTGATGATAACGCTCGGCACCGGCATCGGCGCTGGCATCGTCGCGGACGGCGAGCTTTACGAGGGCGTCAATTACGCCGCGGGCGAGCTTGGTCATACGACGATAAAATTCGACGGCGAAAAATGCGCGTGCGGACGGCGCGGCTGCTATGAGCTGTACGCGTCGACGTCGGCGCTGATAAGGGCGGCGAGAGCGGAGATGAAAAAATCGTCCGACTCGCTTTTATGGGATATGTGCGGCGGCGACGAGGCCGCCGTGAACGGGATGCTGTTCTTCGACGCGGTCAGAGCCGGCGACGCAGCGGCGCGCCGCGTCCTTGACGCATACGTGGACTGCGTCGCCGTCGGCGTCCTCGACGTGGTGAATATGTACGAACCGGAGCTGATCTGCATCGGAGGCGGCATCAGCCGCGAGCATGAGCTTTTGATAAAGCCGCTGCGCGAGCGCGTCACGGCCGAGAATTATTCGCGGCTGTCGCGCGTCACGACGCGCATCGAGGCGGCGCGCCTCGGCAACGACGCCGGCATAATAGGCGCGGCGCTGCTCGCCGAAAAACACGCGAGGTGACATCGTGGACTGCGAGCTTTTGCCGCTTTGGGGGCCGTATTCAAAAAAATACATGGGCGTCAGCCGTCCCTTATACGATTCGCCGATAACGGGCGCGCGCTTCGACTGCGTCGTTCATCCGGCTGAGGCGAACATGAATCAGCCCGCGCCGAACGTAACGTTCCCGTCGTCGTGGCATATGTGGGACGCGGCGGCCGATCTGTCGTACTATTCGTACAGGGTCGAGATGGAGTGGCGCGACCGCCTTTACGCCGACGTCGCGTTCTGCCGCGCGGACGATCATACGTGCCTGATACGAACCGAATATCACAACGACACCGATCTTGACCGAAACTGCGTACTCAATTATTATCTCGCGATCGAGTATCCGCGAAAGCGGATCGTCGATATCGTATGCGGGGGCGGATATGCGGCGGAGAGCTTCGCCGACCGCGTATCGATGAAGTACGCGCACCCGCGTCCGTGGGAGCATTTAATGCCGGACGGACTGCACAGAGGCGAATTCCTCGACGAGAATTTCTGCGGCGGGCGCGGCTTCGGCGAGCGCGCCAAAATGCCCGATTATGTGCCGCGCAGGCGGTTCGGCGAGGACGCGGGCGACACGGTGACGGTAAAATTTGACGCGGACGGAACGTTTGACGCCCTGACGGTGCGGTACCGCACGACGTCGGAGGCGGACGGCATATTTGATATGACGATCGAATGCGGCGGCGCGCCGCAGACCTCGGCGCTCACGCTGCCCGCGTCGGCCGCTCTCACGACGGCGGCGACATTGATAACGCCCGTGTCGGGCGCGGCGACGTTGACGTTGACGTCGCGCGGTGGCGGCGGCGTCGAGCTGGACGCGGCGGTTCTGCACCGTTCCGGCGACGCCGTATCGTTTTCGGCGCGCGAGCCGGAATTTAAGCCTCTGTTGACAGAAACGGAGAACGGCGACGTCCTCGCGTATGCGGATGTCGGCGAGCGGATCGGATTTTCGCTTTTGACCGATTCTTACCGCGTGAGGCGGCTCGAATCGGGGACGATAGAGGACGCGCTGCCGTCGAGACTGTCGCAGGCGGACCCGTCGTTTGACCGCCTGCGTGAGACGTTCTCCAAATCGTTCGAGCGCAAAAGGAGCGACGCGGGATTTTACAGGAACTACATCGTTCATTCGATCTTCATCGGCGCGCGATCGAGACACGTCGAATATGCGCTCGTATGCGACGGCGAGCCGCGATCCCTCACACGAGATGAGGCTGAGGCGATCTATGAGCGCGCCCGCGAGGGCGCGTGCAAAATGGGATACAACGCCGACGGGGAGCCGTATGAATTCGGCGCGCGAATGATGAATACGGCGCTGCTCACGAACGTGGTCTATCCCGTTTACAGGCACGGCGAATATGTAAAGCACCACACGCCCGGCAAGCGGTGGGACAGCTTTTATACGTGGGATTCGGGCTTCATCGGCCTCGGCCTTTTGGAAACGGACAGGCGCCTTGCGCGCTATGTGCTGGAAATGTATCTGTCCGAACCCGATAACGACGATTTCGCGTTTCTGATGCACGGCTCGCCGGTGCCGGTGCAAATATATCTCTTCCTCGAGCTTTTGCAGCGCGAAAACGACAAATCGGCGCTTGCGGCGCTTTATCCGCGCGCAAGGCGTATGTACCGATATCTTGCCGGTCTTGACGAAGGCTCCGCGACGGATATGTTTAAAAGCGGCCTTTGCAGCACGTTTACATACTTTTACAATTGCAGCGGGATGGACGATCTGCCGCCGCAGGTGAAAATGCACGCGGAGGGGATGGAGGACAGGTGCGCGCCGGCGCTGACGACGTCGCAGATAATAAGGGCGGCGAAGATACTGCGCATGGTCTCACTCGAACTCGGCTTCAACGCGGACGCGGACGAATACGACCGCGACATAAAAAAGCGCGCGGACGCGCTTTTGCGGTATGCGTGGGACGGGGAGAGCGGATACTTCGGCTACGTCGTCCACGACTGCGGCGGCGAGCCTGTCGGGATATACAGGACAGAGTCGGGGGAGAATCTGTCGCGCGGCATGGACGGCGTTTATCCGCTCGTCGCGGGCATATGCACACGCGAGCAGGAGACGCGCATCCTCTCGCACATTTTCTCCGAGCGCGAGATGTGGTCGCGAGTCGGCGTGAGCGCCGTCGATATGTCCGCGAGCTATTACGTCGACGACGGCTACTGGAACGGGAATGTGTGGTTCTCGCATCAGTGGTTTTTGTGGAAGACGATGCTCGATCTCGGACGCGGCGAGCTTGCGTATAAGATCGCGAAGCGCGCCCTCGACTGCTGGTCGAGGGAGGTCGGCGCGACGTATTACACGTTCGAGATGCTGAATATTAAGACGGGGCGCGGCGGCTGGTACCATCATTTCGGCGGGCTGTCCTCGCCGATTTCGATTTGGGGCGCCGCGTACTTTCGCGCGGGGACGGTCACGTGCGGATTCGATATGTGGATATCGGAGCAGCATTATGACGCGGCGTGCGACGCGATTTTCGTGACGGCGACGAGCCACGCGCCGCGTCCGTCCACGGTGATTTTGACGCTTAAGCACGCGCGCGGCGCGCGCGTATACGTAAACGGTGAGCCGACGGAGCCGCAAATTCGCACGGACGGAGCTTTGGAGGTAACTGTTCCTGCTCACGCCCGCATGGTCAAAATCGAGGCCTCGGGCGCGTGATATGCGCCCGAGGCCCGCGCGGGCGGGGGTTTGATGCACACACCTGCGAAAGCTTTTGCAAAGTTAGAAAGGCGTTAGGGCGATTCCTTGGCGGTACGCGCCGGTCCTTATCTAAACTTTTGCAAAGGTTTTAGTTAAATTTTCTCTTTCGCGATACTCCCCAGTCCTCATCTAACACTTTTTCAAAGTTTAAAAAGAGTTAAGGGTCTCTTTGCTGGCCGGCAAAGAGACCCTTAACAATCCCAGAAAACGGCGTGCCGGTGGCGTCGATACGGCTCCAGTCGGCGGAAAGAATTGTTTCGGGCGTAAACCGCGATCTTATTTTGGCAAACAGTTTCGTGCTTCCGCGCGGCGCGTCGAGATCGATGTTATTATGTCTTGGTTAATTGATTCCTGACAGTGTTAGATTCCGCTCGTGTCGTGCGAACAGATGGGATTCACAAAGAGATACGCGACGGTTTGTTCCGGTTGGCGCGCAGTTTCGTGCATCCGTGAGTGTTTGTGTCAGTGCGAACGCGATCTCGTCAACTGCAAACAGCTCCCACGCGGACTTATTCGACTGCGCCGCCGAAACGTCGCGATCGATCCGACACTGGTAGCGACGGACATCGCACGCGCGTAGTGCGCGCAGGTGAGGCTGGAAAGCCTACGGCACAGGGGATGAGGTGCATCGAGAGGGGGATGTGGCGCGGTTGCTGTAAAACTAATGTTGAGGCAAGTTGCGCGCACTCGCAAATAAGCGCGTTGCCGTTCGCGTGGCTATAAGCAATCATCCGCTGGTTGCCCTGCTCCATACACGCCCACCAAAGCAAAACTGGCGTTTCCCTTTGTGCGTTCAATTTGTTCACACTACGCGAGGATTATTTGACCATCCATGCTACATTTCGTTTGCGACGCTGACGCCTTAATATCGACCGGTTCGCGTCGAAGTCCTATCGCTTTTG
The DNA here is from genome assembly GCA_947630015.1 of uncultured Clostridia bacterium. Taxonomy (GTDB): domain Bacteria; phylum Bacillota; class Clostridia; order Oscillospirales; family CAG-272; genus DTU064. The sequence goes on from CANRFY010000007.1 coordinate 64,117, forward strand.
CCAACACAACCCCGCGTTTGCCCTGACACAAACCCTCACGGATGCACGACACTGCACGCCAACCGGCACGAACCGTCTTGTATCTCTTTGTGAATTAGAGCTGTTCGCACGACACGAGCGGAATCTGACGCTGTCAGCCTCATCCCGTTTGCGACGCTGACACATTGCTCTCGACCCGCCGCGCGGAGGCACGAAACTGTTTATCAGGATTATATCGCGGTTTACGCCCCAAACAATTCTTTCCGCCGACTGGAGCCGAATTGACGCCACCGGCACGCCGTTTTCTCGGATTGTTAAGGGTCTCTTTGCCGGCCAGCAAAGAGACCCTTAACTCTTTTTTTAACTTTGCAAAAGTTACAGATGAGGAATGTATAGAATCGCGTAAGAGAAAGTTACCCCTCAATTGCTCACCTATCTTGGCGAAGCCCCGACTTCACGATCTGCGCGTACCGCCGCGGATACGCCGCCGGCGTCGCGGACGTCTTTTTCATTTCGGCGATCGAACGCGAAACCGTTTTGCCGCCGACGGGATCGCGAAGCTCGAACGCGGTGATCGCGACGCGGTCAAAGCCGAGCGCCGCAGGCAAAGCGCCGCATTCCGCGGCCTCGGATTCCGTTTGCGCGGCCGGTCCCTTCATCGCCAAAAGCGAACCGCCGACGCGGATGAATCCCGCCGCAAGCTCGCACAAAATGCGGAGCCGCGACACGGCACGCGCCGTCACAATGTCGAAGGATTCGCGATATTCGCGGAGCCGCGCAAGCTCCTCCGCCCTTCCCGATACGGCGGAGACGTTCGATAGTCCGAGCGCAAGCGCGGCGTCGTTGACGAACGATGCTTTTTTTGCCGTCGCGTCGAGCGCAAAAACGGCGATATCGGGGCGCAGGGCTGCGATCGGGATCGAGGGAAAGCCCGCGCCGCATCCGAGATCGAGAATGCGCGCGCCGGCCGGCAGATACGGGACGATCGCGAGCGAATCGATCAGATGCAGAAGCATAAAATCGCGCGTCTCCGTGATCGCGGTGAGATTGTATTTTTCGTTTTCGCGAAGGACCGCGCGCGCAAATTCGCACAGCGTATCGGCGGCGTCCCCGCCGATAGGAACGCCGTTTTCTTCGGCGAGCGCGACGAGCGCGGAACGGGAAAAATCAGATTCCTGCATAGTTTTACGACAGATAGATCATCAAAACGGATACGTCGGCGGGTGTGACGCCCGGGATGCGGGACGCTTCCCCGACCGAGATCGGACGGTGGGACGACAGCTTTTCGACGGCCTCGATCGACAAACCGCGGATCGCGGAGTAGTCGATGGCGTCGGGGAGGATCATATTCTCGCGCCTGCGCGCCTTTTCGACCTCGAGCATCTGCTTTTTTATATAGCCCTCGTATTTCACCGACGTCTCGACGGTGCGGACGACGGCGGGCGGCAGCTCGGGACGCTCCGCGTCGAGCGGAGAAAGCGCCGAATAATCGAGTTCGGGACGGCGCAGAAGCTCCGAAAGCCGCGCCCCCGCAGTTATGGGAGCCGATCCCTTTGAGATGAGATATTCGTTCGCGGATTCGGACGGCGAAACTCCCGTATGGTCGAGACGCGCGATCTCGTCCGCGATCTGTTTTTGCTTCAGTCTGAAATCTGCCATGCGCGGCTCGGGAATAAGACCGGCCTCATACGCGATACCCGTCAGCCGTTCGTCGGCGTTGTCCTGCCTCATGCAGAGCCTGTATTCGGACCGCGACGTCATGATCCTGTACGGTTCGTTCGTTCCCTTTGTGACGAGATCGTCGATCATGATGCCGATATAGGAGCTGGAGCGCGGGATCAGAAGCGGCGGCCTCCCCATCGCGTACAGCGCCGCGTTCGCGCCGGCGACGACGCCTTGCGCGGCAGCTTCCTCATATCCCGACGTGCCGTTCGACTGACCCGCCGAATAAAGGCCGGCAATCCCGCGCACCGACAGCGTCGGCGTCAGCGCCGACGGCGAAATGCAGTCGTATTCGATCGCGTATGCGTGGCGCGTTATGTGCGCGCGGCCGAAGCCGTCAAGGGTGTGGAGCATCTCATACTGCACGTCGACCGGCATCGACGTCGAAAATCCGCCGATATAGAGTTCGTTTGAATTCTTCCCGATCGGCTCGACGAAAAGCTGATGGCGCTCCTTGTCGGCGAATCGGACGAGCTTATCCTCGATTGAGGGGCAATAGCGCGGGCCGCGCCCGCTTATATTGCCGGAATACATGGCGGAGCGCGTCAGATTGCGGCGGATGACGTCGTGCGTATCGGCGTTTGTGTAGACGGTGTGACACGGCGACTGCGGCACGCCGTCCATATATGATTCGGGCGTATAATATGAAAACGGGATCGGATGCTCCTCGCCGTCCTGCCTTTGCATACGCGAAAAATCGACGGTCGAGGCGTCGACGCGGACGGGAGTCCCCGTCTTGAACCGCATAAGCGGCACACCGAGCGAGCGGAGCGAGCCGGAGAGCAGCGAGGCCGGAAGCGAGCCGTCGGGGCCGGCGTCATAATTTATATCGCCGACATGGACGCGGCCGGAGAGATACGTCCCCGTCGCGATCACGGCGGCGTCGCATTCCCAGCGCGCGCCGAGCCGCGTTATAACGGCGGATACGCGCCAGCCGCAGACCTCGACGGACGCGATCTCGCCCTGACACAGCCGCAGATTCGGCGTTTTGCCGATGGTGTCGAGCATTATTTCGTGATAGCGCGCGCGGTCGGCCTGCACGCGCTTTGATCTGACGGCGGAGCCTTTGCTTTCGTTGAGAGTGCGGCTCTGGAGCGTGCATAGATCGGCGGCGCGTCCCATCTCGCCGCCGAGCGCGTCAAGCTCGTATACGAGATGGCCCTTGCCGGAGCCTCCTATCGAGGGATTGCACGGCATATTTGCAACGGCGTCGACAGACATCGTGAAAAGCGCCGTATCGCAGCCGAGACGCGCCGATGCCAGCGCAGCTTCGATTCCGGCGTGACCGGCGCCGATCACGGCGACGCGCGTTTTCATTATCGATTCATTCATGTATAACGGCCTCGTTTATTCCGCCGCGGCGGCAGTCTTATAAAGCAGATGCCAGCCGTCGGCGTCGTATGCGGCGATAACGCCGCTCGATACGTCGGAGATGTAGGAATACCGCCCGAGCGGGATCACAAATTCGCCGTCGGCGTCGATGAGGCCGACTTCCCCGCCGCGTCCCACGACGGCGAGTCCCTCGTAGAACGGGGCCGCATAGTCAAAATCGGGATCGACGACGAACTCGCCGTGCCAGTTCATGTAGCCGTAACCGGAATTGCCGGACAAAAGGATCATGCCGGACGAATACGCCAAGACGTCGTAGCCGGACGGGATGTAGAATCTCTCGCCCGACGAGGTGATGAGGGCGTCGTCGTCGGAGATGACGTAGACGGTGCCGTCGCGCTCATAGCGGTAATAGTCGATGGTGAGAACGCGGACTCGGACAAGTCCATGCTCGAAATAGTAGAATCCGATCGATTCCTTCCCGTCCGTCATGGCTGGCATATAGAAATCGATCACGGTGCGCGCAAGCTCGGGATCGCGCCGCGTGCGCGCGGCTTTGATCGAGACGCGCCCGCTTTTTGATATAAACGAGAGCGGATGAAGCGTGCTTTCGACGCCTCCGGCGTCGCGTCCCGCGATGCCGGACACATCGACGCCGACGACGGCGGCGCGCGATTCGGAGAAATTATACGCGGCGAAATATGAAAACTCGCCGAGAGGGTTCCGTTTTGAATCGGCGAGGGCGAACGCGGGGCGCGTGACGGGCGTGACCGTGTAGAGCGGCGCGCCGGTCTCGTCGACTTTATCAAGTGGAGAAAGGACGTTTTCCGTCACGTATTCGCAAAGAAACGTTCTCGAATCGGACGGGACGCCGTAATCGGGGCCGTAATCGAAGCGGACGCCGCGTCCGTCGGCGGCGGGATCGTAATCGGCGAGACGAAAGCGGCGCTTGCCGGTGTCGAGAATATAGTACGCGGACGGGGAGCCGCCGTCCTCGCCGCAGGCGGCGAAGAGCGGATTTCCGGCGCTGTCGCGGCAGTAAGCGGGCGCGATCTCGGTGTCGTCGAAGCTGCCGATCGGCTCGCCGTCCCGATAGATGTTGTAGATGTGATCGGCGTCAGTCTCGACGATGACGTAGCCCATGTAGAGCGCGACGGCGGGCGCGTCCTCGACGCGCGCCGTATAAACGGGCGAATACATGGTGCCGTCGTGAGGCGCGTCGCAGGAGACGTCATAGACGGTATGCGAGCGCGTCGAAAAGCTGTCGGGGAGATAGGAGGCGTCGATCTCACAGAGCGTCATGGAATCGTTCCATTCCTCAAGCGTCGGCGACGCGCCCTCGATCGTGTCGAGAGGAGGGAAAACGACGTCGACAACGCCTGTATCGGGCGCGTCCGTATCCGGCGCATCCGTATCGGGCGCATTCGTGACGGGCGCATCCGTATCGGGCGCGTCCGTGTCGGGGATGGGAGGCGCGGCCGTTTCCTCGGCGGTGACGCGGCTGCCGCGCACGATAAAGGAGATATCGAACCAGCCGTCGAGATAGAGCGCGGCGATTATACAGGCGGCGGCGAACGCACAAAACGCCGGTATGCGCGAGCGTATCCTTTTCATGACGGCAGACCTCCTTTATTTGTGATATTTGCCCCCCGAAATGATCGAGCAGGAGCGGTATATGATCTCATACAGAATCGGCTGCATCATGCCGTGCGGGAACGTCATATCCGACACGGACAGGCACAGATCGGCCGATTTTTTTACGTTTTCGGACAGCCCATACGAGCTGCCGATCACAAACGCGACTGCGGGATGAGAATCGGCGGCGGCGCGCAGCGCCACAGCGAACGATTCAGACGTGAACCGCCGCCCCTCGACGCACAGCGCGATCAGATACGCGCCGCGCGGCACGGCGCGCATAATGTCGACGCCTTCGGCGTCGAGCGCGGCGTTTATCTCGGCGCGGGACGGGGAATCGGGCAGACGGCGCGCCTGTATCTCGCGCCGTTCAAGCCGGCAGTATGCGGCGAGCCGCTTTGCGTATTCGGCGCAGATATCGCGGTGATACTGCTCCTTGAGCGGCCCGACTGTAATAATGCAGAATTTGTACATATCAGATGATCCGCACGGGCGAATCCGGTTCGGCGGCGCGAATCGCCGTCGATGGCGGGACGGCCCCGCGCACCTCGCAAAGCGCAAGCTCGGGCGTGTTGTTTTCGCGCGAGATATGGTAAAGCGTAATGTCGTCGGCGGACAGAAGTCCGGCGAGCGCCGCGGCGTCCTCGTTTGACAGATGTCCGCGCGGCGAGTCGATGCGCGCCTTCAGAAACGCCGGATACGAGCCGTGGAGCAGCATATCGCGGTCGTGATTCGATTCGAGGATCAAATGCGTGCAGCCCGAAAGGGCGTCCGCGATCGAATCCGTGAATCGGCCCGTATCGGTGCAAAGGCCGATCTTGGCGTCGCCGACGGAGACGACGTATCCGACGGAGCAGGCGGAATCGTGGTATGTGAGAAAGCTTTTGACCGAAAACGCGCCGACACGCTCCTCGTAAAGCGGCGGATGCAGGATCGCGGATGCGATCAGCGCCGGCGATTCGGCGGCGCTCACGGCGTTATATGACGCGCGCGTCATATGCACGGGGAATTTGTATTTTTTCACGGCGGTGTCGAGCGCCGAGATGTGATCGCGATGCTCGTGCGTGACGAACGCGGCCGCGACGCGGCCGAGATCGATCCCGACCGAGGCGGCCGCGCGCGACAGATAAGAACACGAGCGGCCCCCGTCGAGCAGTATGGCGTCGCCGTCGGCGGCGATCAGAACGCAGTTGCCGCTGCTGCCGGAGCAGAGTGAGAATGCCTCGAGCTTCATTAAGCCGACAGAGACGAGAACCAGCCGGAGATCGCGGGGAGATAGTAGATCTCAACGATCTCGAACATGAACACGAACAGTATCGCGACGAACGGCATCATGAGATATTTCGCCGCGCGCTTGCGGCGCGCGTCCGATTCGCAATACGCGCGTTTTTCGTCGATCGACATCGTATCGGGAAGCTCGTCCGCAGATACGGGCTTGCCGGAGAATCCGCGCTGGAGTACGACGATGGCGATGAAGAGCGTCGACGCTGCGATCATGAACGCCCACATCATGACGGAGAACCAGACCTCCCCGAGCTTTCCGTTGTCGACGAGCTGAACTATTATGCGATAAAGGCCGAATATGACGATTATGCACAGCGCCGACATCCAGAAAAGCCGGACGGCGCGCGCCGTCGGCTTTTTGCGTTCGGGCGAACTCATAATACGCGCACCGCGCCGAGCGCGCGGATGCGGAGTACCATGCACGCGCCGATTCCGAATACGGAATCGAGAAGCTCGCGATAGCCCTCGACGTATTCGTTCGGGACGAACGCCTGGACAGTTCCGGCAAATCCGCCGCCATGGACGCGCCATGCGCCGCGCTTATCCTCGAGATATGATTCGGAAACTGCGAGCGCGACGGAGAGTCCCTGTTCGCGGACGTTTTTAGTCGTGTATACGTTCTGGAGATATTTATAGCTCGAATCGCCGGAGGCGAGTATGTAGCGGAGGAATCCGTCAAGATCGTCGTTTTTGAGGCAGTCGACGGTCGCCGCGACGCGTCCGTTCTCCCTGATCTCGTGATATGCGCGCAGCCATGCGCGATCGCCCGCTTTTTCGCGCACGGGATGCGACGACGCGATTATATCCCCGAGCGCGACGGGACGAAGCACGGGTGCGCCGAATTCGGCGGCGACAGCCTTCATCTCGGCGGGGACCGACGCGTAATCCTCGTTCAGATCGGCGTGGTTGCCGCCCGTCGCGGTGATGCAGAGCGAATAGCCGTGATTTGTCAGCGAAAAATCGAGGCCCTCCGCCTTCGGATGCGCGGGATCGTTGAAATCGATCGTGATGAGTCCGCCCCATGCGCACGCCATCTGATCCATGAGTCCGCACGGCTTGCCGAAGAAGACGTTCTCCGCGTACTGCGAGATCGTGGAAAGCTCGGTCGCTGTCACCTTTCCGTCGTTGTAGAAGTGCGAGAGGATATTTCCGACCATATCCTCGAACGCGGCGGAGGACGAAAGTCCCGAGCCGCCGAGGACGTCGGACGTCGTGAATGCGTCGTAGCCGCCGACGGAGAAGCCGTTCGCGCGGAAGCCGTCCGCGACGCCGGCGATGATGGCGTCTGATTTGAAGAAGCGGCTCTCATCGGGCGAGCGGAATTTCTTCGTGTCGACGACGTCCTCGGGGAATCCCGCGCTCTTGATGCGGATGACGGCGTCGTCGCGCTTGGACGCGACGGCGATGCAGTCGAGTGTGATCGACGCCGCGATCACGCAGCCGTGCTGGTGATCGGTGTGATTGCCCATGATCTCGCTTCTGCCCGGGACCGAGAACAGCGAAACGTCCCTGTCGACGCCGTAAATTTCCTCGAACGATTCGACGGCGGAGAGCCAGCGCTCCCTCTGTGCCGAGATCGCGGACGCGTTCTTCGCGTCCGAGGCGTCAAGCTCGCGCAGCGCGGCGAATTTTTCGTCGAGCGCGCCCGATTTGATCTTCGATTTCAGTTCGGATGTTATCATCGTATTGCTCCTTAACTCTGACTTATGATTTTTATGACGCGGGGACTGTCCCCGTTTAATTTTTGACTATGTATGCGTCACCGCATCGTAAATTTGACGCGGCGCACCGAGATCGCGCGCGCGGCGCGCGCGTCAAGCTCGAACAGCGCGGCGTTCATGACGGTCTCGCCGTCGGCGACTTTAAATTTGACGCGGGCGTGATCCTTCGTAAAGCGGATGATGGTGTCGGAATCGATGCCGAGGATGCCGTTTTCGGGTCCCGTCATGCCGATGTCGGAGATGAATCCGACCCCGCCGGGCAGCACGCGCGCGTCCGCGGTCGGGACGTGGGTGTGCGTCCCCCATACGGCGGCGACGCGCCTGTCGCGCTCGTCCCTGTTCATATCGAAAAAGCGCGCGAACGCGAGCTTTTCGCCCGTCGCCTCCGCGTGGATATCGACGACGGCGAGATCGTATCTGCCGGCCTCGCGCGTCAAAATCTGCTCCGCCGCCTCAAACGGCGAGCCGAACGCCGACCCGTCGCGCGCGGCGACGTAGACGCATCCCGACACGTTCATCACAAGCATCGATACGCCGCATACGGGGATGATGCAGTACCCGACGCCGACGTCGCCGGCGGGGAAATTGGCGGGACGCAGCACGCGAGGACTATCCTCGAGGCGCGGGATCACGGCGTCGCGGTCGAGGATGTGGTTCCCCGTCGTTATGACGTCCGCGCCGGCGGCGAATATCTCGTCGATCTGCTCCGGCAGCATCCCGCGGCCTCCGGCCGCGTTTTCGCCGTTTACGACGGTGATATCGGGCGCATATCGCGCCGACGCCGCGCCGAGCAGCCGCGAAAGATCGGATACGGCGCGTTCGCCCACGACGTCGCCGACCGCAAGAAGGCGGAGAGTATGCCTCGGTTCCGTATTCAAAGCCTCGTCACCTCCAAGCCTGCGCGCGATGCGAATGTGTTTATGAAAGTCTATAATGGGGGAGGCGGCGGCCCGTTTTTTGACCGCTCATTCCTCCCCCATTCGGGACGGCGGGGGAAGCCTACTTGGCGTAATCCACCGCCCTGCTTTCGCGTATGATATGGACCTTGATCTGACCCGGGTATTCAAGCTCGGATTCGATGCGCTTGACGATGTCGTGCGCGAGTATCTTCATCTTGTCGTCGCTGATGATCTCGGGCTTCACCATTATGCGTATCTCGCGTCCGGCCTGGATCGCGAACGACTTCTCGACTCCGTCGAATTCGCTCGTGATCTCCTCGAGCTTTGTGAGACGCTTGATGTAGTTTTCGAGATTTTCGCGGCGCGCGCCCGGGCGGGCCGCCGAGATGGCGTCCGCAGCCTGAACGATGAGCGCGACGGCGGTGCGCGGTTCGACGTCTCCGTGATGCGCCTCGATGGCGTGGATGACGTCCTTGTTCTCGCGGTATTTCTTCGCGACCTCGACGCCGAGCTGGATGTGAGAGCCCTCAGCCTCCTGCGTGAGCGCCTTGCCTATATCGTGGAGCAGACCTGCGCGGCGCGCGAGCGCGGCGTCCGCGCCAAGCTCGTCCGCAAGAATGCCAGAGAGAAGCGATACCTCGATAGAATGGACAAGCACGTTCTGGCCGTAGCTCGTGCGGTACTTGAGACGGCCGAGCAGCTTGATAAGCTCGGGATTGAGTCCGTGAACGCCCGTATCGAACGTAGCGCGTTCGCCGGCCTGACGGATGGCGGTGTCGACCTCGCGGCGCGCGCGTTCGACTGTTTCCTCGATGCGCGTCGGATGGATGCGCCCGTCTGAGATGAGCTTTTCGATGGCGATTCTCGCGACCTCGCGGCGCACGGGGTCAAAGCTCGACAGTGTGATCGCCTCGGGAGTGTCATCGATGATGAGATCGACGCCGGTCAGCGTCTCGATCGTGCGGATATTGCGGCCTTCGCGGCCGATGATGCGTCCCTTCATCTCATCGTTGGGCAGCGTGACGGACGAGACCGTCACCTCGGATACGTGATCTGCGGCGCAGCGCTGGATCGCGAGGGACAGAATGTCCTTCGCGCGCTCCTCCGCGCCTTCCTTGAAGCGGCGCTCGTACTCGTCGAGCTTCATCGCCGTTTCGTGCTGTATCTCGGATTCGAGCGATTCGAGCAGCTCCGATTTAGCCTGCTCGACGGTCATTCCCGAGATGCGTTCAAGCGCCTCGCGCTGTTCGGCGATGGCGCGTCTGATCTCCTCGCTCTGAGCCTCAAGCTCCTTCTGCTTGCGGCCGAGATTTTCGTTCGTTTTGTCGGCCGCGTCGATTTTGCGGTCGAGGGTTTCCTCTTTTTTTGCAATCCTGTTTTCTGTTGCGGTGATCTCGCGTCTGCGATCCTTGATCTCGCGGTCGGCGTCGTTTTTCTGCCGGAGTATTTCTTCCTTGGCTTCGACGAGCATTTCCTTGCGCTTCGATTCGGATTCCTTGATCGCGTCGGCGACGATTCGTTTCGCTTCCGTTTCGGCGGAACCGATCGCGGCTTCCGCGCGGCGTTTGCGCTGGTTATAACCTATCACCCAGCCGACGACGAGGAATACGATTCCCGCGACGACGGCAGTCAGTATGTAACCGATGATCTTATCCATCGTGATTGCACCTCCGTTTCCAAAAGACTTTTCAATGATAAAAATAATTCGGATATCAATACATATTTATGACAGGGGCGCCGTATATAATACCCCACCGTATCGCATATCTAACATATTGTATACTAAAACTATATCCGCTGTCAAGGGGGAAAATACAGTTACCCGCAATCGTCGCGGAAAATATCTACAATATTATATAGTCAAAATCGACGGGCGTCCGCGGCGGACGGGATCAAAAAATCGCCGATATCGCAAAAAAAGAGTGACAAATCGCGCGATTCGGTATAAAATATAATTGCGCGTCGGCGCAGATCAAATCAAGTAGGAGAAACGAATATGAACGGTTACAATCGCATAACGCCCGAGGCGGTATCGGGGAACGCATTCAACATGATAGGGAACGAATGGATGCTCGTCACGGCGACGGGCGCGGACGGGAGAGTAAACACGATGACGGCGAGCTGGGGCGGCGTCGGCGTTCTGTGGAACAAGCGCGTCGCGTTCGTGTTCATACGTCCGCAGAGATACACGTTCGGATTCGCGGAATCGGGAGAGCGCGCGACGCTGTCGTTTTTCCGCGGCGGATATAAAAAGGAGCTTGGATACTGCGGTTCGAGAAGCGGGCGCGATACGGATAAGATCGCGGATACGGGGCTTACGCCTGTCTTGACCGACGAGGGTGCGACTGGATTTTCCGAGGCGGAGCTGATCATGTCATGCCGCAAGCTGTACGGACAATGGCTCGACGGCGGCGCGTTTTTCGACGAGGACGCGCGGGCGTCGTCGTATCCGGCGGAGGATTATCACAAAATGTTCGTGTACGAGATCGAGGGCGTCTACGAGCGGAAATGATGAGACGCGGCTTTGGCCTGTCCACTTAACAAGAAGAAGAAAGCGCCGTTGCATTTGGGTATTGTAAATCCGAACGGCCGCATACCGTTTGCCCGAAAAAGGCGTCATTTGCATAAGTGTTATTCGGACGCGGCAAAGCCGTAAGCTTTGGCCCATCGGACGGACGTCGGCCCGTTTCGGCAAGGCCGCATATGCCGGAACGCAGTTTTGCGTTTCCGATAGCGCCGCCGCCGGCGATTTTGCCGCCGTGTCTGTGTTGTCAAAGTGTTTTACAAGATTTCAATTCGGCGGTGATATATCGTCTGATTTGACGAAAAAAACCTCGAAAAAATACTTGCAAAAACAGCGTCGGTATGCTATAATTCATCAACGGCTCCCAAAAGGGGGCTGCATAGGGGTATAGCTCAGCTGGTAGAGTACCGGTCTCCAAAACCGTGGGTCGCGGGTTCGAATCCTCCTGCCCCTGAAAAATCGGCAGCGCTTTAAAGCGCTGCCGATTTTTACTTTTTCACTATTCACTATTCACTTTTCACTTTTTTAGCTGATACATCGCGCGGGAACAGGGAGTGAATAGTGAAGAGTGAAGAGTGAAGAGTGAAGAGTGAATAGTGAAGAGGTGTGGTACGTTTCCTTCGGAAACGAATTTCATTGTATATTTGCTTTTTTCTTGATTATGTGGTAAACTGTTACATGGAAGAATTGCCGGAAAACACAAAACGGGGGGAAAATGTAATGGCAAATAAAAATTCAAATCTTGGCGCGGCGAAAAGCGCGAAAAAGGACGAGTTTTACACACAGCTCACGGACATTGAAAAGGAGTTGCGCCATTATAAACAGCATTTCAGGGATAAAACGGTGCTTTGCAACTGCGACGACCCGTTTGAGAGCAACTTTTTCAAATATTTCGTTCTGAATTTCAACCGCTTGGGACTGAAAAAGCTGATCGCGACGTGCTATACGGGTTCGCCCATCGCGAACAGACAACTCTCGATATTCGACGTTCTCGGCGTATCGGAAGAGACTGAGGACAAGCCGTACAAAGCGGTCGTAACGACGGTGTACGACAAGACCGGCGACGGCAGCGTCGATATGTTCGACGTGGCGGAGCTGTTCAAAACGGGCGAAAACACGCTGACGGAGCTTTTGGGCGACGGCGATTTCCGCTCGCCGGAATGTCTCGCGCTCATGGACGAAGCCGACATCGTGGTCACGAATCCGCCGTTTTCGCTGTTTCGCGAATACATAGCGACGCTGATGGAGCATGAAAAGAAGTTTATTATAATAGGACATCAGAATGCAATCACTTATAAAGAAATATTCCCACTTCTAAAAAATAACAAAATATGGCTGGGAAATGGTTTTCAGGGCAATGTGGGGTTCTTTGAAAGCCCATATGAGGATATAGCCGTTTCTTCTCAGCATAAAGAAGGTTTTATTCGTATATCGGGAGTAATGTGGTTTACTAATCTTGACATCAAAAAGCGGCATGAAGAGATGATACTCGTAAAACGATATGATCCCATAATTTATCCTAAATTCGATAATTATAACGCAATAAATGTCAACTCAACATCAGATATTCCACGTGATTATGCCGGGCTGATGGGCGTACCGATTACATTTCTTGATAAATATAACCCTGACCAATTTGAAGTTGCAGGGTATACAGCAAAAGATATGGGAGTTGAGTGCCTAAAATTTTATCAAGACCTTGAGCAAAGCTTAAATGGAGAGCCATTCGTGAGAAATATGAAATCTGCACGTTTTTCTCCAATGATTTCCGTAAAGGAAAGACCCGCTAAAACTTGTTACAGAGCAAGTAATGCAGAAGGCTATTTAATAAAAACATACGGGCGCATCCTTATCCGCAACAAACATCCCGAAGCGCCGAAGGAGGCAAATTAAAATGAAAATAGAACAGTTGAAAGTCACGGTCGGCGAGGTCTACAAGGACTACCGCAACGACGCCGAGGAGGGCATCGTCGGTTATAGCGGGCTGCTCGATATCCGCCCGAAATATCAGCGCGAATTCATCTACAAGGACGCGCAGAGAAACGAGGTCGTCCGCACGGTGATGAAAGGATTGCCGCTCAACGTCATGTACTGGTGTCTTGTCAAAAGCAACGACGGCAAATGCCGTTATGAGCTGATGGACGGTCAGCAGCGCACGGTCTCGATCTGCGAATACGTTGACGGTTCGTTTTCCGTCGACGACAAGTATTTCTACAATCTGCCGTCCGACATACAAAAGCAGATATTCGATTATCCGTTGTTCGTCTATGTCTGCGACGGCACGGACAGCGAAAAGCTCGACTGGTTTCGCATAATCAATATCGCAGGAGAACAGCTTACTGATCAGGAGCTGCGGAACGCTGTCTACGCCGGAAGCTGGACTTCGGACGCGAAGCGTTATTTTTCCAAGACGGGCTGCGCCGCAAGCATTCTCGCGGGCGATTATCTGAAAGGCGCGTCGATCAGGCAGGAATATCTCGAAACGGCTATTCTTTGGGCGGCGAGCGCCGAGGGCAAGACAATCGAGGGGTATATGGCGGCGCATCAGACCGACTCGAGCGCCGTGCAGCTCTGGAATTATTTCCGCTCCGTCATCGACTGGGTAGAGGCGATCTTCCCGAAGAAACGCCGCGAGATGAAGGGTTTGCCGTGGGGACTTTTCTACAATCAGCACGGCAAGCGCACAGACCTTGATCCGAAAAAGCTGGAAGTTGAAATTCAGCGGCTTATGGGCGACGAGGACGTGACAAGGAAGTCGGGCATTTACGAATATCTTCTGACGGGAGAGGAAAAGAAGCTGTCGATTCGCGCCTTTGACCGCCGCGATGCTCTCGCCGCGTATGAAGAGCAGGGGCACAAGTGCGCGATCTGCGGCAAAACGTTCGAGTTTGAAGAGATGCACGCCGACCACATCACTCCATGGAGCCGCGGCGGAAAAACGACGCCGGATAATTGTCAAATGCTTTGCAGGGATTGCAACTTGAAAAAGGGCGCGGAGTAGAGAGGGAGAAGACGTGCATCGAAATGTAAAAGACAAAGAATTATCTAATATGCAAAAGCTCATTTTATCAATGAATACGTGTCAATGGTGGAATACAGTTTTTATACAAAAAAATCGTTTCTTTGATATAATGGAGAAACATCATGGCGGAACACCGTGGGATATAAACGATACGATAAGTAATTTTACCGCGGACAGGTTTTTTCTGATACTATCACTATATAATGCCATAGAATGTCTGCAAAAAATGGATATTGAATTGCAGAGGGAAAACGACAAAACCTTTGAAACAGTTCTTAAAGAGATTGAAAAAGCTGCAAATTTAGACGATATCAAAAATTTGCGCGATATGAATGAGCATTATCTGGATTATCTTGTTGATTTGGGGCAGAAGCAGGATCAATTTCGCACAGCTTATAAAAAAGACGGTAGAGACATTCTGACAACAGCCGCTTGGACGCAAATAGATAGCAATGCAGATATGATTTTACTGGGAAATGTTGAAATCAACAAATTGCTTCGTGTTATGGAAAAGCAACTGCCTATTGTCAGAAGTAAAACCAGAAAAATATATGATATGGCGATGAGGACGATGATTGATTATGAACATCTTAACTCCATTCACAAGCGTTGACGCGAACGTGTGGCGGAGGCTGTGCAGTCCGCGCTTTTCCAGTCCCGCGCCTTCGAGTATGCGGTAGTATCGTTTGCGGAAGTTCATCGGGCGGGTGAAACCGCCGGTTTCGTCGCAGATCAGCGGCGTATTCTCGCCGAAGTACGCCTCACTGCGCAAGTCCTCGATCATGGCGATCGCAGTCGAATTCAGCGGCACGTCGCGCTTGCTTGACGCAGATTTGAGCTTGCCGATCCTCATTTCCGAGCCTTGACGGAGATTTTCAAGCCCGTCGCGTGAGATCACCTCTTTTGTTCCGCGCTGTATGTGCATAACGCGTTTGTCAAGGTCGATGTCGCTGCCCGACAGTCTGAGCGCCTCGCCTGTGCGTAGTCCCGTGTTCAGCATGAGGATGAACGCCGCCGACTGGCGGTACAGTCGCTTTCCCGTTCCCCAGCGTTTGAACGCCTCGGCTTTGAATCGTTCGCCTTGCTCGTCCCTATACCACACGACGCCGACCCACCGCCCCGTGGCGAGCTGGTTGATGTTGCCGTTTGTAAGCAGTTTTATCGTGCAGAACGAATGCTTGTTAAAATTGGTGAACAAAATTTCAAGTGTGTGACAAATCCAACTTGACAACTACGATATTATCGTATATAATATTGGTGAGAGAAAAGGAGATTTGCTTATGACACGTCTGTTCGTATATACCGCGCCGTTCCGCTCATGCTGGAAGGCGATGGGACTTTCCGATGAGGACCTCCTGACGCTTGAAGAAATTCTGCTTGAAAATCCGCAGCGAGGCGATGTTATCGAGGGAACGGGCGGCGCAAGAAAGCTGCGCATCCGATTAAACGACAACCGCGGCAAAAGCGGCGGCGGACGTGTGATCTATCTCGATGTGCTTGAAAAAGAGAAACTGTATTTTCTTTTTGCATATCCTGAAAATGTTCAGGAAAACCTAACACCCGAACAGAAAAAAAGCGATCCGCAAAATGATAGAATTGATCAGAGAGGAATAGTGCCATGACTGAACGTGAATTAAACAGTGTCCTCACAGACGAGGAAATAGCGGAGAATTTCAGAAATATTGATTTTTTCGCGGGGATAATGTCGGGACTTGAGGAAGCGCTTGCGTATGAAAAAGGGACGGCAAAGGCGGCGACCATCGTAAGGAAACGCAGTTTGCCGGATATAGACGTGGCAGCCGAGAGAAAAACGCTCGGACTGACGCAGAAAGCGTTCGCCAAAATACTCGGAGTATCTCCTCGAACGGTCGAGGCATGGGAATCCGGGAAATCCAACCCTTCGCCCACTGCAAGGAATCTTTTGTACCTGATAAGTCTCGATCATTCACTCATACAGAAACTGCAATGACCGCCGCACCTTTTCTTTGTTTACAGCGACGCAAATTTTGACGAGATACACTATTCACTACTATTTTGAGGAGGCAGTCATAATGGCAAATTCATTTGTTCAGTTTCGCGCCGACGAAACGACTAAAATTATTGCGTCCGATATATGCGAAAAGCTCGGAATGGATCTTCCTACGTATCTACGTATCTGCATGGTACGGCTTGTTCAGGAAAACGGTATACCGTTCAGCATGAAGTTAGACGAAAAAACAGGCA
Source organism: uncultured Clostridia bacterium (assembly GCA_947630015.1). GTDB lineage: Bacteria > Bacillota > Clostridia > Oscillospirales > CAG-272 > DTU064. The sequence continues at coordinate 80,455 of CANRFY010000007.1, forward strand.
GCCGCGGAATGGCGGCGATGAGAGCCGCGAGCAGGATCGCGGAAGAAAACGGCATATCGGATATGACTCTTGACGGGATAAATGATGAAATAAACTCGGCAAGAAGGTGAGCGTGCTGTGAGATACTATGCTGTGATCGATACAAACGTGCTTGTTTCCGCAAGAAATTGTAAAAGAGTCATTAAACAATATTACGCAAGTTTGCATGGTGATGTTCAAACGGAATCAGCCATGCACAAAAAATGACTGTTCCAGACGCTTATCAGCAATCGGGAAGCTGCACATATTAGATGGAGACAACCGCCTCAATTTAGAGCGACATCAGCAAAATATCAGCAAAACGGCTCTTTTTTCAGGTGTCAATGCAAAAAATCCTTGCAAGCGCTGACAAAAATCTGACCGGTAAAATTTTACCAGAGCCGCTCCAAAACCGTGGTGTCGCGAACTTGTTTTTGTAAAACAAAAACAAGTCACGAATACCTCCTGCCCCTGTGAAAAACGCACTGAAATCAATCGATTTCAGTGCGTTTTTCGTTATTGATTTGTGCGACCTGTCATGGTGGAGGGTCGGCGGAATTGGTGCAAACGTGGCGATTGCAGCGAGGTGACAGCGATGGCGCAAGTTTTGGATGATGCGCCCACGGTTCCGCTTACAGTTATCGAAAATTCGCCCAATTCGTATGGAATTGCGGGCGGTTTTTGTCGTTCACAGAGATTTCGGCTTTTCTTCATTATAATGCCCTTGAAAAATTCGTTTTAACGCATATAATATTAGTAGCAACAAAAATTTTCGGTGAGATATCCATAAGGGAGCGAAGCTGCTCATGAACATCAACAATATCAACTTCACATCCTTTATCCGTGTCGCGGAGGCGGGCAGCTTCAACAAGGCCGCCGAAGATTTATACATCACGTCCACCGCGCTCATAAAGCAGATCAATCTCTTGGAAAACGATCTCGGCGTGCGCCTCTTTGAGCGAACGCATCGGGGACTGACGCTGACAAAGGCCGGCGAATCCCTATACAAAGACGCAAAATACATAACCGATTACTGTCGGGAAGCGGTCGAGCGCGCAAGAAGCGCGGAGCTTCAGCGGGAACAGGTAATCCGCATCGGGACTTCCCCCATCATGCCCGCCCAAATGCTGATGGAGCTGTGGCCGAAAATTCACGAACACTGTGCCGACGTGAGCTTTAAGCTGGTTCCTTTTGAAAACACCTCGGACAATGCAAGAGAAATCCTGAAAAACTTAGGGCAGAACATTGATGTCGTCACCGGCTTTGTGGACGAGCTTCTCATGAGCCAGCGGAATTGTAGGGGGCTGCTGATCGAAAACGAGCCGCTTTGTTGCGCGGTGTCCATCTATCACCCGCTGGCATCCAAAGAAAAACTGACGGTGCAGGATTTGTACGGAAAAGACCTGATGATGATCCATCGCGGGTGGTGCCGCCATATGGACGACCTGCGGGACGATTTGACGGAAAACCATCCGGAGATAAACCTCGTGAACTTTGATCTCTACGATGTGGGAATTTTCAATCGGTGCGAAGAAAACAAGGATATCCTTGTCGTCATTAAAAGCTGGAGCATGGTGCATCCGCTGATGCGCGTGATTCCGGTAGAGTGGGATCATTATATGCCCGTGGGGATTCTGTATTCGCCCAATCCGACGGAAGTTGTCCGTCGTTTCCTCTCCGCATTGGAAACGGTGCTTGCGCAGTCTTAACCTTCGGTCAGAGGTTCTAACCTTTGGTTAGAACTTGCCAACCAATCGGGACTTCCATTTCGGGAGGAGGTCTGCTATGATAAAATCAAAAGAAAATATGGAGGTAGCTGTCATGCAGGACGTTTATGATTTTTTGAAGAAAGTCGGCACCTATTATTTGGCGACCAATGAGGATGGTCAGCCCCGTGTGCGTCCGTTCGGCACGGTCGATCTGTTTGAAGGAAGGCTGTATATTCAAACCGGCAAGGTCAAGGAGGTATCAAAGCAGATCGAAAATAATCCGCTTGTTGAGTTGTGCGCCTTCGATGGCGAAAAATGGCTGCGGCTTTCCGGCTGGCTTGTGCGCGACGACCGTGTAGAGGCAAAAAAACATATGCTCGACGCCTACCCGAATTTGCAGGCGATGTATTCGCCGACCGACGACAACACCGAGGTACTGTATTTTGAAAACGCCACGGCTGTGTTCTCATCCTTCACGAGCGCGCCGGTCACAGTCAAGTTTTAAGCATAATTTATGGAACAGGCTGTTTTTACGACCCTGTGCATGGTGACCGACAAAAACGGCAGCGTGCTGGTGCAGGAGCGAGTCGGCGGGCGCTGGCAAGGCGTCGCCTTTCCCGGCGGACACGTGGAGTCCGGCGAGTCCTTTACAAAATCGGTCGTCCGCGAGGTGGAGGAAGAAACGGGATATACCCTCGAAAATCCGAGCCTTTGCGGGATCAAGCAATTTCCCACCGACGAGGGCGCGCGTTATGTGATTCTGCTGTATAAGGCGGATCGCTTTCACGGCACGCTCCGTTCCTCCGACGAGGGGCGCGTGTTTTGGGTCAGGCGAGACGAGATCGAGCGTTACGAGCTTGCGCACAATATGGAGGAAATGCTCCCGCTGTTTGAGGACGACGGCAAAAACGAATTTTACTATTTGAAGAAAACGGCGAATTGAAACACGCCATTCTTTGAGTCATAACCTGTGGTTATAGGTTCTAACCTGCGGTCATAAGTTCTAACCGTTGGTTAGAACTGATTAACGAATCGAGACTTCTCCGGAAGCCTCGATTTTTTTATAATGATATTGGTGGATACTTTCAAATCCGAGGATTTGAAAGGGCAGAATGAATTGCAGCCACAAGAAGGATGATGAAGATGAAGCAAAGAATTGCGATATGTTTGATTTTTGCCTTGCTCCTGACGTTTCTCTGTGCGTGTAACGGAGGTTCGGCGGATCACGGAGCATCGGTGGGGAGGACGTCTTTTGAATCGGGAAAAGGCGGCGAGCCGGAGAATAACAACACGCCCGTCGCGGGCGAAGAATCGGGGGATATTGACATGGGGATAAAGCAGACAGGCTGGACGGAGGCTGTTCCGGCAAAGTACACGCAGACGGCAGCCGAACAAGGAACCGTCGTTCGCCTCGACTATGAATCCGAGGACTATGTGCGGGACGGCAGCCCCATTACGAAAACCGCCTATGTTTATACGCCTTACGGCTACAATGAGGACGACGCCGAGACGCGGTACAACATTCTCTATCTCATGCACGGCTGGGGCGGTCATGCCGGAGAATATTTTGATTTTACTGCGACGAAAAATATGTTTGACAATCTTATAGCAAACGGCGACATTCCGCCTATCATCATCGTGTCGGCGACGTTCTACAACGAAAACAGCAGCACGGATTTCAGCAGTTCCATTGAAGAATTCCGCGTCTTTCATCAGGATTTTGAAAATCACCTGATGCCCGCAGTCGAGGGGCGGTTCCACACCTACGCCGCATCCGCCACGCCGGAGGACTTGAAAGCGTCCCGCGACCATCGGGCGTTCGGCGGCTTCTCCCTCGGCTCGGTCACCACATGGCTCCAGTTCTGCTATGACTACGATTATATTCATTACTTTCTTCCGATGAGCGGTTCGTGCTGGTACTACGGCACCTACGGGGACTTCCGCTTTGAGGACAATGTGGACTTCATCGAGCAGCTCGTGAAGGACGAGAATCTCGATGAGCGCGGATACTTCATCTATCACGCCGTCGGCACCGAGGACGCGGTCAAGAGCCAGTCGATCGGGATGGCGGAGGAAATGCTGTCGCGGGATATCTTCACGCCGGATCACTATGTATTCTATCAAAAGGACGGCGGCTACCACGACATGGGCGCCGTGCAGGAATATCTCTATAACGCGCTCCCGCTGTTCTTTCAGGACGCGGAGTAAAGGAGGCAGTCTATGAAACGGTTTATCGCGGCAGCGCTTTCCCTTGTTCTCCTTGCGGGATTGCTCGCCGCCTGCGAGAACGGGGATCGGTCGACGGGGACCGGCAGCGGCGGCAATCAAAACGGCGATCCAGCCGCAGAGAATACGGCAAACGTGCGTGGGACTTCGATCCCCGATGAGCTTTCCGAGATTCCGGAAGAATACTTTTCGCCGGCAGTGAATCAGGGGACGCTCGTCGATCTCTACTACGATACTTACGAATCCTTTTCCTATGAGCAGAAGTCACAGCCGATGGAGAAGCACGCTGTCGTCTATCTGCCGAGCGGTTACGACGAGTCTCGTCAGTACGATATTTTTTACCTGATGCACGGCGGATGGGGCAACGAGAATATGACGCTGGGGACGCCGGAGGAACCGTCCGAGTTCAAGAATGTGATCGACCACATGATCGAGGCCGAGGAAATTCGTCCCATCATAATTGTTTGCCCGACCTACAACAACACAAGCCCACAGGACAGCGCCAGCTTCAGCCTCGCATTGCAGCTCAATCAAAACTATCACAACGAACTGATAAACGACCTGATTCCGGCAGTGGAAAGCCGGTACTCTACTTACGCATCAAGTACCTCTGCCGACGACCTGATCGCTTCCCGCGATCACAGGGGCTTCGGCGGCTTTTCCATGGGCAGCGTGGCGACGTGGAGGACATTCCAAAACTGCCTCGATTATTTCCGCTATTTTCTCCCCATGAGCTGCGGCACGGGGCTGACCGACCCGGACATCTACGCCGCCGCAGAGAAACGGCAGGATTTCTTCGTGTGGGTCATCACCGGCACAGAGGATTTCGCCTATTCCTACGACACCAGCCGCGTGGAAAATATGCGGCAGCTTCCGGACTTTACTGAGGGGGACAGCGAAGCGGACGGCAATTTTGCTTACCGGGTCAAGGACGGTTACGATCACGGAGGGATCGCCTCTATGGAATA
>CANRFY010000008.1 GCA_947630015.1 uncultured Clostridia bacterium
GGAAGTTTTTTTCAACAAATCGTTGCACTTCACTTGACAATCTGAGGAAAAAAGTTTCCTTAAGCGGGGTGCGGGGCAGCGCCCCGAATATAATTAAATTATCCGCAAAGCCATGCGGCTGCGCGGGCGAGCCTGCCGTCGGGATCGCGGAAGTGGCCGCCCGGTTCGCATCTGAAGCAGACGCGATCGGCTTTGGACTCGCACGCGCGCCTTGTAAATTCGGTCGCGTCCGCAACGGTCGCCATGAGCGCGTCGGGCGAATTTTTCTCTTTCCCGCCGAGGCTCAAATATACGCGCCCGCGCACGTCAGCGGCATCGATATATTCCCGCCAGCGCGGGAACCAAAGCGATCCCGAACAGCTCCCGCATCCGTCGAATCCGAGCTTCGTATGAAGATAAAGTGCGGCGAGTCCGCCGAGCGAATATCCGATTATATATGATTTTGAAACGCCGTTTTGCACGGCTTCGCCGCGCAGTATCGCGGCGCTTTCGCCGAGCGCGTCGGCTCCGCCGCCAAAGCTGCGCCCGATGCATTCCGCCGCCCACGGCGAATAGTCGCGATCCCAATCGACGTCCAGCGGCGCGGCAACAGTGACCGGCGGCGCGCCGGACGCATTATATTTTTCGATAAAATCGGACGGAATCCCGCCGCCCGAAAGCAGTATCAAAAGCGCGCCGCCACGCGCGCATTCGATCTCCCACATCCTGCCGCCAAAATCGCGCTTCATCCGCGTCCCCCCCGCTCCGCTGTCGTTCACGCTCATTTATACAGCATCGCGGACGATTTGTCAAGACGACGTTATTTTTTCGATTTGTGATAGACGAGCAGCGACAGCGCGATCCCCAAAAGGCAGTATACGTCCACGACGCCCGCCATGACGCCGAACAGCACGCCGAAAAGCGGCAGCGACGAGATCGCCGTCAACGCATACGATACGACGCCGCCGAGAAAAATATAGAATAGAAGCGACGCCGCAAGTCCGAACGCGCCGACGGCGCGTCCCGCAAACGGGAAAAGTCTGTACATGATAATTGCCTCCGACAATGTTTTCATTATCTATATATTTGCAAAAGGCGGGAATTATGCCCGCTTTGCAAATTTTTTATAAAATATTTGAAAAGCGCTTGCAAAGGCGCGGGACATATGATATAATCCCATTTGTGTGCGGCAATTTGCCCGCGCGACGAGGCGGTCCGCTGCCGCTCTGCATGAACGCTTCGATATTACATGGAAAGGTACAGGTGATAGTCATGAACACCAAGATCGACGTACTTGTGAATGAGCAGATGAAGGAGCAGATCCCCCAGTTCTCGATCGGCGACACCGTTCGCGTCTACAACAGGATCAAGGAGGGACAGCGCGTCCGCACCCAGCTTTTTGAAGGCACCGTAATCGGTCGCCACGGCGGCGGAATCTCCGAGACGTTCAAGGTTCGCCGCGTTGCTTACGGCTGCGGCGTTGAAAAGACGTTCCCGCTCCATTCTCCCAATGTGGAGAAGGTCGAAGTCATCAGACGCGGTAAGGTTCGCCGTGCGAAACTCTACTATCTGCGCGACAGAGTCGGTAAGAGTTCAAAGGTCAAGGAGCTTATCTGACAAATGTGACAGACTGAAATCAGGCATCACGATCGCTCGTGATGCCTTTTTTCGCGGAATATTGCAAGGCGGACGAAAATATAGTATACTTAAAGCGAAGTATTTTTGTTTCGGGGGTCGGTATGGGAAATGCGCGGACGCGCTTATGCGCGATTTTGCTCGCCGCCGCGGCGGCGATACTCTCGTCGTGCGGCGGCAGCGCCGATATTGAAAGCGATCCGCTGCATCCGATGGCGCGCTCGCGCGAGGATAACGCGCTCGGGACGTTCGGCGATCCCGTGCGCGAGATGCGCGGGGTCTATGTCGCGACGGTGTACAATCTCGACTTTCCCTCCTCCGCCGGCCTCGACGCGGACAAGCTGCGATCAGAGCTTGACGATATCGTCGGCGACGTCGCCGCGCTCGGCTGCAACGCGATATTCTTTCAGGTTCGCGGAGCCTGCGACGCCATGTACGACTCTGCAATATTCCCCGTGTCGGAATATCTGACCGGCAAAACTGGCGCGGCGCTGCCCGACGGCTTCGATCCGCTGTCGTATATAACGGAGGCGGCGCACAAAAACGGCATCGCAGTTCACGCGTGGGTCAATCCGCTGCGCGTCACGCGCGGCAGCGTATCGAATCCGAAAACGGATACGACGGCGCTCGCCGAGACCTCGCCGGCGCGGCTCCATCCCGAATACACTGTCGAATACGCGGGAGAGCTTTACTTCGATCCCGGGCTGCCCGAGGTGCGCGCCCTTATCGCGGACGGAGTCCGCGAGATCGTCGACGGGTACGACGTTGACGGGATCATATTCGACGATTATTTTTATCCGTATCCCGTCGACGGATACGAATTCGACGATTCCGCGTCATATGCGAAATACGGCTCCGGCGATATCGGCGACTGGCGGCGGTCGAACGTCGACGAGATGATCCGCCAAGTCTGGGAGACGGTAAAATCATGCTCGCCCGACTGCGAATTCGGCGTCGCGCCGTTCGGGATATGGCAGAACGACGACGGCAAAAACGGCGGCAGCGCGACGCGCGGCCTCGAATCGTACAGCGCGCTTTTCTGCGATACGCTTGCGTGGATACGCGGCGGCTATGTCGATTACGTGGCGCCGCAGATATATTGGAGCTTCAGCAAAGAGTCAGCGCCGTTCGGCGTCCTTGCGGATTGGTGGGATTCCGCGACGCGCGGGACGCGCGTCAAGCTCTACATCAGCCACGCGGCGTACAAATACGGCACCGACGAATGGAGCTTCGCGCACGCCGTCGGCGAGCTGACGGAGCAGATCGGCTATTCGCGGCTCTTGTTCTCGTATCGCGGAAGCATCATGTACGGGATCGACGAGCTGCGGCGCAACGTCGACGGCGCGGGCGAGGAGCTTGCCCGATGCTACGGCGGCGACGTTTGCTATTTTTCCTCTTCCGACGGCAATTACGTCTATTATAAATAATGAAAAAACGTCCGCGCGGCGCTCTTCCATGCGGACGGTTCATTTTTTAAGTATCTCGTCTTGTCGGGTTTTTGGCCGTGCCAAAAGCCGACATCGTGCGGGCTATATCTTTTCCCCGCGCTTTTCGCATTCCTTTGAAAACTCATCTATTATGAGCTGCGCGGTGCGCTCCGGCGTAGACGTCGTGCTGTCGATCACAAGATCATAATTATTCGGATCGGCGTAATCGACGCCGTATATCTCGTAAAACCGCCTGCGTTCGAGCGCGGCGCGCCGTTCGAGCGCCGATTTCGCGTCGTTTTCGTCCGCATATGATTCGACGTCGCCGCGTTCGGCCGCAAAGACGCGGTGCGCGGCCTCCGCTATGTCGACGGTGATAAAAACGCGGAACGCGTTTTTCGCGAAATGCCACGCCATCCGCGAATCGAATATGATGTGATCGCGTTCGAGCGAGATCTTTGTGACGGTGTCGTCGATAACATGATCGAACGACGGGTCCGTCATCATGCGTTCGTTCAGCTCAAGCGTCGTTATCCCCATCTCGGACGCGGCATGGCGCTGGACGCTGCCGGTCGAATACGTCTCGTATCCGAGCCTGTCCGCGAGTATCGACGCGACGGTCGATTTGCCGCTCCCGAGATTTCCCGTAATCGCAATATGCATGATGTCTCTCCGTGATGTAAACTTTCCACATTATCATTGTATCAGAAAATCCGCCGCGTGTAAAGCAGTTTCGCCATAAAATCAAACAATCGAAACGCGCCGCCCCGTCTGTTTTCGCGCGCAAAATAAAAAATCTCAAAAGCCGTGAAGTTTTTAGGCGTTTTGAGATTTTTTATCGAGCCTACCCGACAGGATTTGAACCTGCGACCTACAGAGTCGGAGTCTGTCGCTCTATCCAGCTGGGCTACGGGTAGACGGTATCCGTCCGCTTTGAGTATTGTATCACATAAAATCTGTTTTGTAAAGAGGCGCGCCAAAACTTTGTTATACCCGCGATTTGGTATTGTAAACTCGAACGGATTATGGTAAAATAACAGGATGGAAGGAAGTGAGCCGGCATATGAACCGCAATCAGAACGACCGCGTCGGATACTCGGGCGGACGTTATTCTAACGACGATATCAAAAAGCCGACAGTCGGCGCGCGCGCCGATCAAAGGCCCGCAGACGCGGCGCCGCCCGTCAAGCCTGAGACGGATGAGGACGGCGAGGCCGAGGTCGTCAACATTCCGTCGCTTTTATTCGATATAGTCGAGACGCTCGCGACCGCGACGTGCGCGATCGTTTTGATCTTCAGCTTTGTGTTCCGCATCGCGATCGTAAGCGGTCCTTCGATGCAGAAAACGCTCAGCGCCAAGGACGTCTTGATCGTCTCCGACATCGGATTCGAGCCGAGATACGGCGATATCGTCGTATTCCAGAAGCTCGACTCAAAGCTCGGCGAGGAGGCCGTCGTCAAGCGCGTGATCGCGACTGGCGGACAATATGTTGATATAGATTTCGATACGTGGACGCTTACCGTCGACGGCGAAGTCGTCGACGAGCCGTACAGATATTTGTCGACGGACAGACAGACGCTCCGCTCCGATTTCACGTTTCCGCTGCGGGTCCCCGACGGGATGCTGTTCGTCATGGGCGACAACCGCAACCATTCGACCGACAGCAGAAGCGCCGATCTCGGATTCATCGACGAACGAGCCGTATTCGGACGCGTGATCGCGCGCGTGTATCCGTTCGATCAATTCACCGTATTCGGCAGGGAGGCGGCAGATGCCGAGTGACAATATACAGTGGTTCCCCGGGCATATGGCCAAAACGCGGCGGCAGATCGCGGACGATCTGTCGCGCGTCGACGCCGCGCTCGAGCTGCTTGACGCGCGCATCCCGCGCTCGTCGCGCAATCCCGATATAAACGCGACGCTGTCGTCAAAGCCGACAGTCACGCTTTTGAATAAATGCACGCTTGCCGATCAAAAGACGACGGAGCAATGGATCGACTATTTTAAATCGTCGGGCAAAACGCGCCCGATACCGATCGATTCCGTCACGGGCGAGGGCGTCGGGCGCATTGCGCCCGCGCTTCGCGAGCTGCTCGCGGACAAGATCGAATACTGGAAATCGCGCGGGATGACGGGACGCAGGATCCGTGTCATGATCGTCGGCATCCCCAACGTCGGCAAATCGACGCTCATCAACCGCCTCGTCGGCGAACGCAAGGCGAAGGCGGAGGACCGTCCGGGCGTCACGCGTCAAAAGCAGTGGGTCGCGACAAATTACGGACTCGATCTGCTCGATACGCCGGGCGTTCTCTGGCCGAAATTCGACGACAGAAAAACGGGCGAATCGCTCGCGTTCACCGGCGCGATAAAGGACAATATCCTCGACACGGAGACGCTGGCCGCGGCGCTTTGCGGGCGGCTGCGCGTCATATGCCCCGATAAGCTCTGCGGCAGATATAAGCTCGACGCCGCCTCGCTTGACGGCGCATCCGATTTCGATCTGCTTTGCGCGATCGGGAAAAAGCGCGGATTTCTGATATCGGGCGGCGAGGTCGACACCGAGCGCACGGCGCTCATGCTGCTCGACGAGTTCCGATCAGCCAAGATCGGAAGGATTTCGCTCGAACGGCCGAACGATTGACCGCGCCATGGAACTGTTATATACGCTCGAGGATAAATACGCCGACGAGGGCTATACCGTCATCGCCGGCACGGACGAGGCCGGACGCGGATGCCTTGCCGGCCCCGTCGTTGCCGCCGCGTGCATATTGCCGCGCGGACTCGATATCGACAGGCTCAACGATTCAAAAAAGCTGTCGCCGAAGAGGCGCGAAGAGCTTTACGACGTGATCAGGAGCGCCGCCGTATCATACGCGATCGCGGAAGCGTCGGCGCGCGAGATCGACGAAACTGATATTCTCTCCGCGTCGCAGCTTGCGATGCGGCGCGCGGTGGCGAAGCTGTCCCCCGCCCCGTCGCTCGTGCTTGTCGACGGAAACGTCGCGCGCGATTTCCCGATGCGCGCCGTGACAGTCGTTCACGGCGACGCGATATCGCCATCGATCGCGGCAGCGTCCGTTTTGGCGAAGGTATACCGCGACAGGCTGATGCTCGAGCTTGACCGCGAATATCCGCAGTACGGATTCGCCAGGCATAAATCGTACTGCACGGCGGAGCATGAGGCCGCGATCCGCAAATACGGGCCTCTGCCGTGTCACAGAAAGACGTTTATGTCGTTTCTCGATCGAAAGCGCAAGGATTCGGGGAAAACGTCATGAAAAGATGTATCTATAACGCGCGCCGCGCCGCGCCGAACGAGTCATGAACGGAGAGGCGCGTCATTCACACGACATCGGCGTCGTCGGCGAGCAGATCGCCGCAGAGTTTCTTTCGTCGAAGGATTACGCCGTCATCGCGCGCAATTATCACGCCGGTCACGCCGAGATCGATATAATCGCGATCTCGCCCGACGCCGAGACAGTCGCGTTCTGCGAGGTCAAGACGCGCGCCGAATCCGTCGCGGAAAAATACGGACGCCCCGCGTCCGCCGTCGGCAAGACGAAGCAGCGGTTTTTGATCCTCGCGGCGCAGGATTATATAAAAAAGCATCAGGACAAATGCGCCGGACGCCGCGTCCGCATCGACGTGATCGAGGTCTATATCCCCGCGCGCGGCGCGGCTAAGGTGCGGCACATACAAAACGCCGTCATCGCGAAAAGCGGCTATAACAGATAAAAGCGGGAAAGTCGCTTTCCCGCTTTTGTTTGCAGTCAATAAAGCTCGCGCGGCTTGTATGTCGCGCAAAGCGTCTGCGTCGAATTTGACGCGCTGACGGGACCTACGCGTATGCGGCGCGCGGTGCAGTAGCTGTCGCCGTCGTGATACGCGCAGCTTGCGACGTCGCACACGATCCCGCGTATATGCTGCGGACGGCCGTCGACGTTCCCGTCGACGTTGAAATATTCGTTTTGTCCGAATAACGCCATTTTGATTCCACCCCCGATTTATAGTTTACACGTATATTTTTCCCGTTGACGCCGCGCCGTATTCCCGCGGCGCGGAGGAGACGCGATGTCAGTTTTCGCCATATCTGATCTGCATCTGCCGGGCGCCGGCAAATCGATGGACATTTTCGGCCCGCGCTGGCAAAATCACGTAAAGCGGCTCGAGGATAACTGGCGCGCCGTCGTCGGCGGCGGCGACACAGTTGTCGTCGGCGGCGACATATCGTGGGCTCAAACGGAAGCGGAGGCGGTCGGCGATCTTTTGTTCCTCGATTCGCTCCCGGGCGAAAAGCTTTTGCTCGAGGGCAATCACGATTACTGGTGGCACACAACAGCGCGGCTCGAATCGCTTTTTGCCGAAAACGGCATAACGACGATGCGCATAATGCGAAATAATGCGTTTGAGCGTGGCGGATTCGCGCTTTGCGGCACGCGCGGCTGGTTTTCGGACGAGGCCGTCCAGCGACGCGCTTTCGACGCCGATTTCGACAAGCTTATCGCGCGCGAGGCCGGACGACTCGCCGCGTCCGTCGACGATGCGCTCGCGCTCGTCTGCGGCGACGCAGGACGCGTTCGCGCGTTTCTCCACTTCCCCGCCTCGTTCGGCGGCGCGTCGACCGAGCCGATTTTGAACGCGCTTTCGTCGCGCGGCGTCGGGATCGTCTATTTCGGCCACATCCACGGCGTCTATTCTTATCCGCCGTCGTATACGGCGGGCGGCGTCGAGCATCGTGCCATGGCCGCCGACTATCTGCGGTTCGTTCCGCGTCTGGTCAAATAAGCAAATTTTTCATTAAAAATCAGGCTTATCGCGCCTTTTCCTGTTGACAAAGGGATTATTTCAATATATAATATCAAGGCTGTATCCGTACTTACGTATAAACTTGGAGGATTAACATACAATGGAACTTATCAAAACAGAAAAGCTCGAACACAGCCGTCACGAGCTGCAATTCAAAATTGCTCACGACGAGTTTGAAGCCGCCTGCTCCCGCGCCTACAATCAGAACAAGGGCAGCATAAATGTTCCCGGCTTCCGCCGCGGCAAGGCTCCCCGCGCCATCATCGAAAAAATGTACGGCAAGGGCGTTTTCTACGACGACGCGCTCAACGACATAATGCCCGCGAATTATGACGCGGCTGTCAAGGAATCCGGCATATCGCCCGTTGCGCAGCCCGAGATCGACATCGTTTCGATCGAGGATGACGGCGTGACAGTAAAAGCTGTCGTATATGTGACGCCCGAGGTCAAGATCGAAGGCTATCGCGGCATCGAGGCTAAAAAGACGAAGGTTTCCGTCACCGACGACGAAGTCGATCACGAGATAGATCATGTCCGCGAGCATAACGCGCGCGAGATCGAGATCACGGATCGTCCCGCCGAAAACGGCGACACTGCCAACATCGATTACGAGGGCTTCTGCGACGGCGTCGCATTCGACGGCGGCAAGGATACGGGTCACGATCTTAAGCTCGGCTCCGGCAGCTTCATTCCCGGGTTCGAGGAGCAGGTCGCGGGCCATTCTGTCGGCGACGAATTCGATGTGAACGTCACGTTCCCGACGGAATACCACGCAGAGGATCTCGCCGGCAAAGAGGCAGTGTTCAAGTGCAAGCTCAACGCTATCAAGCACGACGAGCTTCCCGAGCTTGACGACGAGTTCGCGAAGGACGTCTCCGACTTCGATACGCTCGCCGAATACCGCGAGGATATGAAGAAGAAGATCGCGGAGCGCAAGGAAAAATCCGCCGACGCCGAGGTCGAGGAGCAGCTCATCGATTATCTCGTTGAGCATATCGACGCCGACATCCCCGATCCGATGTACGACACCGAGGCCGAGAACATCGTGCGCGACTACGATATGCGTCTGCGCAGCCAGGGACTCGATCTCTCCACATATTTGAAATATACGGGTCAGACGCTCGATTCGATGCGCGAGCAGGTGCGTCCGTCCGCGATACGTCAGGTCAAGACGCGTCTCGTGCTTGCCGAGATCGCAAAGCTCGAGAACATCGAGGTGACGCCCGAACAGGTCGAGGCCGAATTCGCCCGCATGGCGGAATCGTATCAGATGGAGGTCGATAAGATAAAGGAGGTCGTCGCGGCCGCCGATATTGAAAGCGATCTGCGTCTCAAGGCAGCGGTCGATCTTGTTAAATCGGCAGCCGTGATCACGGAGCATGAGCCGGAGGCTCACGAGCATGACCACGATCACGCTCACGAGGACTGATCGGCGGTGCAAGCGAATCAATAATTCGACCGCCGCCGACATGGCGGCGGTCGTCTTTGATAAAAAAGTTCACTCGTTTATATATAACCGCGCCGAACGCGGTATATAATAATACGGTGCCGCGCCCGCGGCGCCGCCAAACATATTAAATTATATAATCGGAGGTCATAAAATGCCACTCGTTCCAACAGTTATCGAACAGACGAACCGCGGTGAGCGCGCCTATGATATTTATTCGCGTCTGCTCAACGACAGAATCGTATTCCTCGCCGACGAGGTCAACGACGTCACGGCGTCGCTCGTCGTAGCGCAGCTCCTCTTCCTCGAGGCGCAGGACCCTGACAAGGACATCGCGCTTTATATCAACTCCCCCGGCGGCTCCGTATCTGCGGGCTTTGCAATTTACGATACGATGAATTTCATCAAATGCGACGTGTCGACGATCTGCGTCGGCATGGCGGCGAGCATGGGCGCGTTCCTGCTCTCGTCCGGCGCGAAGGGAAAGCGCATCGCGCTCCCCAACAGCGAGATCATGATCCATCAGCCGCTCGGCGGTATGCAGGGTCAGGCGTCCGACATCAAAATCCACGCCGATCACATTTTAAAAACGCGCGAGCGTCTGAACACGATCCTTGCGGCCAACACGGGCAAGGATCTGGCGACGATCGCGGCCGCGACCGAGCGCGACAATTTCCTGTCGGCTGAAGAAGCGATGCAGTTCGGTCTCATCGATAAAGTTTACGACAAGCGCGTCTGACGGGGATACGGAATGCCACAGAAAAGCGATAACAGTTCGCGTCCGACGCGCAGATGCGCGTTCTGCGGACGCACAGAGCATCAGGTGCTGTACCTCATCCCATCCCCGACCGGCATCTACATCTGCGACAACTGCGTAGAGGTCTGCAACGACATAATCGACGAGCATATGAGCAAGAGCGCGCCGTCCGGCGCGGGATTATCGCTCGAAACGCTGCCTAAACCGCAGCAGATCAAGGCGACGCTCGACGAATACGTGATCGGTCAGGACGCGGCGAAGCGCACGCTGTCCGTCGCCGTTTACAATCACTACAAGCGCATTCTCAACCGCGAGTCGAAGTCGTCGCGCGGCGACGACGATTACGTCGAGATTCAGAAGTCGAACGTGCTTCTTCTCGGTCCGACCGGCGTCGGCAAGACGTATCTTGCGCAGACGCTCGCAAAAACGCTCGAGGTTCCGTTCGCCATCGCAGACGCGACGACGCTGACCGAGGCGGGTTATGTCGGCGAGGATGTCGAAAACATCCTGCTCCGGCTCATACAGGCGGCCGATTACGACGTCGAGCGGGCGGAACACGGCATAATCTACATCGACGAGATCGACAAAATATCGCGTCGGAGCGAGAACAGATCGATCACGCGCGACGTATCGGGCGAGGGCGTTCAGCAGGCGCTTTTAAAGATACTCGAAGGCACCGTATCGAACGTACCGCCGCAGGGCGGGCGCAAGCATCCGAATCAGGAGTTCATCGAGATCAACACCGAAAACATCCTCTTCATCTGCGGCGGCGCGTTCGACGGCTTATCCGATATAATCGAGCGCAGGCTCGGAGCCGGCACAATCGGCTTTGACGGCGAGGTAAAAAGTAAAAAGGATAAGCACGACATCGGCGTATTCCGCGAGGTGACGCCGCACGACATCGTCAAATACGGATTGATTCCCGAGCTTGTCGGGCGTCTGCCCGTCATGGTATCGCTCGACGCGCTCGACGAAGCAGCGCTCGTGCGGATTCTCTCCGAGCCGAAAAACTGCCTCACAAAGCAGTATGCTAAACTGCTCGAGCTTGACGGGATCGAGCTTAAATTCGAGGACGGCGCGCTCCGCGCGGCCGCGTCGCTTGCGCTCGAACGCAATATCGGCGCGCGCGGTCTGCGCTCCATTCTCGAATCCGTGATGGAGCCGATCATGTACGACGCGCCGTCTAAAAGCGGCATCCGCTCCGTCACCGTGACCGAGGACGTTATGCGCGGCGCCGCCGACGCTATATATGCGTAGATTTATTATATTCGGGGCGCTGCCCCGAACCCCGCTTAAGGAAACTTTTTGAAAAAAGTTTCCTTAAGAATCTTTCAAAAACTTTTATTACAGGTGTTATGGGGCGAATGTGTCAGACTCTGCGCTGCGCGTTCGTGCGATCGCGAAGTAGTCGCGCGGAGCGCGAACACCGATGGTTTAGAGCGAATGTGTCAGACTCTGCGCTGCGCGTTCGTGCGATGACGAAGTAGTCGCGCGGGACGCGGACACCGATTTTGCGGGTTTATGCGAGGGCGATGCAGTCAAAGCAAAAAATGAGCGGAAGCGTTTGCTTCCGCTCATTTTTAATACCAGCGCGCGCGGCGCTTTTTTACTATGACGACCGCCGCGACAGCAGCCGCGATCGATACTGCGAGCAGACCCGCGACGACATAGACGTGAGTCGGCATACCGCCCGTGATCTTCAATTCCTCCCAGAGCGAATTTATCATCTCAAGCGTTCCCTCGTCGAGATTGCGGTACGCGTATGTGTTCAATTCCTCGGCGAAGTTGAAGCCCTCGGGATAAAGTATCTCCATCGCCTCCGGCCCCATGTCCTCGATATAGCCCTCATCCTCGAATACGAGCGAATTCGGCGACGCGTAATATATATATTCCGCGTTCGCTATCGCGATCTCGGGCGAAAGCATGAAATTGATGAACAGCGCCGCAGTTTCGGGGTTCTGGCTCCCCTTCGGGATGCACATCGCGTCCACGAACACGTTCGTCCGCTCGGGATAATAGAAGCCGAGGTCCTCGTTGATATCGAGCATCGTGAAGTAGTCGCCGGCGTAATATGCGGCGACGGCGGCCTCGCCAGATTCCATCTTATTATATATCTCGTCCATGACGTAGCTCTGGATGAGCGATTTCTGTTCGAGCAGTTTTTCCTGCGCCGACACCCAGTCGGCGCGTTCGGTCGAGTTGACGTCGAGTCCGAGCATATACTGTACTGTCGCGAAGCCGTCGCGGGAATTGTTGAACTGCAATATCTTCCCCGCGTATTTTTCGTTCCACATAAGCTCCCAGCCGCCGATATCGGCCTCATCCACCATCGTCGTGTTGTATATCACGCCGATGCGGCCGTAAGTATACGGCACCGAATAGATGTCGTCGGGATCGTAGAACAGTCCGCGGTAGTCCTCGCCGATATAGTCGTAATAGCATTCTGCGCCGTATTTTTCGCAGACGGCCTCGAGATTGATCGGAGCGAGCAGATCTTCCTTTATCATACGCTCGATCATATAATCGGAGGGGACGATGACGTCGTAATTCGACGTGCCGCTGCTTATCTTGGCGTACATATCCTCATTTGACGGATACGTCGTATAATGGACCTTCATACGCTTCCCCGTCAGCTCTTCATAGTACGCCTCGAACTCCTTTGTGACGTTCAGCGAATCCTCGCTGCCGTCGGAGATGTACTCGCCCCAGTTATAGACGTAGAGATGCTCCGTTTCCCCGCCCGAGCAGGAGAACATCCAGAGCGCCGCGAAGACAAGGATCAGTGCGAAAACGATGTATTTTCTCATTTCGCCACGCCCCCTTCCTTGCCGCGCATGAGGAACATACGGCGTTTTTTATCGGCGCCGTCCTTCTTCTTCTTTTTCGGCTCGCCGGAGCTGTCGCTTGCGTTTGATATGACGAGCAGCAGAAGCACCGCCGCGAAGATGAGCGTCGACAGCGCGTAGATATCGGGCTTGACGCTTTTCTTTATCATCGAGTAGATGTGGATCGTCAGCGTTTCATAGCTCGATCCGCTCGTGAAATTGCTTATGACGAAATCGTCGAACGACAGCGTGAACGCCATTATGAGTCCCGTCACGACGCCCGGCATTATGAACGGAAGCTCGACCTTGAAAAACGACTGCCACGGCGTGCATCCGAGATCAAGCGCTGCCTCAGGGATATTCTTGTCCATCTGCTTCAGCTTCGGCAGCACGGACAGTATCACATACGGCAGATTGAACGTGACGTGCGCGATCAGAAGCGTCCAGAACGAGAGATACGATTCGAGTCCGAGCAGCGTGCCGACGAAGACGAACACAAGCATGAGCGAAATACCGGTTACGATATCGGGGTTCATCATCGGTATGTTCGTCACCGACATGACGGCGCCGCGCAGAAAGCGGTTCCTCATCCTGTCGATGCCGACGGCGGCAAGCGTGCCTATGACCGTCGATGCGATCGCGGACGAAACCGACAGCACGAGCGTGTTTTTGAGCGCCTCGAGCGTCGCAGAATCGCGGAACATCTCGCGGTACCAGCGGAGCGAAAAGCCGAGGAATTCCGTCGTCGACTCGCCCGAGTTGAACGAGATGAGTATCATCACCGCTATCGGCGAATAAAGGAAAATGAATACGAGGATGAGATAAAGTCTGGAGAGCGTTTTCATTTGATGCGTCTGCCTCCTTCATCCTCTGCGTCGGAATAGTGGTTCATGACCGCCATCGACAGAAGTATCAGTATCATGAGGACGAGCGAGAGCGCCGCGCCGAAGTGATAGTTGATCGCGGTGCCGACGAAATAGCTCTCGATCGTATCGCCAATGAGCTGGAATGTGCCGCCGCCGAGCTTTTGGGAAATATAGAACGTCGAGATCGACGGCACGAACACCATCGTTATGCCGGATACGACGCCCGAGAGCGACATCGGCATGACGACGCGCGTCATGACGTGCCAGCCGCTGCATCCGAGATCGGCCGCGGCCTCGAGCAGCTTCGGATCGATGCCGGACATGACGGTGTATATCGGCAGTATCATATACGGCAGATAGCAGAACACCATACCGACGACGACGGCGGCCGGCGTATTGATCATATGAACGGGATCGAGTCCGACGGCCTTGAACATCGAATTGATGATGCCGGTGTCCTCGAGTATCGTCATCCACGAATACGTCGTGATGAGGAAGTTCATCCACAGCGGGATCATGATGAGCAGCACCATCACGCGCTGCCACTTTTCGCGCATACGCGAGAAAATGAACGCGAGCGGATACGCGATCACAAGGCAGATCACAGTCGAGATCAGCGCGAGGCAGAGCGAATTGACGAAGATCAATACATAGTTCGACGTGAACAGGCGCTCGATATTTTCGGTCGTGAACGCCCCGTCAAGATCGGTGAACGAATAGTAAACGACGAAGATAAGCGGAGCGATTATGAACAGCACGCTCCATACGATATGGGGAGCAGCGGCTGCGCGCTGCATAAAACTGCGCTTCATTTTATTCATCGACCTCCGCGTCAACCTCGGAGAGCTGTTCGAGTTCGTCTGAGAACGACGAGTAATCGCCGAACATATCCGAATATTCGGATTTCTTCATTATATGGATGGCGTCGGGTTCGATATAGGCGCCGATAACGGCGTCTGGCGCGACGTAATCCGTCGTCTGGATCATCCATTTGAAGCCGTCGATGTCGACGATGACCTCGTAATGGACGCCCTTGAACGTCACGGACGTGACCTTGCCGGTGAGCATACCCTTGTCCGCGTCGACGACGTCGACGTCCTCGGGACGCACGACGACGTCCACGGGTTCGTTTTTGTCAAAGCCGGAATCGACGCAGTCGAACGTATGACCGGCGAATTTCACGCGCTTGTCCTCGAGCATTACGCCGTCGATGATGTTCGACTCGCCGATGAAATCGGCGACGTATGCGTTGGACGGCTCGTTGTATATATCGATCGGAGTGCCGACCTGCATGATGGAACCCTCGTTCATTACGACGACGGTATCCGACATGGAAAGCGCCTCCTCCTGATCGTGAGTGACATAGATGAACGTGATGCCGGTGCGCTTCTGCATATTCTTCAGCTCGTTCTGCATATCCTTGCGCAGCTTCAGATCGAGCGCGCCGAGCGGCTCGTCGAGCAGCAGTACGCGCGGATTATTGATGAGCGCGCGCGCGATCGCGACTCGCTGCTGCTGTCCGCCTGAAAGCGTCGCGACGCGGCGGCGTTCAAAGCCGCGCAGATTGACCATTTCGAGCATTTCCTTGACGCGGCGGGATATCTCATCCTCCGGCGTATGCGTCACGCGCAGTCCGAACGCGATATTCTCATATACGTTCAGGTGCGGGAAAAGCGCATATTTCTGAAACACCGTATTGATGTGGCGTTTATACGGCGGGGTATCGTTGATCTTTTTCCCGTCGAAATACACCTCGCCTTCATCGGGCGTTTCAAATCCGCCTATGATGCGGAGCGTCGTCGTCTTTCCGCAGCCCGACGGCCCGAGCAGCGTTATGAACTCGTCCTCGTATATGTCGAGCGAGATCCCGTCGAGTACGACGTCGCCGTCAAACGACTTCTTAATGCCGCGCAGTTCAATAATCTTCTTTCCGTTCATCTCTTTAGTCTGTCACCCGTGATTTCTTCCGGCGTGTTGCCACGCCGAAAACTCCCCTTTCGTTGTTTTGTGCGTCAGCATCGGACGCAATGCGCCGCATAAAAAAATCCCCCCGAAACAAGACCGCACGCAATTACCTTACAGCAGCCCGTTCCCGGGCGGTTTTTTTATTTTCAGCTTTAGCATATTGTATCAGATATATATTTGCTATGCAATAGCTAAAGCTAAAAAAATTCGACATTTTTTTCGGGTTTTTCGGTGCATCCTGCACACGTCGTCAGCGCGTATACGTCCGCGCGACGATAAGCGCCGTCGCAAAAACGAGCGGCATCGCGCCGCCCCTGCCCGTCAGGCACATATACATCGACGACGTCCATAAAAGCGCCGTTGCGGCGTCAGACGCGGCGCGCGCGATCCGCCACGACAGATACGGATCGTCCGTGAGCCATGATGCGATCGATTCGAGCGCGCGTTCGCCGTCCGAGGTCGGCAGCGGGAGCAGATTGAATATCGCAGCCCCCAAGCAGTACGCGCCAAGCTCGCCGCGAAAAATGAGCGCCGAGACGAGATTCGCCGCGGCGCCTCCGAGATAGACGAGCGCCGCGCGCGGATATGAGCCTGCCGCGTCGGCGTCGATATAAAATCCGCCGGCTCGCGCGCGCATCCCGCGCACGCGGACTCCGACGAAAAACGCCGCCGCGATATGGCCGAGTTCGTGTATCATAATCGCCGCGGCAAGCAGCAAGAACTGTCTCAATGCGACCGCTCCCTGATGTATTCCTCGGCAAGGCGCGATATCAGCGCCTCATGCTCATCGCGTTCGTCGGTCTCGGTCTCCGCGTCCCCGTCTATATACGACATGACGAACGACGCCTCGTCCGGCGTCGCCATCGGTATCGATCCCGATATTCCGTCGCGCGCCGAATCCGCCGATATGACGCCTCCCGCCATATACGATGCGGCGGCGCAGAGCGCCACCGACAAAATCGCGCGCGCCGCGTCGACGCCGCCGCGTTTTTTCGGCGATTTGCGTTCGGTCCGCCGACGTCCCGTCTGCTCGTACCATTCGCCTCTCGGATCAGAACTCTGCATAAAGCGCCTCCGCCGGATCAAGAAATGTTTCCTCAGCAGAATTTTATGCGCCGATTTACGGGATGATTCCGAAAACGCGAAAAAGCGGCGTCTAAACGCCGCTTTTTTTGCTGTATCGGATTCAGTTATTGTATGTGCCGGACAGATCGGCGACCTTTGACACGACGTCGTCCTTGATCTTGGACGTCTTGATCTTCTCCTGGAGATACGACCAGAATTCCTCGCCGTCGTTCGGAAGCTCGACCCAGTCGTTTTTCCATGTCGAGAGCATCATCGCGTTCGAGATGGAAAGTCCGCGTATGCCCTCCTCGCCGGGAGCGATGAGCGGCGTGCCGTGCAGGATATGATCGGTGAAGTTCTGGCAGATCTCGGTATGAGCGCCGCCCTGCCCTTCGACCTCGACGTCGATCACTTCATACGGGATCTTGCCGAATCCGTTGTCCGTCGTCGCGTTATATTCGCGCTCGTCTACCTCGGTGCGGTAGAATTTGAGGCCTTTGCCCTCGCGGACAAGCTTGCCGCGCGTGCCGGAAATTTCGAGTCTGTTCGTCCCGGGGTATTCGCCCGTCGTCGTGATGAACACGCCCGTCGCGCCGTTCGGGTATTCGGCGTAAGCCGTCACGTCGTCCTCGACCTCGATGTCGTGATACTGACCGAAGCGGCAGAACGCGCGAATGCGGCACGGCATTCCGAATATCCACTGCCACAAGTCGAGATTATGCGGACATTGATTGAGCAGAACGCCGCCGCCCTCGCCGGCCCATGTTGCGCGCCATCCGCCGCTGTTGTAATATGCCTGCGTACGGTACCAGTCCGTGATGATCCAGACGCAGCGCTTCAGCTCGCCAAGCTCGCCGTTCGCGATCATGTCGTGCATCTTCTGATAATATTTGTCCGTGCGCTGGTTGAACATGAGGCCGAACGCGCATCCCGACTCGTGAGCCGCCTTGACGAACTCAGGGATCTGCTTTGTGTAGACGCCGATCGGCTTTTCGCAAAGCACGTTGATGTGGCGGTGGAACGCCTCTATGCCGAACACGGGATGCAGATAATGCGGAACCGCGATCAGTATCGCGTCGATCTTTCCCGATTCGAGCATCTTGATGCAGTCGTCGAACATCGCGGGCGCGTCGACGCCCTTTTCGGCGCAGTATGACTTTACCCATTCAAGACGGTCGGGTTTGATATCGCAGACAGCGGTCAGCTCCGCGTCCCTGACCTCGCCGCCTATAAAACGGCGAACGTGTCCGGAACCCATGTTGCCGATGCCGACAATACCGAATCTTACCTTTTCCATTTTTTATCCTCCGATATTTTGTGTATCGTGATCATTACACTAAGTATACAACACTCGCGGATAAATGTCCATACTTTTTTGTCATTTTCCGTCGCGATTAGCGCGGCGGGATTCTCGGGGCGCTGCCCCGCACCCCGCTTAAGAAACTTTCCGCAAGCGGAAAGTTAGCAGATGCCTCGCATCTGCCGCCGCTAAGAATCCATTCAAAACTTTCCTGACAAGTGTTATGTGGCAAGTGTGTTTGCCTCTGCTCCGCACGTTTGTATGCTGACGAAGTAGTCGCGCGAGCGCGAACACCGCCTCTCGCGTCGCTGCCGCGTTATGCGGGATTGCAGTCGTTATGTAATTATCCTGCAAGCTGACGCGGGGATCGCAAATGCGACCCCCGCGTTTTTTCGGAGTTTATTATTTTCCGAAGACCTTGAATTCGTATATTGTCGGCACGTACCATGACAGCGTCTCATTCGTAGTTTCTTTTCTTATGACCGATGTCACATCGAGTCTGACGTATCTGTATTTGCCGCTTACGATCGGCGAGGTGAATCCGAACGTCTTTGTCACTCGCGTATCCGAGAGCGACGAACGATCGCATATCATCTCCCAGTTCTCGCCGTCGAGGCTTCCGTAGAGCTTATAGAGATAGTAGCCCTCGGAACCCTTGTAAATATACCACGATATCTGCACATTCGTGATATCATGCGCCTCGCCGAGATCGACCGTGAGCTTGAACGGTCTGAACTGTCCGTTCGTATTGCCGATGAACGCCGTAGTGTAATCGCCGTCGACTGCGAGCGACGCGTCGCCGTCGTCGGTGGCGGGAACGGACGATTCGATCGGCGCATCCTGCGACAGAAGATGTCCGTATGTCACGGGGATCATCTCGCCCGTTTCGGAGTTATAGAGGATCTCGGGGAAATAATCGTAATATGCGCATCCGTGCGAGAATGTGATCGGCGCAAGCATCGTTCCGCTTATTCCTGCACCCTGCACCTGTCCCCATCTGTATGCGTGCATTATGTAGTGCGCGTTCTCGCCCTCTCCGATCTTGAGTATCCAGCTCGACTGAGATGCGAACGTGGACGTATTTCCTATCGTGCGCAGCTCGCTCCATCCCTCCTTGAGGTTATCGGATACTGCGTATGCGCCCTGCGTCGGATACCAGCCCGCCGTCTGCGATACGAAGAAATAGTACAGCCCGTCGATCTTGACTATGTTCGGCATCTCGCGGTACATCTCGGGGAACATACGCGCCGTTACCTCTTCGATGTCTGTATAATCGTCGGTGAATTTGAACACGTATGTCGTCGCGTTTGCGCCGCTGTCGACGCCGGGCTTGTTAGCCGCCGCGAGCAGATATGCGGTCTCATCGTCGTCGATGAAGATCGACATATCGCGGACCTCGACGCCGAGCGGATTCCAAATGTTCTGGAGCTTAAATTCGCCGCCAGGTGTTCCGGTGACGAGGAACAGCTTGCCGTTCGTATAATCGATGCCGTTTTCCCAGTGAGCAGCGATTATGACAATGTTCTTAGATTTGATGTACGCGGTCTTGACGCTCTCGATGCGGCAGCTCTTCATCAGGCTGTGAGCGCTGGAGTCGACGACGACTCTTGCGTCGCCGAACGCGTATCCGTCGTCGGACGATCTCTCAGATACGCTCGCCGCGCCGTTCGTTACATTGACGGAATAGCTGTAATACTTTTTGCCGTCGAATATATCGGCGCGCGTATGGAGGTTTGTGCCGGTCTGGTTGTTGATCGTATAGAGCTGCGTATCCGGCAGCGCGCGCGTCGTCGCCTTTACGGTGTCGCTCGATATTACGGTGCTGCCGTATTTGAGCTTGACGGTGTATTCATGCTCGCCGAGTGTGACGCCGCAGTCATGCCACGACGTTCCCTTGCCTGTATAGACCGTTTCGCCGTCGCGCGTGATCTCATATCCGTCAGCTTCGAGCGTCGAACCCCAGTTGAGCGCCACGCAGTCGACGTCGCCGACCTTCGTTCCGCGGCGGCTGTATTCGCCCGTCGCGAACGGCAGAGCGGTGAGCGGGATCACCGCGGACGCGTCCATCGAATAGACGCGTATCTCGGCGAGGTTGCACGCGCCCGCCTTTTCAAATTCGATCTTGGTGTATGCGCCCGTAGTCAAAATATCGCCGTAGAGCTTCACCTCGGAGACGCGCGCCGTCGGCGCTTCCGTCACCTCCCAGATCAGATCGCGGGAGCCGTCCTCGCGGACGCCGTAGAATTTGCCGCCGACCGCGCTGTTGTCGCTGATGAATGCGATGCCGCCGACCGTATACGTGCCGCCGAGATCGACGGCCGCTGGAGACGTGCCGCTCGCCAAGGTCGAGGGATTGTTGTCGACGAGCGCCGCGTCGTCGGATTTAAGCTCGAGCTTCGTCATGCCCTGATCCTCGGGGATTATGGCGAAATCCTCGTATGTTCCGTCGGCATAAAGCTCGCGGTCCGGCTCGACGATCACGTCGGTGGGAATGTTTTTCGCCGTATAAATCTCAAATTCGGCGATATTCGCGCAGTCGCGCGTGTTCTCGTATTTTATGTAGCGGAACGCGGCGACGCTCTTGAATTTCGTATAATCGACGGTGGTTTGACGCATCGGCGCCGAGCGTATCTGATAAATGAGCGTCCAGACTACGCCGTCGACGCTGCCGTAGAACGTGCCGTTAAGGCGCGATTCATATCCGGAGCGCGGCGCGAATCCTATCTTGCCTATGAGCATACGCTCGCCGAGATCGACCTTGATCCAGCCGTTCTCGACGCCGTCGAAGAACGTGGACACGTTGCCGTCGAACGCCTTTGCCGCCACGTCGGAGCCGTTGTTGTACGGCGTGGACGAGGTGATCATGTCCTCGGTCACATCGATCTTTGTGTATTCGACGTCGCCGTCAGGTTCGGGATACGACATCTGTTCGGGCTTTTTGCCCTCCGGCCACGCCGGAGCTTCATCGAGTATGTTCGGATCGTCAGCCGATGTGCCGCCGTCCGTTTCGGATGCGCCGCCGCGCGGTCCGCACGCGAACAGCGACGCTGCCGTCGCCACGGTAAGAAGCGCGGCGACAATACGATAAAACGCTTTCATATTCCCTCCGAAAATGTGTATTTTTTTATGAACATCTACCATAAATATATCATCGCGGCCGCGATTTGTCAAGCATAATATTGACGCGCAGAGGCTCTATATAAAGCGTAAAACGTCCCCGAGGCAAAGCCTCGGGGACGTCACAATGTCAAAGGGATAGGCATAATCGCCGATCGTTATTCACCGTGCAGATCGTCTAAAGCCCGTTTGCGTTCATCCGGCGTAAGGCGCAGCTTCGGGTACGGAAGAGTTTTGTAGTTCAAGGGCTTGTGTTTTCCGTTTTTCACGATAAACGCGGCGCGGCGCCGTTTATTCGATCGCGGCGCTGAGATACCGCTTCTCCCACGGCGCGAATTTATAGTAAAGAAGCATCAAAAGCGAGCAGACCGCCCATCCCGTCGGATACGCGAATGTGATCACCATCTCCGACATCGGGAAAATGCGCGTCAGCACGAATAAATACAGCTGGCGGAACGCGACGAACGAGCCGAGCATTATCAGCATCGGCGCGCGCGATTCGCCTGCTCCGCGAAGCACGCCGGCGAGTATCTGATTTATGATGCAGAGTATGTAGAACGGCGATATCCAGCGCAGGAAATGCACGCCGTAATAGCGGTACATATCGGTTCCCTGCTTGCTCAGAAAATACACAAGTCCGTCGGCGAAGATGATGATCGGGATGACGAGGACGACGGTCAGCACAACCGACAGCACGATCCCCGTCATAGCGCCGCGCCGTGAACGCTCCGGCTGTCCCGCGCCGTAATTCTGCGCCACAAACGTAGTGACCGCAAGCGATATCGACTGCATCGGCAGCATCGCGAACGCGTCGATCTTGTTGTACGACGTCCATCCCGCCATGCAGTCCTCGCCGAACGCGTTTATGTACGACTGAACGAACACGTTCGAGAACGCCGTGATCGCAAGCTGGATCGCGGTCGGTATTCCTATCCTTACTATGCGCGTCAATATGGCGCGGTCGATTCTGAGCTTGCGCCATTCGATCCTGTACGCCGATTTCACGACCGTAAGCGCGATCAGGATGAAGATCGCCGACATCGCCTCCGCGATGACGGTAGCGAGCGCGACTCCGTCCGCGCCCATGTGGCACACAAGCACGAAGATCAGATCGAGCGCTATATTCGTCAGCGCCGAGATTATGAGCGCGACGAGCGGCAGCACCGAGTTGCCGATCGCGCGCAGGATGCCGGAGCCGATATTGTAAAGCATCAGTCCCGACAGCCCGAGGAAGTAGATATAAAGATAGATTTCGGCGTCGTGTACGACTGAATCCGGCGTATCCATGAGCGAAACCATGAACGGCACCGTCACCGTGCATATCGCCGTGAATACTACGCAGAGAATGAGCGATACCGAGATCGTCGTCGCAACGGTGTCGGAGAGGCGCTTGTCGTCCTTCGCGCCGGAATAATGGCCGATAACGACGCCCGCGCCCGTCGCAAATCCGGAGAAAAATCCGATCGCGGTATTCAGTATCGGGCCGACGCTTCCGACGGCGGCGTATGCAGACTGCCCCACATAGTTTCCCACGACCCATGAGTCGACGGTGTTGTAAAGCTGCTGGAACAGGTTGCCTATCAGCATCGGGATCGCGAACATTATGAGCAGGGACGTTATGTTCCCCTTTGTCATATCCATGTCGGAGCTGTGCCGGCGATGCGATTCTTTAACCATTTGCTTATATATCACGTACCTTTCGGCGCGTCCGGAGGACGCTCTTTGAGCAGGAACAAGTATAGCACAATCCGACATAAAATGCAATAAGATACGTGTGCGCGGGAGAATTTATGTTTTGACAAATTCGCGTCGGACTATTGCAATTTTTCCGTTATTGTGCTATAACTATCGCAATGATGTTCTTGATAACCATCTAAAAAACAAGGAAGTACCGGCTTTGAAAAAGATCAACAGAATAACTGACGCCGCAGGCGCGCCGACCGAGCAGGCTTCATGCCGCAAAACAATCCCCGCATTCGGACTCAAACGCGAGCTTTACGAATTCAAGCTCCTGATGCGTTCGATCCCGTCGCTGATGACGACGATGTTTATCATGTCTGTCGTCATAATGAATCTGCTCGCAAACAAGAGCATTTCGCTTCCCTTCGACTGGCTCGCCCTTGACTGCGGCATCATCGTTTCGTGGATCTCGTTTCTGTCGATGGATATAATCACAAAGCATTTCGGCCCGAAGGCAGCGACGGAAGTGTCGCTCGCCGCCGTCGCCGTCAATCTGTTTGTGTGCGCGCTTCTGTATCTGTCGAGCATCGTACCCGGCGTATGGGGCGAATCGTTCGTCGAACATGGCAGCGACGCCATAAACGCCGCGCTGAACAATACGTTCGGCGGCACATGGTATGTGCTGCTCGGCAGCACGATCGCGTTCGCGTCGTCCGCCGTCGTCAATAATTTCGTAAATTACGCCGTCGGCAAAACGATGAGAAGCGACGGATTCTTTGCGTATGCGTGCCGCTCGTATGTTTCGACCGCGATCGGACAGTTCACAGATAATATCGTCTTCGCGCTGATCGTAAGCCACTTTTTCTTCGGATGGTCGCTTTTGCAATGCGTGACGTGCGCCGCGACGGGGATGGTCGCCGAGCTTCTGTGCGAGGCATTGTTTTCTCATCTCGGCTATACGGTATGTAAAAAATGGAGCGAGGACGGCGTCGGCGCCGAATACCTCGCCCTTTCAAAGGAGAGATCGATTTGACTGCCGCAAACAGACCGCGAGCGCTCATAACGGGATCGAGCCGAGGCATCGGCCGCGCGGCGGCGGAGCTTTTCATTTCGCGCGGATATGACGTCGTCGGCATCGACGCGCTGCCGCCGTCGATCTTCTGCGGCGCATATACGCATTACATTTGCGATATCGCAAATGACGAGCTGCCCGATCTCGGCACGCTCGATATAATCGTAAACAACGCCGGCGTGCAGGATTCGGGACGCGATATCGACGTCAATTTGAAGGGGACGATCCGCGTCACCGAAAAATACGCGTTTTGTTGCGGTGTCAGAAGCGTTTTGTTCATCGCGTCCGCGAGCGCCTCGACTGGCGCGGAATTTCCCGAATACGCCGCGTCGAAGGGTGGCGTCGTCGCATATATGAAAAACATCGCGCTGCGGCTCGCGCCGTCGGGCGCGACGGCGAACAGTCTGTCGCCCGGCGGCGTTTTGACGGAGCTGAACGATCACGTCATAAACGATCCCGCGCTCTGGTCAAAAATTATGGATGAAACGCCGCTTCGCAAATGGGCCGACGTCGGCGAGATCGCGGAATGGATATATTTTCTGACCGCCGTCAATAAATCGATGACGGCGCAGGATATCCTCGTCGATAACGGCGAGGCCGCAAGATCAAATTTCATCTGGTAAATAACGAGCAGCACAACGGCTGACACACTCGCCAAATAACTATTGTAAGGAAAGTTTTGAAGGGATTCTTAAGGGGAACTTTTTCAAAAGTTCCCCTTAAGCGGGGTTTGGGGCAGCGCCCCAAATTACACTATCCACAATCAAAAACGGGGACGAGAGGTCCCCGTTTTTTCAGTCATGCACGTTATCGGATGTGTTGAAAGTGACGTAATCGCACGGGTCGACGTTTTCGCCCGCGATTTTGAGTTCAAAATGGAGATGAGGTTCGTCCGCTATCTCATAGAGCGCGCTCTCCCCTACCGTGCCGATAACGTCTCCCGCCGCAAGCTGTCTGCCGACGAGCGAGGCGTCGTTTGATTCCGGCGACAGGTTGCGGTAGACGGTCACGGCGTCGCCCTCATGCGACACCGTAATGCATACGCCCCAGAACGGATCGTCCCACACCTCGGATACGACGCCGGCCGCCGCCGCTCTGACGTCGGCTCCCGCCGACGTCGCCACATCGACGCCCGTATGCGTCCTGTAATCGTCCATCGTCAACGAATATACAAGCACGCTCCCGCTGTGTGCCTTAGATACGACGCCGTCGACGGGCGAGGTGAATTCCGGCAGCTCCGACGGCGCGTCGACGTCGTCGACGCCCTCGCTCTCTTCCGGCTGCGTGTCAGCAGGCTTTGTCTCTGCCGGCTCGCGAGTGTCCGTGTCAGGCTTGACGACGGGCGCGTCCGTCGTGCGTCCGTCCGGATCATGCTCGGCAGTGTCGCGCGGCGCCATCGCGTGCGTGCCTTGGTCAGTCGTTCCCGCGTCCGGCGCGGGACGCGCGCGTCTCGACGCGACGCCTAAAACGACTACGAGCGCCGCCAGCACCGTTAGCACAAGTATCAGCGCGGCATAAGCCGCCCTGTTTTCGTATTTCTTGTTTTCCATAATGTAATAAAACTCCCTTTTCAGATTTTGCTTTGCAAGCTTATAATTGCCACTCGGCGCGTAATTTATTCAGAGAAACGCGCGGCGCGCGCAAAAAAGTTGCCGCCGACGCCTTCGCCGATAAAGCTTGACATGACGGCGGCGCGAATGTATAATCATATTTGAGCAGGCAAAAAGCATTTTCTGAGGTGGAATTATGATAAAATTAGAAAGAACGAACGTGATGAATTTGGAGGGCGCGATGCGCGGCGCGCGCAATCCGATGAACAGCTGGGCGCGTTCAGACAGCTATTATAATGAAAACGGCGAATACGTCCTCGGCGAAAACGATCTCGATCTCGCCGTCAGGCTCCGCCGCGCCGGCTCCGATCACCGCAAATTCATCAGGCAGATATTCGTCTCCGTCGACATAACGGCGCCGCTTTACTGGTGGAAGGAATTCGACACGTACAAGGTCGGCACCGTCGCAAATTCGACCTCGACGATGCATAAGATACATTCAAAGCCGTTCTCGCGCGCCGATTTTTCGTGCGATAAATGCTCGCCCGACGCGCTTTCTGCGCTCGACGCGCTGATCGAATACATGGAAAAGGCGCGTCTGCGCTACGTCGAAACTAAAAATAAATGCGACTGGTACGATATGATCCAGCTTCTGCCGTCGTCGTATAATCAGATGCGCACTGTGACGATGAATTATGAAAATCTCGTCAACATCTATTTCGCGCGCAAGGATCACAAGCTCGACGAATGGCACGTTTTCTGCGATTGGATCAAAACGCTTCCCTACGCGCAAAAGATCATAATCGCGGAATGATCGGGACTTCATTATATTATAAGCAAAAGCGGCGCGGAGTGACAGACTGTCACCCCGCGCCGCGCTTTTTAATTCTATTTTTTATTTATGAAACGCCGCGTCCCACAATTTGCGCGCGATCCTGATCACAAACGCGCATATCATCGCGCCGACGCTCGCCGCCGCCTCCGCGCCGAATACGGTCACGATCACCGATGATATCAAGTATGCGGCGGCTCCGACGCCGGCGCCGGGCGCGAACGAGCTTTCCGACACCGTATATATGATCTCGGCCGCGATAAATCCGACAAGCGCCATAATGAACGGCATGAAGACGAGTATCGGGCGCTCGATCGTCAGCCACATTACGGTCTGCAATAAAAGCGCGTATACGAATATGAAAACGGGCATATTGACGGCTCCGCCCGATATGACGTCGACGATCAGCATTGCCGCCGTCGGGACGACGGTGAACAGCGCGAATATAATTAAAGCGGACAGCCTCGGCCGTCTGTCGGTGAAGTCGTTGATCATTTTCCGTTTGCTCTGAACAGTTTATTTACCGCCCTACATTTTATCACACAAAGCCGTCATATGTCAACAAAATTCGGCCCCGCGTCCGTTTTCGCAAAAATAGAGCCGTTTTGTCTCGATTCGGAACCGTTCGAGCGCTATGCGCACGGAACTTCCTTTGCCGCATTTTTTCGCGTTCAACTTTTGTAAAATCGAACAAATCCCCGCGGGAATGTTTGTGGAAATTTTTGGCATCGAGATTCTTGCTATTTATGGAAGAATATGGTATCATAATTGCACAGTCAAAGCAAAGGACGGAGATAACGAAATGGAACAGAATAAAAAAATATTGATAGCGGACGAAAACGGGGATTCGAGGAAGAGATGCCGCGACGCGCTCGTCCGCGCGGGATACAGGACGGTCGAGGAGGCCTACAACGGCGAGGACGCTCTGATGAAGATAAACCGCATCCACCCCGACGTCGTGATCGCGGACATATGGCTTTCAAAGCTCGACGGGATAGGACTTTTGCGCAGCTGCCGCACGATGAATTTCGGGCAGGACAAATGTCCCGTATTCATCATCATATCGCTCGTATCGAATCAGAATATACTGCTCGACGCCATGAACGCGGGCGCGTCGCTGTGTCTTCTCAAGCCGCTCGATTACGGCAGTCTCGTCAATCATATAGAATCGCTGACCTCGTCGCGGCCGGACAGCGCCGCGCGCGGCGAGACGGCTGGCGCGCCCGACATCGAGACGCAGGTGACGAAGATCATCCATCAGATCGGCGTTCCGGCGCACATCAAGGGATATCAGTATCTGCGCACCGCGATCCTCATGACGATCGCCGACAGCGACATAATAAATTCCGTGACGAAGGTCCTGTACCCGTCGGTGGCGAAAAAATATTCGACGACGACGTCGCGCGTCGAACGCGCGATCCGCCACGCGATCGAGGTCGCATGGGATCGCGGCGACGTCGATACGCTCAATTCTTATTTCGGCTATACGATCCAAAACTCGCGCGGCAAACCGACAAATTCCGAATTCATCGCCATGATCGCCGACAACCTGCGACTCAAGTATAAAATGTATAATTGATATATTCGGGGCGCTGCCCCGCACCCCGCTTAAGGAACTTCTTATAAGAAGTTCCTTAAGAATCTTCAAGAATTTTTATTACAGGGGTTATGGGGAAAGTGTGTTTGCCACTGCGCTGCGCGTTCGTGCGTGAACGAAGTAGTCGCGCAAGCGCGAACACCGCCTCGCGGGGCTTCGCCCCGCACCCTGACTTAAGGAACTTCTTATAAGAAGTTCCTTAAGAATCTTCAAGAATTTTTATTACAGGACAAGTGTGTCAGGCTTTGTCAACAGTCACGGGCGCGGTCTTTACGGCCGCGCCTTTTTCGCGCGTTTTGCGGATATTGCCGACATGATATAAAATATTAGTCTTGACTTTGACCCGATTATACAATATAATCTAATATGTGACATACGTCAGAATAAAGACGAAAGGCGGCTCCGCATGGCGTTTAAGGAAGTTTTCAAGCGCGTCGAGAAGAAATACATCATCAATGAAGCGCAGTTCGCGGCGCTTGCGCCCGACGTCGCCGAATATATGTGCGGCGACTCATACGGCGAAAGCACGATATACAACATCTATTTCGACACGCCGTCGCACACACTGATACGTTCGTCGATCGACAAGCCCGTTTACAAGGAAAAGCTGCGTCTGCGCTGCTACGGCACGCCGACGGACGATTCGACGGCGTTCATTGAGATCAAGAAGAAGTACAAAGGCGTCGTTTACAAGCGGCGCATCAGTCTCCCCTACCGCGAGGCGATGGATTTTACGTGCAGCGGCAAAATTCCGCCGTCGCGGAGCGACTCGCAGATCGCGCATGAGATCGCGTGGCTTTTGTCGTTCTACAATGGGATCGCGCCTGCGATGATCCTCTCCTACGACAGGATCGCGTTCTTCGGCAAGGACGATCCGAATCTGCGCATCACGTTTGACAAGAATATCCTGTTCCGCGACTACGATCTCGATCTGTCGCTCGGCGCATACGGCCGCGAGGTACTTCCCGTCGGCACGCGTCTCATGGAGATAAAAATCCCCGACGCCATGCCCGTATGGCTGGCGCAGAGACTAAGCGAGCAGTCGATCTTCCCGACGTCGTTCAGCAAATACGGCTCGGCATACATAGACATCATGAACAAAACGGGAGATTCCGAATCAGAAAAAGAGGAGATAACAAATGCTTAATCAAACATTTTCAACAATGATCGAACTCGGCGAGATCACCGTAGGCAAATTCCTTTTGTGTTCCGTCGTATCGCTTCTGCTCGGCTTCGCCGTCGCGTCGGTCTCGGCGTTCATCGGCAAGAAATCGCGCAGCGTATCCGTATCGCTGACGCTCATCCCGTTCATCGTTCAGGTCATAATAATGATCGTCAACGGCAACATCGGCGTCGGTCTCGGCGTCGCCGGCGCGTTCTCCCTGATCCGCTACCGTTCAAATCCCGGCACGGCATCCGACATTCTCGTTCTCTTCATCGCCATGACGATAGGCATCACGATGGGCGTCGGCTTCATCTGGCTCTCCGTAATTTTCACCGTGATCGCGCTGATCGCGTATGTGCTGATCTCGATGTCAGGACTCGGCGGCGGCAGGCACGGCGAAAAGGAACTGAAGATCACGATCCCCGAGGGGCTGAACTATCCGCATCTGTTTGACGACATATTCAAGAAATTCACAAGATCATGCCGTCTTGTGCGCGTCCGCACGACGAACATGGGAAGTATGTACCAGCTCACATATCTCGTCGTCATGTCGAACGACGACGAGGAAAAGGAAATGATCGACGAGATACGCTGCCGCAACGGCAATCTCGACATAGTCTGCGGAATGGTTCCCGACGAGGGAGAGAGCGCAAGGCTGTAAAGCATGAAGCGCGTCATATTGCCGATCGTTTTCATCGCCGTCTCGCTCGCGCTCGTCGGCGGTCTGCTCGTGCTTATCGACGGTTTGACGTATGTGCCTGAAAACGACTACATATTCGACACGCTGCGGTTTGACGCCGACGGCGTATCCGAGATTTTGGCCGACACAGAGGCGTCGTTTCTGACGATATACAAATTGAATTCAGGCGAATCGTTCGCCGTCGACATAGTCGCGCCGGATAAGGACGCATACTCCGTCGGCTGCGAGGACGGCGTTCTCTGCGTATCGGAGAAGAACAAATCATGGATCGAGGCCATACGGCGGGCCGACAGCGGCAGATACGGCGTCAGCATCGGCGTGCCTGACGGCGCGCATATAATTCTCGATCTCAAATGCGGCGACGGCAGCGTCGACGTCGACAATATCGATGCGGAATCCGTCGCGATAACGACAGACGGCGGCTCTGTCAGCATAGGCGGGATCAAATCGGCGAAAGATGCATCGATCGTCACCGAAAGCGGCAAGATCGAGATATTGTCGGTCTCGGCGTCCGGCATCAGCGCCGAGACGGCGTCGGGTTCGATTTCGGCGAACGGCGTCAGTGCCGGCGATATATCGCTCCGCGCTCATAACGGTTCGATCCGCGTCGACGGCGTCGTATGCGGATCGTTCGACGCGGCCTCCGACGTCGGAGGCATCGAATTTTCCGGCGTCGAATCCGGCTCGATCACGTTGACGGTCGGCGAGGGCGACATAAACGGGACCCTCATCGGCGCGCGCGGCGATTATACGATCGACGCGTCGGCAGACGACGGCGAATGCACGCTCAATAACGGCGGCAGCGGCGCCCCGTTTACTGCGAATGTCGGCGTCGGCAGCATCCGTGTATTCTTTGAAAAGCAAAATTAAGTTGAATTTTCTGGGCGCTGCCTCTCGGGGCGCTGCCCCGAACCCCGCTAAGGGAAACTTTTGTAGAAAGTCGAACTTTCCGCAAGCGGAAAGTTAGCAGATGCTTCGCATCTGCCCCCGCTAAGAATCCATTCAAAACTTTCCTGACAAGAAGAGGTATAGGGCAAGTGTGTTCATCTCTGCATCGCGCGTTTGTGCAAGGGCGAAGCAGCCGTGCGGGGTGCGAACACCGATGGCTGTAAATTTTCTGCAATCAAAAACGGGAACGGCAAAGCCGTTCCCGTTTTTTTATTCATTCCGCCATTTCGACGGCGTACTATCGCAGATGCTCTCCCACTGACAGCCGCCGCAGACGCGCCGTCTGCTGCCGCCCTCGATAATGCGCTCCTCGACGCGCGACGTAAATTCGGAAAATGTCAGCCTATCCCCTGCGGAAAAGCCGCATATTTCAAGCGCCGCGCGGTCGTAGGCGTCCGATTTTTCCCGATCGGCGCAGACGCCGCCCATGCATTTCGGGCAGGCGGCGCAGATCACGTCCGCCCCGTCAGTCAGCACGATTTCCGAATCGCGTTTGAGCGAATCGATCACGCGTGCCATATTCGCCTCGAATCCGCCGCCGTAGCCGTATCCGACGAAATACGCCATGCACAGCCCGTGATGCGGGCGGAGCAGCGTCGGCATATCAGCGCACATACCGGCGAAGGCGCATCGAAAGCTCGAGCGCAAGCGCTGCCTTTACGGCGTCTGGGATCAGATACGGCAGAACGCACGTCATAAACGCGCCCCAAAAGCTGATCTCGCCGCCCGTGCGCGTATAGACGGCGACGAACCATACGGTGCCAAAGATATAGCAAACTATCATCCCTGCCGCCATGCCGAAAGCGAGCTGCATCCGTCCGTTTCCCCACACGCGCTCGATCCCCCACATGATGAGCGCCGTCAGCAGAAATCCGAGTATATATCCGCCCGTGCTGCCGAGCAGCACGCCGACGCCGCCGGTGAAGCCGGCGAGTACGGGCGCTCCCACAGCGGCGAGCAGTATGTACACAAGCACCGTTATCGTGCCGCGATGGCCGCCGAGTATCCCGACGGCGAGCATCACCGCGAACGTCTGGAGCGTGAACGGCACCGGCGTCGGCACCGATATCCACGAGCATACGGCGAGCAGCGCCGCGAACACGCCTATATAAGTTATATCCTTTGCGGAATATCCCGCCTTTGTCGTCATGTTTTTTCCCCCCCGAAAGTTCGGTCGTAAACGGCTTATATTTTATCACATCAAAAAGCGATTGTCAATAAAACGAGAATTCACTTCATTTTGCGGCAGATGGAGGCGCATACTATCAGTATGATCGGGAATACGGCGGCCGCGCACATACCGTATGTGAAGCTGTCGCCGAACGCGCCCGAAACGGCGCCGACGAGCGTCGGTCCGCCCGCGCATCCGAGATCGCCTGCGAGCGCGAGCAGCGCGAACATCGTTGTGCCGCCGCCCTTGCATTTCACGTTCGCGATGCTGAATATGCCCGGCCACAAAATTCCGACCGACAGTCCGCAAAGCGCGCATCCCAGAAGCGCCACGATCGGGATCGGCGAGAACGCCGCGATCAAGTACGACGCCGCGCAAAGAAATCCGCATCCTATTATACACGGCAGAAGCTCGTATTTTTCGCCGGCCTTCGCGTACCATGTGCGCGCCGCGCCCTGAAGCGCCGCAAACATACACGGTCCCACGAAATCTCCGACCGCTTTAGTCACACCGAGTCCGCGTTCCGCGAACGTCGACGCCCACTGTATCATCCCATGCTCGGACGCGCCGGCCATTATCATCAATATGACGAACAGCCAGAACGCGCGGCGCGAAAAAAGCTCGGATATCGGGATGCTGCCGCCCTCGACCTCGTCGAGGGTCAATATCGGCACGCGCGTGAAGAATATCGCCGTCGCGATCGGCAGTATCGCCCATGCCGCCGCCACGATGCGCCAGCATCCGACGCCGAACGCGGCGAACACGCACGTCGATACGAATATGACGAGTACGGTCCCCCAGCAGTAGAACGAATGGAGCATACTCATCGCCGACGATTTATTCTTCGTCGGCGTCGCCTCGACGACGGGGCTTATCAGCGCCTCGAGCATTCCGCCTCCGGCGGCGTAGAACACGACGGAGACGAGCAGTCCCGCATACGGATCGAATACGAACGGAAAGACCGCGAGGCCGCCGACGCCGATCGCGGACGAGATGTGCGCAATCACAATCGAGGCGCGGACGCCGATCAGATTCGGCAGCTTCGCCGACACGATGTCGGCGATCAGCTGCACCGTAAAATTCAGCGTTACGAGCAGCGTTATCCTCGACAGCGGTATGCCGAGCTGATCGTGGAACGCCACGAACAAGAGCGGCGCGAAATTGTTCCCCACCGCCTGCGTTATATATCCGAGATAGCACGCGCAGCGCGTGAGCCTGTAATCCGGCGCCTTGGCCGTATTTTGACTTGTGTCCGTCATAGATGTCTCCGAAATTTTTATTCCACAGTATTGTATATAATCCGCGAAAGAATTGCAAGCATAAATTACCGATATGCGAAAAATTTTTTGAAAATTTTGAAATTTGATATTGACTTTCTTTGACGTTCGTGATATACTTCAGATAGTCAAGGATAGTCAAAGACAAATTCGACCGTGAAAGGACCGTGAATATCATGACGATATCCGATTATATAGCTTCCATAATCGAAGAAATGCTCGAGGAGGGCGGCGGCGAGGCCGAAATGAAGCGCGCCGATCTTGCAAGCAAGGTAGGATGCGTGCCGAGTCAGATCAATTACGTCATTACTTCGAGATTCACGCCGGAGCGCGGCTACATCATCGAGAGCCGGCGCGGCGGCGGCGGCTACATCAGGATCGTGCGGAAGAAGATGACGCCGACGGAAAATCTGATGCATTTCTTTCAGGCGACCGGCGACTCGATCACGCGCGACGAGGCGTTCGCGTTCATATCGAATCTGCTCGGCTCCGGCATAATAACGGAGCGCGAGGCGCAGATAATCGGCACCGCCGTATCGGACCGCGCGCTCGGCGCGCTCGCTCCGCTCGAAAGAAACAGACTGCGGGCCGACGTGCTTCGCCACATTATCTTATCGCTCATAAAATAAAATAGATAATAACGAAAAGGAGATAAATCATGCTTTGCGAAAAATGCGGAAAGAATGAAGCGACGATCCGTTACAGCGAGATCGTCAACGGAAAGAAGACCGAGATGGCGCTTTGCGGAGAATGCGCCGCGGCAATGGGACTCGGCACGGACGGCGGCTTCGGTCTCGGCGATCTGTTCGGCGCGGGGACGCTGTTTTCAAACATCTTCGGCGCGATTCCGGACGCGCGTCCGCAGTACGGCGCGTCTCATATCGAGAAGCGCTGCCCCGTCTGCGGCGCGTCGATGTCCGAGATCGCAAAGCGAGGCAAGGTCGGATGCGCGGAGTGCTACCGCACGTTCAAATCGGAGCTTGCCCCGTCGATACGGCGGATACACGGCGACGTGAAGTATGTCGGCGACGCGCCCGCCAAAAGCGAGGCCGAAAATCAACTGCTTGAAAAAAAGCAGAAGCTCGAATCGCTCAGGCGCGAGCTGCGTGAAGCGATCGAAAAAGAGGATTTCGAGCGCGCGGCCGAGATCCGCGACAACATCAGAAAGATCGATTCGTGAAGGGAGGACAATGTCTTATGTCATGGTATGCAGAAACCGGAAATAAGTGCGACGTCGTTTTATCGTCGCGCGTGCGGCTCGCACGCAGCATAGAGGGATTCCCGATGGGAGAGCGGCTGTCCGACGAGCAGGCGCGGGAGCTGTGCGACAGAGCCGGCGACGCGCTGCGCGGATTCGACAGGATCGATTTTGACAAGCTCGATCCCGTGACTGCCGCCGCATACGCTGAAGAACATCTCGTCAGCGCGGAGTTCGCGTCGTCAAAATCGCCGCGCGCGCTCTATAAGAGCGACGCCGAGGGCGATTACATCATGGTATGCGAGGAGGATCACTTCCGCATACAGAGCATCACGCGCGGATATTCCGTATCCGACGCATACGAGCGCGCAAAGCGCGCCGAGGCTCCGATCGCCTCCGCCTTCCCCGTCGCGTTTGACAACGATCTCGGATATCTCACCCACTGCCCCACAAATCTCGGAACCGCGATGCGCGCCTCCGTCATGATGTTCCTTCCCGCGCTCACGAGGCGCGGATCGATCCCGTCGCTGTCGCGTCAGCTGTCGCGGCTCGGCTTGACGGTGCGCGGTATGTACGGCGAAGGCTCAGAGGCCGTGTGCTGCATTTATCAGATATCGAATCAGGTCACGCTCGGGATCAGCGAGGAGGAGACCGTATCAAAGCTGTGCGAGGCGGTCGATTTCATAATCGATCAGGAGCGCAAATGCAGGCTCGACACCGTATCGCGCGATCCCGAAAGCGCGGCGGACGCCTGCGCGCGCGCATACGGCACGCTGACGCACGCGCGGATGATCTCGTGCCGCGAATTCATGGAAAAATTCGTCGACGTCAGGCTCGCCGCGTCGCTGCGCGGCAGCCTTGACGCCGGTATCCCCGAATCCGTCACGCTCGAATCGCTCGACACGTCGCTGATCGAATGTCAGCCCGCCGTGCTGACACTGCTTTCCGGCGGCGGCGAGATGACTCCGCGCGACCGCGATATAAGGCGCGCGTCGCTTCTGCGCGGCAGACTCGGCGGCGCCTCCGACAACTGAAATGAAAGGAAGTATTGATTATGGCAAATAAATTCACCGAAAAAGCGGCCGGCGCCGTAAGCCGCGCCGTCGAGTTCGCATCCGAACTCGGTCACACCTACGTCGGCTCGGAGCATATCCTGCTCGGGCTGCTCGATACCGCCGACAGCGTCGGCGCAAAGCTGCTCTCTGAGCGCGGCGCGACGCTCGACGAAGCCGAGAGCATCGTTGCCAACATCTCCGGCACCGGCGACAGAAGCTCCGTTTCCGCCGCCGACATGACGCCGCGCACAAAAAAGATCATCGAGACGTCCGCGTATATATCGGCGCGCGTCGGTCACGGCTACATCGGCACTGAACATCTTCTCTGCGCGCTTCTGACCGAACGCGGCTGCGTCGCCGTCAAGGTCCTGTCCGCGATGGGAGTTTCCGTCGACGAGCTTCAGGCCGCCGTCGAATCGTTTCTCACGGGAGGCGCGTCCGCGCGCGACGACGCGGACGGATCGCTGTCCGGCGCGCCGCGCCAGGGACAGCGTCAGGGATCGTCCTCCATCAAGGGCGCACCCACGATCTCGCAGTACGGACGCGATCTGTGCGCGCTTGCACGCGATGGCAAGCTCGATCCGATCGTCGGGCGAAAAAAGGAAATGGACCGCGTGATCCAGATACTGTCGCGGCGCACTAAAAACAATCCGTGTCTGATCGGCGAACCCGGCGTCGGCAAGACCGCCGTTGTCGAGGGACTTGCGGAAATGATCGTCGACGGCTCGGTCCCCGAGACGCTGCGCGATAAGACGATCGTGACGCTCGATATCTCGTCTATGGTGGCGGGCGCGAAGTACAGGGGCGAATTCGAGGAACGCCTTAAGGGCGTCATGTCCGAGGTCGTCAAAAATCCGAACATCATCCTCTTCATCGACGAGATCCATACCATAATCGGCGCGGGCGCCGCGGAGGGCGCCGTCGACGCGGCGAACATTTTGAAGCCGGCGCTCGCCAGAGGCGAGATACAGATCATCGGCGCGACTACGATCGACGAGTACCGCCGCCATATCGAGCATGACGCGGCGCTCGAGCGCCGCTTCCAGTCGGTGCTTGTCGGCGAGCCGACGCCGGAGGAAGCGATCGAGATACTGCGCGGGCTTCGCGACAAATACGAGGCTCATCATAAGCTGAAAATATCGGATGAGGCGATCGAGGCCGCCGTCAGGCTGTCCGTTCGCTACATCAGCGACAGATTTCTTCCCGACAAGGCGATCGATCTCATCGACGAGGCCGCGTCGCGTATGCGCATCTCAAACGTGACGCCGCCGGACGAGGTGCGCCGCCTCGAGGATGAGCTTGCGCGCGCAAGCAAGGAAAAGGAGGAAGCCGTGCGCGGACAGGATTTCGAGCGCGCCGCGTCGTGCCGCGACCGCGAGCGCGAGATCAAATCCGAGCTTTCGGAGAAGCAGTCGGCGTGGAAATCGGCCTCCGACGGCAAAACGCTCACGGTAGGCGAGAATGAGATCGCCGAGATCGTCACTGCATGGACGGGCATCCCCGTGGCAAAGCTCGCCGAAACAGAGGGCGAACGTCTGCTTCATCTTGAAGATATACTAAAGGAGCGCGTGATCGGTCAGGACGCCGCCGTCGCGTCTGTCGCGCGCGCGATCCGCCGCGGACGCACGGGACTCAAGGACCCGAACCGCCCCGTCGGCTCGTTCATCTTTCTTGGGCCGACAGGCGTCGGCAAAACCGAGCTTTCCAAGGCGCTCGCCGAGGTCATGTTCGGCGACGAATCGGCGATGATACGCGTCGATATGTCCGAATACATGGAGAGCCATTCGACCTCGAAGCTGATCGGATCGCCTCCGGGTTACGTCGGCTATGACGAGGGCGGCCAGCTCACCGAGAAGATACGCCGCCATCCTTACTCCGTCGTACTGTTCGACGAGATCGAAAAAGCGCATCCCGACGTGTTCAACATCCTTTTGCAGATACTCGACGACGGCATCCTTACCGACGCGCAGGGACGGCGCGTCGATTTCAAGAACACCGTCATCATCATGACGTCAAACGTCGGCGCGTCCGGAATCACCGAGCATAGACCGCTCGGCTTCTCCGACTCGGCGTCGCCCGACGACGAGCATGAGCGCATCTCGCAGTCGGTGACGGAATCTCTCAAACGCACGTTCAAGCCCGAATTCCTCAACCGCATCGACGAGATCATCGTGTTCAACAAGCTTGACGACGACTGCGTGAAGCGGATCGCGGCATTGATGCTCGACCGCGTCCGCCGCCGCATCGCGGAGCGCGGCGTCACGGTCACGTTCGGCGACGACGTTACGGCGCTCGTCGCGCGCGAGGGATTCGATCCCGCATACGGCGCGCGTCCGATACGCCGCGCCGTCGTGAGACTTGTCGAGGACACGTTCTCCGAGGCGATGCTCGACGGCACCGTTCATGAGGGCGACAATGTTTCGGCCTCCGTCGAGGACGGCAAGGTCGTTTACAAAAAGGCGTAACTTAAATGATCCCCGCCGGACGGGATATTCCCCGTCCGGCGGGGATTTTGCGCGTCCGACGCCTTTTTTACTGCGAAAACGATGTAATTTTTCAAAAAATCCCCTTAAGCATACGCCGTATTTGGCGCGCAAATGTAAAAAATACACAATTATTTTTAGCATTATCCCTCATATTCGTCATAACGTCAATTGAAAAAAGTCGAAGATAGAGTAAAATTATTGTATGAACCGATGTGGGGTAATGGCGTATGATTTCGCTTGAAAACAAGATCATGACCGAGGGCAGGATCGCGAAAGGCGATGTCCTTCGTGTCGACAGTTTTCTGAATCACAAAATCGACGTGCGATTTCTTTGTGAGATCGGACGCGAATTTCATAGGCTTTTCTCGGACTGCGGGGTCAACAAGATACTGACTGTCGAATCTTCCGGCATAGGTGTGGCTTGTATGACCGCGCAGTTTTTTGATTGCCCCGTGCTTTTCGCCAAGAAATCGAAAAGCTCCAATATCTCAAGCGAAGTCTATACGGCAGTCGCCCATTCGTACACGCACGGCAACGACAATACGTTGACCGTCAGCAAGGAATATCTCACGCCTGACGACATCGTTTTGATCATCGACGACTTCCTCGCGCGCGGAGAAGCGCTCCGCGCCCTCGTCGACATCGTATCGCAGTCGGGCGCGCGTCTTGTCGGCTGCGGCGCCGTCATCGAAAAGAAATATCAGGGCGGCGGGGACGAGCTTCGCGGACGCGGCATTCGCGTCGAATCGCTCGCGATGATCGAGTCGATGAGCGAGGACGGGATCGTATTCGCGCATCAGGCGCGCTGAATCACGTTGTCATCGGGGATCTTCCCCGCGGACATATATTATCGATAATATGGAGGAAATCAGAATGTTAAGGAAGTTTATTTCCGTAATGCTCGTATGCGCTATGGCTCTCTGCGTATTCGCCGGCTGCTCCGACGAACAGGCGGCTGAGGCGTTCGGTACGAGCGGAACAAAGGAGCTTTGCAAGTCCGGCGTAGTTTCGACCGTCGCATCCGAGGTGGCGGAAGGCACGAAGGTCGATCTTAAGATCGGCGTCGTTCTTATCG
Source organism: uncultured Clostridia bacterium (assembly GCA_947630015.1). Lineage (GTDB taxonomy): Bacteria > Bacillota > Clostridia > Oscillospirales > CAG-272 > DTU064. The sequence continues at coordinate 38,997 of CANRFY010000008.1, forward strand.
GCGACAACACCGAGACGTACTCGAAGGCTCACATCGACGGCATCAGAACGGCTTGCGAGAATCTCGGCATCGATCCCGACGATTCCGAGCAGGTCATCTGGAAGATGACGGTCGGCGAGGACGCCGCTTGCGCGACGGCTCTCGACGAGCTTGTGGCTCAGGGCTGCAACCTCATCTTCACGAATTCCTACGGTCATCAGACGTACACTCAGGCCGCTGCGGAGAAGTACAAGGATCAGGATATCCAGTTCGTCGCAATGACGGGCGATACGGCTATATCCTCCGGCCTTGACAATTTGTCGAACGCGTTCACCGAGGTCTATGAGGCCCGCTATGTCTCCGGCGTCGTCGCAGGCATGAAGCTCAAGGAGCTTGTCGACGCGGGCAAGATCACGGACAAGAACATGGATGCAGACGGCAACATCAAGATCGGCTATGTCGGCGCTTATCCGTTCGCAGAGGTCGTTTCCGGCTACACCGCATTCTATCTCGGCGTCAAGAGCGTCGTCGAAAACGTGTCGATGAGCGTATCCTACACGTCGTCGTGGCATGACAGCGACAAGGAAGCCGAGGCTGCAAGAAGCTTCATCAGCGACGGCTGCGTCATCATCAGCCAGCACGCTGACTCCGAGGGCGCTCCCATGGCTGTTCAGAACGCATATAACGAGGGTACGGTCGTTTACTCCGTAAGCTACAACGTCGATCTCACCAGCATTGGCGAGGCGATACTCACCTCCGCTACGAACAACTGGGCCGTTTACTATGAATATGCGATCAAAACGGCAATGAACGGCGGCAAGATCGCAACGAACTGGATCGGCGGTTATGAGCAGGACGCAGTTAAGATCACGACGCTCGGCAGTCAGGCTGCGGCAGGCACCGAGGAAAAGGTCAACGAAGTGATCGCGGCCATCAAAGCCGGAACGCTTCACGTATTCGACACATCCAAATTCACCGTCGGCGGCAAGAACGTGACATGGGCTTACGCTACCGACAGCGACGGCGACTTCAACTACGACTGCAACAACGTAGTCGCAGACGGCTATTATCACGAATCGTATACGCAGAGCGCTCCTTCGTTCACTCTCCGTATTGACGGCATCACGGAGCTGAACACCGGCAACTGATCCGTAATATCCAAGGTGAAATAGGGGAAATCGAAAATATCCGATTTCCCCTATACTCTTTTATGTGAGGGATAACTTGAAAGACAATAACTGCGACATGGAAGCGCGCACGGAGGCTGCATCCGCGCCGAACGGCTGCGCCGTTCGGCTGACGGGGATAACGAAACGGTTCGGCTCCGTGACGGCAAACAGCAATATCACGATGGACGTCAGGCGCGGCGAGGTTCTCGCGCTGCTCGGCGAAAACGGCTCGGGCAAGACGACGCTGATGAATATGCTCTCCGGCATCTACTACCCCGACGAGGGTACGATCGAGATAAACGGCGAGGCGGCGTCGATCAGATCGCCGAAGGACGCGTTCGATCTCGGCATCGGCATGATACATCAGCATTTCAAGCTCGTCGACGTGTTCACCGCCGCGGAAAATATCGTACTCGGGCTGCCCGGCAAGTCGTCGCTCAATATGCGCGCCGTCCGCGAACGCATACTTGAAATCTGCAAAAAATACGGCTTCGACGTCGATCCCGACCGCAAGGTCTACAATATGAGCGTCAGCGAAAAGCAGACGCTCGAGATCGTAAAGGTGCTTTACCGCGGCGCGGATATACTGATCCTCGACGAGCCGACGGCCGTTTTGACGCCGCAGGAGACGGAACGCCTCTTCGACGTCATCCGCAATATGCGCGCCGACGGCAAATCGATCATCATCATAACGCACAAGCTGCACGAGGTCATGGAGATATCGGACCGCGTCGCGATACTGCGGCGCGGCGAATACATAACGACGCTCGAAACGAAGGACGCCGACGAAAAGACGCTCGCGGAGGCGATGGTCGGCGAGAAGCTTTCGCTCAACATAGACAGGCCCGAGCCTCACGGACTCGTAAAGCGCCTCGAGGTCAAGGGGCTGTCGTGCGTCGATCCCGAGGGCGTCCCGACGCTTACGGACATATCGTTCTCCGCCTACGGCGGAGAGATTCTCGGCGTCGCGGGCATATCGGGCTGCGGTCAGCGCGAGCTGCTCGAATCTATCGCGGGACTTGAATCGACGCTTCCCGGGAGCAGCGTTCTTTATTATCCCGACGACGGCGAGCCGGAGGAGCTTATCGGAAAATCGCCGCGCGAGATACGGTCGCTCGGCGTAGCTTTGTCGTTCGTGCCGGAGGACAGGCTCGGCATGGGACTCGTCGGATCGATGGGTATGACTGACAACATGATGCTCAAGAGCTACAACTCGGGCGCGCCCGTTTTCCTGCATAAAAAGGACCCGTCCGCGCTCGCCGGTTCCGTGCGCGACGATCTCGGCGTCGTTACGCCGTCGCTGTCGACGCCGGTGCGCCGCCTTTCCGGCGGCAACGTGCAGAAGGTGCTTGTCGGCCGCGAGATCGCGGAGGCGCCCACGGTGCTTATGACGGCATACGCCGTGCGCGGGCTTGACATCAACACGTCTTACGCGATATACAAGCTTTTAAACGAGCAGAAGGAAAAGGGCGTCGCCGTCATCTATGTCGGCGAGGATATCGACGTTCTGCTCGAGCTGTGCGACAGGATATTGATCCTCTGCGGAGGCGTCGTCTCCGGCATCGTCGACGCCGCCTCAGCTACGAAGGAGGAGATCGGTCTTTACATGACGAAGGCGGGCGGTCCGTCCCCCGCCCCGTCCGAGAAAGGAGATGACGTTTGTTGAAGGATCAAACCGCAAAAACAGAATCTAAGCGCGATCCCCTCGTTCGCCTCGTGAAGCGCGACTCCGTATCGGCGGCGCGTTCCGTGATTGTTCACGCGGCGGCGATACTGCTCGCGATGCTCGTATGCGGCATATTCTTTGTGATCGTGACCGATTCGTCCATAATCGAGATATATTCGGCGATGGTATCCGGCACGATCCGCAACAGCATCACCGTCAACTCGTTCTTCAAGGAAGCGTGTATGCTGCTCATTATCGCTGTCGGACTCGCGCCCGCGTTCAAGATGAGCTTCTGGAACGTCGGCGGACAGGGTCAGGTGCTTGCGGGCGGAATGGCGGCCGCTATGTGGCTTTACTATCTCGGCAACAAGCTGCCGAACGCCGCCATAATCCCGCTGATGATCATAAGCGCCGCCGTCGGCGGCGGCATATGGGCGCTCGTTCCCGCAATTTTCCGCGTGAAATTTTCAACGAACGAGACGCTTTTCACGCTGATGATGAACTACATCGCGATCCAGCTCGTGAAATATCTGCGCATCACATGGAGTCCCATACACGCGCTCGGCATGATCAGCCGCAAGGCCGGTTCGATGCCTTCCCTGTTCGGCAATCAAAACGGCTGGATATACGTCATCGCCGCCGTCGCGGTCATTATGATGTACGTATACATGAACAAGACGAAGCACGGATATGAGATATCCGTCGTCGGCGAGGCGCCGAACACGGCGCGATATGCGGGGATCAGCGAATTCCGCGTCATAATCCGCACCGCGTTCATTTCCGGCGCGATCTGCGGGCTGGCGGGATTCCTCTACGTCTCGGCGATAGATCACACGATCTCCGAGACGATGGGAGGCGGCTACGGCTTCACCGCCGTGATCGTCGCGTGGCTTGCAAAATTCAATCCGATCTTCATGACGCTGATCTCGATGCTGATCTCGTTTATCCGTTCGGGATCGAGCGAGATCGTCAGCCGAAACACGACGACGCTCGATTCGTCGATCGCGAACATCAACATCGGAATATTCCTGTTCTTCATGCTCGGCTGCGAGTTTTTCCTGAATTACAAGATCGTATTCCGCGGCGGAAAGGAGGCCGGTAAATGAACACGCTGATTAGCTGGCTCCACAGCTCGATCATATACGGCACCGTCATCATGTTCGGGGCGCTCGGCGAGATTCTGACCGAAAAGAGCGGCCATTTGAATCTCGGGGTCCCGGGTCTGATGTATCTCGGCGGATTCGCCGGCTTTGCCGGCGCGTTCACATACGAGCGCTCGACAGATTCGCCAAGCAAGCTGCTCATGATCATAATACCGCTTCTGTGCGCGTTTTTCGCCGCGCTGCTCGGCGGACTTCTCTACAGCTTTTTGACCGTCACGCTCCGCGCGAATCAGAACGTCACGGGTCTTGCGCTCACGTCGCTCGGCGTCGGCGTCGGCACGTTCGGAAGCGCGCGCCTTCTCAGCGTTACTGGCAGTCAGAGCTATTCGGTCGCATCCGCGACGAGCGCCGTTTACACGGCGAATCTCAACTCTGTCTTCAATCTGGGCGCATTCGGACAGATTCTTTTATCATACGGATTTCTCACATACGCCGCGATCGCGCTCGCCATATTGATGAATTATTTTCTCATGCACACGCGGCGCGGGCTTAATCTGCGCGCCGTCGGCGAGGATCCCGGCACCGCGGACGCCGCCGGCATAAACGTGACGCTGTACAAATACGTCGCGACGTGCGTGGGCGGCGGCATATGCGGCGTCGGCGGATTATACTACATCATCGAATACAGCAGCGGCAAATGGTCGTCGCAGAACGGACTCGAGGCGATCGGATGGCTCGCCGTCGCGCTCGTCATATTCTCGACGTGGAAGCCGAAAAACGCGATTCCCGCGTCGTATCTGTTCGCCCTTCTCTTCTGGATGGCGACGAATCTCCCGACGCTGACCGGCATCCGCATCTCGACGTCAGTGACCGAGCTGCTGAAAATGACGCCTTACGTCGTGACGATCCTCGTGCTTGTGATCGCAAGCACGCGAAAGAAAAAGGAGAATCAGGGACCGGCGTCGCTCGGACGCTCATATTTCCGCGAGGAACGGTGACGGTATAAGTTTTCGGGGCGCTGCCCCGCACCCCGCTTAAGGGAAACTTTCCGCAAGCGGAAAGTTTCCCTTAAGAATCCCCGCAAAACTTTCCCTACAAAGGTTATAGGGCAAGTGTGTTCAACTCTGCGATGCACGTTCGTGCAAGGGCGAAGTAGTCGCGCGAGCGCGAACACCGATTTTCGGGGCGCTACCCCGAACCCTGACTTAAGGAACTTCTTATAAGAAGTTCCTTAAGAATCTTCAAGAATTTTTATTACAGGGATTATAGGGCAAGTGTGTTCGACTCTGCGATGCACGTTTGTGCAAGGGCGAAGCAGCCGCGCGGGGTGCGAACATCGAATTATAACAAAAAAGCCTCGGCTGCGCCGAGGCTTTTTTATCGGGGTTTATCAGAGCATCGATTTTATCATGAATTCAAATCCGACAAGCACCGCGAGGAATCCGAAATTGAAAAGCGAAAATTCGGCCACATAGCGGAGCGTTTTGCCCGGGTTATGCTTCACGTATTCGCGGAATGTGATCAGACTTGCGAGCGAGGCGATAAGCGATCCGACGCCGCCGATATTGACGCCGACGAGCAGATCGGCGTAATCGGTCGCGAACTGCGACAGCAGTATCGCCGACGGGACGTTGCTTATAAACTGGCACGACAGCGCGCTGAAAAGAAGCGTGCTTTTATCGAGCAAAAATGAGAAGAATTCGCGCACCGCGCCGATCCGCGCCATATTGCCGGAGAAGATGAAGAAGAACACGAACGTCAAAAGCAGCGGATAATCGACTTCGCCGAGCGCATGACGGTCGGCGAACAGAAGCACGATCGGGATCACGATCAGTCCGATCCAGTACGGGATGCCGCGGAACACGATCGCGATCGCGAGTGCGAACAGCGCCAAATAAAGCGCCGCGCGCTTCGGATCGACTCTTTCCCCGCCGCCGTCGAGCGACAGCGGCTCGGGCTTTACGAAGATGATGCAGCAAACAGTTATCATCAGTACAGACAGGATAAACGGCGGCGCCATGATCCGCATAAATTCGCCCGTCGGGATCGAATATTTCGTATAAAGGTACAGATTCTGCGGATTGCCGAACGGCGTCAGCATTCCTCCGAGGTTGGCGGCGATGTTCTGCATTATGAATGTGAACGCCATGTATTTCTGCTTTCCCGTCGTCGACAGAACGAGATATCCGAGCGGCAGGAATGTGAGCAGCGCCATATCGTTTGCGATCAGCATCGAGCCGATAAACGTGATGTACACGAGCGCAAGCACGCTCATTCTTGCGTTTTTGAACATCGTCACGACGCGGCGCGCGAGCATATAGAAGAAATTGATGTCGCGCAGCGCGCATACGACGGCGAGTACGCAGAACAGGCACGTCAGCGTTTTACAGTCGAAATAGCCTGCGTATTCCCTGTCGATCGGGACGATCATGCTCGTTATCGCCGCCGCGGCGAGCGCTATGACCATAACGGTGTTTTTCTTTGCGAAACCGACCGCGGCAGACACCGTCCTGTGGACGCGGGCCGACGCGGTCAAATGCTGCGCTTCAGTCACCATACCGAATGCCTCTGTACGCGTTATATAATATGAAGTTTATCTTCCGAATTTGTATTATACGCACTTTGCGGCGCGTTGTCAAGCGCAACGCGTCGTCAGCCTGCACAAATCACGCGCGTCATTTCGTTTAAATAAACGTCGAATTCCGCCTATGCGCAAAATCCCGACCGCGCTTGAAAAATCGCCTCGTTTGTGTTATACTTTCCTTGTGATTTGTCAAGAATGAAAGTGAGATGATTTCCGTTATGCTGGACGTAACGCTTGCCGGATGCGGCGGCACGATCCCGCTCAAAAACAGATGGCTGACGTCGTGCATGATGCGGTACTGCGGCAAATGCCTTCTCATAGACTGCGGCGAAGGCACCCAGATCGCGATGAAGTCGTCGTCGCTTCCGTTCAAGCCCGTATCGGTCATATGCATCACGCATTATCACGCCGATCATCTGAGCGGCCTGCCCGGGCTTTTGCTGTCGATGGGCGGCGAGGGACGCACGGAGCCTGTCACCATAATCGGCCCCGCGCACATAGAGCATTACGTTCGCGCGCTTCTTACGATCGCGCCGGAGCTTCCGTTCGAGGTCGTCTGCCGTCCCGTGAACGATCGGATCGAAACGATGACGCTCTCCGGCTTCACGATCACGGCGTTTCGCGTCAGTCATACGCTTCCCTGCTACGGCTACACCGTCGACATCCCGCGCGTCGGGAAATTCGATCCCGAAAAGGCGCTTGCAAACCGCGTTCCGATGGCGGCGTGGAGTCCGCTGCAAAAAATGCCGAGCGTCGATATCGACGGGACGACTTACACGCGCGACATGGTACTCGGCCCCGACAGGCGCGGCATCAAGGTCACGTACTGCACGGACACGCGTCCCGTCCCCATAATCGCTGAGCAGGCCAAGGACGCCGATCTCTTCATCTGCGAGGGGATGTACGGCGACGAGGACAAGCAGGAAAAGGCCGTCAAGGCGAAGCATATGACGTTTTCGGAGGCGGCGTCGCTCGCGAAGCGCGCAATGCCGCGCCGGTTCTGGCTGACGCATTACAGCCCGTCGATGCCCGATCCCGAATCGTATCTCGACGAGGCGCGCGCCATTTTTCCCGACACCGTATGCGGCTACGATGGCATTTCGGAAACGATACGATTCGATGAGCAGTGAGGTCAAACGAAAATGAAAAAATCAATAAAATTTGCGGCGCTTGCGCTTGCGATCGCGATCGCGGCGGCTGCCGCCGTTTCATGCGGCGTTAAAAACGACGGCAAAGGCAGCGACACTGATACGGACGCCGGCGTTTATGCGACGGCGGACGGCACGGATACGGCTGCGCCCGACACGGATGCGCCCGATACCGACGCGCCCGACACGGACGCGCCTGATACAGACGCGCCCGATACGGATGCGCCCGATACGGATGCGCCCGTCACAGATGCGCCCGTCACAGACGCCGACACCGAACCAGAAGGCGCCGATCCAGTCATGGGCGATCACGAGGCGCAGCCTCTGCGCTATGTCGCCCTCGGCGACTCGATCGCATACGGTCAGGGACTCGCCGACCCCGAGGGCGAACGCTATTCCGCGCTCGTCGAGGCCGCGCTCGACGCGTCCGGCATCTACGACTGCGAATCGTTCAATTACGGCATAAACGGGCTTCAGAGCGGCGGTCTCATCGACGACATCGCGGACAATTTCGCGCCGGAGCTTAACGGAGCCGACGTCGTTACTGTCAGCATCGGCGCGAACAACGTGCTGTCGCCGTCCGTATCGATGCTGACGCAGTATGCGATCAATCTTCTCGTCGGCGACGAGACGCGGCGCGGCGAGCTTAATTCGGAGCTTTATAAAAATTTCCGCGCCGACACGGACGCGGGTATCGCGGAATTCGAGCGCGATCTGCCGAATCTGATCGCGCTGATACGCGTCGCCGCGCCCGACGCGCGCATCATTTTCCAGACTATATACAATCCGTATGCGGGAGTGTCGCTGACGCTCGATTTCTCCGTTGAGCAAATCGCCATGGCGACGCTGTCCGACGAGCTTGTGACGCGCCTCGACGATATCATCAAAGATAACGCCGATAAGCTCGGATACGAGGTCGTCGACATCTACGCCGCGTTTTCCGGCGAGGACGGCGTCGTGAACGCCGGCTCCGGCATCGGCTCGTCGCCGTTTTCAAATCTCGATCCGCATCCGACGGCGAAGGGACACCGCATAATCGCCGACGCGATAACGGATATGCTGCTGCCGAAGGAGGCCGACGTATGAAAATATGCATATTCGGCGCGTCGAGCGATTCGATTCTGCCCGAGTATCTGTCATCAGCCGAAGATTTCGGGCGTATGATCGCCGTGGGCGGACACACGATGCTGTTCGGTGGCGGCGCGCACGGCGTTATGGGAGCCGCGGCGCGCGGCGCCAGCGCCGCAGGCGGCAGTATAATCGGCATCGCGCCGTCGTTTTTCGATCGGGAGGGCGTGCTGTTCCGCGGCTGCACCGAGTTCATTTTCACCGAAACGATGCGCGAGCGCAAGGCGGCGCTCGAGGACGGCGCGGACGCGTTCGCCGTCCTGCCCGGCGGCATCGGTACATACGAGGAATTTTTCGAGGTACTCGTGCTGTGCCAGCTCGGCAGGATGTCAAAGCCGATCGCGGTCTACAACGTCGCGGGCTGCTACAACAAGCTCCGCGAGCTTTTAGAATCCGTCGTCGACGGCGGATTCATGCAGCCGTCGTGCCTTTCGCTCTGCCGGTTCTGTACCGACATAGACGAGATCTTCGACTATTTCGACAAATACGGCGTATGACCGACAGCCCGCGATGCGCGGGCTGCCGCGCTTTTTGCGATGAGAACGACGCATAGTCGCCTCGCCGTCATTGACAATCGCGCGCGCTTGTGGTATATTTACGAGTGAGAAATCACGCCGTCGGGAGGAATTTATGGACGCCGAGACGATCAACGTAGGTATCAGAATAAAATCCCGTTTTCATGAGATCGAGCCTGACAAGACCGAGTCCCTGTGCTATTTTGCCGAGATGATGGAATCCGTCATGGAGGGCGACGACAGCGAGGAAAGCGAAGAGGTCAGACGATTTCTGAAATTTCTGCTCGACGACGACGGCGAATGCGACAATTTCGAGATGTACACCGAGGGCGAGCTTTACTACGGCGACGGGAAGCTCGAGGTTCGTTACCGCGAGCCTGAGATCACCGGCATGGGCGATTCCGTCACGTCGATATCGTTCGACTGCGGCGACCGCAGTCTCGTAACGATCACGCGCGGCGGCGACGTCTATACGGCGCTCGTGCTTGAGCGCGGCGTCCGCCATACGTGCGCTTACAATACGTCCTCGCAGCCGTTCATCGTTTATACGACGGCGCGCCGCATCGAAAACAGTCTCGACAGGCGCGGCGGCACGCTCGACATGATCTATACGGTCGAGACGGGGATGTCCCCGCCGCAGTTCAACCGCATGACGATGACGGTCACGCCCGTTCCGAGATCGGAGGCTCTGCCGATATGATCATGACCGAATCCGATCTCAAAATCGCCGTAAAACAGCGCCGGCGCGGCGTTTTCGTGCTTTGCGGCGTCGAATCGTATCTGATACGCCATTACCGCGACGAATTCCGCGCGCCGTATACAGGCGACGCCGCGTTCGACCGCGCCGTCGTCGCATATGAGTCGCAGACAGACGCCGCCGACATTATAAACGAGGCGGCGACGCCGATGATGAGCGTTTTCAGTCTCATGTCCGATATGTCCGGCGGCGACACAGGCGCACGCAGCAGACTTGTCGAGATAAGCGTCGACAGTCTCGACGCCCTCTCCGCCTCCGATACGGACGCGCTGCTCGCCGCCCTCTCCGAGGCGGCGTCATACGATTCGGCCATAGTGCTGCTTTGCCTTTTGCCCGGTACGTTCGACTGCGGCGAGCCGCCGAAGCGGCCGTCGTCGACATATAAAAAGCTGATCGCGGCCGACGGCGTCAACGTCGTTTATTTTCCGGAGACGACGCCGGCGCAGCTGCGCCGCTGGATCGAACGCCATATCACTCACTGCGCGCTGACGCCCGATCACGACGCCGCAGACGCGATGATATCGTTCTGCGGCTCCGATATGACGTCGCTGTCGTTTGAAATCGACAAGCTCGTATCGTATGTGAAATCGCGCGGGAAAAGCTCCGTATCCGCCGCCGACGTCGAGACCGTATGCTGCCGAGGCGAACGCTACGACGCGTTCGCGCTGTCGAACGCCATCCTCGACGGCAGACGCGACGCGGCGCTCGCGGCGCTCGCCGACGAAAGACGGCGCAAAACGGAGCCGGTCATAGTTTCGGCCGCAGTCGCGCGCGTCATCTCCGACATTATGGCGGTCAAGCTTTTGATGGACGGCGGCGCATCCGCGTCCGCAATATCGTCAAAGCTCGGTATGCACGAATATAAGGTCAAATTGTACATGAAAAGCGCGTCCCTGCGCTCGAACGAATCGATTGCAAAGGCGGTGCTTGCGTGCGCGGACGCTGACAGAAGGCTGAAATCGACCGGCACCGGCTATGAAGCGCTCGAACGCCTCGTCTGCTCCGTCGACGCAAAGTGACCGCCATGGACAAGCTTCACATAGACCGCCCCATCATCGTCGAGGGCAAATACGACCGCGCGCGCATCGAGTCTGTCGCGCACGCGAACATCATAACGACGGACGGCTTCGGCATATTCACCAAGCGCGAGAAGCTCGCGCTTCTGCGCAGGCTCGCCGCCGACGGCGGCGTGATCCTGCTCACCGACAGCGACGGCGCTGGCGGCGTCATTCGATCATATATAACGTCCTCCCTGCCGGCAGGCTCGGTGATCCAGCTCTACGTCCCATCCGTTAAGGGCAAGGAGAAGCGCAAAAAAACATCGTCGCGCGCCGGCGTTCTCGGCGTCGAGGGCATCGATCCCGACGTCATTTATAAGCTGCTGTATCCGTTTTCGCGCGAGTGCGGAGGCGGGGAGGCTCGCGAGGTCGGCGGGATAACGAAGGCCGATTTTTACGCTTACGGGCTGTCCGGCGGCGAGCGCGCCCAGTCGCTGCGCGACGAGCTGTCGCGCCGTCTCGAGCTGCCGCCGTCCATGACGGCGAACGCGCTTCTGGCCGCCGTGAACGTGCTGATCGGCAAAAGCGAATTTGAAAGGATCGCCTCCGAGCTTTGCAGAGGCGCGGACAGCTGTGATGCGGAAGATTAAAAGCATCTTTTTCAAATACCGCGAGATCGTCATGTACGTCATATTCGGCGTGCTGACGACGGCGGTGTCGTGGGGCGTCTATTTTTTACTGATGCTCGGCGGCAGGCGTCTGTTCTCCATCCCCGAAAACGACGCCGTGAGCGCCGCTTATCTTGCGCTCTATACGGCGGCGCAGGTCATATCGTGGATATGCGCCGTGCTGTTTTCGTTTTTCACGAACCGCGCTTACGTCTTTACGGACGCCGACCGCGCCATGGGAACGGTGCGTCAGCTCGTCCGCTTTTCGTCCGGCCGCCTCATCACGCTCGGACTTGATTACGTCATAACATATGCGGGCGCGCTCGTTCTTATGGGGATTTTAGGCGCCGATCTCGCCGAGGCTGCGGCCAAGATGATCGCCGCCGTCGCCGTCATGATCGGAAACTACATTTTCGGGAAGCTGTTCGTGTTCAAAAAGAAGAAAGGCAAAGAGAATTGAGCATACAGTATTTCGTCGTAACATTCGGGATATTTATAGCTAAATCGCTCGGATTTTTGCGAGACGTCGTGTTCGGGGCAAAATTCGGCGCTACGGCGGAAAGCGACGTATATTTTCAGATATTCGGCGTCGTGACGCTCGTATTCACCGGCGTCGGCGTGGCTCTTCAGACGCTCGTCATCAAGAATCTGAATTCGCAGCCCACGACGGACGACGCGCGGCGGTCATATGTCGCGGGATTCATCACGCGCGTGTTTTTTGCCTGCGCCGCAGTAACGGCGGCGCTGTATGCGGGCGCGCCGTATCTCGTCTCGCTGCTTTTACCGGAACTTCGCCCCGATCTGTTCCCGACGGCGCTGACGGTCACGTATATAATGCTGCCGTCGCTCACGTTCGTCGTGATCGCGTATATAATCTCCGGCGTGCTGCAAAATTCACGCGTGTTCTTCATCCCGTCGATCATAAGTCTGCCGTACAACGTGCTTATCATCTCGCAGCTGCTGTTCTTCGACCCCGATATAATCGCCGTGAGCGTCGCGACCACGATCGGATGGGCGCTTCACGTCGCGTTTCAGCTGCCGTCGTTTTACCGCCGTGGCTACAGGCTCGCAAAGCTCCCGCGCGGCGGCGCGGGCGCGTTTGCGGTCCGCGAGGCTGCGGCCATATTCCTGTCGAATATGGTGTTCCAGATCTGCTTCATCATCGACCGCAGCTTCGTCTCCGGCAGCGAGGGCGCGATAACGTCCGTCAATTATGCGTCGAATCTGTTCGTCACCGTTTCGAGCGTGTTCGTCGTGGCTATGTCGAGCGTCATATTCCCCGCCATATCGAAAAATTACGCGGAGGGCAAGCTTGAATACGTGCGGCGGCTCGTCGGCACGATGATAATGGCGATGACGGTAATTTTCGTGCCGTATCTGCTCGTCGCGTCCGTATTCGGCGGGAATATCGTATCGCTAATATGGGAGCGCGGCAGCTTCACCGCCGACGCCGCGCGCCTTACGTCGACGTCGTTTATCATATACAGCTTCGGCGTATTCGGCTACATCGCGCAGGAGCTGTTCTCGAAGATTTTATATCTGTCGTCGCGGTACGCGTACACCGTCGCCGGAGCGGCCGCCGTCGCGGCGTTGAAGCTCGCGACCGACTCCGTGATCGAGGATCGGTTCGGCATCGCCGGCGTCGCAATATCGACGACGGCGCTGCTGACAGCTTACGCCATATTCATCACGATCAAGATGCGGTCCGTCATAGGCTCGTTCGTCACGCGCAAAATGATCGCCGACGCGCTGCGCACGGCGATATGCGCATTGTCGTCGCTCGCCGTTTACTTCATATTCAGATTTGCCGCTCCCGGGCTTTGCGCCGACAGGATCAAATTTCTGATCCCGCTTCTCGTCTGCGGCGTCGTATACGTCGCCGCGCTGTTCGCGACGGGTCTTTTCCGATCGCTCGCGAACGACATGAAATCAGTTCGCGACAGATAACGCAATAATGATAATGAAAGGAGCGCGGCGTCAGCCGCACGCCGGAGAATGAAAAAGTTAAATAAATCGCTGCCGCTGATCTTATCGCTCGCGCTTGCGCTTTTGTCGATGATCTCGCTTTTGCCGCAGTTTTTCGCGCGCGTCGACGCCGAATCGAACAATCGCGGCGTCGTATTCTCGCTGCTCTACACCGAGGCGAAGAACAGGCTCGATCCCGATTCGCTGTCGCAATATCTTGAAAGCGCAAAGGACGCGGGCGTCACGTCCGTCACGGTATCCGAGGATACGATGAACGTCCTGATCGCGCGCGGCGACGTCGTCGGGCTTCAATGGCACGACATCAGGCATAAATACGACGACGAGACTGTCGGGATCGAGGCCGCCGTCGACGCGATAGGCGGGGTCGGATACAATTCCCACATCATCATCGCCAAGCGCGAGGATGCTGCCCTCCGTCTGCGCCGCTGGCTGCCGCTCTATTATGACGGCAACGATTACGCCGATCTCGGAGACATCGACGGGATGGCGGTATTCGTCTTCTACGACGGCAACAGACCGACATACGACATCCCCGTCGGCTACGACGAATCGCAGCTCGCCGACGCGCGCGATCACGGATTTGACATCACGATCACGATGCGCGCGGGATCGCACGCCAACGTCGGCTATATCGCGGCTGCGGACGAGCTTATCGAGCGCTACGGCGTCAAATATTTCAACGTAAGACGCGACAGCTACAGCTCCGACGCCGACGAGAATGCGGACGAAAACGTCCGCCTGATCTGCGATATGATCCGCAGGCACAAAATGCAGCTCGTCGTGACGGAGAATCAGTCCCAGCTCTCAAACGAGGCCTGCGTCGGTTATGATAAAATATTCGACGCCGCGGACGGACGCGTTCTGCGCTCGTATGAGACTTACGACGAATCGCAGGCGGATCCGACCGGTTATATGTTCAGATATTATCAGTACATCAACTCCGTCGTCGACCGCAATATAAGATTTATCACAGTCACCGAGGTCTCCACCGGCGGCAAGACCGCCGTCGAGCTGTCGCGCGATACGCTGCAAGCCGTATCCCTCGCAAATCAAAAGCTGACCTCGCTCGGCTACGACACGTCCGGCGCGGACACCGATCTCGGCTCATACGAGCGTATGGCGGCGACGCCGGCGCTCGCCGCCGCGTTCGCGTCGTCGGCCGTATGCGCCGCCGTTATCGCGATATTCGGGCTGACGGACTTTCGGTGGTTCATCGCGGCGGCGGCCGTCACGGCCGCGTCGTTCGGCGTATCGTTTCTCATGCCGGAATCGCTTCTGCGGCTGTATCCCACCTGCGTCGCGCTCGCGATCCCCTCGCTCGCCGTCGCGCTCGGACTGCTCGCGATCAAGCGCCTCCGCGACAGGCTGTCCTCGATTCCGCTCGCCGCGGCGTCCGTGCTGACGATACTCGCCGTCGAGGCCGCCGGAGGCGTCGTCATGGCGTCGCTCTTGTCCGGACTCGATTACTATGTCAACAACGAAATTTTCCGCGGGATCAAGCTGACGCTGTACGCGCCGCTGCTGCTTGCGGCCGCCGCGTATTATATCATGTTCGTTCACCGCAAGGGATCGTTCACCGACGACGTCAAATCGCTGCTCGGCGCTCGCATCCGCATCTCATGGGCGCTCGCCGCGATGATAGTCGGCGTCGTCAGCGTCATCTACATCGTGCGCAGCGGCAACGTCAGCTCGATCTCGTCGCTTGAAGCGTCGATGAGAGAATTCATCACCGATCACTTCGCGGCGCGTCCGCGCACGAAGGAATTTCTCGTCGCGTATCCGTGTCTTGCGCTGTTCGTCTGGTACGCGAAAAACACAAAGACGATGCTGCCGCCGTGGTTTTTCGCGATCGGCGCAGCGATTCTGCCCGCGTCCGTGACGAACACGTTCTGCCACGTATTCACCGACGCGTCGATACAGTTCGGCAGGCTCGGCGTCGGACTTCTGCTCGGAATATTCACCGCCGCGTTCGCGTCGGCGCTGAATCTCTTATTTGTTCGCATAATCAAGAAGCGGTTCGGCGTCGAGCTTTGATCCCGAACGACGGACGCGGAAAGGAGGCTCGGCTTGTCCGACATGATTATCGCCGGTTATCTCGGCTTTGAAAACAGCGGCGACGAGGCGACGCTCGCCGTCGTGCTGAACGAGATCAAGCGCCGGCTTCCGTCGTCCTCCGTCGTCGTGCTGTCGATGAAGCCGAAAAAAACGTCGGAGGAATACGGCGTCCGCGCCGTACACCGCTACGACGCGCGCGCCGTCGTCGCCGAGATGAAGCGTTCGCGGGTGTTCGTGTTCGGCGGCGGCAGTCTGCTCCAGGATGTAACGAGCCGCCGTTCGCTCTACTATTATCTTTGGCTGCTGAAAGAAGCGCGCCGCCACGGGCTGCATACATTCCTGCTCTCGAACGGGATCGGCCCGCTTATAAGGCCGTCGAGCCGGCGCGCCGCCGCCGACGTGCTGTCGCTTGTCGACGAGATCACGCTGCGCGATACGGATTCCGCCGTGCTGCTCGAAAATATCGGCGTGCCGCGCGAACGCGTGACTGTCACGGCGGATACGGCGTTTCTTCTTCCATATCTGCCGGATGGCGGACGCGGCGCCGATCACGCCGGCGTCCCCGACGGACATCCCTATGCAGTCATAGCGCTCCGCGACGCGAAGCGCTCGCCGAATAATTTTTTGCAGACGGCGGCCGAGATGTGCCGCTTCATCGACGTGCGCGGCATAGCGCCGCTGCTCGTGCCGATGCAGTACCCGCGCGATATGAAATTGCTCGACGGGATCGCTGATGCGGCGCGCGCGTCAGGCGCGCGCGTATACGCGTGGCGCGCGCCGTTCACGGCGGCGGACGCGAAATCGATGCTGCCCCGCGCGTCGTTCGCCGTCGGGATGCGCCTTCATACGCTCATATTCGCCGCCGCGGCAGGCACACCGTCGGTCGGAATATCGTATGATCCGAAAGTGGAGGCGTTCTGCCGCGAAATGTCGACTCCGTGCGTGCAGGTGGAGGAGCTTTGCTCGTCTGACGCGATATGCGCGGCCGTATCCCATTTGATCGACAATCGCGAAAGCGCCGCCGAGGCGGTCTCTCTGCGATCCGCCGTCATGGCGGCGCGCGCGGAGAACGGCATCGATATGCTCGCCGCCGCCGTCGCCGGCGACGCCGCAGCGTCGCGGCGTACATAAAATTACATAATATCGAAGGCCGGACGGGATCGCTTCCCGTCCGGCGCTTTTTTCCATCAAAAAAAGTTGTGATCGCCTCTTGACAAAACATATGTTCCGGTTGTATACTTACGGTACAGAACATTCGTTCGGAGGCGCTTATGAACCGCACGATCCTTCACGCAGACTGCAACAATTTTTACGCGTCGGTGGAATGTCTATATGATCCGTCCCTGCACGGCAAGCCCGTCGCCGTCGCCGGCGATCCCGACGCGCGTCACGGGATCGTTTTGGCGAAGAATTACGCCGCGAAGTCGCGCGGCGTCGCCACAGGCAATCCGCTGTGGCTCGCGCGTCAGCGCTGTCCCGATATCGTATTCGTGCCGCCGCATTTCGAGCTGTATCACAAATTTTCGCGCCGCGCGCGGCGCATCTATTGCGAATACACCGACCGCGTCGAGCCGTTCGGCCTCGACGAATGCTGGCTCGACGTGACGGGCAGCGAGCGTATGTTCGGCGACGGAAGATCGATCGCAGACGAGCTTCGTCTGCGCGTCAGGCGCGAACTCGGCATCACGATCTCCGTCGGCGTCAGCTTCAATAAGGTGTTCGCCAAGCTCGGCTCCGACATGAAAAAGCCGGACGCCACGACCGTCATCGACAGCGATCACTTCAAAGAGACGATCTGGGATCTTCCCGTCGGAGATTTGCTCTTCGTCGGATCGTCGACGCAGAAAAAGCTGACGATGCTCGGAGTTTCCACGATAGGCGATCTCGCGCGCGCGGACGCGCGTCTGCTCGAACGCGTGCTTGGCAAAAACGGCGTCATGCTCTGGACGTTCGCGAACGGACTTGATTCGTCCCCCGTCAGCGCCGCAGGAAGCGAACCGCCCGTCAAATCGATCGGCAACAGCACGACGACGCCGCGCGATCTCTGCTCCGACGATGATGTGAAGCTCACGCTCTATATGCTCGCCGAAAGCGTGTCGTCGCGTCTGCGCGCCGCCGGCGCGATATGCCGCACCGTCACGCTGTTCGTGCGCGACAGCTCGCTTTTCTCATTCGAGCGTCAGGCGCGCCTCCCTATCCCGAACCGTACCTCGCAGTCGCTTTTCGACTGCGCGTTCGCGCTCTATCTGCGCCATAAAACGGGCGCGCCGATCAGATCGCTCGGCATACGCGCCTCCGAGCTTCTGCCGTGCGAATGCGAACAGCTTTCGTTTATGCCCGACGTCGCGGCGATCCAGCGCCGCGAGACTATCGACGCCGCCGTCGACGGTGTGCGCCGGAAATTCGGGCAGACATCGATTTTGCGCGGCACGATTCTGTGCGACAAACGGCTCGCGTCCTCGCCGATCGCGAGCGAGCATCCGTTTTCGCGTCTCTGACGCGTCCGCGTCATATAAAAAATGCTTGACACGGATCGCGCCGTGTGATATACTGTGTATGTTCGCGGGTGTATTTCAATGGCAGAAAACCGGCTTCCCAAGCCGAGAACGCGGGTTCGATTCCCGTCACCCGCTGCATACAACGCAAGCCCGATTTCGGGCTTGCGTTATATTTCGCAATATCATATCGGGGTGTGGCCCAGTTGGTAGGGCACCTGGTTTGGGACCAGGACGCCGCGAGTTCGAGTCTCGCCACTCCGAGCGCGGGGGAAAAGTCAGCCGACTTTTCCCCCGCTTTGATCATACCCCCAAAAATTTTTCAAAAATTTTTCGTTACGGCCGAGCATTTGAAGCCGATTTCGGCACTATATTATGACGGCGCCGATAAAAAAACAAAAAGGAGGTGATATCGTGTACCGATACGAGGACAAGACCGATGCGGAGCTTGTCGAGCTGTCGCTCGACGGCGACGCGGACGCGTTCGAACAGATCGTGATCCGATGCCAGCGGCTCGTTTTCGCCGCGGTGCGCGAGATCGTCTCCGACGCTTTTGCGGTCGAAGATATCGCGCAGGACACGTTCGTGTTCGCATTCGTGAATATGAACACGCTTCGCGAACGCGATAAGCTGCGTCCGTGGCTTGCGGGAACAGCGAGGCGAAAAGCGCTTCATTACGTGACGCGCAGACAGCGGTTCGAGGACATCGAGTCGGCGGAGGGGAAAACCTCGCAAGACGACGATCCCGAACTTTCATTTCTGCGGCATGAAAAGAGCCGCGAGATACGCGACGCTGTTTTCGAGCTGCCCGAAAAGCTGCGGCAGGCGGCGGTGATGTTCTACTTCCACGATATGAAGGTAGCCGACATCGCGCGCTCGCTGTCGGTCCCGCAGGGAACGGTCACGCGCAGACTTCACGACGCAAGAGCGAAACTGAAAGAAAGGCTCAGGTATATGAACGAAAATATCAAAAATGTAAATCCCGCCGTATTTGCGGCGGAGGTAAGAAAACGTCTTACCGAAATCCAGACGTACTACGTCGAAAACGGATTCAAGGAGGACGACCGCTTCAATAAGATGTACAGCGACGCGGAAGAATACATAAAGACCGCGTCCGACGAAAACGAACAGAAATCAGCGCTCGCCGATCT
This sequence comes from uncultured Clostridia bacterium, assembly GCA_947630015.1. Taxonomy (GTDB): domain Bacteria; phylum Bacillota; class Clostridia; order Oscillospirales; family CAG-272; genus DTU064. The sequence continues at coordinate 58,399 of CANRFY010000008.1, forward strand.
TTACACGTTCTGGGGACTTTTCCCCGATAAAGTGGAGGAGGGGCAAAGGCTCGCGAAGGAGAGCGGCAACGGCGTCGTGATCGCCGGCAAAATGATCCACGATTTATTTAAAATCGACGACGCAAGCGAGCGGCTGCGCGTCATCGATGAGGAGATGCTCCCAGAGATGGAGCGCCTCGGCTGTGACGAAGGAAAGGGCGAGCTGCTGTTTTGGCGCACACGCGCGCTGCTTCATCTTCGCCGTCCGCTCGACGAGATAGAGCAGACATTCGCCGAGGCGGCGCGTCTGATCCCGCCGGAAAACGTCTATCAGGCGTGCGCCGTGTGCGGACTTCGGACGGTCGCGTTCGCGCGCGAGAATGCGTCCGACCCGTATCTCGGGTTTTATGTGATCTCGGAGCAATACCGCGTTTCCGGCGGCAAGCTGCTTTTCATTTCAGAACCCGGGTTCAACCTCGAGTTAGTTGCTCCCGCCGCTCATCAATGGGACGCCGTCACATATTATGCGAGCCGGATCGGCGGGCTGTTCTACGATATGTCGATGAAGTGCGGCGATATTAAAACGACCGAGGACGGCGACACGTTCCTGCTCGTCTCAAACGACGAGTACGTATCGGTTCCCGCCGGCCGGTTCGCAAAGTGTATGCATATCTCAGTCCGATTTGCGGGCAACAAGGGATATCTTCCCGACGCTGCCGACGTGTGGTATGCGGACGGCGCCGGCATCGTAAAAGCAGTTTTCTCGAACGATTCTCACAGCGAGACATACGAGCTTTCCGAATACGAGATCAAGGGCGGCGAAGGTCCGTTCCCGCTCGCGGTCGGCAATACGTGGCGATATTTGAATCCCTCCCTGCCGGAATATACGGCGTCACTGTTAGAATGGTATGTGACGTGGACGGACGGCGTGACGGCAAACCTCTCGATCGCGCAGTCTGTCATGAAGAAAAAGGATTTCGACGAGGAGCGCGACGCCGACGGCGAATATTTCATCGAAAAGTGCGATAAGCTGTGCGAGGACGCGGCGACGAACGTCGAAAAAGTAGAGGAAGCGATCGAGGCGCTGCGCGCCGCGGTGCGCAAAAACACGAGCGAGCGCGACACGCAGACGGCGCTCGGCGGCATCGAATATCTCGAGCGCTTCACCGAATACATGAAGAAATACCGCCTCTGCCCGTCGAGCTTCAACACGTTTATGTGGTCGAAAAAGGACGGACGCGTGACGACCAACGATAACTATTACAGCTTCGGTCCGTACAGATGGGGGACGTACCACATCGAGGACTGCATCTTCGGAGCGAAGCCGTACAGGTATCAGGAACGCTTCCTCGAATGCATCTGGGACGACAAATGGGTCGTCGGATATCACGAGGAGGACGCGGAGTGTCAGCATCCGTTTCGGTATGCCGGAGAGAAAGAGACGCACCGCTTCACGTTCGACGTCGAGGACGGCGGTACGGTCACAGTCGGCGCGGGGACGTTTGACGACTGCCTGAAGCTGACGATCAGATACGGCACGCTCGACGATGTGCCGAAGGAAGCGTTTGCCTGCAACGGCGGCTCGGCGCTCGGCGTAAAGGAATACTGGCTCGCGCGCGGCGTCGGCATCGTCCGCATCGACTGCGATTTCGGGCGCGGGATGAACACGTCGCTGCGGCTGACCTCGTTTAAGAATCCGGCGCACGAGGACGGGTATTTCCCGCTCGCAGTCGGCTGCGAATGGGAGTATGACGAGGAAACGCTGACCTCGAACGGCTACTGCGCGAAGGTCAGAACGAAGATTCCGTGCGGTCACAGCGGCAAATTCATGATCGCGCAGGCGCAGGAGTTCTTCTATCGCGGCAGCGATGAGGAATACGACGCGTTCATCAAGAGCCTCGGCGACAAGTATCTGTATTGACGGCGCGGCAAAATCACAATAACGCAAAAGGGAGAAGCTTATAAAAGCTTCTCCCTTTAGTATTTATTCTTTTTTATATTCTAAAATGTCCCCCGGCTGACAGTCAAGCTCGCGGCAGATCGCGTCAAGCGTCGAAAATCTGATGGCGCTGATTTTGCCGGTCTTGATCTTGGACAGATTCACGTTCGCGATCCCGACCTTTTCGGAGAGCGCGTTCAGCGATATCTTGCGGTCAGCCATTACGCGGTCGAGACGCATTATTATTGCCATACGCGCCTCACAAAGTCTCGTCGGATTCGCGCTGAAGCTCCTCCCCGAGCCGGAAGACGAGCGAGAGCGCGTACAGTATCGCGGCTATGAGAACAAACGTCAGATCAATATGAAAATTGTACGACACATTCTGCACGTTCGCCATGTTGAACACGACGTCCTTATCTATCATCCGCCAGAGGAAATATCCGCCGAGTTCGCTCGCGATCTCGGAAAGCGTGCCGAACACGGCGGTCACGATCGCGAGATTGCGGATTTTTGACGATATGCCGGTGAGAAACGGTTCCCCGTTTTTGAGCGGCGCGATTATCGAGCGCGATATCCACGCCATGACGGCGACGAACGCGCATTCGACGGCGGCGGACACAAGCACCGCGACGGCGCTCGTCTCAATATCGGACGCGGAGATCGACGGCGAATCCTCCGCAAGCGTGATTTCGAGCGAGCCGAATTCAACCGACGTCGTGCCGCCCATCATAGATTCGTCGCCAGAAAGCGCGAGTACAGCCGCGATCAGGCATACGATAGCGGCGGCTCCCGCGGCGTAGAACGCGATCTTTGCGATGATATCGAACGCGCGGCCGAATTTTTTTAGTTTTTCCATGATATAATATCCTCCCTTTGCTTTCCTCGAAGGAATTATATCACGCGCATTTACGTTTGTCAAGTATTATTTTACGTTTATCGTATATTTTTATATCGCCGTCGTTATTATATCTCGATCGATTCGCCGCATTTCGTAAGAGTCGCGATCCTGTCCCTGTATGGCGCCGCCTGATCGGAGGCGGTAAAATCGGCGGCATATTCGCCGCGTCCCCAGAAATGCATCGGGAACGCCTTTTTTATATCGAGCGTCCGCATCGCATAATCGAAGCCGAGGGTTCCGTTCTCCCCCTGCCTCGGGTCGAGCGGCAGAAACGCGGCGTCGATCGCGACGCCGGACAAAAGCGAAAGCTCCGACTCGAACAGCCGTCTCATTTGCGCGTTCGCGCAGCTCGGCGCGCCGTCCCAGATCCAGAGATGAAGATCGCCCGCATGATAGATCGTTTTCCCGTCGACGTTTAAAAGATACGCGACGCCGCAGTCAGTCGAGCGAAGCGTCCTTACGGCGACGCCGGCGATCTCGGCTGTTTCGTGCGGCCCCATCGATTTTGCGTTCACGCCATCGGGCGCGTCTATCTCGGACGACAGCACATAGTATGCGCCGCCGCGTCCGGCGTCGAAGATGTCGGGATTATAGTGATCCTCGTGAATGTGGCTGACGAAGAACACCGTCTTTTTGTCCGCGTCGGCGGGGCGCGGAAGCTCGCCGCGATAATAATCGAATATGAGTATATGGCGCTCCGTTTCGACGGCGAATCCGCTGTGATCTATATACGTTACCTTCATAATTTACCTATCCCCCGCTGCCCCTTTATATTTCACGCGAGCCGAGATTTATAACGCGCAGGCCGGAAGCCTTCGCGTATCGCACCGTGTACGCGGTGCCGCCCGAGTTCGTGTTCAGATACGCGACGCATATGCCGCATCCGTCGACAAGCTCGCGGTCGCGCAAAAGCAGGCTTTCGCGCGAATATTCGACGGCGGCGTAGACGACCTCGTCCGCGCTGGCGATTATGCGTTCGTACAGCTCGCGGTCGGCAGCGCTCCATTTTTTCGCCTGATCGCGGCTCGGCAGAACGAGTACGAGCCTGATGTCACGACATTCCGAATGCTTGCGGCGCAAAACGCACAGCGCCGAGAGCGTATCGAAGCCGAGCGCGCCTCCGCATCTGAAATTGCGGACGCCCTCGCGGTACAGCCGATCTATTATCTCATCGACGCTGACGGTAAGCGCTGCCGTCGCCTCCGCGCCGATCTTTCTGTGACCCGTAAAGCAGCACGTTTTATACGGATCGGTCGCACTGCATATGTTCATACGGTACGGTAAAGTCCGCGCAAAAGCGCGATCTCGCGCTTGTATCCGTCAAGATCGTTCGGCGTTTCAAGGCAGAACGGAAGCCCGCGCAGGCGCGGAGAATTTATTATGCGCGCGATACCGTCGAGTCCGAGCGCGCCGCCGCCGATCACCTCATGGCGATCCTTGTGCGCGCCGAGTTGATTTTTGCTGTCGTTCAAATGGATCGCGCACAGTCTGTCAAGTCCGATCACGCGGTCGAATTCGTCCATCACCGCCTCCGGATCGCCGGCAATATCGTATCCGGCGTCGCTGACGTGGCACGTATCGAGGCATACGCCGAGCTTTCCCGCGATCGCGGGATTTTCGCGTTCGGCCGCGTCTATTATGGCGCGCACCTCTTCAAACGTCGAGCCGATCTCGCTGCCCTTTCCCGACATCGTCTCGATCAAAACGCGCGTTTTCTGCTCCGGCTTCACTACCGTCGCAAGGCAGCGCGCCGTCAGCTCAATGCCGGCCTCGATCCCCTGCCCCGTATGCGTCCCGGGATGGAAATTGTAAAGCGTCCCGGGAAAATATTCGAGCCGTTCTATATCCTCCGCCATCGAGCGGATCGCAAATTCGCGCACGTTTTCCTTTGCCGAGCATGGATTGACCGTATACGCGGCGTGCGCGATCATATCCGAGAAGCGAAGCCCATGCTCGTCCGCGAACGCGATCGCACTATTTATATCGTCAAGATCGAGCGCGCGCGAGTCGCCGCCGCGCGGATTACGCGTGAAATACTGGAGCGTATTGCCGTCGATCGCGACGGCGTCGCGCAGCATGGCGGTATATCCTCCGGATACCGACATATGCGCGCCGATTTTCATTCTTTCCTGCATCGCTCAAATGCGGGCGCGTCGCTCGCGCCCCTGCCGCCTTTCCTCCGACTGACGCCGCAATTGCGGCTACGATCCAATTATAGGATAAAATTCCCCGAATGTCAACAAGAAATGAACCCCCGCATCGTTATGCGTCAGCCTCGATCTCTGCCCGCGCGTATATGACGACGCCGCCACCGCCGCCTGCGCGGACATAGCCGTGATCCGTCAAAAACCGTACAAAGCCGTCGACGCCGCCGTATTTTTGCAGCTCCTTTTCAGCCTTTTCCTCAAACGCAACATAATCGGACTGCAACAAATGCTCGGTCGAGCAGTATTGTATGTCGTAAAGCGTCTGTCTTTTCGAGAGATAAACTGTCAGAAACGTCGTCGAGGACGCGGACGCGCCGTCAGGAATTTCGCAAAGCGCCGCGCGGCGCTCGTCGTAGTATTCCATGTATACGCACTCGCGCGAGATGTATTTGATCCCCTCCGGCAGAACAGTATTTGAAAACGCCAAAACAGACAGCGCGAGCATCGCCGCCGCGATCATGCGCCGCGTCGTCGCTCGCAGTTCGGCGGCGTTCACGATGCAGAGATATATTATAAGCGCCGTCGAGCCGGACGTGTACTGATATAATACGTTGTACTGATACGCGTAATCTGTCACTAAATTCAACAGCGCGTATGGGATCAAAAGCGCAAATCGCTCGTATCGGCGCGTCAGAAACGGAAGTCCCGCCGCCGGCAGCATCGTCGCGGCGATAAATCCGAGCTTGTCAGCCTCTGCGCATTCGGACAATATCCTCATCGGATACAGAAGCGCCGCGGCGACGATATTTATTATCGGCGAGCGGCCGCCTCCGGCGAAGTTTGAATAATGATAGATCAATATCCCGTCGCCGCAGTTTTCGAGAAAATTTACGGCGAGGACGAAATATACGACCGACAGCGCGGCGACGGCCGCGCCGGTCGCGACGCCGCGCCGGCGCGCGGCATTGTCGGGCGCGTTGAAATACGCGCTCATCGCCGCATATGCCCCGACTGCAAACGTGTAGACGGCCGCGTCCTCCTTGACCGCAAGCGTCAGGACGAACGACGCCGCCGTTATGACCGCGTTTTTCCGATCGAGGCCGTACAAAAGCCAGAGAAGCAGCGGCAGCAGGAATATATTTTCATGCACGTCATAGCCGAGCGCGCCGAAAAACGTCGGCGTCAGCATCGCCGACGATGTGATCAAAAGCGCGCCGACGTCCCCGATCCCGTGCGCGCGGCACAGCTTCCATATCGGGAACGCCGCCGACGCCGCGACGGCGGCTCCGAGCGCCGCCATCGTCTCCGCGTGCGGGAATATCGCGTAAAACGGCAGCATCGCGTACCAGATCGGCGACAGATGCACGCGCATATGCGAGAGCGCGCCGTCGCGTTCGAGCGTCGTCATAGGCGTGCCGGTCGCGCGCATTGATTCCATCATCTGCGAAAATATGCCCATATCAAACGCGGGGGATGAAAACGACCGTATGCGCGCGATCCCCCACCATGCCGCGAACGCAAGCAGCAGCACGCCGATCGCGGCGGCGGCCGCGATCGGCGCTGTCTGCGCCGTCACAGACTTTTGCGCGCGCGAATCAGTCTCGCAGTTGTCGGCGGCGCGTCCCTTTTGCGCGTACACGATCAAGACGATCAATACGGCCGCCGACGCCGAAAGCGTATACCACGAAAACGATCCGATCAAAAACGACGCCGACAATAGCGCGAATAATATCGGTATCGACGCCCGCTCCGCGCGCGGGAGCTTTATCGGCGCCGCCGACAGCACCGCGAACGACGCGGCGAATACGGCCGCGGCGACGACGGGATCAGCTCCGAGCGATCCCGCAATCTCACCGCTACCGAACGCGGAAACTGTCAGCGCCGCGCACAGATACGATATCACGGCGCGCCTTATCGCGCCGCCGCGAGCATCTCTCACCTTCATGCTTTTCATAACAATACCCCCGTATGATGCAGTCATACAGGGGTCAGTCCGCCGAACAGTATTGAGATCGCACAACTTTCGGGGCGCTGCCCCGCACCCCGCTTAGAGGGACTTTTGTAAAAGTCCCTCTAAGAACTCCTCAAAACTTTCCTTACATGGGTTATGGGGCAAGTGTGTTCGACTCTGCATCGCGCGTTCGTGCGATAACGAAGTAGTCGCGCGAGGCGCGAACACCGCCTTTTCGGGGCGCTGCCCCGCACCCCGCTTAGAGGGACTTTTGTAAAAGTCCCTCTAAGAACTCCTCAAAACTTTCCTTACATGGGTTATGGGGCAAGTGTGTTCGACTCTGCATCGCGCGTTCGTGCGATAACGAAGTAGTCGCGCGAGGCGCGAACACCGCCTTTTCGGGGCGCTGCCCCGAACCCCGCTTGCAGATGCTTCGCATCTGCCGTCTTAATAATCTTCAGGAATTTTTATTAAAACGGTTATGGGGCAAGTGCGGTGCGCATATTTTCGGCAGGCTGACTCCCGTATGATCTAATCATACAGGGGCATCATTAAGAAAAAGCGGGGGTTTATCTTACAAATTGCTTTCAATATCGAGCGGAAGCTCAATCAAGGCCGCGAACTGATCGCCGTCGATCTCGACTTTGAATCTGCCGCCGAGCGATTCCGTATACGTTTTCGCGATAGCGAGTCCGAGACCGCTGCCGCCCGACGTTCTTGCGACGTCGCCGGTCACGAACCGGCGCGTTATATCGTCGGGGGTGAAATTCATCTCATATGACGACGTGTTCACGATCCTGACCGTGCATTTCCCGCCGCCGGAGGAAGCGTCGATATAAACTCTCGTGCCGGAGAGGGAATATTTGATCGCGTTCACGAACAGATTCGCAAGCACGGCATGGAGCCTGCCGCCGTCTGTCCGTATCGGGATCGTTTCGGCGGAATATCTGCGGCGCAGAGTCAATCCGGCGGCGGTGAGCTGATCGTCGAACACTCCCGCCGTCTGCTCTATCAGGCGCAAGAGATCGATATCTTCCGGCTTCGGCGGCAGAACGCCGCTCGAGACCTTCGTCAGCTCGAACAGTGAATCGACGAGATCCTTCATATACGCCGCTTTTTTATTCAAAAGCTCGAGGCGGGCCGCGCCGTCCGCGCTCACAGCTTCGCCGCGCAAAAGCTCGCCGTAGCCGATGATCGCCGTCAGCGGCGTGCGCAGATCGTGCGATACGTTCGAGATCAGCTCGACCTTGAACCGTTCGCTCTTGACGGCGGAGTCGACGGCCTCGCGCCGCCGCTTTGTAAGTCCCGCAAGCTTCTCCTCCTCGTTTGCGAATTCGCCACTGATCTCGACCTCCCTGTCGCAAAACGCGGCGTCAAGCTGCCGGCACAGATGCGCGGCGTCGCGCGACATCGCGTAAAGCGATGCAAGATCGTATACGGCGGCGAGGAAAAACACAGCGGCATACGCGTATGTCGGAACCGTCAGTTCGACGCCTTTCGCCGCCGCGCATAAAAGCGAGATCGATGCTGCGGCGAACGATGTGAAAAACAAAAGATGAACGATCGGCGAAAATCGCAATATCCCTTCCCCGCCGGTTTTAGATACGCGGCGCGACAGCCTCGCCGGCAGGCTCGCATACGGCGTCATCCGATCGTATATCGCCAGGCGGACGAGCGACCTTACGCCGTAGAGCGACGCCGCCGTGATCGCGGGCGCGATCAGCGCCGCCATATAATCGTTTACGCCGATATATGGCGCGAACGCGGCGGCCGGCGCCAATATCGCTGACGCCTCCGGCGGCGTTTCTGTCGGCAGCGGCGACGCCAGCACAACGTATGCGACGCCGAACGCGATCGCGAGCGCGATCAGCGCGCCGCCGACAAATCCGACGGCGCGGTAAGCGGTGATATTCATCGCGCGCTGCGCCTGTTTTCTCGCGGACGCGATCTCGCTCTCCGACACGTCGGCCGCCGTTTCCCGATAGTCAGTCGTGACTTCTTCGCACGTATCGACGACCTCGGTGCCGCTGTATACCGACGAATACTCCCACGACGAAGGCGTCCCGTCGCCGCCGTAATATAACGCGACAGCCTTCGCCCTGTCCGAATAAACTAAGAGCGCCGTTCCCGCCGCCGCAAACGCGACGGCGAGTATGAACGACGTCCATATCGCATAAAGCCGCCGTTGATCGAGCCGTTCACTCTTTTCCGAATACATATCCGATCCCCCATTTTACGCGCAGATACTCGGGCCGTTTCGGGTCGAGTTCTATCTTCTCGCGTATGCGTCTGATATGCACCATCACGGTGTTCTCGACCGCATACGCTTCGCTGTCCCACACGCGCGAATAAAGCTGCTCCGCGGAAAACACGCGCCCGGGATTCGACATCATGACCTCTAATATTTTATACTCCGTCGCCGTCAGTCTGACGCGTTCGCCGCGCATCGTGAGCGTCTTTTGTTCTGTGTCGAGCGTCGCGTCGCCGACCGTGATCGCCGACGGCGATCTGTCCTCCCTTATCGAGCCGAGATCGTCGTACCGGCGCAAAAGTGCGCGGACGCGCGCCATAAGCTCGCCCGTATAAAACGGCTTTACGAGATAATCGTCCGCGCCCGATTCGAGGCCAAGCACTCTGTCGTCCCCCTCCGCCTTTGCGGACAGCATCAATATCGGGACGTTGCTGTCCGACCTGATCCGCGCCGTCGCTACGATCCCGTTGCAGCGCGGCATCATCACATCCATTATTATAAGATGCGGTTTCGTCTCGGCAAGAAGACGGCACGCGTCCTCGCCGTTCTGTGCCGTAACGACTGCGTAGCCCGCCGAGATCAGCGCCGTTTTGATTATATCCACTATCGACGCCTCGTCGTCCGCGACGAGGATCCTGTACTGTTCCGTCACGCTTCCACCTCGTTTATCTGCCGATTTATCATATTATAATTATACGGCATGAGGCATAACGCCGCAAGAGCGAAAATCTTACATATTTCTTTCGATTTGACGGCCTTGATCAAATTTATTTCGCGGCGCGAAAAAATTTGCATCAGGATCGCTTTAGCGGTTGACGCGGAGGCTTTGCGGTGGTATCATATGTATGATGGGGCGGGATGTCCCATAATACGACATAACGGTCAAGGATTGACCTCGGAGGATGAACGCCACCGCCGAAAACCGGCGCGGGCGCTATAAAAAAACATATGGAAACGAGCTATTTATTCGTACATTTTACGGGCGAGTCGCCGGTCGGCGAACAAGTGTATTTCGCCATCAGCCGCGACGGGGCGCACTTTCGCGATCTTAACGGCGGGAATCCCGTGCTTCGCTCCGAGATCGGCGAGCGCGGCGTGCGCGATCCGTTCATACTGCGTTCCCGCATCGACGGAAAATTCTACATAATCGCCACCGATCTCCGCATCGCGAACGGCAAGGGCTGGGGCGTCGCGCAGAACGAGGGCAGCCGCAATATCGTGATATGGCGCTCCGACGATCTGATCGCATGGTCGGAGCCGTGGATGTTCGACACCGCGCTCGAGGGCGCGGGATGCGTATGGGCGCCGGAGGCGGCATACGATGAATCGCGGGACGCGTATCTCGTATTTTGGGCGTCGAAGATGCTCATGGAAAACGGTCACCGCAAGCAGAAGATTTACCGCGCGTACACGCGCGATTTCGTCAGCTTCACCGAACCCGTTTTGTACATCGAAAAGGGCGACGACGTCATCGACACTACGATCGTTCACGAAAACGGCGTTTTCTACCGTTTCTCGAAGGATGAGACGACAAAGCGCATCATAATGGATTGCGGTCGCGATCTTATCGGCGAATTCACCGAAATTCACAGCGACGCGCTCGCCTCGCTCCCCGGCGTCGAGGGGCCGATAGCGTTTTTGCGCCACGACGGGAAATGGTGCCTCATGGTCGATCAGTTCGCCAAGGGAAAGGGATATCTCCCGCTGCTCACCGACGACATTTCGAGCGGCCGATTCACCGTCATGGACGGCGGCGATTACGATCTCGGCCGCAGCATAAAGCGCCACGGCAGCATTCTGCCGATAACGGCCGAGGAATACGACCGCCTCGATCGCGCGCTTGCATAAATTTCATTCGCCGCGAAAACGCGGGGACACGCTCGACAAAAGAGCGTATCCCCGCGTTTTTTATTTGGAGATTTTCTCGACGATTTAAAATTCCCTGTAAAAGTCGTCCCGCATCTCTGATACGGCGATATAACATTCGCGGCCGTATAAGAGCGACGCCGGAAGCCGCCACGGCTTGCCGTAGTAGTAGAGATCGGCAGCAAGCTCGCCGTCCGCGTAAAGCTGCAAGACGTCGCCGCACAGCCCGATCTGCACGATCCCGCGATCCGATGTAACCTCGACGCGGTACCAATCGCTCCGCCGCTCCCCTCCTATCGCCAGCTCCTCCGGATGCGACGGCGCGATCGGCGGCGACGGCAGCTTATATATCGCAATATCCGCGTTCTCCTCCGGCACGCCGGCTCTTTCTGTATCGAATCCCGTGCCGTTCCACGTATCGTACTCGAATTCGCCGCCCTCGGCGCATTCGATCCGCCCGCCGCACTCGTATATATTGCAGCCGCGTCCGATCCGCACAGCGCCGCCGACGCGTCGCAGATACACGGCCTCGTCCGGCGGCAGCGTCACGATGCGGACGTCGCCAAAGGATATGACGGATCGTCCGCCGCCGGCGCGAATGATCTCGCCGTCGACGCAGTATTCGGGCGATATGCCGTCTATGGCGGAGAAGAAATACGCGCTGCCCTCGCGGCAGATCGGCTGGCAGACGGCGTATTTCAGCTCATGGCGTCCGAGCTTCATTTTAACCGGCATGAAAAACGCGCAGCTGCCTTTGACGTCTATCGGCGGGAACGCAGCGCCGAGCGCGTTTATCAAAACGGAGGTATGATCTGCAAGCTCGTATGCGTGAACGTGATGATTCACGAACACGAAGCCGGATTCGCCGTCCGTTCTCATCGCATATCGGAGCGAGCATAGATCGTCAGGCGCGGCAGGCCATACCGGCAGCACCGCCGACATCGGCGCCAAAATATCGCCGAAATCGCGCGCGAACATATGAAGCATATTCAAAAGTCCGTAGTGTTCCCTGCATTCGCCGTATTCCGAGATCGGCGCCTGAAAATCGTAGTTCAAGATCGGATAATCGTTCGGATATCCCGTCGCGCGCGACTCCTGAAGCGTCGTTTTGCCGATCATGTTCGTCCCGCCGTGATACATATAATATCCGATCAGATTGTTCCCGCAGCCGAGCTTTGTCAATGACAGCGCGTATACGTCCATCGGCGATATGATCGGGCGTCTGTGATGCGTAACCTGTATGCCGCCGCCAAGCTCGCACGTCGCAAACGGATAGCGCTCATACGGCAGCCGCCATCCGTCCTTATCCGTATCCTTCATTATGTCGACGCCGATCGCGGAATCGTTTCTGTTGCGGCTGAACGCATAGCACTGCGGCGGCGGGAGCTTATCGCGCGAATTTGACCACGGCGCTTCCGGATACGCGCCGAATACGGGCAGAACGCCCGATTCGGGGATGCGCGCGCCGTACCGGCTGTTCCATCCCGTCGCCGTGTATATGGGTGCGTTTATGCCGACCTCGATCGCGATACGGCGCAGCTCGTCTATATGAGCGGCGTTTGATACGAGTTCGTTTTCGAGCTGCACGCCGGTAATGGGGCCGCCGTCCGAATAATAGAGTCCCGCCGTCTGCTCTGCGATCTTTTCATAGAATCTGCGCACGAGCGACAGATATTCGGGATCGTTCGAGCGCGTTCTGCATCCCTTTTTCAACAGCCAGTCGGGGAATCCGCCGTTTCTGCATTCGCCGTGCGCCCACGGTCCGATCCGGATCATCACGTCGAGTCCGACGTCCGCCGCCTCCAAAACGAACGCGCGCAGGTCGCGTCTGCCTTCAAAGCAGAATTCGCCCTCCGTTTCCTCGTGATAGATCCAGAACACATACGCGGCGACCGTTCTGACGCCGCCGTCTCTCATTTTGCAAAGCTCGCGCCGCCAAGCCTCGCGCGGGCATCGCACATAATGAAATTCGCCCATCACGTCGATGTACGGCTTCCCGTCGCGCACGATATATGCGCTGTTCACCTCGATCGTTCCGCCGTCAGGCGAGCTGCCGCCGAGACCGAAGCCGTCATTTATTATTTCCTGCGGCGCATACGGCTCAAAGCCGTATACGCGTGCGTTTTCGTTCATTCCCGTTACCGTCCGTAAGCATAGTCGCAAAAAAGGGGGCAATGGCCCCCTTTTTCATATTTTCATCGTTTCCTCTACGTTAAGCACGAATACGGTCGCGCCGCCGACCGCCACCTGCGTCGGCAGACTGTCGCGCCGCAGACCGCGTCCGAGCGATTCCGTCGGCGACGCCGCCTGTTTTCTCGTCGTGCAGTGCTTCTTCAAAATCGCCTTGACCTCGTCGACCTTGTCGTCGTCGATGCCGATCAGAAGCGTCGTATTCCCCACCATCAGAAATCCTCCCGTCGTCGAGAGCTTCGTGACGAAGAAACCGTGATCCGTCAGCGCGGACGCTGCGCGGGCGCTGTCGTCGTTGTTTACGATCGCAAGTAAAAGCTTCATATCTTCACCTCACAAGAATTATAGATAGTCGTTAAGGTACGACATACTTTTTCGGTCAAGCTTCCTGATGTCGGGTATCTCATATCTGTTGTCGTCGTTGTCGAGGAACATCACGCGCATTCCGTATGTGAGCTTGATCTGATGCACTATGTTGCGCAGCTCGATCGTGCAGTCGCCGCGATCAGTTTCGACAAAGAATTTGATGACGCCGAATTTTTCGAGCCGTCCCGTGATCTTTGTTATATGCGGGACGTGATAATATTCGTTTAAGCAGTCGTCGATGATCTCCCTCTCCGCCTTCGGCAAATTCGCGAGATTTCGTATGACGGCGACCTCCTCGCCGTCGTCGTCGAGCAGCGTTATGTACCGCTCAAGTCCCGTGCGCGGGAACAGGCGGCGCGGCTCGAGATGCGGGAACCGCCTGCCGTCGAACATCATAAGATCGACGTTCGTCAAGTCGACGCGCTCGAAATGAGCCTCGTCCCCGTCGATATATATCCGTTCTCTCGCCGGCTTTTCCTCGATCGGAGGCGCCGTCGGAACGGTATCAAGCACAAGATCGGTCTTATCTGTCATGGCTCACTCAAACCTTTCTTCCGCCTTACTTGCGGCGACCTTATCCGACATCGTCTGAATTTCGACGAGCCGCCAGTATTTGCCCTTCTTTGCCAAAAGCTCCTCGGGCGTACCCATTTCGAGTATCTCGCCCTTGTCTACGACTATGATCTTATTCGCGCGGCGCAGCGTAGACAGCCTGTGCGCGATCATTATCGTCGTGCGTCCAGAGATCAAACGCTCGATCGCGGTCTGGATCAGATTTTCCGTCTCCGAGTCGACGGAAGCCGTCGCCTCGTCGAAGAACAGCACGCTCGGATTTTTCAGCACGGCTCTCGCGATCGAGAGGCGCTGACGCTCGCCGCCCGAAAGGCCGGTGCCGCGTTCGCCAAGCACAGTATCATACGCGTCCGGCATCCTCGCCACGAACTGATGCGCGTTCGCGACGTCGGCGGCGTGCATGACCTCCTCGACGGAAGCCTCGGGCGTGCCGTATGAAATATTGCTGAAGATCGTATCGTGGAACATCATCGGCTCCTGCTGGACGTAACCGATCTGCGATCTGTAATATTCCATATCGATCTCGCGTATGTCGACGCCGTCCATCAATATCTTGCCGTCGTAGCCGTCGTAGAAGCGCATCAGAAGATTGATGAGCGTCGATTTGCCCGACCCCGTCGTGCCGACTATGCCGACGACGTCGCCGGGCTCGATCGTGAACGTGACGTTTGAAAGCGCCTTTTTCGAGCGGTCGAACGAGAAGCTGACGTTTTGGAACTCGATCTTTCCGTCCATATGATCGAGGACTCTGCCCTCGCCGGCGTTGTTCTCCGGCTCGGCGTCGATGATATCGAGTATTCTTTCAGCCGCGGCAAGCGTGCTTTGATACGAATCGTTGAAGTTTGCGAAGAAGTTGACGGGGCCGTAGAACATCGACGTATACGAAATGAACGCGACAAGATCGCCGGCCGTGATGAAATCGGGATTTTCGATGACGAGGCGTCCGCCGACAGCCCAGATCAGAAGCGATCCCATCGTGATGACGAACGACACTATCTGCGGGAACGCTATCGTGATGCGCGCCGATCTGATATCGGTCTTGAGCCATTCGTCGTTGTAGCTGTCGAAATTCTCAGTCGCCGATTTTTCGTTCGTGAAGCTCTTTATTATGCGTATGCCCGGCAGCGAATCTGTCAGGATCGATGTGACCGCGCTCCAGCGCCGCCAGATCTTGCGGTAATAGGGGCGGATCTTTTTGCCGAATATGCGCGATCCCATGACGACGAACGGCACGGGGATCAGCGACAGCAGCGTCAGCTGCCAGTTCATCGACATCATGATCACTATAATGCCGATGAGGGTGAACACCTGAACGACGACCTCCTGCGTCACGCGGAGCATGAAGCTCTGTATCGTCGAGGTATCGCCGCTTATGCGGTTGATTACCGAGCCTGTCGACGTTTTGTCGTAGAAGCGCATCGGAAGATACTGCGCCTGGCGGTAGACGTCGGAGCGCAGATCGCGCACGATCTTATCGCCGCATACGCGCAGCAGGTACGAACGCACCATTCCGATCCCGTACTGGATCACATACGCCAAGAGCAGGACGATTACGACGGTGCCGAGCATTTCAATCTTCTTGTTCGGCAAAACGTCGTCGACGAGAGTTTTCGTCATGTACGGCGGCAGCATTGCGGTCGCCGTCGTCAGTCCCGACAGAACGAGGCATATCAAAAGCACGTATTTGTGGGGCAATATGTATTTTGCGACTTTTTTGACGAGCTTATGCTTCGACTGGCAGTAGATGCATTCCGCGCCTGCGTGCGAAAGCGCGCGTCCGCATTTGGGGCAGTACGAGCGCTGGCGCTCGAGCGCGGCTTCTACCGCGACGCTCGCCTCATGGATGCCGACCTCGCCTCCCGCCATCCGTTCGGTGAACTGCGCCGCCGCGTCGAACAGCGACGCGGACTTGTACGAGAATCGCGAAAAGTTGACGCTTTCCCCGTCCTTTTTCCTGATCACGTAGAGCGCGTTGCCGTAATTTCTTTTTACGTAGCATTTTTCGATCGAATCATACGCGATCCGATCCCATTTGCCTTCCTCGTCGACGGCATACAGCGCCGCATCCGTCGCCGCCAGATAATTCACCGCATATCTGCTTTTCTTGTTCAGATCGGTCGACAGCACGAACACGAGCCGTTCGCCGTCCTCGACGGCGGACTGCAAAAGCAGCTCCTCGCCCTCGTCAAGCTCGCGGTTTTTCAGGTAATCCTGCTTTACTTCTTCCATGAACAATGTCACTCCCATCATGTGGTGACGTTTTCGCGAAGTTATTATACAGGCAGGGAAAGCTTTAGTCAACACAAAACGGCAAACAAAATTCCGTCGAACTGCACATAATTATTCGGTTATTGTGAGCTTTTTTATAATTGCGGCATTAAATCGCTGATTAAAGCGGTTTTATTTATAATATGGGAAAAATAGGCGTTACGAACGGGCGTCGAGATACCGTTTCAGCCTGTCGCATACCGCGCCGTATGCCCGAACGATCCTCTTTTGCCAGAGCGAAAAGAAATCGAGCGCGGGTCCACCGAGCAGCGCGAGCAGCGTCATTATCAAAAGATCGGAGCGCAAAACGGCGACCTTCGTCACAAGGCCGTTCATCAAAAGGAATCCGGCGAAGAACATTACAGTCATACTCGCCGTCAGCGCGACGTGGATCGGCTTGCCGCGATACGGTCTGCACATCCTGTCGACCATATGAAGGCCTACGACGCCGAGGATCACGGTGCAGATGAAGCCGAGTACATCCTCGGACAGATCGAATTCGGCGTGGAACATCAAAAGCCCGATCACGATCACGATATCGGCAAGCGCCGCCGGCAGCGCACGCGCGATCACTGTCCGCATGAACCGTCCGCGCACGCGTTCTCCGTTCGGCTCCATCGCGAGGATGAACGACGGGATGCCGATCGTACACATATTGACGAGCGTCAGCTGCGACGGGGTGACGGGATACGGCAGCGTGAAAAACAGCGTCACGAGCGAAAGCACGAACGAGAATATATTTTTGACGAGATACAGCGACGCGGAGCGCTCGATGTTGTTGATCACGCGTCTGCCCTCGTCGACGACGGCGGGCAGCGCCGCGAAATCGGAATCGAGCAGCACGATATTTGCCGCCTGTCCCGCGACGGCGCTGCCGCTCGCCATCGCGATCGAGCAGTCCGCCTCCTTGAGCGCCAAAACGTCGTTGACGCCGTCGCCTGTCATCGCGACCGTATGTCCCTGCGCCTTCAGCGCAAGCACTAACTTTTTCTTCTGCTCGGGCGTGACGCGCCCGAACACGACGTATTTTTGAGCGGCATCCGTTATCGCCTCGTCCGTGGTGAGCGTTCTTGCGTCGACGGCGCGCTCCGCGCCCTCGATGCCGGCGCTTTTCGCCACCTCAGATACGGTCAGATGATTATCGCCCGATATGACGCGCACCGACACGCCCTGATCCGCGAAATACGAGAACGTCTCGGGCGCGTTTTCCCTGATCTTATTTGACAGAAGGATGAACGCGATCGGCATTACGCGGCCCGTCGCCGCGATATCGGTCGATACGCCGATCTCGGCGCCGTCGCCGTCGTAGAGGCACAAAAGCAGCACTCGCTTGCCGCTTTTTGCGTACTGCGACGCCATATCTGTCAGGCGGGCGTCGCCGCCGAGCAGCACGTCGGGCGCTCCGAGCAGATACGACAGCTCGCCGTCAAATTCGACGCCGCCGTATTTTTTCGACGACGTGAACGGGACGACGCGCGACGCTTTTAGCGTCGGCGTCCCCGCATAAAATCCGCAGAGCGCGCGCATCGTGTCGTTTTCGATGCCGACGGCGTCGCCGATCGCGGCGCAGTAATCGGTCATTATCATTTTTATATCCGCCTCGTCGAACCGTTCGGGGCAGATCGCCACCGCCCCGTCGACGGTCATATCCGGCTCCGTGATCGTACCCGTTTTATCGACGCACAGAACGTCGACGCGCGCGAGCGTTTCGATGCACGCCATCTCATGTACGAGCGTCCGTTTCCGCGACAGGCGCAGAACGCCCGCCGCAAGCGCGATGCTCGTGAGCAGATACAGTCCCTCCGGTATCATTCCGACGAGCGCCGCGACCGTCGAGGTGACTGCCTGCCGCGCGTCTCTTTCGAGCCATACGAGTTCCTTATACAAGAGCGCGACGCCGAGCGGGATCGAGATCACGCCGATCACGGCGACGAGTCTCGAAAGCGAGCGCATCATTTCGGACTTTTTTGTTCTGCCCGAATGTTTCGCCTCGATCGTAAGCTTCGAGGCGAACGAATCCTTTCCTACGGCAGTCAGTCTCGCATAACACACGCCCGCGACGATAAAGCTGCCCGACAAAAGCTCGTCGCCCGTTTTTTTGTCGATCTCGTCGGCCTCGCCCGTGACGAGCGCCTCGTTTACCTTGCATTCGCCGTCGAGTACGACGGCGTCCGCGTATATCTGATCGCCGGCGCGGAAGATGACGACGTCGTCAAGCACGAGATGCGCGACGTCCATTTTCTGCGTCGTCCCGTCTCTTACGACTGTTCCCTTCGGCGCGGTGAGGATCGTGAGCTTATCGAGCGTTCGTTTGGAACGCAGCTCCTGCACGATGCCTATGACGGAATTTATTATGACGACCCCCATGAACGTAAGGTCGAACCACGCGCCGACCGATGCGACGCATACGGCAAGTACGCAGAAAAACAGGTTGAAATATGTAAACACATTTGAGAAAACTATCTGACCGACAGTTTTCGACGCGCTCTCGACGGGCGTATTTTCAAGTCCGCGCTCTACTCTGTCGCGCACCTCGTCCGCCGACAAGCCGCGTATTTGATCGTTCATATTCCGCCTCCGGTGCGACGTTCGGGATTTATTCCCAAATTTATTCACATATATTATATTGCGTACTTCGCTTTATTGCAAGTATTTTTTTATTTCATATCGCGCGGCGCTCCCCGCCTTTGGGCGGAAAATAATTTTGCCTGCGGGCGTTCGGGTTTCGCGCGGCTATTGCAAAATCAGATTTTGCATTGTATAATATATGTAAAGAACTCACAGGCGAAAACGAGGTATTTATTATGGGCAAACTTGTCACGTTCGGCGAACTCATGCTCCGGCTTGAGGCTCCCGACCGTCTGCGCATATCGCAGACTCATTCATATAACGCCGTATACGGCGGCGGTGAAGCGAACGTAGCCGTTTCGGCGGCGAATTACGGTATGGACGTCGATTTTGTAACGCGTCTGCCGAAGAATCCGATCGCGGAGGCGGCGATAACAGAGCTGCGCGGACTCGGCGTCGGCGTATCGCACATCGCGCGCGGCGGCGATCGCATGGGCATATATTTTGTCGAACACGGCGCGTCCCAGCGCGCCTCGAACGTGATATATGACCGTTCCCATTCCGCGATCTCCGAGGCGTCGCCGTCCGATTTCGATTGGGACGCCGTCTTTGACGGCGCAGAGCGCTTCCACTTCACCGGCATCACGCCGGCGCTCTCGCCCGCGTGCGCGTCTATCATCGCGGACGCCTGCCGCGCCGCAAAGGCGCACGGCGTGATCGTATCGTGCGATCTCAACTACCGCAAGAAGCTCTGGTCGACGGAGGAAGCGGGGCGCGTCATGTCCGAGCTGATGGAATACGTCGACGTCTGCATCGCAAACGAGGAGGACGCCGACAAGGTATTCGGCATCCATGCCGACGACACCGACGTCTCGACGGGCAAAATTTCCGACGAGGGATATCGTCAGGTATGCCGCAAGCTGACTGACAGATTCGGATTTTCGTCTGTCGCCGTGACGCTGCGCGAGAGCAAAAGCGCCGACGACAACGACTGGTCCGCTATGCTCTACCGCGGCGGTCAGTTCTACAAATCGAAGAAATACCCGATACATATCGTCGACCGCGTCGGCGGCGGCGACAGCTTCTCCGGCGGCCTCATCTACGCCGATCACGCCGGCTTTGATCCGCAGGCCGCGCTCGAATTCGCGGTCGCCGCAAGCTGCCTCAAGCATTCGATCGTGGGCGATTATAACCGCGTCACGCGCGACGAGGTTCTCGCGCTCGCCGGCGGCGACGGCAGCGGCCGCGTGTCGAGATAGTATTTTTAGTTGATATTCGGGGTTTCACCCCGAACCCTGACTTAAGGGGAACTTTTGAAAAAGTTCCCCTTAAGAATCCCTTCAAAACTTTTTATTACAGGGGTTATGGGTCAAATGTGTTCAACTCTGCGCTGCACGTTTGTGCGTCTACGAAGTAGTCGCGTGGAGCGCGAACACCGATTTTAGGCCGGAGAGGAAAGCTTTCTGCTTCCCTCTCCGGCTGATTTATACATAATTTTCATTTCATATTTTTCATTTGCCGCGGGAGAATATTCATGTAGCCATAAAGTCTACCGAAAGGAAATGTGAAATGAACAAGCTCACAAAAATCATAACGGCGGCATTGCTGGCCGTTTCATGTCTGCTGTCGTTTGCCGCGTGCGGCGATCCCAACACGGGGACTGACAGACACGGAAACGTCACCGACGGCATAAACGATCGCGGCGATATCGGCGGCACTGCCGAGGTCGATAAAAAAGATAGAGACAAGGATACAGACAAAAACACAGGCAGAGACAGCTCCGGCCGCAGCGACGACAGCGGCTCCGTCATCGGCGGTCCCGACGACGGCAGACGCGGAACGCTGACGCGATAAATAATAAAAAGAACCGCATATGCGGTTCTTAGATAAAAAGAACCGCATATGCGGTTCTTTTTATTGTCAATAGTTTGAAAATCCGTTCGGGAACACGTACTTATAGTAATCCTCGTTCAATATTCGCAGCGAATATTTGCGCTTTGTCGAGACGATGCCGTTCATCTGTTTTATATAGTCGCCGAGGACGCTTTCGTCGACGGTGACGCCTGCGGCGGGCGTGAATTTCTTCGTACCCGTATCGTAGGAGCCGTTCGGCGTGATCCAGTTCCAATACGTTTTATCGCAGTTGATGATCACGAGCGGATCGGCGCCGGAGTTGAGGTCGACGCCCATGAACAGACGCGAATCGTAGTTGATGCCGAACAGATTCAACACGGTCGGGATTATATCCATCGCCGAACACGGCTTCGTTATTTCGACCGGCTCCTCCATCGACGCGCACCAGATCGCGGCTCCGTTGCGGTACAGCTCGAGATTGTTGCGGATGTTTTCCTCCGGCAGTCCGTAAAGCTCAGAAAGCTCCGATTCGGAGAGCGCGTAAGGATAATGATCGGCGTTGAACACGAACACGGTGTCCTCGAGTATTCCCTTTTCGTCGAGGCGCTGCACCAGATATTCGAGCATCAGCTCGACCTCGATCTGGCACGCGAAATACGCCTTCACGTTGTCGCAGTAATCGAGATCGGCGACCTCACTTCTGTGCAGGCTCGCCATCGAATTGCCCGCGAACGAATAATTCGCGTGACCGCTGACCGTCATATAGTATGCGTGGAACGGCGCGTTATCGATATAATAGTCGATGGTGCGCTTCGCCATCTCGAGATCGGAGCGCGGCCACACATCCCAGTCGTCTCCCTTATATCCGATCGATGCGCCCGGCGTATCCTCTTCTCTGTGGATCGCTATATAATTTTCGTAGCCGAAATTCGGATGAGACAGATTGCGTCCGTAATATGTGTTAAAGTGATTGTGGAATGCGTAAACCGTATAGTCGAGGCCGTTGAACACATTGCCGAGAGCGAACGGCCAGTAATTGTCCGCGCTCATTTTGAGGCAGTCGGCGTTGTTGTAGAAAACGCCCGTCATCGAAACGTACTCGCCCGTCGCGGTGCTTCCGCCCCAGAGCGAATTATAATACGTGGGCATATAGAAGCCCTCGTGCATCATCTTATAAAGGAGCGGATAAAGCTCGGGTTCCCTTTCGACTACTATCGAGGAGAAGCCCTCGAGCGTCAGCTGGATCAGATTTTTGCCCTCGAACAGTCCCGTGTACTGGTTCTGCTTCGTCGGCGTCACCGAGGAGAAATACTGATGCATTTCCTTTATATCGCTGTCGGACGTATTCGCGATCAATGTATCCCAATCTATATTGAGTACGTTGTCGCCGTATGTGATCGGCGTCGGCGGATTGACCTGTTCGGTATCCGAGGGATCCCCTGTGCCGGTCGGGGACTCCGTATCCCCGGGAGACGGGCGCGACGCCGTATCAGGCCCCTCGGTGCCGAAGGGATTCACAGTCGGACCGACGACGTCGGGCGTATCGCCCTCCGGCGCGCCGAACAGCGTATATTTGATGTCGAGTCTCGTCTCTGTTATGAGGCCGAAATATCCCGACGCCTGCTCGGGTACAAAGAATCCGCGGTAAAGCTCGCCGGCGTTTCCGTTCGTCGCGATCCCCGCGAGCGCCGTCAAATGGAACATGACCGTCAGCGCGAGAAGCATTCCCTTTACGCGCAGAGGCGTGCCGAGCGCGGGCGCGAGATTGCGTCCCCAGATGCAGTAGAACACGAGCGGCAAAAGCAGGATTATGAACGGGACGATCTCCATTCCGATCCTTGCGAGCGCTTCGCGCCAGAAATCGGTGACCTCGCCCGCGTGTCCGATCGTCGCCCAGCGGAACATCTGCGTGAACTGCTTCGTGTAAATTAGCTGCACCTCGAAAAGGATCGTGATCAGCGCCGTCAGCGTTATGACGATATAGACGTTTATTTTATTTATGAAGAACGTCGACAGAAGCGTCAGAAGACATCCGGCTGCGAGCGAGAACATCAACGTCAAAAATACGCCCGCAAGTCCCGCGCCGACGCCTCCGATGCGGATATGGAACACAAGCTCGTCAAACAGGATCATCGTCGGGAACCAGTACAAAAACGCGCGGTTCCGCCGGAACATTCTCTGCAAAAAGCTCTTTTTCCCGTTATATCCGCTCCGGCGGTATCCGCCGCCACCATATGCGCCGCTTGTCCCGTATCCTCTGTCCATTTGTTCGATTTTCCTCCGTATATATGCATACGCGCCGAGCGCGTCACTGTTTTTGGTTGTTGCCTATGATTATATCACTTTTTCCGACAGATTTCACTACCCATTTGTGAACAAATTGTAACTTTTTCGATAATAAACGATTTGTGGTGAACGACGTCTGATTCGGGTCGGTTTTTCCGCCGCGCGTGGTTGACGCCGCCATCCGTCATGACACAGCGTCGATACAATTATATCCTGCCGCGCGGAAATTATGAATCAGCTCTGAATTGCGGACGCGCGTTTTGTACATAAATTTCGCACAAGCGCGAAGTTAGCATTCGCTAACGCTATGTGAAACTCGCTGAAATTGTCCCGCACTGTCGAATTTTCAATTTAATATGCTTGACAAACATACTCCCCGCGGATATAATCTATCATGGTTAGCGTGGGCTAACAAGCGGGACGCCCGCTTCAACACATATGAAAGGATCGCAAAAAATGTACCCACTGACTGTGGCCGAGATCGGAGAAGAAAACATAATCAAGAGGATAGGCGGGAATCCCGAGGTGCGCCAGCATCTCGAAAATCTCGGATTCGTCGTAGGCGGCACCGTCCGCGTCGTATCGGCGATGGGAGGCAACGTCATCGTGAACGTCAAGGAGTCGCGCGTCGCCGTAAGCCGCGAGATGGCGCAGAAGATCATGGTATGATAAAGGCGCCGCCGGCGCCTGTTCATATAAATAATGTAAGGAGGGACAACATGACAACGCTTAAGGACGTCAAGATCGGGCAGACGGTGCGCGTCGTGAAGCTGCACGGCGAGGGCGCGGTCAAACGCCGCATCATGGACATGGGAATCACGCGCGGCGTCGAGGTCTATGTGCGCAAGGTCGCGCCGCTCGGCGATCCGATCGAGGTCACCGTGCGCGGATACGAATTATCCCTGCGCCGCGCCGACTCCGAGATGATCGAAGTCGAATAAAAATATCAACTATTCAATAGTGAACAGCCGCGGCGCGGATATCAACGCCGCGTGAAAGAGAGGAATCAACATGGATATCAAAATCGCCCTTGCGGGCAACCCGAACAGTGGAAAAACGACGCTGTTCAACGCATTAACCGGTTCCAATCAGTTCGTGGGAAACTGGCCGGGCGTCACGGTCGAGAAAAAGGAAGGCAGACTTAAAAAGTACGACGGCGTCGTCGTCACCGATCTGCCGGGCATTTATTCTCTGTCACCGTACACTCTCGAGGAAGTCGTCGCGAGAAATTATCTCATCGGCGAACGTCCCGACGCGATACTGAACATCGTCGACGGCACGAACCTTGAACGAAACCTGTATCTGACGACGCAGCTCGTCGAACTCGGCATTCCCGTAGTCATTGCGATAAACATGATCGATATCGTCGAGAAAAACGGCGATAAGATCGATATTAAAGAGCTGTCGCGCGAACTCGGAGTTCCGATAGTGAACATTTCCGCCATGAAGGGTACCGGCGTCAACGAGGCGGCCGAGGCCGCCGTCAACGCCGCCAAAAGCGGCAAAACGGTGCCGCATCACACATTTTCGGGGCCGGTCGAACACGCGCTCGCGCACATCGAGGAGGCCGCCGTACACGATATGCCGGCGGAGCAGCAGAGATGGTACGCGATAAAGATATTCGAGCGCGATGAAAAGGTACTCGAAAAGCTGAAGCTTGAAAAGACCGTACTCGATCACATCGAGGAAGACATAAAGGCCGCCGAGGACGAACTCGACGACGACGCCGAATCGATAATCACGAACGAGCGCTACGTCTACATAGCGGGCATCCTCAAGGGCGTATACAAGAAAAAATCGGCGGGCAAGATGTCGACGTCGGATAAGATCGACCGCGTCGTGACGAACCGCTGGGCGGCGCTGCCGATATTCGC
>CANRFY010000009.1 GCA_947630015.1 uncultured Clostridia bacterium
CGCCGTAAGGCGTGCAGCTGACCGATACTAATTGGCCGAGGGCTTGAACCTCTTATGGTTCATTCGATTTGATCAGTATACGCGATCTTGTATCTTCTCCTTTTCGGTTGAAAAGATTTGCACCATTAGCTCAGTTGGTAGAGCAACTGACTCTTAATCAGTGGGTCCCGGGTTCGAGTCCCTGATGGTGCATATTTTTCTTTTTATTTGATTGCGCCTCCTTAGCTCAGTCGGTTAGAGCATCTGACTGTTAATCAGGGGGTCGTTGGTTCGAGTCCATCAGGGGGCGTAAACAAACTGCCGGCAAGCTTCTTGCCGGCAGTTCTTTTTTTATAACATTTCTTTGATTCGATATTGAAAATTCCCATTTTATGTGATAGAATTAAATCAATACAGCGAAGCTGTCATTTTCCAAATAAGGAGATGCTAATTATGAAATTCTGTCCCAAATGCGGGAACAAGCTCGAAGATTCCGCAATGTTCTGCTCTCAGTGCGGAACAAGCTTCGGAAATCCGCAGTCCGGAGCCTCAAATCCGCAGCCCCAGGGCGGCCAGCAGCAAAATCAGCAGTTCAGAACGATCCCGCAGCAGGTTCAAAACCCTGTTTACGGACCCGGGATTGCGGCGCAGAGACGCGTTGCGATGTCAATGATCACTCTCATCGCGATCGGAGCTTACTCGGCGTCGATCCTGTTCTCATTCATCAACTCGATCGTTCACGGAAACTCCATCATGGCGTACCTCTATGATTTAGCGTATCAGCTCAGGATCAACGAAATGGTGCGCGCGCTTAACGGAATGACCGCCCTCAACGTCCTTATGGCGTTCATCGGTTTGATTCCGGCGCTGCTGATCGCGCTCGGACTTTGGATGACGTATCTGAGTCTGACGAACAAGCAGTCGATTCCGGTCAAGACCGAGGGCTTGACGATCATAAAAGTCGTTTTGATGATAGAGATGGTGGCGATGGCGCTCGTTTTGGTGATCGGTATTCTGATCTCGGGCTTCATGTTCCTCGGCCTTTTGATCGAAGGCGAGGATATGGCGTTCGCGTTCTTCGGCGCGCTTTTCGTTTTCGCGATCATTCTTGCGTTTGAGATCCTGTACTACATACTGGCGATCAGAACAGTTTCGACGATAATGACGACGACGAAGACGGGAGTGCCGTCCGACAAGGTATCGCTCTTTATAGCGGTTTGCGCGTTCATTACGGGCGCATACAATTTCATCATGATGTTCGTGGGCTTCACGTTCCTCAAATTCCTCACCGGCCTTTGCACGACGGCGGCGCTGATCGGATTCGGCATCATAATTCTGACATATCGCAACGAGATGAAGGCGGCGATGGCGCCGGGCGGATATCAGCCTCAGCCGATGCAGGCGCCGTTCGGCGGACAGTTCTTTAACAACATTCAGGCCAACGTATTCGGCCAGAGGCAGAACACGACGGCGCAGAACGTACAGAATCCGACGCCAAACACGCAGACTCAGGCACAGCCGCAGAATCAGACTCAGACTCAGTCGCAGACTGAGACGGTCGTTTGCCCGAATTGCGGCGCGTCTGTCACGAGCGCGGCGGGGACGAAGAAGTTCTGCCCGCACTGTGGGACGGAGATTAAATAAATTGATTTATGGGGAGCGAAGGATTCTCTTTCGCGATTCTCACCATACCTAATATGAAGCTTTTGCAAAGTTAAAAAAGAGTTAAGGGTCTCTTTCTCGCAAGAAAGAGCCGATTGTGGATGAGGACCCTTTCTTCAAAAGAAAGGGTCCTCCCCCATACCCCCTCTCCAAAAGAACAACGCGCGGTTGCTGTGTGCGAACAACTCCTCGCGTTGTTATTCTTTTATCGTGCAATTGCCATCGCCGCGCAAACAGTTCCGATTCACATGGATAAACAATAGCTTCAAATCGGTTGGTATCGAATAATACTTGTAATAAAGTTTTTGCTTTGCAAAAAGTATGCGTACAGGGGAGAGAAACTTCTTATAAGAAGTTTCTCTCCCCTGCGACAAGTTGAATTATTCTTATTTCATCGCTTCCTCGACCGCGACGGCGACGGCGACGGTTGCGCCGACATTATAATGGGGAACCTTTTTGTAAAAGGTTCCCCATTCCCCTCCAAAAGCGGACTAAATCGTGTTCATCTTAAGTTCGCCCTGAAGATAAATCTTATTTCATCGCTTCCTCGACAGCGACTGCGACGGCGACGGTTGCGCCGACCATGGGGTTATTGCCCATGCCGATGAGGCCCATCATTTCGACGTGTGCGGGGACCGAAGAGGAACCTGCGAACTGTGCGTCGGAATGCATACGACCCATTGTATCCGTCATGCCGTAAGAGGACGGGCCTGCGGCCATATTATCGGGATGGAGTGTGCGTCCCGTGCCGCCGCCGGATGCGACGGAGAAGTATTTGACGCCGTTCTCGTTGCACCATTTCTTATATGTGCCTGCGACGGGATGCTGGAAGCGCGTCGGGTTCGTCGAGTTGCCCGTGATGGAAACGCCGACGTTTTCGAGCTTCATGATCGCGACGCCTTCGGGGACGTTATCGGCGCCGTAGCACTTGACGTCCGCGCGCGGTCCGTTCGAGTACGGGACTTCCTTTACGACCTTGACCGTCTCGGTGTAGGGGTCGAATTCCGTCTCAACGTATGTGAAGCCGTTGATGCGGGAGATGATGAACGCGGCGTCCTTGCCGAGTCCGTTGAGGATGACGCGCAGGGGCTTTGTGCGGACCTTATTCGCGTTCAGCGCGATCTTGATCGCGCCCTCTGCCGCCGCGAAGGACTCATGTCCCGCGAGGAAGCAGAAGCACTCTGTCTCGTCGGAGAGGAGCATTGCGCCGAGGTTGCCGTGCCCGAGACCGACCTTGCGGTTCTCGGCGACGGAGCCGGGGATGCAGAAGCTCTGAAGACCTACGCCGATCTTAGCCGCCGCGTCGGATGCCTTTGTGCAGCCCGATTTGATCGCGATAGCGGCGCCGACCGTGTATGCCCAGACTGCGTTTTCAAAGCAGATGGGCTGAGTCGAACGGACGATGGAATCGACGTCGATCCCCTTCGCCAGTGTGATCTCTTTGCATTCGTCGATAGAGGAAATGCCGTATTCTTTGAGTACGCCGAGGATCTTAGCCTCGCGTCTTTCGTAACCTTCAAACTGTGCCACTTTGATTTCCTCCTTTACTTATTCCTGACGCGGGTCAATATACTTGACCGCTTCGGCGAATCTGCCGTATGTACCCTTCGACTTTTCGTATGCTTCGTTCGGCTCCATGCCCTTCTTGATGAAGTCTGTCATTTTGCCGAGGGAGACGAACTCGTAGCCGATGACCTGATCGTCGGCGTCGAGAGCCATTCTCGTGCAGTAGCCCTCCGTCATCTCGAGATAACGGACGCCCTTTTCCTTCGTGCCGTACATCGTGCCGACCATCGAGCGTGCGCCCTTGCCGAGATCCTCCATGCCGGCGCCGATGACGAGGCCGTTGTCGGAGAAAGCGGACTGCGTGCGTCCGTATACGATCTGTAAGAACAGCTCGCGCATAGCGGTGTTGATGGCGTCGCAGACAAGGTCTGTATTCAGAGCCTCGAGGATCGTTTTGCCCGGGAGAATCTCAGCCGCCATAGCGGCGGAATGCGTCATGCCGGAGCAGCCGATCGTCTCGACGAGCGCTTCCTCGATCACGCCGTTTTTGACGTTGAGGGAGAGCTTGCACGCGCCCTGCTGAGGCGCGCACCAGCCTACGCCGTGTGTGTAGCCGGAGATGTCGGTGATCTGCTTCGCCGCGATCCATTTGCCCTCTTCGGGAATGGGCGCGGGATCGTGACGCGGACCCTTGGCAACTACGCACTGATGCTGCACTTCCGCGCTCATTGCGTATGGAGCTTCGCTTACATTGCTCATAAATATGTTACCTTCCTTTCATATAATGAAGTTCGGAATTTTGTGTGGGGTGATCCCACCTAACATTATATCACGCTTTTTGCGCGTTGTAAAGTTATAAACGTCGACATAATTAAAAAAAGCGGTGTGGGGAAGGGGGGCAAAGGCGAGCCTTTGCAATTCTGTTCGATATTCCATTAGAACATTTAAAAAGTTTAGAAAAGCGTTAAGGCGATTCCTTCGCGATACGCGCGGTTTCTATTCTAAAACTTTTGCAAAGTTAAAGAAATAGTTAAGGGTCTCTTTGCTGGCCGGCAAAGAGACCCTTAACAATCCGAGAAAACGGCGTGCCGGTGGCGTCAATTCGGCTCCAGTCTGTGGAAAAAATCGCTTCGGGCGTAAACCGCGATGTTGTTTCGGTAAACAGCTTCGTGCCTCCGCGCGGCGCGTCGAGAGCGAGGCGATTCTGTCTTGGTTAATCGATTCCTGACATCGTCAGATTTCGCTCGTGTCGTGCGAACAGCTCCGACTCACAAAGAGATACGAGACGGCTCGTGCCGGTTGGTGCGCAGTTCTGTGCTTCCGTGAGTGTTTATGTCAGTGCGAACGCGATATCGTCCCTGCAAACAGCTCCCACGCGGACTGATTCGACTGCGCCGTCTGAAATGTCGCAATCAATCCGACGCTGGCAGCGACGGACATCGCACGCGCGTAGTGCGCGCAGGTGGGGCTTGAAAGCCTACGGCACAAGGGATGAAGTGCGTCGATAGAGGGAGCGCATCGCGAGGAGCTGTTCGCAGTTAGTTTCAGCGCGTTGTTCTTTTGGAGAGGGGGTTCGGGGGAGGACCCTTTCTTTTGAAGAAAGGGTCCTCATCCCAAACTGGCTCGGTGCGCTTAAAGATAATTATTTAGATAAGTTTTGTTCTTTTCAATAAAAAACTTGACGCCACCTTTTTTACGAGGTGAGCTTCTTATTAAATGAGCTTTTTATATTGAAAATATAAGAGCAGTTTTGAAATGAAAAGAACCGTTAATTTTGAGGTGAGCTTCTTTTCTTTGGGAAAGAAAAGAACCTCCCTCGTACACCCTCAAGAAAAGAAACACGTTGCCCGTTTTCTTGGCAAGAAATTTGTAATTGTTTGTTGCCCACTTGCTTGGCGAAAAGCAAGCTATCGCCGGTTGCCTTGTTCCACCTATACCAGCCAAAGTGAAACTGTTGTTTCCCTTTGTGAATCCAATTTGTTAGCACTACGCGAGGATAATATGACGCTACCATAATCGATTAACCACGACGCTGACGCCTTAGTCTCGACCCGTTCGCGGCGCAGCCCTATCACCTTTGCCAACACAAAATCGCGTTTGCCCTGACATAATCCCTCACGGATGCACAAAACTGCGCGCCAACCGGTGCGAGCCGTCTCGTATCTCTTTGTGAATCGGAGCTGTTCGCACGACACGAGCGAAATCTGACGCTGTCAGGAATCGATTAACCAAGACAGAATAACATCGCTCTCGACCCGCCACGCGGAGGCACGAAACTGTTTACCGACATAATATCGCGGTTTACGCCCTAACAAATTTTGCCACCGATTGAATAACGTCGACGCCACACGGGAGCCTCTTTCGGGATCGTTAAGGGCCTCTTTCTTGCGAGAAAGAGGCCCTTAACATAATTTAAAAACTTTGAAAAAGTTTGTTAAAAGGAATGGCGAGGATTGCAAAGGAAAATCATTTGCCCCCGCACCTCTTTGCTGGCCGGCAAAGAGACCCTTAACTCTTTTTTAACTTTGTAAAAGTTTTAGATTGGGAATGGCGAGAATCGCAAAGGAATCACATTAACTCTTCTCTAAACTTTGCAAAAGCTTCAGATTAGAAACGGTGCGTCGCACATAGCTGCGCGGGGCATCGGGGCAAAGCCCCGAACAAAACAAAATCGGGCGGCATATTAAATGCCGCACCGATTTGGGGACATCGCCCCGATAGGAGGATATTATTCTATATCGAGTCTGCGCGACTCGGGCGTTTCGGTCTGCTTTTTCGGAAGCGTGAGACGGAGAACGCCGTTATCGTATTTCGCCTTGATCTTATCCGTGTCGACGGCGGAGACGTCGAACTGACGGCTGTATTTGCCGTAGGAACGCTCGACGCGAATATATTTGCCGCGATTTTCCTTTTTCTCATGCTCGGAGTGGCGCTCCGCATTCACGGTGAGCGTATTGTCCGTAAGCTCGAGATGAATATCCTTTTTGTCGAATCCGGGCAGATCGGCTTCGAGAACGTAGCTGTCGCCCTCGTCCGTTATGTCCGTCTTAAATTCCGCGATGCCGCCGCTTTTGAAAAAATCGTCGAACGGCTCGTCGAAGAATCTTTTCTCGAATTCCTCCATTTCATGGAACGGATTGTACGAGATGCTGTTGTTTCTGCGGTAAGGTCTGAGTTCAAACATAATAAATACCTCTTTTCAGTATATGATTTATTATGCCTGCCCTTAGTTTTTTTATTCCGATAGGGTCGGTAGACGGGAAGTCGGGTTTTCGTTATGCGCCGCGCCGGCGCCGTATGCACATCGGTTTCGCCTTCTTTCTTTTTACAGTTTAATTGTAGTTCCCGTATTTGACGGATATGTGACGGCTTGGTCAAACATTTGTGAAATTTTCGATATGTTGACAACGGCGGCTCGCCGTGGTATCATGAAAGTCGGACAAATGCGCCGCGCCGGCGCGGAGAGGCGGTAGGACGTGTACCCATACGATATTATCCCCGGGATCGGGCTATATGAGATATTTTATGCGCTCGCGCTCTGCGCGGCGATCATTGTGCTGCGGATAATGTGCGACAAACTGCGGTTCGAGCCGGCGGTGTATAATCTTGCGCTCGGCTCCGCGATCGCGGCGATCGCGGTCGGCTACTGCGCGTCCGTGCTGACGCAGTCGTTGTACGATTATATTGAAACGGGAACGTTCCGCCTCGGCTCGGGGATGACGTTCTACGGCGGATTGATCGGCGGCATCGCGTCGTTTATCGCCGTATATTTCGCGGTCGGGAAATTCCGTCTGCCGAACGGCGAGCATAGGAAGCGTTTTATGCAGCTTTCGGATATAGCGGCGTGCTGCGTCTGCACCGCGCACGGGATAGGGAGAATAGGATGCTTTTTCGCCGGATGCTGCCACGGCAGGATCACGGATGCGTGGTACGGCGTCAATAACGCCGCCGTCGGCGCAAAAACGGTTCCGGTCCAGCTTTTCGAGTCCGCGTTTCTCTTGGCGCTTGCGGCGCTGCTGATCGCGCTCACACTGCGCGGCCGCCATGTGGCGGCCGTATACATGATCGCATACGGCGTATGGCGGTTTGGGATCGAATTTCTGCGCGCCGACGACAGAGGCGCGACTGTGATCGCGGCGCTGACGCCGTCGCAGCTGACGGCGATTTTGTTCGTATGCGCGGGCGCGGCGCTGGCGATTTGGCAGAGAAACAGGCGGGGCGCCGTATGATGAACGGAAAAAACGAACGCGGAGGGGCTTTAGCCTCGCGGCAGAGATTCGGCGCGGCGCTTGCTGTTGTGGGCGGCGTCATGCTTATAGTGCTTATGACGTATGGGATCGCGGGCTTCGACGCCGCGGACGCGGGGCGTCTGACGGCGACGAGAGCGTGCGGGTCGGTCATATTTATCGGCGTGATAATGTATCTCGGCTACAAACCGACGGGGGCCGCGGTCGGGGCGGGGATCAAAGAGCGCGCGGCGATCATACTGCCCGCGTTCGCGGTGGCGGCGAACAATTTCCCGATCGCGGCGCTCATATCGGGCGACGCGGCGATCACGGCCGGCGGGGATGTGATCGTGCCGCTCATGGCGGAATGCTTTTTCATCGGACTATTTGAGGAGACTGCGTTTCGCGGCGTTATGCTTCTGTCGCTCGCGGACAGATTCGGGCGCGGCCGCCTGTCGCTGTTCGCGACGGCGGCGATCAGCTCGGCGGTATTCGGCGCGACGCATTTATTGAATCTGTTTGGCGGAGCGGGCGTCGGCGGAACACTGCTTCAGGTCGGATATTCGACGCTGATAGGCGGGATGTGCGCGCTCATACTGCTCACGACGGGGAGCCTTGCGTCGTGCGTGCTGATCCATGCTGTATACGATCTCGGCGGCTGCATCGTTTCGCGCGCCGGAGAGGGACGCATATGGACGCCGGCGCAGATCGCGGTCACGGCTGCGGTCGGGGCGGCGGCGTTCGCGTACTATGTGATATATGCGGGCGGCAGGCTCTCACGCGAACGCGCGCAGAGAATGACGGGAGCGGGGGCGAAAACGGATGAAAAAAAAGACGGAAAAAGCAAGTGACGGCAAGCGCGGCGCGATCGCTTTACAGCGTTTTTTGCGGAGGGAATCATGGATTTAGACGTATTTCGGCGCAATTTAAAGCATTTAATTGACGCTCGCAATTTAACGGTTCAGTCTTTCTCAGACAAAATAGGGATAAAATCCCCGACGATATATCGCTATATCAACGGCGATCGGACGCCGGATGTGACGTATGTCGCAAAAATATGCGAGTTCTTTTCAGTCTCGATGGATTGGATGCTCGGTTTGAGCGGGGCAGACGGTTCCGCTATGCCGGAAGAGGTACAAGATGTCGCTCGCCGCTATATGCTGGCATCGCCCGATGACAGAGAAGTGGTGCAGGCCGTATTGAAAAGATACAGCCGCTCGCCGGAAAAGAGCGAATGAATTCCGGTTCGTTCCCGGCGGCGGAGCGCTTGGAATGACGAAAGATCGCGACTTTTCCTTGCTGGCGCTCGGAAAAGTGACAGTTCCGTTTCGTGCAGGCAAATGCGTTCGTGCATACGGGAACTGTCGGAGTTGATTGCGGCAACGAGTGAAACGCAAAAGGACTGCACGTTGTGCAGTCCTTTTGTGTTTGACCCGTACGGGAGATCGAGGACTTTTCGCCGCTGACGCGTCGAAAAGTGACAGTTCCGTTTCGTGCAGGCAAATGCGGTTGCGTATACGGGAACTGTCGGGGTTCGCTATTGGTACGAATCAAACACAAAAGGACTGCTCTATGAGCAGTCCCTTTGTGTTTGACCCGTACGGGAGATCGAGGACTTTTCGACGGCGTTGCCGTCGAAAAGTGACAGTTCCGTTTTGTGCAGGCAAATGCGTTTGCGTATACGGGAACTGTCGGGGTTCGCTATTGGTACGAATCAAACACAAAAGGGACTGCTATGCAGTCCCTTTTGTGTTTGACCCGTACGGGAATCGAACCCATGTTTGCGCCGTGAGAGGGCGCCGTCTTAGCCGCTTGACCAACGGGCCGTATCCGTCAAAGCTCGATAATTATATCATAACATTTCATGTTTTGCAATACCTATTTGCAAAAAAATATTTTTTCCTGCGATTTTGCGGCGGTGAAAGACACGCGGGACATTTTCGGGGAGGCTTAACACTTCCGTCACAATTCCGTCACAATAAAGTGATAGTATGGCCTTGAATATGAGGCGGCGCGCAATCGACGCGCGATCCGGAGGAAAAATGATAAAAGTATCGCATCTTACCAAGAAATACGGGAAAACGCTTGCCGTCGACGATATCAGCTTCGAGGTCGAGGGAGGGAGCATTTACGGCTTCCTCGGCCCGAACGGCGCCGGTAAATCGACGACGATG
Organism: uncultured Clostridia bacterium; assembly: GCA_947630015.1. Lineage (GTDB taxonomy): Bacteria > Bacillota > Clostridia > Oscillospirales > CAG-272 > DTU064. The sequence continues at coordinate 9,548 of CANRFY010000009.1, forward strand.
AATATTATCACCGGCTGTCTCGCGCCGACGGAGGGCGAGATCTTGATCGACGACATCAGTATGCTCGACGATCCCGTCGCGGCAAAGCGTCTGATAGGATATCTGCCCGAGACGCCGCCGCTTTACTCCGATATGACGCCGTGGGAGTATCTGCGGTTCGTCGCGGAGGCGAAGGGCGTCAGACGCGACAGGATCGCGGACGAGGTGGCGGACGTCATGGCGGCGACGGGCGTCGCCGACGTGAAGGACCGTCTGATCCGCAATCTCTCAAAGGGCTATCGCCAGCGCGTCGGCATTGCGCAGGCGATGGTGGGCGATCCCGATATAATAATTCTCGACGAGCCGACGGAGGGACTTGATCCGCAGCAGCGCACGGAGATACGTGCGCTCATAAACGATCTCGGACGCGACAGAACGGTCATTCTGTCAAGTCATGTGCTGTCCGAGGTGCAGGAGATATGCGACAAGATTATCGTGATCTCGCACGGGAAGCTCGTCGCCAACGACACGATGGAGAATATAAGCCGGTCGCTCACGTCCGAAACGACGATGCTTTTGACCGTCAAGGCGACGCCGGAGGAGACGGCGGCCGTGATCGGCGGCGTGGACGGCGTTTCATCGTTTGAGATCGTGGACGGCGCGGACGACGGCACGACGTCGGCGAAGGTGAAATATGCGTCCTCGCGCGATATGGAGCTGAGGGAAGCGATATCGTTCGCATTCTCGGATATAAGGCGCGCAGTATTGTCGATGAGCGTGGAGGAGGAGAATTTGGAGGATATATTCCTCAAGCTCACCTCGACGAAGGACACCGACGAGAACGACGCCGACGATGCGAACGACGCCGCCGACTCGAACGAATCGGATGAAGCGGACGGCGATGCGGAAACTGACGACGGCGACGAGGAGGAGTATGTAGTATACGATCCGGCCGATTATCTCGGAGACGACGCCGGAGGCGTCGAGGACAAAGCCGCGGACGACGATGACGACGATGATAATGACGACGGCGGCGATGGCGACGATTATAAGCCGCTGTTCGGCGGAAAGTGAGGCGCGGGGAAATGCTTGCTATATACAAAAAGGAGCTTCGCTCCTATCTTTTCGGGATGATGGGCTGCGTTATTGCCGTTGTGATGCTCGCGATCGCGGGATTTTTTATCGTCAACGTCAATGTGAACAGTGCGAGCGCGCATTTTGAGTATTCGACATATTTTCTCGTCGATTACTTTGTGCTTGTGATAACGATACCGTTTATAACGATGCGTTCGATCGCGGAGGAAAGGCGCTCGAAGACGGAGCAGCTTTTGTTTTCGCTGCCGGTGCCGATGTATAAGATCGTGCTGGCCAAATATTTCGCGTCGCTCACGGTCGTGGCGGCCCCGCTCGCGGTCTGCGCCGTATATCCGCTTATATTGAAGCTGTTCGATACAGCGGGGGTGATGAGCCTTGCCGCCGCATACAACGCGCTGCTTATGGTGGCGCTGCTCGCGGCGGCGATGACGGCGATCGGCGTATTCGCGTCGAGCCTCGTCGAAAATCAGATCATAGCCGCGCTCATAACAGTCGCGATCTTCCTGCTTTTATATTTTATGAGCAGCATCGCGGCCGCGTTCCCGACGTCCGCGACGGCGTCGATGGTGACGCTCGTGGCGGCGTCCGCCGTACTCGGCGGGATCGTTCTCGCGGCGACGAAAAACAGTACGGCGGCGTGCATAGCGACGGGAGTTCCGGCCGCTCTGTGCATCGCGCTGTTCATATATGACAGAACGCTGTTTGCGGGACTCGTCCCCGATATCCTCTATTCGATCGATTTCTTCGCGCTCTGCTCGTCAAGCACGATCTACGGCGTATTCGATCTGCGCGCCGTCGTCTATTACGTTACGGTCGCGGCGCTGTTCGTGTTCGTTACGGTACAGATGATGCAGCGCAGAAGATATAACTGATGGGAGGCGGCACGATGAAGACGAAGACGAAAAAGACCGAAGGCGCGCGCCGCCGTCTCTACATGGGCGGATACGGCGTGCTGCTCGTGATCGCCGCCGTCGCGGCTGTCGTGATCATCAACATGATCGTCAGAGCCGTACCGTTCGGGTATGTGGCGTTCGATCTGAGCGGCGACGACATTTACAATGTGTCGGAGCAGTCGCGGCAGATACTGGATGAACTCGGGGAGGATATAACTGTCTATCTCGTCGCGTCAGACGAGACGAAGGACGAGCGCATATCGAACTTCCTCGAAAAATACGCCGGTCTGTCCGATCATATAACGCTGAAGCTCGTCGATCCCGACGCGGACCCCGCGTTTCTGACGGAGCATGAGATCTCGGGAGAGGGCGGAATGAACAGCGTTGTTGTCGAGAGCGCGAAGCGCTCGAAGACGATAATGTACAACGATATTTACGAATACTCGCAGGAGGTACAGAACGCTTATCAGTCGGGATATTACTATTTCATGGGATATTCGATCAGCGATCTGTACGATTACGACGTTTTCGACGCCGACAACGAGCTGACGTCGGCGATCGATTATGTTACGACCGACAAGCTGCCGCCTGTGTATTTCACGACGGGACACGGCGAGTCCCAATCCTCGCCCGAAATGGAGGCGTCGATCGAGCTTAACAATCTGTCCGTATCGCAGCTGAATCTTTTGGCCGGCGGCGTGCCGGACGACGCTGCCGTCGTCATAATCAACGCGCCCTCGTCCGATATAGGACAGGATGAGCTTGCGATGCTGACGTCGTATATCGACGGAGGCGGCAAGGTGGTGCTTGTCACCGATCCGTCGAAATACAGCGCGGCGTCTATGCCGAATACGGCGAGCCTCGCCCGCTACTGCGGACTTCTCTCCGTCGACGGCATCGTGCTGGAGGGCGACGACGGACGCCACAATCAGGGCCGCGCCGATATAATCCACGCGCAGCTCTGCGACTGCATAATCACGGAGGGAATCGATAACGCGTCGAACTACATGGCCGTGATCGGACGCGCGCACGGTATAATAAAGGACGACGAATACGAGGGATCGATGATATCGAATCCGATTTTGACGACGTCGGATCAGGCGTATGTGATCGGTATCGACGAGGAACTGCGCGATCCTGACGAGGACGACGCGGTCGGCGCGTTCTGGATCGGGGCGGTGAGCCACGAGCCGGATACGGACGCGACGTTCGTATGGTATTCGTCGAGCGACGTCAATCCGGCCGATCTCGGCGATCTGCCGACGTCAAGCACGAGTGCGCTCGTACTGTTCCTTCAGACGCCGCTCGCCGTATGCGATAAGCCCGTGACGGTGACAATCGAGAAGACGGCGATGTCGACGAACGCGAGACTGACGTTCTCTGAGCGCGACGCGACGGTCGTGACAGTCATAATACAGTATCTTATACCGATACTGATACTCGTACCCGGAATCGTCGTCTGGGTGCGCCGCAGACTGCGCTGACGCGGGTCACAAACGGCGGGGACGCGGCAGGCCGCGCCTCCGCCGTTTAGATAACTGCGGAAATCTGAAAAATTTTTGGGATTTTTTCGCTTTGAACGAAACTTTTTGCGAAGGAAAAACGTCTTATTATATAGAACGAAAGGCTGTCGACGGGTTATATGAATTCAAAGAAACGCAAGGAACGAAAACAGATAATAACGCTCGCGATTGTGTTCGCGTCGGTGATAGCGCTGGCGGCCGTGTATTTCGCCGTGAGAGGCGCCGTCGGCGGCGAGCAGGCGGAGACGTCCGAGGGCGGAGATTTGAGCGGCCTTTCGGGCTGGCAGGACGGGACGTATACGGCGATCAGCGAGGATTACAAGCTCATGACGAAGCTTTCGTACACATACGACGGCGAGACATTATCGCTCTACACGTCGGGTGAAGATTGGAAGCTCGAGGGCGACGAGAAATTCCCCGTCGATACGGAAAAGATCATAATGATGTCGCAGGCGATATCAGATTTCGGCGGGTTCCGCCGCATCAGGTACGACAGCGCGAATAAATCCGCATACGGATTCGACGCGCCGCAGCTCACCGTCACGGCGACGTATCTGAACAGCTCCGCGTCAACGGATGAAACAGATTCGCATACTGTCACGTCATACGTCGGGAAAAGAAACGACGTGACGGGATATTACTATTTTATGACGGAGGGCAGCTCCTACGCGTACATGGTGAGCGACGCCCTGTTTGAGTATTTCGCGTACAAGAAGGACGGCATCTTCCGCAACACGTCGACGCCGACGCCGAACGCGTCGGATATAAACGCGCTCTCCGCCGAATCTGCGTCGGGAGTATATGAGTACGACGCCGAGACGGACGGAAAGCTCGAGGGCGGTTCGGATCATCCGGCGCTGAAAATATCGTCGGCGCTGCCGAGAGGCGCGATGTTCAGTCTCGATACTGCCGTCGAATACGGAGCAGACGCGGCCGGTCTTGCGCGGTACGGGCTTGACGATCCGGCCGTAAACGTGGCGATGACGTATACGGAATATGTCGAGGCGCCGACATCTGACGGCGGCTCGACGGCGAGACTGCCGAGATATGTGTCGTTTGAGCTTTCGTTCGGCGATACGTTCGAGGAGGACGGCGTCGAATACGTCTATGTCACATCGGGCGATTCGGGGATCGTGTATAAGACGCCGGCGTCGGCGCTTCATGAGATCGAAGATATCATAAGCGGCGAGGCCGCGTCGTGAATCGCGAAGGGCATAATTCATGAATATAATCGGCAATAAGACCGTGAGGAACGTGCTGATCTTCCTTTTCGCGGCGATATTCATCGTAAGCACGGCGGCGCTGATGAAGGAGGGCATCGAGAGCAGGCAGAGCAGTCTTGACGGCGACGTCGCAAAAAGCGACGGGAATATACCGGATCCGAACGATTACAGGCGCGGCCCGACCGAGGTTATAATACCGAACGCATCAAACGACACCGACGACGGCGCTGACACGTCCGAGCCGGAGGGGACGCTGCCGCCTGAGGGAACGTCCGCGCCGGATGAAACGAAATCTCCCGATGAAACGTCCGCGCCCGATACGGAGCCTGCGGCTCCCGTATACGATCCGTATGCGGACGCGCTGCGCGGCAGCATAAGCATAAGCGGATTAAAATCAAAAAACAGCGACGTTTTAGGCTGGCTCTACATCGGCGGCGCGCGCGCCTCCGAGGTCAACGTCAACGAGCCGATCATACATTACAGCGACAACGATTACTATCTGCGCAGGACATGGCTCGGCAAAAAGGCGAGCGACGGCTGCATCTTCATGGAGACGAAATCGTCGCCGTCGCTCGACGATTTCAACACGATCATATACGGTCACAGGCTGAAAAGTGGGCGGATGTTTGGCAAGCTCGGCGATTTTGCCGAGAAGAAGAACTGGGAGCGCGATCCCTACGTCTACATCTACACGGAGGATTCGATGTACAGATACATCGTCTTCGCCGTTTACAGGGTCGACGTCGACGGGATGACGTATCAGATCGGATTCTCCGGCGCCGAGTCGAAGCAGGAATTCATCGATTTCGCGCGTTCGCAGTCGATGTACGACACCGGCGTAGTTCCGACGGTGAACGACAGAATATTGACGCTTTCGACGTGTACGGGCGATACGGGCGAGGACAAATACAAGCAGAGATTCATCGTGCAGGCGCTTTTAGTCGACGTGACGCCGAGGCAGGACGTCGCGGCGGGCGCGTAAAAATCCGATATTCGGCAAAAATCGGCGAACGGTATTGACGAAACGGTTCCGCGGTGGTAAAATATAACGTGAATCTGATTATTTTTCGCAAATAAAATCAAATGCGGAGGGCATGAGAATGAACTTCATAAAGGACAAAAATATCAGGATTGTGCTTCTGATCCTGTTCTCGGCGCTGTTCCTTGTCAGCGCGGGGATCCTGATCTATCAGGGCGTGCAGCGTCATAACGCGCCGAAGGATCATGATTGGGCGGAGAGCATGGCAGGTATTGGCGATCTCACGATGGGAAATCCCGACGATACGAACGAACCGGCGCATCCGGAAGGTCCCGACGGAACGACGCCGCCCGAGGACGACACGACGGCAGGTCAGCCCGCAGACACGGACGAACCCGGCACATCGGAGCCTCCGACGACGGACGCTCCCGTGGAATCGACGCCGCAGGGCGGCGATGAGACCGATCCGCCCGAAACGCAGCAGCAGGGCGGCGACGGCGATCAGGGCGGCAGCACGACGACTAAGCCGCCGGCAACCGACACGAGCGCTTATGCCGAGGCAGTCAAGGGCAAGATCAGCATAAAGAATCTCCAGAAGGTGAACAAGGACGTCGTAGGCTGGATCGTAGTCGAGGGCGCGGGCGTTTCCGAGCCGCTGATCTATTATTCCAAGGACAACGACAGATATCTGCGCCGCAAATGGACCGGCGAGGACGGATACTACAACGACGGCTGCATCTACATAGATTATCTCTGCAAGCCCGATCTGACGGGGTACAACACCGTTATTTACGGTCACCATCTGAGAAGCGGCGGAATGTTCGGCAAGCTCGACAACTTCAAGAACAAGTCCACATGGGAAAAGAATCCGAACGTCTACATTTACACTGCCGACAAGATGTACACGTACTGCATCTTCTCCGTTTACAGGGTCGATACGGACGGTAAGACGTTCCAGGTCGGCTTCAAGAATGCCGATTCGAGACAGGCGTTCGCGGAATTCTGCGTATCTCAGGCGATGTATCAGACTGGGATCTCGATCGGTCCCGACAACCACGTTATCACGCTTTCGACGTGTACGGGCGATACGGGCGCGAACAAATACGCGCAGCGTTTCGTCGTTCAGGCTGTTCTTCTCAACATTTCCGACAGAGTAGATCAGTAAGCGGATAAGCGAAAAACGATAAAGCATAAACGCCGCCGCGGGGAGAACGGCAATCGCTCTCCCCGCGGCGTTTAGGCATATTTTTTAATTTGAGAGGTTTGATCGTATGAGCTACATTGACATTGAATATCCGACGGAGAAGCAGGCGTTTTACGACACGCTGACGGAGCAGCTGAAGCTCTACACCGACGGAGAGGACAACCTGACCGCGGCGCTCGCGAACGCGTCGTCGGTCATAAAGCTTGCGTTTCCGGATGCGAACTGGGTCGGCTTTTACATTGTCGACAAGGCGCGGGACGAGCTTGTCCTCGGGCCGTTTCAGGGGCGTCCAGCCGTGACGCGCATCGGATACGGGCTTGGCGTATGCGGGACGTCGTGGAAGGAGCGCGCGCCGCAGGTCGTGGAGGATGTGGAATGCTTCATGGGGCATATTGCCTGCGACTGCAATACGCATTCGGAGATCGTGATCCCGCTCTTCGACGGCGACGGCGGCGTTTGGGGCGTGCTGGATATGGACAGCGTGACCGAGGCGTATTTCACAAACGAGGATCGCGACGGATTGATCCGCGCCATTTCGGTCATCGAGCGGCGGCTGAGGGGGGAAGAGTAAGTTATTAGGGGTTTCACCCCGAACCCTGACTTAAGGGAAACTTTCCGCAAGCGGAAAGTTCGCAGATGCTTCGCATCTGCCCCCCGCTAAGAACTCTTCAAAACTTTCCTTAAAAGAGTTGTTTGGCAAATGTGTTCGCCTCTGCGATGCGCGTTCGTGCGGCGCATTATCTCACGCGGTAAAGAAGCACGCGGCCGCGATCGACGGTGACGGCGGCGCAGGGTGCGCCATCCGCGATCTCGTTGCTGACGCCGTACTGATACTCGACGCCGAACGCGGCGTGCGAGACGCTGTATTTTGCGCCGGTGACGGAGAGAATCGCGCTGTCGACGCCGTCGACGGCGAGCAGTGAAAAATACGCACATTCCCCGACCGTGACGGGCGCGCGCGACACGACGCGCATATCGCCGGAGTCGTCGACGGCGAGGGCGGACAGCCCGAGCGAGTCGAGATAGAGAAGTATGCCGATGTTGCCGATCGTGTGATCGAGGCGCGCGCCGAACACGCCGAGCAGGAGAAAATCGCAGAATCCGCGCCTCACGCATTCGCGGACGGCGTAGACGGTGTCGGTGTCGTCCTTTTCGCGGGGGAGGAAAATCGTTTCGATGTCGGTGTCGGGGTGCGGGTGCGAATCGAAGTCGCCGACGATGAGATCGGGGACGATCCCGAGCGCATCCGTGTGCGACAGACCCGCGTCGCACGCGACGATGAAGTCGTCCGCGCGCAGATACGCGCGAACAGCGTCATAATTGTTGATAGGCGCGCCGCCGATTATGGCGGCGCGCCTTTTTTTCGCGCTCACAGTATGTCGATGTATTCGCCCGACAGCGCTTTGTTCATGCTGCGCACGGCGCAGAATTTGCCGCACATCGAGCAGGAATCGTCGCTTTCGGGCTTTGCTTCGTCGCGGATGCGTTTCGCGGTCTCGGGATCGATCGCGCACGCCCACTGACCCTCCCAGTCGAAGGTGCGGCGCGCGTCCGCCATTTTGTCGTCGATGTCGCGCGCGTGCGGGATGTGCTTTGCGATATCGGCGGCGTGCGCGGCGATGCGGGACGCGATGATGCCGTCCTTGACCTGCTGCACGTTCGGCAGCGCGAGATGCTCCGCAGGCGTCACGTAGCAGAGGAACGCGGCTCCGTTTGCGGCCGCGATCGCGCCGCCGATCGCGGAGGTGATATGATCGTAGCCGGGCGCGATGTCGGTGACGAGCGGCCCCAGCACGTAGAACGGCGCGCCCATGCAGATCGTGGACTGAATCTTCATGTTTGCCGCGATCTGATCGAGCGGCACGTGACCCGGTCCCTCGACCATGACCTGAACGTCCTTCGCCCATGCGCGCTTTGTCAGCTCGCCGAGGCGGACAAGCTCCTCGATCTGGCACACGTCGCTCGCGTCGGCGAGGCACCCGGGACGGCACGCGTCGCCGAGCGAGATCGTGACGTCGTATTCGCGGCAGATGTCGAGTATTTCGTCGAAGTATTCGTAAAACGGATTTTCCTCGCCCGTCATGCTCATCCACGCGAACACGAGCGAGCCGCCGCGCGAGACTATGTTCATCTTGCGCTTGTGGGTGCGTATCTGATCGATCGTCTTGCGCGTGATGCCGCAGTGCAGCGTCACGAAGTCGACGCCGTCCTCGGCGTGAAGGCGCACGACGTCGATGAAGTCCTTCGCCGTCAGCGTCGCCAAGTCGCGCTGATAGTGGATTACGCTGTCGTAGACGGGGACGGTGCCGATCATGGCCTTGCATTCGCTCGTCAGCTTGCGGCGGAACGGCTGTGTGTTGCCGTGCGAGGACAGGTCCATTATCGCCTCCGCGCCCATCTCGACGGCGGCGTTCACCTTCTGCATCTCGACGTCGTAATCCTTGCAGTCGCGGGAAACGCCGAGATTGACGTTTATCTTTGTGCGGAGCATCGAGCCGACGCCGTTCGGGTCGAGGCAGGCGTGGTTCTTGTTCGCGCATATCGCGACCTGACCGCGCGCGACGAGGTCGCGTATCTCCTCCTCGGTGCGGTACTCCTTTTGCGCTACGATCTTCATTTCGGGCGTGATAATGCCGAGGCGCGCGGCCTCCATCTGTGTCGAATAGTTTCTCATTGCAGTCTCCGTTTATGTTTATTCAGCCGCAAACCGGCTGTGAATATCGAAATTGTGCATCATGGGGCCGCGTCCCGCGCCGAGATCGAGATTTGCCGACAGCGCGCCGGATATATATTCCTTTGCGAGCGCGACCGAGTCGGGAAGGCTTTTGCCTTTTGCAAGATACGACGCGATCGCGGACGAGAGCGTGCAGCCCGTGCCGTGTGTGTTCGGATTGTCGATGCGACATCCGCGGAACCATGTGAAATTGCCGTCCGCGAAGAGCAGATCGTCGGCGCTGCCCGCGCTGTGACCGCCCTTGACGAGGACGGCGCAGCCGCACCTTTCTACTATGCGGCGCGCGGCCGATTCCATGTCGGACTTGGATTCGATCCCCATCCCCGCGAGTATCTCCGCCTCGGGGATGTTGGGCGTCGCGACTGCCGCAAGCGGAAGCAGACGCGCCGTCAGCGCGCCGACGGCGTCGGGCGCGAGCAGCCGTGAGCCGCTCGTCGATACCATGACGGGATCGACGACGACGTTTTCGGCGCGGTAGTGCGTGAGCGCGTCCGCGATCACGTCGATGAGCGCCGACGAGGACGTCATCCCGATCTTGACGGCGTCGGGGCGGATATCGGTGAATATCGCGTCGATTTGCGCGCGCAGAAATTCGGGCGAGACCTCGTAAATGCCTGAAACTCCCGTCGTGTTCTGCGCCGTCAGCGCCGTTATTGCGCTCATCGCGTAAACGCCGCAGCACGTCATCGTTTTGATGTCGGCTTGAATGCCAGCGCCGCCGGAGCAGTCGCTGCCCGCGATCGTCAAAGCAGTTTTCATCGCCGCTGCCCTCCGAATATATTTATGTCAAGCTCGCAAAGATCATATACGAACACGTCCGCCTCGCGGATCATGGCGTCGCGCTCGTCCGCAGTCTGCGACGCGTCCGCGACGCCGACGGTGTAAAATCCGGCCGATTTTGCAGTCCGCACGGCGTAAAGCGCGTCCTCGAATACGGCGACGCTGTGCGGGTCGTATCCGAGCGCGTCCGCGGCGCGGAGATATATCGCCGGCTCGCGCTTCGAGGTCGAAAGCTCGGAGCAGTAGAACCGATACTGAAACAGCTCGAGTACGCAAAGGCGCGAAAGCGCCGATTCGTGCGTTTCGCGCTCTCCCGCAGTCGCGAGCGCGAACGGGACACAGCGCTCGTGAAGCGCGTGCAAAAGTCCGTATGCGCCGGATTTGAGCGGCGCGTCATTGCGGTAAAAGCCGCGCATCACGGAAAGTATCGCGTCTGTCAGTTCGTCGACGGTTTCGGTGAAGTTGTAGAGCGATTTGATGTATTCGCAGCCCTCGCGGAGCGTCATTGTGAATATTTTATCGACGAGGGAGGGCGGCGGCTCGATGCCGCGCCGGCGCAGATAGAGCGAGCTGACGTCGTGCCACATCGGCATCGTATCGAGCAGCGTGCCGTCGACGTCGAAAATGGCGGCGCGGATGCGATCGTTTTGCGAACTCACAGTATGCCTCCGACAGCGGCTTTCAGCTCTCGGCACGCGGATTCGATGTCGTCGGCGCCGAATATGGCCGAAACGACGGCGACGCCGGAGGCGCCGCTTCCCGTGAGCGCCGATATATTTGACGGCTTCACCCCGCCGATCGCGACGGCGGGGATGCGGACGGCGCGAGTGATCGCGCGCAGCCCGTCGACGCCGATATTGCGAGTGTCGGTCTTGGTCGCGGTGCCGAAAACGGCGCCGACGCCGAGATAATCGGCTCCCGCAGCCTCCGCCGCGACAGCCTCGTCCGCCGAACGCGCCGTCACGCCGATTACGGCGTCTTTGCCGAGAATGCGGCGCGCCTCGCGCGCGTCCGTGTCGTCCTGACCGAGATGAACGCCGTCCGCATGGGATAAAAGCGCGATCTCGACGTCGTCGTTGACGATGAAGGGGACGCCGAAATCACGGCATATGCGCGCAAGCTCTTCGGCCTCTGCAAGAAAATCCCGCCTGTCGATGCGCTTCTCGCGGAGCTGCACCATCGTGACGCCGCCGCGTATCGCCGCCTCGACGGCGTCCGCGAGCCGACGTCCGCCGAGGCACGCGCGGTCGGTGACGGCGTAAAGCGCCAAATGCTCACGGCAGAATTTCATAGCTGACAAGCTCCTTAATATCGTTTTCGGTCAAATTGAAGATCGCGTCGTTTAGATAAACGGCGAACGTGCCGACTCCGGCGGCGCGGCCGCGCGCCGTTTCAGCTTCGGCGATTTTGCCGCAGGCGTCCATCGCGGCGACGGCGTAGAGCGCGCCCTCGCGTATCCCGACGCAGGCGGCATACGCGGCGGACAGCGCCGTAAGGCGGCACCCGACGCCGGTGACGTATTTCATCATCGCGGAACCGCCGTGAAACGCGTATGCGGTATCGGCGTTCGCGACGATGTCGGTCGCGCCGGTGACGGCGACGACGGCGTGCGCGGACCGCGCAAGCTCGCGCGCCGCGTAGAGGGATGCGTCGTCGCTCGACGCGGAAGCGTCGATGCCGGCGCGGACCGTATGCCCCGCCAGCGTCGCGATTTCGGAGGAGTTGCCGCGGATTATGTCGACGCCGATATCGAATATGAGACGCCGCGCCGTTTCGAGCCGCACATCCGATGCGCCGACGCCGACGGGATCGAGCGCGATCGGTATGCCGCGCCCGCGCGCGGCTTTCGCCGACGTCAAAATCGCGCGTTCGCGCGAGCGGCTCCATGTGCCGAGATTGAGACAGACGGCGTCGGCGATCCTGTCGACGTCGGCGACCTCTTCGGGATCGTCGGTCATGATCGGCGACGCGCCGGCCGCCAAAAGCGCGTTGGCGACGCTTTCGGCGGTGACGTAATTCGTTATGCAGTGTACGACGGGACGTCGGGTTTTAACAAGTTCGATCACAGACATATATGTGACGGGGAGAGAACTCCGTTCTCTCCCCGCGCCTCTCTTTTTTCAAATTTGCCCTCTTTAGTTAAGATCGGCAGTCATTCGAGCGATTTTTTCATCTTCGACATAACGCCGGCGCGTTCGAGCGCCAATATGATGATTCCGGAAATCGCGGAACCGGCGACGGTCGAGATGAGAAACGGTACGATGTAGGCGTAGAACGCGACGCTGCCGGCTTCGTTTCCCATCAGGAATATCGAGACGGGATACGCGCAAAGACCGCCGAGAACGCCCGTGCCGATCACCTCTGCGATAAGAGTCAGGATGAGACGGACATAGTTGTTCTTCAGCTTCTTCGCTGCCGCATATGTGACGCCGGCCAAAAGCGCGCCCACCATGCTGCCCGGGAACGCCATCAGCGAGCCGAGTGAGAAGAGATTGCGAAGGAGGCTCGCGATGAACGCCGATGCGACGCCGTACCACGGACCGAGAAACACGGCGCAGAAAATGTTGACCATGTGCTGAACGGGCGCGCATTTGCTCCCCAGTACGGGGAACTGCAAAAGACTGCCCGCAACGGCGACGGCGGTGAGGATCCCGCAGAGCGCGAGCTTGATTATTGTTTTGTGAGTTTTTGTGTTAACGGTGTTGTTCATTTTTTGAATTTCTCCTTTGAAGGTCGAGGAAAACGGCGTACGCAGCGTCACTTTCCCCTTTTTGGTGAAAAGGTCGGTCGAGGCTTGATGGCCTCCTCTCACGCCGGAACACGGCTTCCCATCGCTGCGATCCAAAGGGCAAAGGGCGCTCCCCCTCCGTCCCGAATATCCGTCCGCTTCCTCCTTTCAAAAGAAAAATCGGGGACGCCGACTCGGGCGTCCCACGCTAAGGATCGTGAAAAAACTCCCTACGTTGGCATTGCCCAAATCAGGTCCACGGGTCCGGCGAAGCTGTATCCGCCGTCTCAGCCGCCTTGCGGCAGCGCCCCTGTTTTCGCTTATATTATACAGCCGCGCGGACGCCGTGTCAAGCGGCGGCGCGATTTTTTAGTCCAGCCTTTTGAAATTTTCGCGTTTTATCCGCAATATTGCGGCGACGGGCGCGATATGGTACAATAATGTCGGGGGCGCGGACGCGCCCGCAATCGATCGTTTCGGGGAGGACGGTATGAGACGCGCATTGGAATCGAGCCGCGAGGAGGATAAGCTTTGGGATGAGATCGCCGCGCACGCGGGCGAGGAGTTCGTTACGGCGAAGGGATTGACATTTTCATATACGGTGAGAGGATGCGAAATCTTCGTCAGCCGCAAGGAAAAATCGATCACACGCTCGACGGTGAACGTGGCGTATCGACGCGCGCAAGAGCTTTACGACGTCGGGGAAATCGCGGACGGGCCGAAAAAGCTCGGTACGTTCGGCGCAAGCTATATTTATCCGATCTTTATAAGGATCGGCGTCCCGGGCGTCGTCGACGGCGAAAAGTCGGATCAGATAGGTATAGATGAAACCGGCGGCCGATAAAAAAGCAGACGAAATCGTCTGCTTTCGGGATCGTGAATTTTGTTCGGGGCAAAGCCGCGAGTGCGATGCATAAACGCGCATCGCAGAGGTGAACACATTTGATCTATAACCCTTGTCATAAAAATTCTTGAAGATTCTTAAGGAACTTCTTATAAGAAGTTCCTTAAGTCAGGGTTCGGGGTGAAACCCCGAAAATCGGTGTTCGCGCTCGCGCGACTACTTCGTCGGCGCACAAACGTGCATCGCAGAGGCGAACACACTTGCCCTATAACCCTTGTCATAAAAATTCTTGAAGATTCTTAAGGAACTTCTTATAAGAAGTTCCTTAAGCGGGGTACGGGGCAGCGCCCCGAAAATCGGTGTTCGCGCTCGCGCGGCTACTTCGTCGGCGCATAAACGCGCATCGCAGAGGCGAACACACTTGACATATAACCCTCTGTCAGGAAAGTTTTGCGGGGATTCTTAAGGGGGCTTTTTCAAAAGCCCCCCTTAAGTCAGGGTGCGGGGTGAAACCCCGAATTTAAATTTCAATTCCTCACGAACTTTTGTATCGCGCGTTCGGAGCCGAGGACAAGGACGGAGCAGTCGGCGGAGAGGACGGTATCGGGGGTGATGCTCATATTCAGTTTACCGTCGCCGCGGATCGCGAGGATATTGATGCCGTATTTTTTGCGGACGTCGATGGAGGTGATCGTTCTGCCGTCCCATTCGTCGGGGACGGAGATCTCGACGATCGCGTAGCCGTCGTCAAGCTCGATATAGTCGAGGATGTGATTCGACGTGCAGCGTATCGCTGTCCATGCGGCGAGCTGCTTTTCGGGGAATACGACCTCGTCCGCGCCGTTGCGGAGCAGGAATTTCTCCTGCATACCGCGCGACGCGCGCGCGATCACGCGCTTCGCGCCAAGCTCGTGCAGCAGCCATACTGTTTCAAGCGAGCTTTGAAAATCGTCGCCGATGGCGACTATGCAGGCATCGAAATTCTTGATCCCGAGCGAGGCGAGGAATTCGCGCTTCGTGCTGTCGCCGATCTGCGCGTTTGTGACGTATGGCAGCGCGGCGTTGACGCGATCCTCGTTCGAGTCGACGGCAAGCACCTGATGATCGAGTTCCGACAGCTTCATGGCGATATGCTGACCGAATCTGCCGAGTCCTATTAAAAGTATTGTTTTCATGTTGAAGCGAACGCTACCTTTCTTTGCGTGTGCGGCTGCTTTTGCGGGGCGGGACCGGCGGTCATCCGACCGTCAGCCGCTCCTCGGGCAGCTTTGAAATTTTCGGCGACGACGCCGACATCGCGAATATGAGCGTGAGTCCGCCGACGCGGCCGAAATACATCAGCGCGATCAAAATCACGCGCGATACGGCGCCGAGCGTCGGGGTGATCCCCATCGTGAGTCCGACAGTGCCGACGGCGGACGCCGTCTCAAACAGACAGTCGCCGAGCGGAAGTCCCTCGATCGCGCTGATCGCAATGCCGCCCGACAGGAACAACAGCACGTACAGCGTCACGAGCGTCGCGGCGTCGCGGAGCGTTTCGGAGGCGATCCTGCGCCCGAAGAAGTGAGTGTCGCGCCGACGCTTGAATACCGACATCGCGGAGGAGACCATGACGGCCGCCGTCGTCGTCTTCATGCCGCCGGCGGTCGATCCGGGAGAGCCGCCGATGAGCATCGCGACGATCATGATCGCGAGTCCGCCCTCGCTCAAAAGCGAAAAATCAACGGTGTTGAAGCCCGCCGTGCGCAGCGTCACGGATTGAAACATCGAATGAAGCGTCCGCTCCGCAAACGGCTCGCCGTCAAACTCGAAGAAAAAGAACCATAGAGCCGGCGCGATCACGAGTATGAGCGTTACGAGCAGCACGACCTTGCTCTGCATTTTGTAGCGGCGCAGCCGCCATTTGTATACGCGGACGTCGTCCCAGACGAGAAATCCGATGCCGCCGATTATGATCAGCGCCATAATGGCGATGTTTACGACCGGATCGGCGTGAAACGACGTGAGCGACGAGAACGGCTCCTTGTCGCCGAGAAGATCGAAGCCCGCGTTACAGAACGCGGAGATCGAATGAAATACCGCGTACCAGATGCCGCGCCCGACGCCGTATTCGCGGCAGAACGACGGCGCCATCGCGGCGGCGCCGAGCGCCTCGAATATGAATGTGAGCGTCAGGATGAAGCCCGTCAGCTTTACGATGCCGCCGACGTTCGGCGCGGAGATCGAATCCTGCATCGCGCTGCGCTGGCGCAGGCTGATCCGCTTGCCTGAGATAAGGGCGATCGCGACGGTGATCGTGACGATACCCATGCCGCCGATCTGGATCAGAACGATTATGACGGCGTGGCCGAACGTCGACCAGTATGTGGCCGTATTCTGCACGACGAGTCCCGTCACGCATACGGCGGATGTGGCGGTGAATACGGCGTCCGAAAACGGCGCGCCCTTGCCGTCCGCCGTGGATATGGGCAGCATCAAAAGCAGCGCTCCGAGCAGAATCATCGCGGCAAAGCCGAGAATTATGACCTGAGCGTTTGAAAGTCTTGAGCCAATGCGCGCCATATCAAGACCTCGCTTTCCGTAAAAATGCGTCCGTGGCGGGAACGCGCCGCGCTCCCGCCATGAAGATTCGATATGAATGCGCCGTTATTTCGCGGCGTTGACGATGCGCTCCGTATCGCGGGCGATCGCGAGTTCCTCGTTCGTAGGCAGGACGTAGACCTTGACGCGCGAATCGGGCGTGGAGATCTCGACGTTGTCGCTCTGATGATGCGTCTTCGAGTTCTTCTCGCGGTCGAGCTTGATGCCGAAGAATTCCATGTTCGTGCATACGCGCTCGCGCAGCTCGGGGTTGTTTTCGCCCATTCCGGCGGTGAATACGAGGGCGTCAAGCCCGTTCATCGCAGCCGTGTAGGAGCCGATGTACTTCTGCACCTCGTATGCCATCATCGATACGGCGATCATGGCGCGATGCTTCTGCTCGGGCGTCGCCTCGTAGGGTTCGCCGAACAGAGTGTGGCCGACGATCGCGGCTTCGAGGTCGCGGCTGTCGGAGGAGAAGCCCGAAATGCCGAGATAGCCGCATTTCTTGTTCATGTATTCGTTCATCTCGGCGGGCGTGAAGCCCTCTTTTTCCATGATGTAGGTGATGGCGGACGGATCGACGGCGCCGCAGCGCGTACCCATCACAAGACCGTCGAGCGGCGTGAAGCCCATGCTCGTGTCGACGCATTTGCCGCCGTCGACGGCGGTGATCGACGCGCCGTTGCCGATGTGGCAGGTGATGATCTTCGTCTGTTCGATCGGGCGGCCGAGAATTTTCGCCATTTCATTTGCGACATAGCGGTGCGAGGTGCCGTGCGCGCCGTACTTGCGCAGGCTGTATTTTTCATACATATCGTAGGAAACGCCGAACATATACGCCTTTTCGGGCATCGTCTGATGGAACGACGTGTCGAATACAAGCACCTGCGGCTTGTGCGGCATGACGGAGAGGCACCCTTCGATACCCATTATGTGAGCGCCCGTGTGAAGCGGCGCGAAATCGTAGCAGAGCTTGAGCTTCTCGAGGACCTCGTCCGAGAGAAGCACGCTGTCGAAGAAGTAGGGGCCGCCGTGGACGACTCTGTGGCCGACGGCCTCGATCTCGTCCATATCCTTGATGCAGCCGTATTCGGGATGCGTCAGGTGATCGATGACGACCTTCATCGCCGTCGCATGATTGTCGAATTCGATGTTTTCGCTGTACTTCCGGCCGTTTACCTTATGCTCGATGTGACCGCCCTCGATGCCGATGCGCTCGCAGATGCCTTTGGCGAGAACGTCGCCGGAGACTGTTTCGAGAAGCTGATATTTGAGCGACGAGCTTCCGGCGTTTACAACAAGAACCTTCATTTTCAGTTACCTCTGACTTTATGATATTATATTGAAAAATATGCGCGCGCGCCGAGACGGGATTGACAAAACGACGCTTTGCATTTATCATGATTATACTATATCTGCCGCGGCAGGTCAAGTAAAACAATCGAACAATCGGGGTTGTTTATGCGAAATTTTATATATATAATCTGCGAATTGAATCCTCCGCACAAAGGACACGCGTATCTTTTCGCCGAAGCCGCGCGATTATGCGCCGCCGACGGCGGCGTCGTCACGGTCGCGGTGATGAGCGGACATATGACGCAGCGCGGCTCGCCCGCCATTGTTGATAAATATGCGCGTGCGCACGCGGCGGTCAGTCTCGGAGCCGATCTTGTCGTCGAGCTTCCGTTTCCGTTCTCGTGCGCGTCGGCGGAGAATTTTGCGCGCGGCGGAATAGCGGCGGCGAGAGCCGTCGCGGACGCGTATCCGGAATGCACGCACACGCTCGTTTTCGGCAGCGAATGCGGCGATACGGCGGCGCTGTGCCGAGCGGCGGAGAATATGTCGTCGGAGCAGTTTCGGGCGCGTCTTTACGATGCGCCGGACGGCGGGCATAACGCGCGCCGGATCGCGGAGCTGTATTCGGAGATGTTCGGCGCGCTTCCGGACGGCCCGAACGATTCGCTCGCAATCGAATATATCCGCGAATCGTCGGGGACGGGGATCGCGCCGCTGGCGATAAAAAGGATCGGGGCGCGCCACGACGGGGGTGTGGAAGACGGCTTCGCGTCGTCGTCGGCGATACGCGGGATGATGGCGGCGGGACGCGGCTGTTCGGGATACATCCCCGACGACGCATATGAGATCATCGCTTCCGCGGCGCGCGAGCATGGGATCGCGTCGGAGGCGCGTCTCGGCGCGGCGATAATGCCGATACTGCGCGTGACCGATCCCGACGATGCGGACGGCTTTGCGGAGTGCGGAGGCGGCGTCGGACGCCGCATTTTAGCGGCGGCGTCGAGGGCGGGGAGCTATGAGGATGCGATCCGTCTTGCGGCGACGAAGAAATACACGAATGCGAGGCTGCGTCGCGCCGCGATGTTCGCGGCGCTTCGCGTGCCGCAGTCGGCGTTCGGAGACGCGGTCGAGGGCGTGCGGCTTTTGGCGGCGTCCGCGGTCGGGACGGAGGCTTTGCGCGGGATGAGGGGGCGCGTGCGGGTGGCGGTTCGCGCCGCCGACGCGTTCGGCGTTGACGGCGGGATATATGACAGGCGCGCGGACGCGCTGTATGCGATGGCGTATGAGCCGGCGCTGCCGGCGGGGGAGTTTGCGCGGCGTGCGCCGTGGATCGGCTAAGGCGCGGCCTTAGCGAACCTTCTCGGCGGCGAAGGCGGAGCCTTGGCGATACGCGCCAGTCCCAATCTAAAACTTTTGCAAAGTTAAAGAAATAGTTAAGGGCCTCTTTCTCGCAAGAAAGAGGCCGATTGGGATGAGGACCCTTTCTTCAAAAGAAAGGGTCCTCCCCCATACCCCCTCTCCAAAAGAACAACGCGCGTTCGCTGGGTGCGAACAGCTCATCGCGGGGTACTCCCTCTATTGACGCACCTCATCCACCGCGCCGGAGGCTTTCCAGCCTCACTTGCGCGCACAACGCGCGTGCGATGTCCGTCGCTGCCAGCGTCGGATAGATCGCGACATTTCAGACGGCGCAGTCGAATCAGCCCGCGTGGGAGCTGTTAGCAGATGGCGTGATCGCGTTCGCACTGACATAAACCCTCACGGATGCACGACACTGCGCGCCAACCGGTGCGAACCGTCGCGTATCTCTTTGGAAATCGGAGCTGTTCGCACGACACGAGCGAAATCTGGCGATATCAGGAATCGATGAACCAAGACAGAACAACCTCGATCTCGACGCGCCGCGTAGAGGTACGGACGCGTTTGCCGAAATAATATCGCGGTTTACGCCCCAACAAATTTTGCCACCGATTGAATAACGTCGACGCCACACGGGAGCCTCTTTCGGGATCGTTAAGGGCCTCTTTCTTGCGAGAAAGAGGCCCTTAACATAATTTAAAAACTTTGAAAAGTTTGCATAAAAGGAATGGCGAGGATTGCAAAGGCTCATCCTTTTCACCCCACCGCGCGCCGCGCGCCGATGAAAAGCGCCCGATACCGTGCGGTATCGGGCGTTTTGCTTATTCGATTTACCCGCGATCAGAGCGTGGAAGCTATCATTGTAGCCTCTGCGTTTATGTTCTTCGGGAGCTGTACCTGATGCATACAGCCGATGATAGCCGTAATGATCGGAATCCAGCAGCAGATCCATCCGACGACGAATCCTATGATCTTACTTGTCCATTCCTCTTCGGAATAATTTATCGTCAGCATACCGTTAATGCACATGACAGTAGCCTTAACGCTTTCGCCGAGACCCAGCACCATATTGATGCCGCCGATACCTTTGGCGAATGTGAGCATATAGCTGCCGTTCATGTTGACGGCGGTAACCTGATAGCCCTTCTGGCGGAAATTATTGGAGAGGGTGTTGGCGAATATGTCCATGTCGAACGTCGGGCTTACATTGAACATCAAATTGCTTGCCATTTGAGAGCGACCTCCAGTATGTAGAGAGTTTAATTAGTCGACGGATCGGGGAGCCGATGCACCTCGGAAATTAACAATATCCGTCTATGCACAATTATATAAATATTTTTTGTCAAAGTCAAGTGAAAATATTGGTATTGACGAAAAATATAAGAAATGTACAATGCGATCTGCGATTTATTTAATATTGCGTGCAACAATTCACGATCGATGCGGCGACGGCGGCGGCGCATATCGGGGTGCGCGGACCGCTAAGGCCGCTATGCTCCCGTCGAGTGGCTTTTGACCGGCGGAGGCGGGCATTTCGGCGCGGAAAAATAATATTTTCCCGTGACACGGGCGCGAAACTGTGGTACAATTATCTTTGATAAATCTGCCATTACCGAAAGGGGCGCAATATTATAATATGAAGCGTTCGCAAGTCAACGCCATAATGCGCGAAAATCTCGCGTTTATCGAGAAGATGGGATTCAGGCTGCCGCCGTTCGCGTTTTATACGCGCGAAAAATGGAAAACGCTCGGCCATGAATACGACGAAATTCGCCGTCATATGCTCGGCTGGGACATAACTGATTACGGCCACGGCGATTTTGAGCGGATCGGACTGTTCCTGTTCACGCTGCGCAACGGCTCCGTGTCGGAGCCGGACTGCAAAAAAACGTATGCGGAAAAGCTTTTGATCTCGGATGAGGATCAATACTCGCCGATGCATTTCCATCATTTGAAGATGGAGGACATCATCAACCGCGGCGGCGGCAATCTCGTCGTCGAGGTCTACAATTCGACCGAGGACGACGGACTCGCCGACACGGATGTGACGGTGACGACGGACGGAGTAAAGCGGATCGTGCCTGCCGGCACGAAGCTCGTGCTTTCGCCCGGCGAAAGCATCACGCTGCCGCCGCGCCAGTATCACGCGTTCTGGGCGGAGCGCGGCACGGGAAAGGTCCTGATCGGCGAGGTGTCGATGGTGAACGACGACAACGCCGACAACAGATTCTATGAGCCGCAGGGCAGATTCCCCACGATCGAGGAAGATGAGGAACCGTTATATCCGCTCTGCTTTGAGTATCCGGAGGCGGAATGAGCATGAACGAAACTGCGAAAAACGTGAAGATCACAGTGTTCGGCGAGATGTTGTGGGACATTTTCGGCGACGAACGCACGATTGGAGGCGCGCCGTTCAATTTCGCGGCGCACGCGGCGCGTCTCGGCGCAGACGTCGAGCTTATATCGGCGGTCGGGGACGACGAGCTTGGACGCGATGCGATCGCGGCCGCCCGCGGCTTCGGCGTCGGCGTCGATATGATCGCGACGCTCGACGTCGATACGGGCTATTGCCGCGTCACGCTCGACGGCAGTTCGCCGTCGTATGAGCTTGTGGGCGGCGTCGCATACGATAAGATCCCGCCGCCGCAGACGGCGGGACGCGCGGATGCGTTCTATTTCGGGACGCTCGCGCAGAGGGGCGAGGTGTCGGCCGCGACGCTCTGCGGGCTGCTTTCGGCGCGCGACCGTTACGGGGAGATATTCTACGACGTCAATATCCGCGGCAATCACTGGGCGCGCGGCGTCGTCGACAGCTCGGCGCGCGCGGCGACGATACTGAAGCTGTCGCGCGAGGAGATCGTCATGATGGATATCGACGCCGCATACGAACCGGGCGCGGAGCGCGCGGTATGCGAGGCGCTCGCGGATAAATATCAAAATCTGCGTCTTGTGGCGCTCACTCTCGACCGCGACGGCTCCGCCGTATACGACGCGCGGACGCGCGAATTCTACCGTTCGCCGATTCCGACCTCGAAGCCATTGTCGACGGTGGGCGCGGGCGACAGTTTTTCGGCGTGCTTCCTTGTGAATTATCTCAGAGGCGAGGGAATCGAGCGGTCGCTACGGCGCGCGACGGCGCTGTCGGATTACGTCGTAACGCAGCTCGGCGCGGTGCCTTTTTACGATCCGAACGACAAAATGCTGCTCTGACTGCCCCACCTCGGCGCAAAACGCGGAAAATCCGCCCGAATCGACTCGATTATACTTTACAAAATCCGCTTTGCGTGGTATATTTAGTAAAGAATAAAATCCGGAGGATTAAGCAAAATGAAACTCGTTTACGGAGTGAACGACAGGCCGAAATTCGGTCAGCTGCTCGCGTTCTCGTTCCAGCAGCTGCTCGCCATCATGGCGGCGACGATCGCGGTGCCGCGCATCGTCGGTCACGGGATGTCGGCGTCGGCGGCGCTGTTCGGCGCCGGCGTGGGCACGCTCGAGTATCTGCTGTTCACAAAATTCAAAAGCCCCGTCTTCCTCGGCTCGTCGTTCGCGTTCATCAACTCGATGACGGTCGCGTTCGCGGGGGCCGTTTCGATGTCGCTCGGCTATCTTGGACTCATAATCGGCGCTGCGTTCGCGGGACTCGTCTATGTCGTCATAGCGATAGTAGTCAAATTTGTCGGCGTAGGCTGGATAAATAAGCTGATGCCGGCGTCCGTGATCGGGCCTACGGTCGCGATCATAGGACTGTCGCTCTCGGCAAACGCCGTCGGCGATCTTCAGTCCGGCTCCGTTATGAAGAACGTGGTGAACTACGTCGTCGACGAGGAGACGATGCTCGTCTCCGAAAAAGTGTCGCAGGTCCCGACGGCGTCCGTTTACATATGCATCCTCTGCGGACTCATAACGCTCTGCGTGACGATGATATGCTCCGTATACGGCAAGCGTATGCTCAAGATGATACCGTTCATCATCGGCATCGTCGCCGGCTACGCCGCGGCGTCCGTATTCACCGTAATCGGCACGCTCACCTCGAACGAGGCGCTCATGGTGATAGATTTCTCGAAATTCTCATCGATGCAGTGGTATCCGGATTTCACGTTCGTGACGGCGCTGTTCGGCGGAAAATACGATTTCGGCGAAACGAAGAATCTCGCCTCGTACATAGCGACGATCGCGGTCGCGTATGTGCCGGTCGCATTCGTCGTTTTCGCGGAGCATATCGCCGACCACAAGAATCTCTCGTCCATAATCGAGCATGATCTGCTCGAGGATCCTGGTCTGCACCGCACGCTTCTCGGCGACGGCGTAGGCTCGTTTGCGGGCGCGATCTTCGGCGGCTGCCCGAATACGACTTACGGCGAATCCGTCGGATGCGTCGCGATCAGCGGAAACGCGTCCGTCGTTACGATATTCGGCACGGCGCTGATGGCGATCGTGATATCGTTTATAGCTCCGTTCTCCACGTTCCTCGCGACAATACCGAGCTGCGTGATGGGCGGCGTCTGCATTTCGCTCTACGGCTTTATCGCCGTATCCGGCCTTAAGATGGTGCAAAAGGTCGATCTCGAGGACAACCGCAATCTGTTCACGGTGTCCGTCATCCTCATCACCGGCATCGGCGGTCTCGTCGTCAACGTCGGCGCAGTCACGATCACATCCGTCGCGTGCGCCCTCATCCTCGGCATCCTGACAAATACGGTGCTGGGCCTCAGAAAGGATAAGGCTAAGAAGTAAACGAGGAATTCGGGGCGCAGCCCCGAGCCTCGACGATGCGGATTTTCGCGGTTCGCGCGGTGCCGTATCAAAAACCTTTGAAAAGGTTAGAAAATAGTTAAGGGTCTCTTTGCCGGCCAGCAAAGAGACCCTTAACTATTTTAACCTTTCAAAAGGTTTTTGAAATGGAATGGCGCGCATCGCGACAGAATAATCATGCTTTAATCCTTTTCAAAGTTTTAGATAAAGAATGGTGAGCATCGCCAAAGAAAAACTTTAATCCAACTCTTTTCAAATGTTGTCGCTTCCCCGCCTCCCCGCACGATAACTCACAAAGGGGGCTTGCGCCCCCTTTTTCTTATTTCTGCTGCGATTTTAAAAGATCCCTGATCTCCGTCAGAAGCTCCGCTTCCGTCGGTGCGGGCGGCGCCGCCGGCTCCTCCGCCGCAGCCGCCTCGGCCTCGCGCTTCGCCTTTTCAGCCGCAAGCTTCGCCGCCTTATTGAACGACTTCACGATCACGAAGCAGATGAACGCGATGATGATGAAGTTGATGATCGCGGAGACGAACACGCCGAATCCGATCGTAACGCCCGCGTCGACGACCTCGCCGGCCTCATCGAGCGTCGGCGCAACGACGACCCAGTTGAGGCGGTCGGTGAAATCCGTACCGCCCGTGATCAGCCCTATCAGCGGCATCAGCACGTTGTTGACGAGTGAATTCGTGATCGCGCTGAACGCGGTCGCGATGATGACGCCGATCGCCATGTCAAGCACATTGCCGCGGCTGATGAAATCCTTGAACTCAGAGAAGAATTTTTTCATTTTTCTTTTCCTTTCACGTTTTTATTTACATTATAATAATGTCGCAATCGTCCTCCGCGCCCGCGCGGAGATACAGTCCCGCCGAATGCGCGATCGCCTCGGCAAGCGTATGCATATGCTCGTCGCCGCCGTAAAGCGCCATGTAGAGGCAGTCCCACTCGAATGTTATCATCGCCTCCGCCGTCTTATCCGTGACGCCGAGGAATATCACGAGCGAACCCGAGCGATTCGCCATTATGTCCTCGACGGCGAATTCCACGTCATACGGCGTCGGCGATTCGCTGTATTTGCCGTACAGCATCGTCGAGCGATAATAGCACATGAGCTTCAGAATCGCCTCCGAGAATCGCTCCGCGAGCCTGTATCCGTCGAAATTTTCGAGCATATGCGACTCGAATTTCAGATATTCGTCCTTTCGTGCCTCCGGCACGCGCTCCGGCAGCACTCCCATTATATGGCACGCGCCGGACAGAAGCTCGTCCATCACGTCGAGCGCGCGTTTTTCGTCCATCACCATCAGGCGTCACATCCTCTCGTCACGCGCGCCCGAATGGCGCGCCCTTATCTCGCCGATCACATCCGCATACGCCGCCGACAAAATCTCGTCGATGCGGTCGCGCCGTCCCGACAGGTAGAGCGATCCGATCAGCGCCTCAAATCCCGTCGCGCGGTGATATTCCGCCGACGTCGCGCTCTTCGGCACCGCGATATGCGCGTTGCGTCCGAGGCGGAACGCGTCGGATTCGTCCCGCGTCAGCATTCCCTCGACGCGCGAAAACGATTCGCTCTGCGCCTTGGCGGTCACAAGCCCGAGCGCCTCCGCGTTGCAGGCGGCGGGCGATCGAACGCCGAGAGAAAGCAGCGTTTCGCGCACCCACAGCTCGGTCACGGCGTCGCCGAGATACGCGAGCAGCGCGCCGTTGTATTCGCTCTGATCCGCCATCCCGACACCTCCGGCGCGCAGATTTCCCATCCGGCTTTAAGTATACCATACTTTCCATCGGATTTCCACATCAATCGGCACATTTTTCAAATGAATTTCGCGGAGACGCTGCGCCGGCTTTAGCTAAAGCGTGGGGGAGAGGTTTTGATTTTATCAAATTTTTTTTGCGCGAAAAGAGGCGATTCGGGATGAGGAGTTTTTTGCAAAGAGGCGGATTTGGGATGAGGAGTTTGCCATTGAATGATTGATTTTGATGAGGATATTATTGAATAGTTTGTATTTGGATGAGGAGCTATTCTTGCAAAGATGCGGTATGGGATGAGGAGTTTTCTTTAAGAGACTGCTTGAGATGAGGAGTTTTTCTTTGAATGATTGATTTTTGATGAGGGCCCTTTCTTGCAAAGAGCTGATCTGGATGAGGACTTTTTGCAAAATAGAGATTGGAAATGTGGATATTTTCTTTAAAAGTTTGTTTTGGGATGAGAACCCTTTCTTCAAATACGCATTCGGGATGAGAACCCTTTCTTCAAATACGCATTCGGGATGAGGACCCTTTCTTCAAAAGAAGGGGTCCTCCCCCATACCCCCTCTCCAAAAGAACAACGCGCGTCCGCTGTGTGCGAACAGCTCATCGCGGGGCGGTTGTTTTAATTTTCCAATCGTAATCACCGCACAAACATCTTCGGTTACAAGAAAAGTAATGTGTTCACTTAGGTGGGCGCAGTTTTCTTCAATATAAATTTTTACAGCAACCTCGAAATAGAATCTCTATTGACGCACTAACAATAACGTGCCGTAGGCTTTCCAGCCTCACCTGCGCGCACCGAGCGCGTGCGATGCCCGTCGCTGCCAGCGTCGGATCGATCGCGACGTTCCAGACGGCGCAGTCAAATCAGTCCGCGTGGGAGCTGTTAGCAATAAATAAAATCGCGTTCGCACTGACACAAACCCTCACGGATGCACAGAACT
Organism: uncultured Clostridia bacterium; assembly: GCA_947630015.1. GTDB lineage: Bacteria > Bacillota > Clostridia > Oscillospirales > CAG-272 > DTU064. The sequence goes on from CANRFY010000009.1 coordinate 36,219, forward strand.
GCGCGCCAACCGGCACGAACCGTCGCGTATCTCTTTGGGAATCCAATTTGTTCGCACGACACGAGCGGAATCTGACCATCCCAGTAAGCAATTAACCAAGACAGAATCGCATTGATCTCGACGCGCCGCGCGGAGGAACGGACGCGCTTGCCGACAATCTCATCGCGGTTTACGCCCGAAACGCCCCTGCCGCCGACGGGAGCGGAATTGACGCCACCGGCACGCCGTTTTCTGGGATTGTTAAGGGTCTCTTTGCCGGCCAGCAAAGAGACCCTTGATTTTTTTAACTTTGTAAAAGTTACATATGGGGAAAGGCAAGAATCGCGAAAGAATATCGTAACTCTTTTTTTAACTTTGCAAAAGTTTTAGCTACGGACCGGCGCGCCTCGCCCGGTCTCATCCTTCGCACGCGAGCTATTCGGGGCGGCGCCCCGAACAACAATCCCCCGTCGACGCTTTTTTCTTGACTTCGACGCGGGCAAGTGATAAAATTACAAAAAAGAAGTTTTCGGAGGCGGCGTCATGGAATCGGCAGGGATCATATCGGGCGCGCGGGGCGTATGGAACAGGAACAGGCGCACGTTCTGCGCCGCGTTCGTCACGGGAATTTTGGCATACGGATTTCTGATGTTCAACGTGCTGAACAACTGGGACAGCATACACGAAGCGTTCGGCGGATACGGCACCGGCATCGAGCTCGGCAGATGGCTCCTGACGATGCTGGGCGAACTGTTCGGGAACGTGTGGGGCAATTATGCGCCGCCGCTGTTCGCAGTTCTGATCGCGATTTTGATCTGGTCGGCGTGCGCGTGCGTCGTCGTCAATATATTAAAAATCGAAAACGGAGCGCTTGCGGCCGTGACGGCGTCTGTGTTCGTATCGTTCCCGACGGTGGCGGGGACGATGCTGTACGTCTTCACCGCCGGATATTACGCGCTGGCGCTTGCGCTCGCCGTCGGCGGCGTATGGGCGGTGCGCAGAGGCGGGATCGGATACGCGTTCGGGATCGCGATGTTCGCCTGCTCGCTCGGGATATATCAGGCGTATCTGCCGCTCATGGCGACGCTTCTGCTGCTCGCGCTGATGCGCGACAGCCTCGAGGGCAAAATCGGGACGGCAAAGCTGTTTTTGCGCTGTGTGCTTCATTTGCTGTCGCTGGCGGCGGGACTCGCGCTCTATTACGTCATACTGAAGCTGTCGCTTCTTGCATACGGCGCGCAGCTTGACGCATATCAGGGCGTTAGCACGATGGGGATATCGCTCGCCGATATCCCGCGCCTTTTGGCGCGGGCATATGAGGATTTCGGCGCGCTGCCCGTAAAGCCCGTCTATGACGTCAACGGCGCCGCGTTCGTCCGCGTCATGATCGCTGTGTTATATGCGATCTCGGTGGCGTCGTTCGTTCTTTGCCACATAAGAACAAAACTGACGCTCACGGGACGCGTCCTCTCCGTCGTGCTGGCGCTGCTGTTCCCGCTTGCGGCCGGTTCGATCGAGCTTATAAGCGGCGGCAGCTACATACACGTTCTGATGGTATACGCGCTCGCCGCCGTATTCATGCTGCCCGCGATGCTGACCGACATCGCGATCGCGAACCGTGAGCATCCCCGCGCGTCGGGACGCGCCGCAGTCCGCGTCTCAAAAGCGGCGCTCGTGCTGACAGCGGCGGCGATATCGCTCTCTTCGCTCAACTACATATGGCAGGCGAACGGGAATTATATGCTCCTTTACTACGCGAACACGCAGCTGACGGAGTATTACTCGTCGATGGTGACGCGGATAAAATCGGCGGACGGCTACGACGACGGGAAAAAGCTCGTCATAATCGGCGAGAATATCACGGACGCGGCGTACAACAACGATTTATACGACAGTCTGCCGTTCCGCACGTCGGCGGCGGAGGGCAATATGCTGAATATTTATTCGCGGCTGTGGTGGATGAGGGCGTATCTCGGTTTCGACCCGCAGTTCGCGACGGAGGAGGAAAAGGCCGCCGTCATGGCGACGGCGGAAGCCGCCGATATGACGTGCTATCCCGCCGACGGCTCGATCCTTGTCATCGGCGACTGCGTCGTGATAAAGCTCGAGGAGATAGATTATGCGGGTAAGTGAGGCAAGGGGCGGATGAGAGAGTGTGAAAACTGATGTTGAAGAGAAACTGCGCTCACGGAAGTGAGCGCAGTGTTTTTTCTTGGATATCAGAGTTGTTCGTGCGGCGATTGTACTTGGAAAATAAAAACACTGTGGGAGTGTTTGCGCGTTGATGGCACTTAGACGAAAGAATAAGCGCTCCGCGATGAGCTGTTCACACCCAGCGAACGCGCGTTGTTCTTTTGGAGAGGGGGTATGGGGGAGGACCCTTTCTTTTGAAGAAAGGGTCCTTATCCTCGACCACATCTTTGCAAGAAAACGTCCTCATCCCAACTCATTCTTTTGCAAGAAAATCTTCTCATCCCCACTCAATCGTAAGAATATCGAAATCCCAATTTAATCTACCAACCTTTAAATCCTATGCACAAACAATCGCAACCCTCGCCTATTCAAATCCCCCTCTACTCCCACTCTCACATCGATCTCCCCACCTTCGGGAGGCTCGAACCGCGAACGGAACTTCGCCGCCAAGCCCTCGTCGACGAAGTACGCGCGCACGTCGCCGCGCTCGACGTCGCCGTTCCTTTTCGCTATCCGCGCGCGCCATTCCGCCTCTCCGATATCGATATAGTGAAGCTCGCACGGAATCCCGCGCGCGCCGAAGTATTCCCTTGCCGCCTCGCGCGAACGGCGGGTCCAGAATCCCCAATCGAGGATAACGTCGACGCCGGTCTCCAAGACGGATTCCGCAAGCGAGAACAGATACGACTGCGCCCGCGCCGCGTATTTGTCGTGATCTGCGCCCGCGTCGGGGCCGAACATCGACAGCATCAATTCGTCGACGGACAAAATCACGGCGCGGCCCTCGCCGCGCAGCCGCTCCGCATATGTAGTTTTGCCGCAGCATAAACCGCCGCAGATGAGTATCACTCGCGCCATGGCAGCTCCTTTTTTCACATGATGTCTTATTTTACACCGGATCGCGAGAATTTACAAGCGAAAAATCGACCGGCGCACCGGTGCGGCGGTTGAATCCCGCGCCGCTATATGATAAAATAAATAGAAAGCGCGGCAGATCGCAGATTTCGGGCCGTCTCACGGCCGTGGAGCGGCCGCATACATATTCGGCGCCTCCGGCGCCGGAAATGCGCAAAAGGCATCCGCGAACGCTCGGAGCCGCGCGCCGCGCTGCAAATAATATTTATCACGGAGGCGCAGAATGATCCGATATGCGGGAGAGGATGATCTTGCCGTTCTTGCAGAGCATGACCGTCACATCTCCGAATCCGAACTGAAAAATATAATACGCCAAAACAGGGTTTTGGTCATGCATCGCGGCGATACGTTTACGGGATGGCTCCGATACGGACTGTTTTGGGACAGCATCCCGTTTATGAATATGCTTTATATCTTGGACGGATACAGGGGAGTCGGGGACGGATCGGCGCTCGTATCGTTTTGGGAGAGTGAGATGGCGGGCGCGGGATACGACCGCGTTTTGACGTCCACGCAGTCAAATGAAAGCGCGCAGTTCTTTTACCGAAAGATCGGCTATACGGAATGCGGCGTGCTTCTGCTCCCGAACGAGCCGGCGGAGATAATATTTAAAAAGGAACTGACGGGGAAAACGCCGCCGACGCCATAGCTCGCGGCGGCCGAACGTCAGGGAGATATACAGCAGGCTTCCTTCACGGATGAGGGGGCGGCGTCTCATCGCGGATCGGCGGAAATTTCCCCCGATTCGCGATTTTTTGTCAGCTCAATTACTGTGTTGCCGATACGCACCCTGCATCCCGCGCCGCCCTCGACGGCGAAACGGTTCTGCGCGTTGTCGAACGACGGTACACACGCAGCGTGTGCTTTCTCAACCGCTGATAGAATCTGCATTTCAAACTCCCCCGACACGTTATTGCGTCACGCGCGTTTTTGTGGCATAATGTAGTAAAGCCGCAAATGCGAGCGGAATTATGCGAAAAAATGATGGCGCATACGGTTCCTTGCGGCTTTGACGTTTTGAACGTATTCGTCGAAAAGCCGTTTATAAAACGCGCCCCCGACAGCGGACGCGATGAAAAGCTGCGGTCGCCGTGGAGGTCGGGCGAGCTGTTCGGATATTACCACGACTGGCTTTTCCATATATGCCGCGAGGAGGTCTTCGACTGCAAAAGCGGCGGTATACCGCATAAGCACTGTATGGACACTCTCATCGCTCAAAATGTGGGGGAAAATTTATAAACGCCGTCTCATGCCGTCTGTCGGTTATTTACTTTTCGGATTTGACGGGATATAATAAAATATTGTAAATGTAAACGCAAATACGATGTAAGATACGTCGCAGCAAACGCAGCCTGACGCCGCGGAAACACGGGAGGATGAAGCAATGGAAAATTTATCGCCGAAGGTAAAAATCGAGGACGGGAAATTCACCGTCGGCGGGCGCGAGCTGTTCGTCAACGGCGTCAACACGCCGTGGCAGCACTGGAACGATTTCGGCGGAGATTTCGACGCGTCGTTCTGGGACGCTCACTTTCACGATCTGCATGAAATCGGCGTGAACGCGTCCCGCGTATGGATCAACTGCAACTCCATGGTCGGGATAAAGCTTAGAACGGACGGCACGGTCGGTTCGGTAACGTCCGCTCACCGGCGCGACGTCGACGAACTGTTCCGCATCGCGGAGAAAAATCACATCTATCTTTTGCCGACGCTTTTGTCGTTCGATCACTTCAAAAGTCCCGATTCCGCCGACCGCTGGCGTCTCGTCGTGACGGACGAGACGGCGCGCCGCAGCTTTATCGAAAAATACGTCGTGCCGTTCGCGGAGCGGTACGGGAGCCATCCGTATCTTTTAGGCATCGATCTTATGAACGAGCCGGACTGGGTGCATGAAAACGAGGAATGCGGACAGCTTTCCCTTGACGAGCTGTCGCGCTTCTTCGCCGAATGTACGGGGGCGATACACGAGGCGAATCCCGACGCGCTCGTCACCGTCGGCGTCGGAATAATCAAATACAATTCGGGCAAATACGAGGGCGACATCATATCGGACGCGGCTATGAAAAGATACGGCGGGGACGGCGCGTGCGTCGATTTTTACTCGACCCACTACTACGAATGGATGAAGCCGTGGTTCGGCGTGCCGTATTCGACCTCGCCGAAGGATTTCGGTCTCGACGTCCGAAAGCCGTGTCTGATCGGCGAGATCGCCGCCGACAGCGATGAGAATCTGCGCGGCATATACGAAAAAGCATATGAAAACGGCTGGTGCGGCGTCATGGAGTGGGCGTCCAACAACGTGTCCGCGCACGTCGACAACTGGGACGACATAAAAGCCGCGACGGAAAATATCGCAAAGCTTATACCCGAGCGCGTGTTCCCGCTTGGAGATGGAGGGCAATAATGAATTACGAGATAAACGAGAAGCGCGAAACGGGACGCATCAGTCCCATGATATACGGTCACTTCATCGAGCATTTCCACAGACAAATTTACGGCGGCATTTTCGACCCCGAAAGTCCTCTGTCCGACGAGGACGGATTCAGGACCGACATAATCGAGGCGATGAGGGAGATACGCACGCCCGTCCTGCGCTGGCCTGGCGGATGCTTTGTTTCATCTTACCACTGGCGCGACGGCGTGGGACAGCAGCGTCAGCCGTCGTTTGACAAGGCGTGGCGCGTCGAGGACCCGAACACGTTCGGGACGGACGAATTCGTCAAGCTCTGCCGCAAGATAGAGTGCGAACCGTATATATGCACGAACGCGGGAACGGGAACGGCCGAGGAGATGAGCGACTGGGTCGAATACTGCAATCTCGAATGCGAGGGCAAAAACGCGCGGATGAGGATCGCAAACGGTTTTCGGTCCCCGCACCGCGTCAAATACTGGAGCATCGGCAACGAAAACTACGGCTCGTGGGAGATAGGCGCAAAATCCGCCGACGAATGGGGACGTCTCACCGCCGAGTCGGCGAAGATGATGAAGCACGTCGATCCCGACATCGAGCTTTCGGCGGCGGCGCTCGCGGATATAAACTGGAACGTGAATCTCTTGCGCAGCTGCGGGCAGTACCTCGACTGGATCTCGATACATCAATACTGGGACATGATGCCCGAAGTCCACAACCCCGCCGATTATGACGCCTGCATGGCGTATACCGCCGATATCGGACGCGCCGTCGACGAGGTGCGCGGCATTTTGACCGCGATGCGGCTCGAAAAGCGGATCAGGATCGCGTTCGACGAGTGGAATCTGCGCAGCTGGCACCATCCGAACGTACACACGGTGCGTCAGGGCAGAACGCGCGAGGACTACATCCTTCCGCGCGACAAAAACGACGACAACAGCACATACACGATGGCGGACGCCGTATTCGCCGCGTGCTTTTTGAACGCGATGATACGAAACTGCGACATCGTCGGAATGGCGAATTTCGCGCCGATTTTGAACACGCGCGGCTGCATTTACAGCTATGACGGCGGCATCGTGCGCAGAAGCACGTACTACGTCTTTGAGCTGTTCGCAAAGCATATGACGGGCAGCGCCGTCGACGTGTGGGTTGACGGCGAATCCGAGACGATGGAGGTCAGGGCGAAAAACGGACGGACGCAGTCCGTCGCCGTCACAGACGTCTCCGCCGCGTCGTGCGACGGCAAGCTGTCGGTCTCGCTCGTCAACAAGCACAGGACAAAGTCAAGATCGGTGACGCTTCGCGTCCCCGACGTGCGCGGACGCGCCGTGATGTACACCGTAAACGGCGAGAGCGCCGACTCATACAACGACGTCGGCAGAGACGAGATAAAGATAACGGAAAACGTCGTCGGCGCCGTCGACGGGGTTTTGACGGTCACGGTCGACGCGCATTCCGTGAATGTAATTGTGATCGAGCGATAAACAGAAAAAAGGAGAACAAAAATGAGACCGCAAAAGGATTACAGCTTTATACGCGGCGTCTGCCATAACTCGCGCGCAGGGACCGAGGAATATCTGCGCGAGATCGGCTACGCACGCTCGATAGGGGTGAATTCGTTCCGCACATGGCTGTCGTACCGCGGCTGGCAGCGCGACCGTGACGCTTTCATCAAAAACATCAAAGGCTTCATCGAAACCGCATATGAAAACGGCATCACCGTCATGCCGATTATCTTCAACGGCAACGGCCTCGATCCGGAAACGCTTTCGGACGAATGGATGCGGAATGTCGGCGACAAATACGTCCGCGACCTTATCGGCGAGCTTAAGGACGAGCCGGGCGTCATCATGTACGACATCATGAACGAGCCGTCGTGCAACGATTACATCATGAAATGCGATAAATCCGAGCGCGCAGCGCGGTGGGAGCGCATGAACGAATTTCTGCGCCATTACTGCGAGCTTGTGAAGTCCCTCGATCCCGACGGGACGGTGACGATCGGACACACGTATTCAAAGGATCTTTTGCCGAGCGCGGAATGGGTCGACGTCATATCGTTCCACGACTATCTCGAATCGGAAGCACGTGTCGAACACACATACAATGAGGCGGAGCGCATCGCGTCCGAACTCGGAAAGCCGCTCATCAACAGCGAGCTATCGTGCATAGGGCGCGCGAATCCCTACGAGCAGTCGATAAAGGCGGCGCGGGATCGTCACGTCGGCTTTTACGTATTTGAACTCATGATACGCGGCTATTGGGGCGACATCCACGGCATATTTTATCCCGACGGCACAGTCCGCGACCCGTCGACGGTCACGGCGATGATGGGTATTTACCGCAATTATTCAAAGTCGCGCATCAAGCCGAATCCGAACAAGGAGGGAAAAGCGGAGGAAGCGCTTCGCCGTCTTTCGCGCGCGATGAACGATTCGGCGGAGGTGTTTCATCACAGAAGCTCGTCGTCGGACGAAATACTCGAGGCGGCGGAATGGATAGTAAATCTTCTCGAAGGCGCGGAACTCGTACCCATGTACGACCCGCCGCGCGTGAAGCTGCTCCGCTACCGCTCGATGCCGGAGGAAGAGCGCGACCTTGACGAGATAAAGGATTTTGCATATTCGCTCGCGGAGACGCTCCGCCGCGCGTGCAGACTGATCATGTGATAGCGAGGCGGACACTGTCCGCGCAGATAGCTGGATTAAGATGAGAATATTTCCTTTAAAAGATTGTAATGGGATGAGGACCATTTTTTCAAAAGACGGATTCGGGATGAGGACCCTTTCTTTCAAAGAGCCTGTCTGGGATGAGGACCCTTTCTTCAAAATTCGCATTTGGGATGAGGACCCTTTCTTAAAAGAAAGGGTCCTCCCCCAAACCCCCTCTCCAAAAGAACAACGCGCGCACGCTGGGTGCTAACAGCTCATCGCGGGGCGGTTGCTTTTGTTAACCATGTGCCATCAACGCGCGAACAACTCTAATATCCAAGAAAAATAATGCGCTCACTTTGGTGGACGCAATTTTCCTCAATATAAATTTTTACAACAATCGCGCCTCACCTCCTCTATTACCGCACCTCATCCCCTGTGCCGTAGGCTTTCCAGCCTCACCTGCGCGCACCGAACGCGTGCGATGTTCGTCGCTGCCAGCGTCCGATTTATTGCGACATTCCAGGCGGCGCAGTCGAATAAGTCCGCGTGGGAGCTGTTAGCTGTTAGTGAGATCGCGGTCTACGCCCCAAGCAATTCTTTCCGCCGATTGAATAACATTGACGCCACACGGGAGCCTCTTTCGGGATCGTTAAGGGCCTCTTTCTTGCGAGAAAGAGGCCCTTAACATAATTTAAAAACTTTGTAAAGTTTGCAAAAAGGAATGGATAGGATTGCAAAGGCTCAACCTTTGCTCGCGCGCCTCTTTGCCGTCCAGCAAAGAGACCCTTAACTCTTTTTTAACCTTTTCAAAGGTTTTAATTAGGAATGGGGAGTATCGTGAAAGAATCGCTTTGACTCTTTTATAACTTTTGCAAAAGTTTTATATTCTGACCGGCGCGTACCGCCAAGGAAAAAACTTACTCTAAACCTTTTCAAACCTTTGGCTTGCCAAATTCCGCGCCGCCAGCCCCGTGCGATTTTTTTCAATTATCATAGTGACATCGGCGTATCTTTGTGATATACTATATTGAATACGTATGAAATGACAGCGAAAGATGGATAAATATGGGAGATATTCTGAAAAATAAGCGCGGCGCGCGGAGCCGCTTTGCAGCCGCCGTGATGATCGTATTGTCGGCGCTGACGGCGCTTCTGTTCGCGTCCTGCGCATCGTCGGACGGCGTCGACGGCTATACGGTGATCTCGCCCGTCGTCAGTCCCGGCGACGCGCTCGATGCGGACGACTTCATCATGGTGTCGGAATTTTCCGACAAACGGTACACGGCCGAGACGGAGGACGATCTCGACACGAGCGTACCGGGCGTTTTCGAGGCCGTCATAACGGTGTCCGACGGACACGGCGAAAAGCGCGATCACGTATGCGTTTACATGGTCAGGTCGTATCTGCGCGATTCGGTCAGACTCGAGGCGGGCGAGATGCTGACGGTCGAAAGATTCATCAACACCGATATACCGTCGCACGGCAGATACGAGTATGCGTTCGCGGATGAGACGACGGCGGAAACGAGCTTCGCGCTCGGGACGTATCAGATCGGAGTGCTTGTGAACGGCGAGCTTCATATGGCGTCGCTCATCGTCGAGGATACGACGCCGCCGCAGGCGTCGCCGGTGACGGTACACATCACGAATCCGAATATTTCGCCGCGTCCGTCCGATTTTGTCGCGGATGTGAGGGACGCGACGAACGTGACGTTTACATTTAAGGAAGAATACGACTTCAACACTAAGGACGACGTCCCCGTCGTCATCGTTATGACTGACGAGGGCGGAAACGTCACCGAGATCGAATCGCGCGCGACGTGCGAGGTCGACACGACGCCCCCGCAGATCAGCGGCGTCCACGATATAACTGTCGTCGTCGGCGGAACTGTTTCGTACAAGGATGGCATAACGGTGACGGACGATTCCGGCGAGACGCCGACGCTCCAGGTCGACAACAGCCGCGTCAATCTTTCCGTCGTCGGAACGTATGAGATCACGTACACGGCGAGGGATTCGTCGATGAACGAGACGATCGTGAGGGCGAACGTCATCGTCGTCGAAAAGCCGAAGGTGTCCGAGGAAGAGATGATGCAGCTCGCGCAGCAGATCTACGACACCGAGATCGAGACGGAGCCGGATATGACGGCGTGGGACATCGCAAAGGCGATCTACGACTGGACGCACAACAATATCAAATACGTGAACGAGACTGTCGATAAAAACGATCCCGTCGGCGCTGCGTATGACGGACTGAAATCGCGCAAAGGCGACTGCTTCACATATATGGCGGTGTCGCGCGTGCTGCTCCAGCTGGCGGACATCGAATGCAGACAGATCGAGAGGCTGAAATACGACGACGAGGCGAACCACTACTGGCTGCTCGTCGATATCGGCGACGGCTGGTATCACTTTGATTCCTGCCTGCATTTCACCGGCATGGCGTGGGATTCGTTTATGAGAACAGACGCGGAGCTTGAGGCATACTGCAAGGAGCATGGCATCGAATACTATTACAGATTCGATAAATCCAAGTATCCGGCGCGTGGAACGGAGTCGTACTACGAATGATTACTGACGGAGAAAAGCACATAATGACGCCGGCGGAGGATCCCGCCGCCGGCGCGTTCGATACGAGCGGACTTGCTCCGCTCCGAAAGAGCGGCGCGGACGGCGCCGATACGGTCGTGCCGTTCGATACGAGCGGGCTTCCCGAGAAGCGCTCGGACGACACGGAATCGGATCGTGAGATCGTAAAGGACGAGGACGTCGATCTCACGGGCATAACGAACGCAGGCGACGCGGAGGTGACGGGCGTCGTGTCGTTCGACGAGATAAACAGCGATGGGACGCACCATCACCATCATCATCATCACAGCAGCGGCAAAAGCGCTGGCGCGGTGCGCGCCGACAAGGCGATAAACGTGATCCTGATCGTCATGATGGCGCTTGCCGCCGTCATGGCGTGCGCGGCCGGATTTGTCGTGTTCGCGCCGGCGACAGACGACGATTATACTGTCAACAGTCCGGATGTGTATCAGTATGCGACGCTCGACGCGGAAGCCGTCGTAACGGGAACGAACGCGCTGTCGCCCGTCACGGCGACGATACCGAACGGCGCGCCGACTGACACGCTCGGCGTCCATATGGCGACGGCGCACATCGAGGGCAAGGGAGGATATTCCCGCGACGTCGTATTTGAGTACACGGTCCGCGCAGTATTCAAAACTGAGCTGACGATCGAGGCTGGCGCGCCCGCGCCGGAGATCGTCGACTTCGCCGTGGACGGCGAAGAGAACGCTGCGCTCTCGTCAGGCGCGCAGATAATGGGCTTTGTCGATACATACGAGCCTGGGACGTATGCGCTCACGATCAGAACGTGGGAATATGAGCTACCCGTCGCCGTCACCGTCGTCGACACGACTCCGCCCGTCGCGATCCCGCGCACGTTCATAATCGAAAACGGCGACGGCGCGCCGGAGGCGGCGTCGTTCGTCACCGATATCGAGGACGCGACCGAGGTTATTTGCGAGTTCGCGGACGAATATGATTTCACCGAGCCGCGCGTTTTCGACGTCGTCGTCATCTTGACTGACGCGGGCGGGAATACGACGGAGTTGACTGCCGTCGCGGACTGCCGCGTCGACACGGAGCCGCCCGTGATCGAGGGACTTGATGATATGTTCGTCACCGTCGGCGGGTCGGCGTCGTATAAGAGCGGCGTCACGGCGACGGACAATTCGGGCACTGAGATCAGCGTCGAGGTCGACGCCTCCGGCGTCGATTTGAATGCGCTCGGCGAATATACTGTCACGTATACGGCGGTCGATCCGGCCGGAAACGCCGCAACTGAGGTGAGAAAGCTGTTCGTCGTCGAAAAGCTGCCGCCGTCGAAGGAGGTCGTAATGGAGCTTGCGAAGAGCGTTTACGACGAGCGGATCGAGACGCGCGACGGTATGACGAAGTGGGAGATCGCAAAGGCGATCTACAATTACGCGCATAAGATCACATACGTCGGCACGGGAATCGACAAATCGAGCTGGCTTGCGGCCGCATACGACGGCTTTAAGACGATGCGGGGCGACTGCTTTACGTATATGTCGACGGCGAAGGCGCTGTTCGAGGTCGCGGGCATACCGACGATCACCGTCGAGCGCGACAGGCACGAGGGCGAATCGATGCATTTCTGGCTGCTCGTCGACATCGGCGACGGCTGGTACCACTTCGACGCGACGAGACGGCGCACGCTTCCGTCGTTCGATACGTTCATGCGCACGGACGCGGAGCTTCAATGGTACTGCGACAATTACGAGGAGCATTACTACAGATTCGATCACGACGCGTATCCCGAGCGCGGCGCCGATTCATACTATGACTGATCCCTATGCGGGGGCGACAATATGAAAAACGTACTTGAATATATTGAAAATACGGTCGGCCGTGTTCCGGACAAGACGGCGTATTCGGACGGGGAGGAGAGCATGAGCTTCTCCGAGGTCTATAACTGTGCGCGCGCTGTGGGATCGTATCTTCTCCATACGGACGCCGGAGGCGCTCCGATCGCTGTTTTGACGGGCAAGCACCCGCACGCGATAGCGTGCTTTTTCGGGATCGTGTACGCGGGAGGCCAGTATGTGCCGCTCGACGACGAGATGCCGGAGATCAGGATCGGAAAAATACTTGACAACGTATGCCCGCCTGTGATAATATGCGACAGTAAGACGGCGGCGCGCGCGGAGGCGTTCGCGCGCGATCACGGATGCCGCGCCGTTTTGTGCGGCGATATGTTCGCGCATGAAATAGACGCGGACGCGCTTGCGCGCGTCAGACGGCGGCAGATCGACACCGATCCGATTTACATGGTGTTCACGTCGGGATCGACGGGAGTGCCGAAGGGAGTGGCGGCGTGCCACCGCTCCGTCATCGACTACATCGAGGCGCTGTCCTCGACGCTCGGATTCGGCGAGGATACCGTATTCGGCAATCAGGCGCCGCTTTACTTCGACGCGTGCTTAAAGGAGCTTTATCCGACCGTAAAATTCGGCGCGACCGCGTATCTTATACCGAAATCGAACTTCATGTTCCCGGTCAGGCTCGTGGAATTTTTGAACGAGCATAAGATCAACACCGTCTGCTGGGTCGTCTCGGCGCTGACGATGATATCCTCGACGGGGACGTTTGACACGGTGAAGCCCGAATATCTGAAAACGGTCGCGTTCGGCTCGGAGGTGTTCCCGCCGTCGCAGCTCAAAATATGGCGCGAAGCGCTTCCCGACTGCGAATTCTTCAATCTATACGGCCCGACGGAATGCACCGGCATGAGCTGCTATTATCGCGTCACGGACGAGCTGTCCGACGACGAGCCTGTTCCGATCGGGGAGCCGTTCCCGAACACGGACGTGATGCTGCTCGTATGGGGAGAGGACGGGAGCGCGCGCCCCGCCGCCGACGGCGAGGAAGGCGAGCTGTGCATACGCGGCACGCCGCTGACGCTCGGCTATTACAACAACGCCGAGGAGACGGACCGCGCGTTCGTGCAGAATCCGTTGCAGACGCATTACCGCGAGCTTATATACCGCACCGGCGACATCGCGCGATATAACGCGCGCGGGCAGCTCGTGTTCGTGTCGCGACGCGATCATCAGATAAAGCACATGGGACACCGCATCGAGCTTGGCGAGATCGAATACACGGCGGCGGGAGCCGCCGGCGTGACGAACGTCTGCGTCATATACGACGGCGGCGACTCGAAAATAGTGATGTTCTACACCGGCACGGCGAGCAAGCGCGAGCTGTCGTCGTACCTGCGCGGCAGACTGCCGCGCTACATGATGCCGAACGTCATGATATCGCTCGAACAGATGCCGCTTCTGCCGAACGGCAAGCGCGACAGACGTCATCTTTCGGAAATATACAAAAACAGTGAAAACGCATAATGGCGCGTAAGGAGAAAACATGGATACGATTCTTGAAATGTTAGAGGAGCTTCACGAGGACGTCGACTTTGAGGAATGCGATTCGCTCGTGACGGACGGAATACTTGATTCGTTCGACATAGTCACGCTGATCGGCGAGATCGCGGACGAATTCGACGTTCGCATCACGGCCGACAGGATCACGCCGGAAAATTTCAACTCGCTCGAATCTATATGGAGCCTGGTGTCGGAGCTTCTCGACGAATAAGCCCCGATGCTGTATACGTCAGTTGAATTTCTCGCGTTTGCGCTTATAATCTTCGCGCTCTACTACGCGCTGCCGAAGCGGTGCCAGCCGTATGTGCTTTTGGCGTCGTCGGCGGTGTTTTTCGCGTCGTACTCGATTTATAATTTCCCGTTCATCATATTCACGATAACGGTGAGCTGGGGCGGCGGACTTATAATCGCCCGCGTGTTCGACGCGGGCGAGCGCGCGATTTCGGGACTCGAGCTTTCGCGCGAGGAAAAAAAGGCGGCGCGCGCGCGCGTGCGCAGACGGGCGAAGCTCGTCACGGCCGCGGCCGTGACGGCCGATTTGTGCGTTTTGGCCGTTCTGAAATACTACAATTTCACGCTGCACAACATAAATTCGATATTCCGGTTCTCGGATAACGAATCCGATCTGTTTATAAAGATCGCGCTGCCGCTCGGAATATCGTTTTACACGTTCATGTGCGTCGGCTATGTCGTCGACGTGTACAGACGCAAGTACAAGGCGGAAAAAAATCCGCTCCGCATCGCGCTGTTCGCGTCGTATTTCCCGCAGCTCGTACAGGGACCGTTCTCGCGCTACGACGAGACGGGCGCGCAGCTGTGGGGTCCGCACAAATTCGACGGCGACCGCGTTTCATACGCGGTGCTGCGCATTTCGTGGGGATATTTCAAAAAGCTCGTGCTTGCGGACAGGGCGATGATAGCGCTGACGCCGCTCATCGAATCGCCCGACGTCTATCGCGGCGCATACGCGCTGTTCGCGATCGTGCTGTATTCTCTCCGCATATACGCGGATTTCACCGGCGGCATCGATATAACGATAGGCATATCGGAGGCGCTCGGCATACGGCTCAAGGAAAATTTCGTCCGCCCGTATTTTTCAAAATCGATCGCGGAATATTGGCGGCGCTGGCATATCACGCTCGGCGACTGGTTCCGCGAATACCTGTTTTATCCGCTCAGTATAGCGGGTCCCGTCGGAAAGCTGACGAAAAAGCTTAAGCCGCGCCTCGGCGCGGGCTTCGCAAAGCGGTTCCCCGTATACGTTTCGACCGTGATCGTGTGGTTCGTGACGGGCATATGGCACGGCGCGGCATGGAATTTTATCGCATGGGGAATGGCGAACTGCGTCGTCATACTGATCTCGCAGGAGTTGTCGCCGCTTTATGAAAAATTCCACGCGAAAACGGGCATTTCGGAGGGCGGCGCATGGGGCGCGTTCATGATCGTGCGCACGTATTTTCTGATGGGCGCGATCAGGATGTTCGACTGCTACAAATCGGTCCCGAAGACGTTTTCGGCGGTCGGATCGATATTCACGACATGGAACCCGAACGTGCTGTTCGACGGTTCGATAATGAAGCTCGGACTCGGCGCCGCCGACTACATACTTCTGATCGCGGGCGCGGCGGTGATATTCGTCGTCGGCATACTCGGCGAGCGGAAGGAGCTGCGCGACCGGCTCTGCGGCCGATACGTGCTGCGCGCCGCGCTGACGGCAGCGCTGATCGTCGCCGTCGTCGTGTTCGGCGCATACGGGATGGGCTACGACGCATCCCAGTTCATATATAATCAGTTCTGATATGGAAGAAAAAGAAATGAAAAACGGCGTCCCGCATAAGCGCGCGGGACGCGCCGCGCTGACGGCGGCGGCGATACTTGCGATCGCGCTTGCGGCGATACTGACGCTCGAGCTGCTATCGCGGCTGTTGATCCCGAAATATATGTCGGGCGCGCTCGACGGCGCTTTCATCGCCGAATACTACGACGAGACGCTGCCGCACGACGTGTTATTCGTCGGCGACTGCGAGGTGTTCTCGAACATTTCGCCCGTGGCGATGTGGCGGGAATACGGGATCACGTCATACGTTCGGGGATCGGCGCAGCAGCTCGTCTGGCAGTCGTATTGGCTGCTCTCTGAGATGCTGGCGCATGAGACGCCGAAGGCGGTCGTATTCAACGTGCTGTCGCTCAAATACAACGAGCCTCAGAAGGAGGCGTACAACAGGATCACGCTCGACGGTATGAAGCTGTCGAAGTACAAGCTTGCGGCAATCGACGCGTCTATGATGCGCGGCGAGCGCGACGCGGATACGGGAGAGATCGTGGAGGAATCGATGCTCGATTACATTTTCCCCATCTTCCGCTATCATTCGCGCTGGTCGTCGCTTTCGTTCGAGGATGTGAAATATATGTTCTACCGCGACCGCGTGACGCACAGCGGCTACTATATGCGCGTCGACGCAAACGGAATTTCGCCCGACGAGCTGCCCGCGGTGCGGCCGCTCGACGATTATACGTTCGGGTCGACGGCGATGGAGTATCTCGATAAAATGGTCGAGCTGTGCGAGTCGCACGGTGTCGAGCTTATACTGATGAAAGCACCGTCGCTCGTGCCGCACTGGTACGACCAATACGAGGCGCAGATCGACGCATACGCCGAGGCGCACGGACTTAGGTATATAAACGTGCTGGAGGCGGCGGACGAGATCGGCATCGACTACGAGACGGATACGTTCGACCGCGGTATGCATATGAATCTGTCCGGCGCGGAGAAGGTGACGCACTATATCGGCGGCATTCTGGCGGAGGAATTCGGTATACCGGACAGACGCGGCGAGGCCGATTACGCGTCCGTGTGGTCGGAGAAGGAGAAATTCTACGACGAAATGATCGCGGCGCAGGAAAAGGAGCTTTCGGAACTCGGGCATCTCGTCCATTTCGGAGCGGTCGGATGACGGGGGCGGCAGGCCTTGCCTTGTGAAAAATGCAGCCGCGCCGATATAAGTCGCTGACAGCAATCAGGTAAGGACTCGGGAGCCGCCTTTCCCCATGAAAGGAGGTTCCCGATCAAAATAAAAAAATCAGGAAGGGATAAAATCATGAAAAGAATTCTTGCACTCATTATTTGCGCGCTTACGCTGATCTCGTTTGCCGCCTGCGGCGGCGAGACTGTCGAAACCGACGGCGGCGACGGACAGTCGACGAACGGATCGACTCCCGACACCGGCAAAACGCCGTCGGCGACGTCGGCAGTGTTCGTCTACAACGGCGTCACGATCGAGATGAACGCGCTCGCGGACCCCGTGATCGCGTCGCTCGGCGATCCCGTATCGACGTATGAATCGCCGTCGTGCGCATTCCAGGGGACCGACGTCAACTACAACTACGGCAGCGTTGAGATCACCGTCTACGAGAACAACGGCGAACGCAGAATTTATTCGCTGTTCGTCAAGGACGATCTCGTATCGACGCCCGAAGGGCTTTCGATCGGATCGAGCGAAGCCGACGCGTTCGCCGTTTACGGCGAGGAGTCACGCACCGATGCCGGCAACATCATCTATCACGGCGACGGCGTCGACGTGACTGTGACGTTTACGGACGGAAAGGTCGCCTCGATCGAATACGTGGCGACGTTTGACTGACGGAGGCGCGGGATGCACAACGAGCTGACGCAGGTCGACATCGACAAGATGAAGGCCGAGATCGAGGAGAGAATAGCGAGACGCGCGAAGCTTAAGGAAGCCGTAAAATCGGCGCGCGATCTCGGCGATCTCTCCGAGAACGACGAATACAGATCGGCAAAGCGAGAGATGAATTCCAACAACAGCCGCATACGGTATCTGGAGAATATGATCCGCACCGCGGTCGTAATAAAGCCGGATTCGCGCGAGGGCGTCGTCGGCTTGTTCGACGAGGTGACGATCTATTATCCTGAGGATGAGGAGGAGCGCGTCATCCGCATCGTCACGACGATGAGGAACGACGTATTCAACGACTGCATCTCAAAGGAGTCGCCGGTCGGGAAAGCGCTGCTCGGCAAGCGCGCGGGGCAGACGGTGACCGTACACGTCAACGACAAGGTATCGTATCCGATAGAGATTCGCTCGATAAAGAAGGGCAGCGACGACGAGTCGCTGCCGATAACGAAATACTGAGACGGGAGGACAACGTCATGGCGACGCTGCACGATTTGAAATTCCCCTATGACAGGGGAGCGATGGTGAAACGAACGCGGGAGAACCCGGGATGGCTCCATTTCGGCGCGGGAAACATTTTTCGCGCGTTCCCGTGCGCGCTTTGCGAGCGGATGCTGCAAAGCGGCGCGTATGATCGCGGCGTCATAGCCGCCGAAGGCTTTGACGGCGAGATCATAGAGAAGATATACGCGCCGTATGACAATGTGTCGCTGCTTGTGACGCTGCATGGCGACGGACACGTCGAAAAATCCCCGATCGGCAGCGTGGCGGAGGCGATCTATGTCGCCGACGGCATGGAGAGGCTGCGGGAGATATTCGCGTCGGAGTCGCTTCAGCTCATAAGCTTCACGATCACGGAAAAGGGGTACGCGATCCCGAAGGCGATCCGCGATCTCGATTACGCGCCGGCGGACGCCGGATCGTTTATGGGGCAGCTCACGTATTTATTGAGCTGTCGCTACGAAAGCGGCGCGCATCCGATAACGCTTTTGTCGATGGACAACTGCTCGGGCAACGGCGACAAGCTGAGAGCCGCTGTCATGGCGTATGCGAACGGATGGATAGAGCGCGGCGCGCTGTCGAAGGGCTTCGGCGAATGGCTCACTGACGAGGGGAGCGTTGCGTTTCCGTGTTCGATGATAGACAAGATCACGCCGCGTCCCGACGCGCGCGTGGCGAAGCTTTTAAACGACGAGGGCTTCACCGACACGGAGACGGTTGTTACTGCGAAAAGCACGTACATAGCGCCGTTTGTGAATGCGGAAGCGCCGCAGTATCTCGTCGTCGAGGACAAATTCCCCGCCGGACGTCCGCCGCTTGAGACTGTCGGCGTCATATTCACCGACCGCGAGACGGTGGCGAAGACGGAGCGCATGAAGGTCTCGACGTGTCTGAATCCGCTTCACACCTCGCTTGCCGTATACGGATGTCTGCTCGGTTTTTCGCTGATCAGCGACGAGATGAAGGACGCGGATCTTTGCCGTCTTGTAAACAGGCTCGGATATGTGGAGGGACTGCCGGTCGTGACAGACCCGGGCATCATCTCGCCGCGCGATTTCATCGACGAGGTTGTGAACGTGCGTTTGCCGAATCCGTTCATGCCCGATTCGCCGCAGCGCATTGCGACGGACACGTCGCAGAAGCTGGGCGTGCGGTTCGGTCAGACCGTGAAGGAGTACATGGCGCGCGGCCTCGACATGGACGCGCTTGTGGCTGTGCCGCTCGTATACGCGTGCTGGTGCCGGTATCTGCTCGCCGTCGACGACGAGGGAAAGCCGTTCGTACCGAGTACGGATCCGCTGCTTGCGGAATGTCAGGCGCATCTCGCCGGCGTGAAGCTCGGCGACGCGCTGACGCAGTCGGAGGCGGAATCGATCCTGCGTCCGATCTTGTCCGACGAGCGCATCTTCGCCTATGACGTGACGAAAACGCCCCTGTTCGCCCGCGCCGCGGGATTCTTCGCGCAAATGGTATCGGCGGCGGGCGCCGTCCGCCGCAGCCTCTCGGCGATAAAGTGATTTTATTATATTCGGGGTTTCACCCCGAACCCTGACTTAAGGAACTTCTTATAATGAAGTCGAACTTTCCGCAAGCGGAAAGTTAGCAGATGCTTCGCATCTGCCCCCTTAAGAATCTCTTCAAAACTTATTTGACAGGGTTATAGGGCAAGTGCGTTTGCCTCTGCGCCGCACGTTCGTGCATCGACGAAGTAGTCACGCGGGCGCGAACACCGATGGTTTAAGGTGAGTGTGTTCGTTTCTGCGCCGCACGTTTGTGCAAGGGCGAAGTAGTCGCGCGGGCGCGAACACCGAAGGGTGAGGTCAAGTGTGTTTGCCTCTGCGATGTACGTTCGTGCAAGGGCGAAGTAGTCGTGCGGGCGCGAACACCGATTGGTGAGGGCAAGTGTGTTTGCCTCTGCGATGCGCGTTCGTGTGCGAAAGGGCAAGCCGGAACGCGGCGCAGGTATATTTCAATAAACGAACCGGAGCTTCTGTGGCGGAAGCTCCGGTTGATTATTACGGTTAGCGCGAGATATTCTACAGCCGTCTAACGATGTTATGCAGCCGTAGAAGATTCCGTGTCCGCGTATGGCTCGGCGAAAATATCGTCGACGAGCGCGCGCCACGCGTCCTCATTCTCGACGTAGTAATTCGGACACATTTTACCCGTCACGTCGTAGTGGCGGATCACGTTTTCGGGCGTAATGCCGTAGACGTCGACGAGGAATCTGCACAGCCTGATGAGGGACGCGTATGTTTCATCGTTGAATTTTCCTTCGGCGTCGGGATGGCAGCATTCGATCGAAACGGTGTCGTGATTGCGAAAATTGGAGCAGTACGCGACCTCGCCGAGCGGGACGCAGAGGATCACCTCGCCGTCGAGACCGACGATGAAATTGCTGCTCGCGTAAGTTTCGCCCGATTTGGCGAGGCTCGCGAAATAATTGCGGTTCGCTTTAGCCGTTGTCGACGGATTGCCGACGTAATGAATTACGATGCCGACGATCTCATCTGTCGGCTCGCCGGGGCGCGAAAATTCGTTTTTCGGCAAAAGATCGACAGTGATCCAGTCCGGCAGCTCGACGATCTCGCCGTCGTTGCCGACGGACGGCGTCGTCGTTTCCTCGTCTCTGCCGCCGAAAAGGCCGCCCAAAAATCCGCCGCCGCCATCGGTGCCGTCCCCGCCTCCGGCGTTATTATCGCTTTTGAAAATATGCGC
Organism: uncultured Clostridia bacterium; assembly: GCA_947630015.1. GTDB lineage: Bacteria > Bacillota > Clostridia > Oscillospirales > CAG-272 > DTU064. The sequence continues at coordinate 57,259 of CANRFY010000009.1, forward strand.
TATCGCAAAGCACGCAGCCGTGATTATCACAGCCGCGATCACGACGGCGATCGCGATGCCGACTGCGGTCTCCGACCGCCGTTTCGCCATCGATCCCGATTTTGTCTTATCCTTGAATTCCATAGCTGATGCACACTCCGTCCGACAAGCTATGATAAATTATACTCTAAATCGTGCGGTGTGGCAATATGTACGTGAAAATTGTTGGAGAGTTTACAAATCGTTAACATTTTGCATATTGAAAAAGCATGGTGAAGTGTGTATAATGTCCGTATAAATCGATGGTAAGGAGGCGCCGGATGAAAAAGCTCCTGCTTCTCGCCAATCCTGTGGCGGGCGTTACCGGAACTGAACGATATCTGCTTGAAATGATCGACAGGCTCGTTGTCGGCGGCTTCGAGGTGACCGTCGAGACGACGCAGCATAAGGGACATCTGACCGAGATCATAACGGAAAAGGGCAGCGCATATGACGTCGTCGCCGTTTCGGGCGGCGACGGAACGCTCAATGAGGCGATCTGCGCGCTCATAAAGATGAAGGACGACGGCGTAAAGCTGCCGAAGCTCGGCTATATTCCGGCCGGAACTGTCAACGATTTCGCGCGCAGCCACGATATCCCGACGTTTATGCCGGACGCCGCCGACGTTATCGCGCGCGGCGTGGCGCGCGGATGCGATATCGGCATCCTCGGCGATCGGCCGTTCGTGTATGTGGCCGCGTTCGGCACGTTCACGGATACGTCGTACAGCACGCCGCAGAAATGGAAAAACATATTCGGCAGAGTCGCGTATTTCTTTCACGGCGCGTCGCGCCTGCGTCTTGCGCTCCGTCCGTATAAGATGAAGATCGAATACGAGGGAGGCGAGGTCGAGGGCGAGTTCGTATACGGGATGGCGTCGAATTCGCGTTCAGTCGGCGGAATGAGACTGCCGCTCAAAACGCCGATGTCGCTCGACGACGGCAAATTTGAGGTGATGCTGTTCAAGATGCCGTCGACGGCGCGCCGTCTGCGCAAGCTTGCAAAGGCGCTGTTTGAGCGTCAGGCGGACGGATTCGAGGCGTATGTGTTCTCGACGTCATGGATGAGGATCGTATCGGAGGAGCCTGTCTCATGGACGACGGACGGCGAATTCGGCGGCGAATACACGGACGTGACGGTCGGGATACGCGACCGCGCGATCGAGATCATAGTGCCGGAGGGATGCAAATACTTCGGCAGAGCTAAGGAAATATAATATGGACCGCGGGACGCGAGCGCCGGCGGTCTTTTTCGTTGGCCCTTAAAATGCCCGCAGAATACGGATTTTCTACCGCCGGTAGAGACAGCTTTCCCGCTCTCTACCGGCGCGGAACGAACGGGCGAGACGCGTTCTCTATCGGTAGGTTGCAAATCGGGGTCTTTATGGGATAAAATATGCGCACAAGGGATTTGGAAAGGAGACTGTGATCCCATGACCGAAACGAAGAACGCGCGCACACGCCGCACTCCGCTCTGCAAACGAAATCTTCCCGATTATACGCACGGGGAGGAAATGTTCAATATGATCTCGCACATCGTAGGCGGCGCGATAGGCGTCGTCGCGCTCGTTTTGTGCGTGATCGTGTCCGCGCTGCATCACGACGCGTGGGCCGTCGTCGGCTCCGCCGTCTACGGCGCGTCGCTGATAACGCTTTATACGATGTCGAGCGTTTATCACGGCCTGCGGCCGAATATGGCGAAAAAGGTGATGCAGGTCATAGATCACTGCACGATATATTTTCTGATCGCCGGCACGTATACGCCGATCGTGCTGACGCGCATCCGCAGATATTCGCCGGGCTGGGGCTGGGGACTGTTCGGCGTCGTGTGGGGACTCGCCGCGCTCGCGACCGTCTTTACCGCGATCGATCTGCGTAAGTACAGGGCTTTTTCAATGCTGTGCTATATCGGGATGGGATGGAGCATCGTGTTCGCTGCAAAGCCCGCGCTCGCGGCGCTTCCTGCGCCGGCGCTGTGGTATCTCTTGGCGGGCGGCATTTCGTATACGGTCGGCGCGATCCTGTACGGATTCGGCACAAGGAAACGGTATATGCACTCCGTGTTCCATCTGTTCGTCGTCGCGGGCAGCGTGCTGCAATTGATCGCGATCCTGTTTTATGTGATATAGCGCCGATAAATTCGGTCCGCGCCGCCGGCGCACGATGGAAAATCGGATGCTGCCGTTTGCAACATAATATTGCATTGATTATGAATGGAGCCTTTCCGCTTGCGGAAAGGCTCCATTTGAGTCAGGGTGCGGGGCCTTGCCCCGCGAAACCCATCGGTGTTCGCGCTCGCGCGACTACTTCGCCATTGCATGAACGACAGATGCAGAGACGAACACACTTGCCCCATAGCCCCTGTCATAAAAATTCTTGAAGATTCTTAAGGAACTTCTTATAAGAAGTTCCTTAAGTGGGGTTTGGGGCAACGCCCCAAAAACATAAATATCTCGTCACCCGTCGCGGCGAGCGTCGTATTCGCGCGGCTCGCAGCCGCGGCGGACGTAGTAGACTTTCCGCGAGTCCCACGCCTCGCGGCAGAGCGCGTCGAAATCGAGGCGCGATTCCTGCTCGATCACGCGGTCAAGCTCGGGCCTCGTCTTCGGATGCTGAGGCGTGAATACGGTGCAGCAGTCCTCGTAGGGGAGGATCGACGTCTCGAACGCGCCGATCTTGCGCGAGGCTGAGATGATGTCCTCCTTGTCCATCCCGATGCAGGGACGGAACACGGGCATCGAGACGACGGCGTCCGTCACGGTCAGCGCCTGCATCGTCTGGCTCGCGACCTGACCGAGACTTTCGCCCGTGACGAGCGCCTGCGCGCCCGTGTGACGCGCCGTCTTTTCCGCAAGCGTCATCATAAACCGACGCAGAAGGATCGTGAAATAATCGTTGTCGCAGACGTCGCGCAGCACCTCCTGTATGTGCGTGACGGAGATGACGTGAACGCGGATCGCGAGGCTCCAATCGGTGAGGATCGAGGCGAGCGCAAGCACCTTGCCGCGCGCCTGCTCGCTCGTGTACGGGATGCTCTCAAAATGAACGGCGTCGACGGCGACGCCGCGCTTCATCATCATGTATCCGGCGACCGGACTGTCTATGCCGCCCGACAAAAGCAGAAGCGCGCGTCCGTTCGTGCCGGCGGGCAGACCGCCCGCTCCGCGCTCTTGCCCCGCGTGGATATAGGCGCCGCGCTCGCGCACCTCGACGGTCACAACGACGTCGGGAGCGCGCAGATCGACCGAGAGATCCGGCATAATGTCGAGGATCGCCTCGCCGACGGAGGCGGCGATCTCGGGCGATTTCATCGGGAACCGCTTGTCGGAGCGCTTCGCCTCGACCTTGAACGTGCGCGCGCCCGAAATGCGTTCGGGAATATATTCGGCGGCGACGCGCCGCATATCGCCGATGTCCTTGTCGGCGACGGCGGCGACGCAGATGCCGGAAAATCCGAATACGTGCGCGGCCTCGTCGTACATTTCGTCGACGCGGGACGCGGCGTCCGCGTCGTCAGGCTCGATATAAACGGTGCTTTGCGCCGCCCAGATAGAAAACGCGCCGATCTCTTTCGCGCGCCGGCGCAGCTCGCGCATCATGGCGGCTTCGAACGTCGGACGGTTCGCGCCCTTGAGCGCGACTTCGCCGTATTTGCAAAGTATGACGCGTCTGTTATTTTCCATAAAAACCGAACCTCCGCCGCGAAAAATGTACAATTTTCCGACACACTCGTTATTTGCCGAGAAAATTTTTGAAAAATCTATTCCATTACAGCGCCGAATATATTATAATAGATACGTATAATCCCATAATGCGCGCGATAAAGCGCGGCTGACACTGCATATTATATATCATGGCGCGAATGATTTCAAGAAGAATTTAAAAAAGACAGTAAGGAGATCGGACATGGAGAAGTATGATATCGAGATCGCCGGCATCGCGATGACGGTTAAAACCGATGAAAACGAAGATTTCGTCGACTACGTCGTACACGAACTCGATCGAAAGATCACGGAAATGACGAAGCGCAACGTGCGCTGCTCCAAGACGGAGGCGGCGCTTCTGTGCGCGCTCGAATACAACTGCGAACGCGCGAGACTCGACAAAAAAGTCAAGAATCTCGAGGCGCAGGTGGCGCTCTATACGGCGAACGTCAACAGACTGAAAAGCGAAAACGCGGAGCTGAAATCAAAGCTCGGGATCGAATAAGCTGGTGAACGTCCAAAAGCCGGAGCTGCTCGCTCCGGCGGGTACGCCCGAGGCGCTCGCCGCCGCAGTCGCGGCGGGAGCCGACGCGGTATATTTCGGCACCGGCACGTATAACGCCCGCGCGAACGCGCGCAACTTCGACGCGGACGAGCTTTTCCGCGCCGTTTCGCTCCTGCACGCGCACGGGATAAAGGCGCACGTAACGCTCAATATCGCGCTCTTTGACCGCGATATGGAAGGCGCGCTCGAGACGGCGCGCCTCATATACGAGTCGGGAGCGGACGCCGCGATCGTGTCAGATCTCGGACTCGCCGCACGCATGAGAAACGAATTTCCGGGGATGGAGCTGCACGCCTCGACACAGGCGGGCGGACACAGCGTCCGCGATGCGGAATATTTCGCCGGCGTCGGATTTTCGCGCATGGTGTGCGGCCGCGAGCTGTCGCACAGCGATATCAAAACGCTCGCGGAGCGGTCGCCGATCGGCATCGAGATGTTCGTGCATGGAGCCGTGTGCGTGTCCGTGTCGGGTCAGTGCCTGTTCAGCTCGCTTGTGGGCGGCAGATCGGGCAACAGAGGCGAATGCGCCCAGCCGTGCCGGCTGCCTTACGAATGCGCGGGCGGCGTCTGCTATCCGCTGTCGCCGAAGGATATGTGCCTTGCAGGCCATATGCGCGAGATACTGTCGCTCGGCGTATGCTCGCTCAAGATCGAGGGACGTATGCGCGCCCCCGATTACGTTTACGCGGCGACGTCGCTGTACAGGCGGCTCATCGACGAGGAACGCGACGCGGAGCCTGACGAGATCGCAGCGCTGGCGCGCGTGTTCTCGCGCTCCGGCTTCACGGACGCGTATTTCACGGGCGCGGTCAGGGACGATCCCGACGCGATGATGGGAGTGCGCACGGAGGAGGATAAATCCTCGACGCGCGCGGAGCGGATCGAGATACCCGATATAGCGGACGTGCCGATCGATAAGATCAGCGCCAAGATAATCGCCGGCGAGCCGTCGTTTTTGACGGTCGAGGCGAACGGCAGGGCCGTTTCCGTGACGGGCGGCGCGCCGGACGCGGCGATATCGAGACCGCTGACGGCGGCGGGAGTCGCGGAGAGGCTGTCAAAATTCGGCGGCACGGGATATGCCGTGACGCCGGATACGAAATTTGATATCGAGGTCGGCGACGGCCTGATAATGAGTATGTCGGCGATAAACGAGCTGCGGCGGCGCGCCGCGGCCGCGCTTGCGGGGCGGCGTCAATACGGCGGGAGCCGTCCTGTCGTCTGCGAACGCATAAAGCGGCCCGATCGGCCGATATTGACGGCGGAATTTTTGCGCGCGGATGCGGTAACGGACGCGGCGCGCGCGTATTTTGACCGCATATATCTGCCGCTCGACGAGTATGATAGTATTGCGGACGGATTCACGCTCCCGCCCGTGATAGTCGATTCGGACGAGGCGGCCGTCAGGGACGCGATCGAACGCGCCGTTCTGAGCGGCGCGAAATATGCCTTAATATCGGGCGCGGGACAGACGGCGCTCACCGACGGATACGGCCTTTCCGTCACGGCAAGTCACAGATTCAATATCTGCGGCACGGACGCCGCATCAGCCGCGCTCCGCGCGGGCGCGGATATCGTAACGCTGTCGCCGGAGGCGACGGCGGCGCAGATGAGGGACATAGCGGCGAGGGCGCCGTCGGCGGCGATCGTGTACGGACGCGTGCCGCTGATGACGACGGGACGCTGCATAATCCATGCCGCCGCAGGCGGCAGATGCGCGTGCGGACGCGATCCCGTATGGCTGACCGACAGGCGCGGCGCGCGTTTCCCGATGTGGGGGCTGCGATCGTGCGGCACCGTCATATACAACAGCGTCCCCGTCTATATGGCGGACAAGGAGGACGAACTGCAAAAGATCGGCCTTTGCGCGCGTCATTTCATATTCACCGACGAGGACGGAGCCGCCGTCGACGCGGTAATCGACGCATATAAGCGCGGCACACCGCCGCGCGGAGATATAAGGCGCATAAAAGCGCCGTCGGGCGGAAGAAAAGAAAAATAACAAGCAGGCAAAAAGAAAGGAAATATCATCATGGTCAGAGTCGAACTTAAATTCAAACGTCTGCGCGAGGACGCGCCGCTTCCACAATACGCGACCGCGGGTTCCGCGGCGCTCGATCTGCGCTACTGCGGCGATACGAGCATTACGCTCGCCGTCGGCGAGATCGAATCGATACCGACAGGCATCGCGATCGAGGTGCCGGACGGATGCGCCGCCGTCGTATGCGCGCGCAGCGGGCTTGCGACTAAGCGCGGGATCTCGCTCGCAAACGGCATCGGATTGATCGATCCCGATTACAGGGGCGAGCTTTGCGTGGCGCTGAAGAATCACGGCTCCGCGCTGTTCACCGTCCACCCGGGCGACAGAATAGCGCAGCTCATGATAATCCCGATCTATTCGGCGAAGCTCGTCGAGGTCGCGGAGCTTGAAAAGACGGAGCGCGGAGAGGGCGGATTCGGCTCCACGGGCATCAAATAAGTGAAAAAGATCATACTCGCCTCGGCGTCGCCGAGGCGCGCCGACCTTTTGCGATCGCTCGGCGTTGATTTTGACGTGCTTGTCACCGACGCGGACGAGACTGTCGGCGACGTTTCGGCGGCAGAGGCCGTCGCGATCATAGCGGGAAGAAAGGCGGAGGCGGCGTCGGCAGTCTGCGCCGACCGCATTGTCGTCGCGGCCGATACGGTCGTGGCAGCGCCGGACGGCGAGATCCTCGGCAAGCCGAAGGACGCCGCCGACGCGAGGCGTATGCTCGGACTGCTGTCGGGGAAAACGCACACCGTTTACACCTGCGTATGCGTCGCCGGCGGCGGCAGGATATATTCCGAGACTGTGGCGACGGACGTCGCCATGTACGAGCTTGACGGACGCGCCGTCGAGAATTACATTTTGACGGGCGAGCCGTTTGACAAGGCCGGAGCATACGGCATACAATCGCTCGGGGGCGTGTTCGTGCGCAGTATATCCGGCGACTACTTCAACGTGACCGGAATGCCGAAGGCGGCGACGGCGAGACTGCTTTATCTTGCCGGCGTCGACGTCATAGCCGAGGCGGCGGGCAAAACATAATCGAAAGGAACGGCGCGTCCGCGCGCCTGTTTTGAAATGTCAAGAAGCATTGGTATAGATCTTGGTACGGCGAATACGCTCGTATGCGTCAAGGGAAAGGGAATAGTGCTGCGCGAACCGTCCGTCGTCGCCGTGGAGGCGAGGACGGGAAAGGTCGTCGCCGTCGGCTCCGAGGCGAAGCTCATGCTCGGACGCACGCCGGGATCTATCACGGCCGTGCGTCCGCTCAAGGACGGCGTCATCGCGGAATTCGACGTCGCGGCGGCGATGCTGCATCAGTTCTTCCGCAAGGTGTCGGGCAACACGATGCTGACGCGCCCGCGCGTCGTCATATGCATCCCATACGGGGTCACCGAGGTCGAGAAGCGCGCCGTCGAGGACGCGACGCTCGAGGCGGGCGCGCAGAGCGTGGCGCTCATCGAGGAGCCGATCGCGGCGGCGATAGGCTCCGGACTTAAGATAGGCGGATCGCGCGGCAATATGGTGATCGATATCGGCGGCGGTACGACCGAGGTCGCCGTCATAAGCCTCGGCGGGATCGTGCTTTCAAATTCACTGCGCGTCGCCGGCGACGAGCTTGACGAGGCGATCGTCAATTATCTGCGCCGTAAATGCAACGTGCTTATCGGCGATACGACCGCGGAAATGCTCAAAAAGGCGATCGGATCGGTCCATCCGGCCGCGGACAGGGGCGAGATGGAGGTGCGCGGACGCAATCTTCTGTCTGGACTCCCCGCGACGGTAAGAATCAATTCCGCAAATATACGCGAGGCGATACAGGAGACGGTTTCGCACATCGTCGACGCGCTCCGCACGACGCTCGAATCGACGCCGCCGGAGCTTTCGGGCGACATATATGACAACGGCATCATGCTCGCGGGCGGAGGCGCTCTGCTCGGCGGACTTGACATACTGCTGTCGGGACTGACCGGCATCAGGGTGCGCAGACCGAAGCATCCGCTCGATTCGGTCGCGATCGGGATCGGCCGCGTGCTTGAATCCGAGGACAAATTCCCGGGCGCTATACAATACAGAACGAGGTGAATACATAATGATCGATTTCCAAAACGGCAAGGTTTTCAAGCTCGGACGCGACGACGACGCTCATTCAAAGGAGATAGAGCCGCTTTTGATCCCGGGCGAAGAGGCGATAGGCTCGTACACCGTCGTGCGCGATTACGTCGTGTTCACGAATAAGCGCATAATCTCGGTGAACAAGCAGGGAGTGACAGGCACGCGCAAGGATTTCACGTCGATGCCGTACAACCGCATCGTGGCGTTCTCCGTCGAAACGGCGGGACTGCTCGGCTACGACGGCGATCTCGAGCTGTTTTTCACGGGACTCGGCCGCGTAAGATTTGAATTTACGGGATCGAGCGACGTCGTAGCGATCGGACAAGCCATATCGAGGTACGTACTCGGCTGACGTTCGCCGTCCGCCGATTTTGCATGGAGAACGCAATGCCAAAGAAGCTTTTTTCAAATAAATTCTTCATCGCGGCGCTGTGCGTCGCGCTCGCGCTTGTAATAGTCCCGTCGGTGCTTTCGCTGATGGGACTGTCAAGCTATGTGCGCGGAGCCGTCGTGACTGTGTTGTCGCCTCTCCAGCGGCTCATGACGAGCGTCACGGACGCCGTCGAAGGCTTCACCGATTATTTTACCGAATTCGACAGGCTGCAAAAGGAAAACGAGGATTTGAAGCGCAGACTGCGCGAGCTTGAGGACAGGGGCTACAGGATCGACGAGATCGAGCAGATGAACGAGTGGCTGTACGATTATCTCGGCCTTGTGAGAGAGCATACGGACTACGATCTCGCCGTCGCCGACATTGTCGGCCGCGAGATCGGCAATTATATGACGGTGTTCACGCTCGGCGTGGGGACGGAGAGCGGCGTTTATGCGAATATGCCCGTCATAACGTCGGACGGCATCGTAGGATACGTGAGAGAGGCCGGATCGGGATGGTGCCAGGTGCTTACGATCCTCGAGTCGTCGTCGAGCGTCGGCGCTTATGTCGAGAGGACGGGCGAGGTCGGACTGCTCGAGGGCGATTTCTCGATGAGAACGGACGGGCTGTGCCGCCTTTCGTATCTGTCGCAGGATTCAACCGTCGAGGTCGGCGACAGAGTGCTGTCGAGCGGACTCGGCAGCATATATCCGCGCGATCTTGTGATCGGATTCGTGGAGAGGGTCGAGGACGACGAATACAGCCGCACAAAGGTTGCGTACATAAGGCCGGCGGCCGATCTGACCGACATCACGCGCGTCATGGTCATTCGTTCGTATGAGACTGTGCGCGACGAGGAGGGCGGCGGCGCAAATGGCGAATAGACGGGCCAAAACTGACGGCGGCGTGAGCCGCCGCGCACAGATGCGTCCGATATCGCAGATCTTCGGACGCGCGACGGTCGTCGGCGAGAAAATGCGCTCCGGCGTCGCGGTCTCAACGATCGTAAAATATGCGCTTTACATCGTATTGTCGGTGCTGCTCATACTGCTCGAAACGACGTTTTTCGCACGGTTCCGTCCGTTCGGGGCGTCGCCCGACATCCTCATTGTCACGGTGATGGCGATCGGGATGTACGACGGCGGACGCGCCGGAGCCGTTTACGGCATATGGATCGGATTTGTCGCCGACACGCTCGGCGGCGCGGGGATAACGGTGCTGCCGCTCGCGTATATGCTCGTCGGCTATATATGCGGCGTCGTCGCCGAGGACTATTACAGGCGGACAGTTCTGCTGTTTTTGATATTCGACGCCGCAGTTTGCGCGGCGCGGATGTTCATCACGCTTTTGTACGTCTTTCTGACATGGCCGTCGTTTGATTTCGGCGCCGTATTCGGCGCCGTGATATTGCCCGAGCTGGCGGCGACGGCGGTCTGCTCGCCCACACCGGCGATAATTCTTCTGCCCGTCTATCTCATCTTCCGCAAAAAGCGCGCCGAAACGGAGCAGGACTGAAAATAAAACGAAAGGACGCGGCGGGGTCGCGGATGTGATACATAATGGAAAACAGACATACGAGCCGGCTTCTGTCGCTGATCGCGATATTCGTTTTGATATGCCTGCTGTTTGCGGCGCGGCTGATAAACGTGCAGATCGCGGCGCGCGACTATTATCCGCTCGTCACAGACGGCGTGCGCGGCCGCGTCGTGACGATACAGGCGCAGAGAGGCGAGATCTTCGACTGCAACGGTACGCCGCTCGTCAAAAACGAGTATTCGTACAATATCACGCTCGACAGAGGCACGCTGCCGACGTCGAACGCGGAGGAAAACGAGGCGCTTTTGCGCATTTATGAAAAAATATCGGGTTCGGAGGCGGAATACGAATTTTCCGAGATCAAATTTCCCGGGCGCGGGACGTTCCCCGAATACGAGCTTGACGAATCGTTTCTCGAATCGTCCGAGAATAAGCGGCGCTTCAGCCGCTTATTGACGACGCTCGAGATCGAGGATATCGGCACCGTCATCGACGGGCAGACGTATCCGTATGCGGCGTCCGTATTCGAGAATCAGATATCGGGCTTCTATATGGGGCGCGAGCTGCACGCGGCGTCCGAGCTTGCGAACGATCCGACGTCGGTGACGTTCGACTACATAATCGACGTTTTGACGAAGAGATACGGCCTTGTGGACGGCGACGGCGAGCCTTTGTACGACGCGCGCACGGCTGATTTTCTTCTGCGCCTGCGATACGACATGGAGTCGCGGGATTTCTCTGTGCGGGTGCCGTACACGGTGGCTGAGAACGTCGATATCGGGCTGATCACGTATCTGAAGGAGGGCGCGCTGCGCGGATACTCGGTCGAGGTCGAGGCAAAGCGCGTTTACTGCGAACCCGGCGTCGCCTCGCACATACTCGGCATGACGGGCAAAATACAGAGCGAGGACGTCGAAATGTATACGGAACTCGGCTATCCGCTCGACGCGATCGTCGGCGTGAGCGGCGTCGAGCTTGCGTTCGAGGATAAGCTGCACGGCATGGACGGCACGATGGTGATAACGGAGGACGAATACGGCAACATCATCGGGCAGGAGATAACAGAGGAACCGGTCGCCGGCGACGATATATATCTCACGATCGATATCGATCTTCAGCGCGCGGCCGAAAAGGCGCTTTACGACAATATAGAATACATCCACGCGCAGGCGGCCGCGATCGGAGAGGAGCGGAACGGCGAGGATGCGAACGCAGGCGCGATCGCGACGATTGACGTGAAAACGGGCGCGATCAGAGCGCTCGCATCGTATCCGACATACGATCTTTCGACATACAGGGACGATCTTGCCGAGCTGAGCAGCAACGAGGCGCGTCCGCTCGTCAACAGAGCGCTGGCAGGCACATATCCGCCCGGTTCGACGTTCAAGCCCGCCGTCGCGGCGGCGGCGCTGACGGAGGGGATCATAACCCCGACCGAGACGATCGTGGACGAGGGCATCTATATGTATTACAAGGATTCGGGTTATACGCCGCGATGCTGGATATATCTGCAAAGCGGACGCAATCACGGCGCCGTCAACGTGTCGGAGGCGCTGCGCGTCTCGTGCAACTATTTCTTTTACGATATCGGCAGACGGCTCACGATCCAGACGATGAACAGGTACTGCCGCGCGTTCGGTCTCGGCGAGGACACCGGCATCGAGCTGCCAGAAAAAACGGGCGCGCTCGCCGGTCCCGATTACAGAACGGAGCATGGACTTGACAACTGGAACCCGGGCGACACGCTCGCCGCCGCGATCGGCCAGTCGGACAATCTGTTCACGCCGCTCCAGCTTAGCGTATATATGTCGGCGCTCATAAACGGCGGCGTGCGTTATCGGGCGCACATACTCGATTCGGTCAGGACGTTCTCGGGAGAAACGCTCGAGACGACGGGGACGGAGATCAAAAGCCAGATCGAGATATCGCAGGCGACGGTCGACATTATTTTAAACGCGATGTCGGAGGTCGTGGAATCCGGCACGACGGCGACGCTGTTCGACAATTATCCGATCAAGGTCGGCGGAAAAACAGGTACGGCGCAGCTCGGCTCCAACAGCAGCGATAACGCCGTGTTCGTCGGATTCGCGCCGCTGTCGGACCCCGAGATCGTTACGACGTGCGTCATCGAGCATGGCTCGAAGGGCGCGTGGGCAGGCATGGCGGTCCGCGACGTATTCACGAATTATTTCGATCTTGTGATCGAATCCGACACGGACACGGATACTGACACGAATACTGACACGGATACGGATGCAAATACGGACAACGGCGCGAACGGCGGAGGCGAGGCATGAGCGGTGTTGATATGCGCGCGAATTTCGCGCGCGCGGTCGAGATTTTGCGCGGACTGTATCCCGACGCGGAATGCTCGCTCCGATATGAGGGCGATCCGTGGCGTCTGCTCGTGATGGCGCGTCTTTCGGCTCAGTGTACGGACGCGAGAGTAAACGTGGTGGCGGAGCCGCTGTTTTTGCGGTTCCCGAACGCGGCCGCGATGGCGTGCGGCGATATCGAAGAGATCGAATCGATCGTGCGTCCGTGCGGGCTGTACCGCATCAAGGCGCGCGATCTGCGCGCGATGTCGGAGATGATAGTCGGCGCATACGGCGGGGAAGTGCCGCGCACGATGGAGGAGCTGCTTGCGCTTCCCGGCGTCGGACGGAAGATAGCGAATCTGATCCTCGGCGACGTCTACGGCATCCCTGGCGTCGTCACGGATACGCACTGCATCCGCATCTGCGGCAGGCTCGGCGCTTATGACGAGGACATGAAGGACCCCGCGCGCGCGGAGCGCGCCGTTGCGGCGCTCGTCGAACCGTGCGAGCAGACGGATTTCTGCCACAGGCTCGTCATGTTCGGACGCGACGTCTGCACGGCGAGATCGCCGCGCTGCGGCGATTGCGCGCTGTTTTCCGTATGCAGACACGCAAAATCGCGCTGACGGTCGAAAAATGGGCGACGGTGCGGCGAGTTTGACTTGACAAGCGCGCGATTTTATATTACTATTGTTATACCGAAACGAAACGATCGAAAGGAGATCATTCATATGGCTGAAGAAGAATACTCAATAGGCGATATAGTAACGCTGACCGACGACGAGGGCAACGAGAGCGAATATGAGCTTATCGGCGAGACGGAGTCGGAAGGGGAGACGTATTACGCGCTCGCGCCTACGGATAACGACGAGGAATACGTCATCCTGAAATTGGAAGAGGACGACGACGGCGAGATGATATTGACAACGATCACGGACGACGACGAGTTTGACCGTGTGGCGGATATATTCGACGAGGAGCTTTACGCCGATATCGACTACGACGTCGAGGAACCGGAAGAGAGCGAATAATATCGACGATCTCGGGGCTGCGCCCCGAAGCAAACTAAAGGGGAGCTTGAAAAGCTCCCCTTTAGTTTGGTTGGGGGAGGCACACCGTGCCGTATAAAACTTTTGAAAATGTAGAAAGAGACAAGGCGATTCTTTCGCGATTCTCCCCATTCTTATTCTAAAACTTTGCAAAGTTAAAAAAAGAGTTAAGGGTCTCTTTGCTGGCCGGCAAAGAGACCCTTAACAATCCCAGAAAACGGCGTGCCGGTGGCGTCAATTCGGCTCCAGTCGGTGGAAAGAATTGGTTGGGGCGTAAACCGCGATATTATTTCAGCAAAAACTTTCGTGCCTCCGCGCGGCGCGTCGAGATCGAGGTTATTCTGTCTTGGTAAATCGATTCCTAACAGCGTCAGATTTCGCTCGTGTCGTGCGAACAAATGGGATTCACAAATGGAAACGCCAGTTTCGCTTTGGTTGGCATAGATAGAGTAGGGCAACCGGCGATTGCACAGCTCTTGCTACACAAACGGGCGATGCGTTTCTTTTCTTGAGGGTGTACGAGGGAGGTTCTTTTCTTTCTCAAAGAAAAGAAGCTCACCTCGTAAAAATAGGTAGCGTCGGAAGTCTTCACTTCGTGGATTTTAGCGCGTCAGTGAAACCAATCGCCCCGCGATGAGTTGTTCGCACCCAGCGAACGCGCGTTGTTCTTTTGGAGAGGGGGTTCGGGGGAGGACCCTTTCTTTTGAAGAAAGGGTCCTCATCCCAAATGCGTATTTGAAGAAAGTTCCTCATCCAATTGCAATCTTTTGAAGAAAATATCCACATCCCAAACCGCATCTTTGCGCGAAAAAGTCCTCCTCCCAATTCCATCTTTTGCCGAAAAGGAAAATTTAGATATAACGCAAACCTTCTCACCTTATTTAAGGCTTTAGCCAATGCACATCGCCTCCCTCAAAATAAACACTTTGCCCAAACCCTTTTCAAATTTAAATTGAGCATATGTATTACCTCCCCAACAGCCCCTCCCCCCGCAACGCATTGCCGCAACACGGGCCGGTTCGCAAAGGCTCGGCCTTTGCAAAATTCCGCGCGGGCGGGCAATAATTCCCCTCGTTTTTGCGCAAAATAGCCTTGAACACTTGCAAGTGCAGGCAAAATATGATATACTTCATATTGATTAACCATTTTGCGGAGGCAATCGCTTGACTAAGCTGACGTCATTGATATCGCTCGCGTCGACGCTGATACTTGCGGCGGCTTTTATCTCGATCCCGCAAATATCTAAAGCCGCGGTGAGCGCCGCTGCGGATGAGGCCGCCGCTGCGGACGAGCTTACGCTCACGGTCACGGCGTCGTCCGGCGAGACCTCCGTCTCCCGTCTCACCGACGGCAGCGAAACGACGTACACGTCGATCCCCGACGGCGGAGCCGTCGACATCGCCGCCGACGCCGGCATCTCGTCCCTCTACATCGTATTCGACCGCATTTACGGGGAATGGACGCTCGCCGACGACCTCGGCGTCACGATCGAATGCGGCCAAAACGGCTATCTTCACGAATTCGTCGACGTCGCGGAGCTTTTCGGGCGAAGCCCGAGATCGCTGACGCTCAGATTTGACGGCGGCAAAGCGTCGATTGCGGAGATCCACGCGTTCGGTGACGGCGAGCCGCCGGAATGGGTGCAGATCTGGGAGCCGCCGTGCGGCGAGGCCGATCTTTTGCTCGCAACGACGCACGTCGACGACGAGCAGCTGTTCTTCGCGGGCGTTCTGCCGTATTACGCCGGCGAGCGCGGCTACGACGTACAGGTCGTGTATTTCACCGACCCGTTCCAGTATCACGACAGGCCGCACGAACAGCTCAACGGGTTGTGGACCGTCGGGGTGCGCCATTATCCCGTCTGCGGCGACGTCGTCGATCAATACTCCGAATCGACGAAGGACGCGTATGCGAACGCGAAAAGGAACGGCATGACGAAGGACGACATGGTGCGCTTCCAGATCGAGATGATACGCAGATTCAAGCCGCACGTCATCGTCGGCCACGATTTCAACGGCGAATACGGCCACGGCCAGCATATGATCAACAGCGAAACGCTGGCGGAGGCGCTGCCGCTTGCGGCGGACGCGTCGTTCGATCCGGAATCGGCCGCTCTGTATGGCGTCTGGGACACGCCGAAAACGTATATACACCTCTACGGCGAAAATAAGATCGTGATGAATTGGGACGAACCGCTCGACGCCTTCGGCGGAAGGACTGCGTTCGAGATGACGCAGGAGGGGTTCATGTGCCATAAATCCCAGCACTGGACGTGGTTTTACGGCTGGATATACGGCAAAAACGGCAATAAGATCACAAAGGCGTCCGAGATCAAAACTCATTCTCCGTGCGAATACGGGCTTTACAGAACGACCGTCGGGTACGATACTGGAATCGGCGATATGTTCGAGAATATACCGATGTCGTATGCGCAGATCGCGGAGGCGGAACGTCTCGAGGCTTTGGCGAAAGAGGAATCGGAACGCCTCGAATCGGAACGTCTCGAATCCGAACGCCTCGAATCGGAGCGGATCGAGTCCGAGCGCCTCGAATCAGAACGGCTCGCGAACGCGGTCGTCACGGAGGATACTGCCGACACCGGCGCGAATGAGAGACGGAGCGATCGATCTGCGATCGTTCCGATCGTCGTCGTCGCCGCGGCTGTCGCCGCAGCCGCCGTCATGACGGCGGTAATGCAAAAATCAAGGAAAAGATAAGAGATCGCACAGAAAAACATGAACGAACGCAATTTCACGCTTGTAATACCTTCGCTTGACCCCGACGAAAAGCTCGCCGCCACCGTTCGCGGCGCGATCGACGCCGGCATCGGCGATATAATCCTCGTCAACGACGGCAGCGCCGCCGACAAACGGCGCTTGTTCGACGAGCTGTCAGAGCTGCCGGAGGTGACGGTTTTGACGCACGAGGTCAATCGCGGAAAGGGAGCCGCGCTCAAAACGGCGTTTTCGTATTTTCTTGAAAACAGACAAGGCGTCGACGGCGTCGTGACCGCCGACGGCGACGGCCAGCACACGCCGGAGGATATAATCGCGTGCGCGGAGGCGATGTCGAACGGCGTTTTGGCGCTCGGATGCCGCGATTTTTCGCTGCCCGACGTGCCGAAAAAGAGCCGCCTCGGCAATAATCTGACCTCGTTCGTGTTCCGCTATCTGTGCGGGATGAAGCTGACGGACACGCAGACGGGCCTGCGCGCGATCCCGACCGAATATCTCGGCGAGATCATGGAAGCGAAGGGATCGCGTTACGAGTACGAGACGAATATGCTGCTTTTGATGAATCAGCGGCGCATACCGTACACGGAGGTCCCGATCAAAACAGTATACATCGACGGCAACGCGTCGACGCATTTCAGGCCGGTGCGCGATTCGCTCCGCGTTTACGGCATCATATTCAAATACATAGGCAGCTCGATTTTTTCGTCCGTCATCGACATTATCGTGTTCCATCTGCTCGGCGTGCTGCTTTCGCTCGCTGGTGCGAGCGTCATGCTGTTCGAGACGTTTCTTCAGACGGCGCTGGCGAGAGCCGTGTCGGCGACGGTGAATTTCACCGTCAACAGGCGCGTCGTGTTCGGCGGCGTCAGCGACGTGAAGCGCGCATACGCGCGGTACGCTGTCGTGGCGGTATCGATGATGCTGATGTCGTGGGCGATCGTATCGGCGCTGCTGTTTTTGACGGGACTCGGCGATGCGGCAACGACGGCGAGAACGCTCATAAAAATACCCGTCGATATACTTCTGTTCCTCGTCAGCTTCCGCTTGCAGCAGAGATGGGTGTTTGCGGACAGGAAAAGAAGCGGTCGGGGAGAGGCGAAATAATTCCATTGCGGGGGATCGTAGATGAACGAAAACGATTTCGACATAAAAACGGATAGGGAAGAAACAGATATTGACATAGATACGGATGCGGATCGCGGTACTGCCGACGCGAAGGCGCGCGTCGCAAGACGCCGCCCGCAAAATGCGCCGCAAGCGGCGCATCCGCAGCAGACACCGCAGGCGCGCTCAGTGCCCGTGCGTCCGAATGCAAACGCGCCGCAGAACGTGCCGCAAACGGCACGTCCGCGTTCAATGCCCGTGCGCCCGAATGCGAACGCGCCGCAGGCACGCTCTATGCCGGTGCAGCCGAATGCGAACGCACCACAGGCTCGCTCTATGCCCGTGCGCCCGAATACGAACGCGCCGCAGGCGCGTCCTATGCCTGTGCGGCCGCGCGAAGATAATACGGAGCTGCCGCCGCAGACGAACAAGCTTAAAACGAAAAGCGGCAGCAGCGTGCGCCTCGCGGTCCCGCCGCCGAAGCGCCGCGATAAGCGTCCCGCGCGTTCATACGATCCGATCGAGGACGAGGAGGAGCGCGCGCCTGCACGCAAGCGCTCGCGCGCGTCCGTTATCGCGTTCCGCGTGTGCCTCGTGATTGTGACAGTCATACTCGTTTTGCTGTTCGGCGTCGTGTCGCTCTGCCGAACTCTCGTCTTAGGACCGAGCGAGACGGTTCGCGATCTGCTCGTCGTATCGGCGATGCAGGCGTCGGCGACAAAATGGATCCCGGGACTGTTCCTCGGCGGCGACGTCGTTGATCAGATCATGGAAAAAAGCCGCGAGGAGCAGCCGCTTGTCATACCTATGGACGCGCTCGTCGGCAAAAACGAGGGCGTCGACACGGCGGAGCCGGGCGGCGCGCCGTCGACGGGAGGCGATCCCGTGCCGGTCGACGAATGGGAAAACGCGATCGACGGCATGATATATAAGACGTATTCGTCGTCGAATTTCAAGGCGTATATACTGCTCGTGCGCGATCCGTCCCGCGTCTATGTCGGGACGTCGAGCGATTTCAAGAGCGGGAAGATAGGCTCGCGCATATTCGATATCGTAGAGCGCGAGGACGCGCTCGCCGCCATCAACGCGGGCGAATTTTCCGATGTGGGCGGCACGGGAACGGGCGACAATCCGATCGGTCTCACGTATTCAAAGGGCGAATGCGTGTGGAACGACAACCAGCGCCGCACGTTTATAGGATTTGATAATAACGGCGTTCTGCACGCCGTCGAGAATATGACGAAGGCGGAGGCCGACGCGCTCGGCATCCGCGACGCGGTGTCGTTCCAGAACGGAAACGTCCTGATCACAAACGACGGAAATTCGGTGACGCTCAATTATGCCGAGGGCAACGTGGGACGCTCGCAGCGCACCGCGATCGGCCAGCGCGCGGACGGAGTCGTTATCCTCGTCGTTACTGACGGCAGAACGGCGTCGAGCCTCGGCGCGACGCGAAACGACATCATCGATCTTTTGCTGTCGGAGGGGGCCGTCACGGCCGGAATGCTCGACGGCGGCTCGTCGACGATGATGTATTACGAGGATTACTATACGAAATACAACATCGATACGTCAGATTTTGACGAATATCAGCTCGAGGGACTGACGAACAAGTATAAGGCGTTCACGAAGCCGCGCCATATGCCGACGTTCTTCCTCGTGTCAAGGGGAGAGGGAGGCGCGAATGAATAAATCAAGGGACCCCTCGAGGCACGCGGCCAAGATCCCGCGCTTCTATATCGTCTATTCCGTCTGCCTCATCGTCGTGATCCTCGCGATAACGGTCGCGGTCGGGATAGTGTCGAACAGGCTGGCGGAGTATGAGGCCGTACAGCCGCGCCACGTCGCCGAGGACGTATTCAACACGTATTTCAACTCCGACGGAAAGGGAGGCGTCAACTATACGAGTCTGCTCGCGGACGCGCGTTACGACGCCGGCACGTTCACGACGGCGGAGATCATGACGTATCTTTCGGAGGAGATCGGGAACTCAAAGCTGACGTTCGCCGCCGGTTCGTCGGGCGAATCCGACACGATGAAGTATATAGTCAGGGCGGGGGACAAGCAGATTGCGGCGATCAATCTTGCGCTGTCGGACAAGACGACGGAGCATGGATTCGGCATCTACGAATTTTCCTATATCGAGCTTCTGCTCGTGACGGCTCCGCCGCCGCCCGATACGCCGCAGCTGATCACGATCACGATCGACATCCCCGACGGATATGCGGCAGAGATCGACGGCGCCGCCGTCTCGACGGAGGCGCTCACCGCGGTGCGCGAGCGCGCCGATATGTTCAAATATTATCCGAGCGGCGTCACGGGCGTTCAGTGCGACGTTTACACGGTGACGGGGCTTGAGGCGCTGCCGAACGAGGTCGTCGTGACCGCTCCCGACGGGAAGCGCGCCGAGGTGCGCTTTGACGAGGAAACGAACACGTATTACGCGGACGTCGTTTACAGCGACGCGCTGTCGGAGGAGCTGTCGGGATTTGTGACGGAGGCGCTCGAGGGATACGCGTCGTACACGCACCGCGTCCCGGGTTCGGGCTTTTCCAAGATAAAGAAATATTTTGATCCGGATTCCGATCTGTACGCCGACGTGGAAGCTGTCGGGAACGATCTCTGGATGGAGAAAAAGCCGGACGGCGACAGATTCGAGGACGTCTATGTCGGCGAATTCTACGAGCTGTCGGAGGGGATCGCGACGTGTCACGTCTCGTTTACGCAGATGCTGAATCTCGACGGCAGCGACCGTCCCGAGGTACTCGATATGTACGTGTTCTTAAAGCGGTCCGACGACGGGTACAGGATATTTGAATGGCACCAGCGCTGACGGAAAGGAGCGAAATTAAACTTGAATCAAAGCGAACTTGCGATACTTGATTTTATCGCGGAGCATCTTCGGTGCGGATTTCTCGATTTTCTGATGCCGAAGATAACGCTGCTCGGCGACGCGGGCATATTTTGGATCGCGCTTGCGATCATTCTTCTCATCCCGAAAAAGACGCGGACGACGGGCTTCATGATGGGAGTCGCGCTCGTCCTCGGTCTTATCGTCTGCAATATCACGATCAAACCGCTCGTGGCGCGTCCGCGTCCATACGACGTCGCGGGGCTGACGGGGCCGTATCTGTGCAAGATACAGCACGATTTCTCGTTCCCGTCGGGGCATACGACGGCGAGCTTCGAGGGCGCGACCGTGATCTTCATGCGCCATCGGAAATGGGGGATCGCGGCGCTTATACTGGCGGCGCTGATCGCGTTTTCGCGGCTGTATCTGTATGTGCATTATCCCACCGACGTTCTCGCGGGGTTCGTCCTCGGCGTGCTATTCGGGATCGCGGGCGTGTACATAGTAAAAGCGATCGAAAAACGCCTCGCGGCAAAAAGGGAAGGGTGAAAAAAGCCCCGCGTAAGCGGGGCTTTTTTTCGTAAATCGTCAAATCAAAAGCGGCGGATCATATGATCCGCCGCTTTTCTTTCAGCGTCTGCGTTTGAGCCGTCTGCCGCTTGCGGTCGCGGCGCGGCGACGCAGTATCGGGATCGCGGTCAGGACAGCGCCCGACATCGAGATCGCGAACATCGTCGCCCAGAATCCGAGGTGACTGTCGTCGCCGGTCTTCGGAATTCGAGGTTCCTTGTGGTTCGTGAATCTTGCCTCGGCGGTGGAATCAGCGGGGATCACGCCGCTTGCGCCGGTGGAGGACGTGTCGTAATCGTCCGCGTTCGCCTCTGCCTCGGTCACGGTATACGTCACGCCTGCCGGCAGATTCGTTGCGGTCTTGCTCTCGCCGTGCTTGAGCGTGAATTCCGCGACGCCGTTCGTGAACGTCATGTCGCCGTATGTACCGTTGATCGTTGTGTCACTGAGCGTCACGGTGAAATGCCAATCTTTTGTCAGATCGCCGATGCCGGTCACTGTCTTCGTCACGGTAAGGTTACCGAAGTGTTCTTCCGGCGGCGGAGGCGGCTCCTTGTGGTTCGTGAACCTTGCGTGCGCGGTCCCGCCGTCGGGGATGACGCCGGTCGCGTCGACTGCGTTCGTCGTGTATCCGTCGGTCGCGGCTTCCGCTTCCGTCACGGTGTACGTGACGCCTGCCGGCAGATTCGTCGCCGTCTTGCTCTCGCCGTGCTTGAGCGTGAATTCAGCCACGCCGTTCGTGAACGTCATCTCGCCGTAAGTGCCGTTGATCGTTGAATCGGACAGCGTCACGGTAAAGTGCCATTCCTTATCAAGATCGCCGATGCCTGTCACGGTCTTCGTCACGATGAGATTGCCGTAGTGTTCTTCCGGCGGCGGTGGCGGCTCCTTGTGGTTCGTGAATCTTGCCTCTGCGGTGGATTCAGCGGGAATTACGCCGCTTGCGCCGGTGGAGGATGTGTCGTAATCGTCCATGTTCGCTTCCGCTTCCGTCACGGTGTACGTCACACCCGCCGGAAGGTTCGTTGCCGTCTTGCTTTCGCCGTGCTTCAACGTGAACGTCGCAACTCCATCGGTGAATTCCATCTCGCCGAATTTACCGTTGATCGATTCATCGTCTAACTTGACCGTGAAGTTGAACGACTTATCCTTGTCGCCGTCGCCGGTGACAGTTTTGGAAACGGTGAGATTGCCGACCTTCGGCTTCTCTTTGTGGTTCGTGAATTCGACCGTATCGGTCGCGCCGTCCTCGATGGTACCCACGCCGTCGGTCTCTACATCGTCGTTATCCTTGATCGAGGTCTCGTAATCGTCCTCGTTCGCCTCGGTCTCGGTCACGGTGTACTCGATGCCCGCAGGCAAGCCCTTTGCGGTCTTGCTCTCGCCGTCTTTGAGCGTGAACGTCGCAACTCCATCGGTGAATTCCATCTCGCCGAATTTGCCTGTAACTGCATCGTCGAGCGTCACCGTGAAGTTGAACGACTTATCCTTATCGCCGTCGCCGGTAACCGTCTTGGAAACGGTGAGATCGCCGACCTTCGGCTTCTCTTTGTGGTTGGTGAATTCGACCGTATCGGTCGCGCCATCCTCGATTGTACCCTTGCCGTCGGTTGCCACGTCGTCGTTATCCTTGATCGAGGTCTCGTAACCATCCGTATCAGCCTCAGCTTCAGTCACGGTATACGTGATGCCCGCAGGCAGACCCGTCGCGGTCTTGCTTTCGCCGTCTTTCAGCGTGAATGTCGCAACTCCATCGGTGAATTCCATTTCGCCGAATTTACCGTTGATCGATTCATCGTCGAGCGTGACCGTGAAGTTGAACGACTTATCCTTATCACCGTCGCCGGTGACTGTCTTGGAAACGGTGAGATCGCCGACCTTCGGCTTCTCTTTGTGGTTCGTGAATTCGACCGTATCGGTCGCGCTGTCCTCGATCGTACCCTTGCCGTCGGTCTCTACATCGTCATTATCCTTGATCGAGGTCGTGTAATCGTCCGTATCAGCCTCGGTCTCGGTTACGGTATAACCGACACCCGCAGGAAGACCCATTGCGGTCTTGCTCTCGCCGTCTTTGAGCGTGAACTTTGCAACTCCATCGGTGAATTCCATCTCGCCGAATTTGCCTGTGATCGCATCGTCGAGCGTGACCGTGAAGTTGAACGACTTATCCTTATCACCGTCGCCGGTGACTGTCTTGGAGACGGTGAGATTGCCGACCTTCGGTTTATCCTTGTGGTTCGTGAACTCGACTGTGTCGGTCGCGCCGTCCTCGATTGTACCCTCGCCGTCGGTCTCTACATTGTCATTATCCTTGATCGAGGTCGTGTAACCATCCGTATCAGCCTCGGTCTCGGTGACGGTGTACGTGATACCGGCAGGCAGACCCGTCGCGGTGGCGTGGGCGTTGTGCTTGAGCGTGAACGATGCGACGCCGTTCGTGAACGTCATCTCGCCGTATGTGCCGGTGATCGTTTTGTCGCTCAACTCAACGGTGAAATGGAATTCCTTGTCCTTATCGCCGGCATCGCCCGTCACGGTCTTGGAAACTGTCAAATCGCCCGTCCTGCGCTTGTTCGTGAACGTCGCGGCCGCGTTACTTGTCTCCGTCGTTCCGTCTTTCGCGTAAACGCCTGTTGCCTCGAGATGTTCGCCAACTTTCTCGACCGTGACCGTCAGCGTCCATGTGCTTGTGTCATAGACGAAATCTGTCGAAGAGGCGACGGTCGTTTCCTCGGTGATCGTATACACATACGTTCCCGCGTCGGAGAATGTTATGTCTCCAAAGGATGCAGAATATAATTTTTCGTAATCATCAAGCGTAATCGTGACGGTCTTCTCGGCCGGCATAGGCGCTCCCGACGTCGAAGCTTCAATTTTGAACGTGAAGGTGACGCCTGCTTTCGGCGTGCCTTCGATCAGCTTCTGAACGGTGGGGATATACTTGCCGGCGTCGGGCTTTCGGTTCGTGAATTTTGCCACGGCTGGCTTGTCGGCATCAATTATGCCGTCAGCGTTCTCGAATGTCGTCGTGTAGCCCTCGGACGTGTAGTCGTCCTCGGTAACGGTATACTTGACGCCCGCGGGCAGGCCCTTTGCGGTCTTGCTTTCGCCGTCTTTGAGCGTGAACGTCGCGACGCCGTTCTTGAATTCCATGTCGCCGAATTCGCCGTTGATCGAATCGTCGCCGAGCGTGACGGTGAACGTGAATTCCTTATTCGGATCGCCGTTGATGACGGACTTGGAAACGGTGAGATCGCCGACATTCTTCGTGTTGGTGACGTCCACCTCGCTCGGGGCGAGCGCGATCGTGCCGTTGACGCCATCCTCATCGACGAAGCCGTCATACTCCGTCGAGTAGAACTCGCCGCTGTAATCGGCTTCCTTGACCGTGTATTTCGTGCCGATCGGGAGACCGGTGACGGTCAGCGTCTCGCCGTCCTTGAGCGCGAATTCGAGAATGCCGTCCGCGCCAAACTTGAGCGTATCGTCCGCTGTGCCGTTCTTGCTGATCACGACATCGTCCATGACGGTATCCGCCGGAACCGTCAGCGTGAAATCGAACGCCTTATCCTTCTCGCCGCCGTTGCCCTCGACTGCCTTCGTGATCGAAAGCTCGCCCGTCGTTATGACTTCGTTGGTGAAGTTCAGAACGTTGATGTAATCGCCCGTATGCGCAACTCCGTCGACGGTCACGCTCTTGCAGGTCAAAACGCCTGTGGTCTCGTCCCTGCCGATCTCAATCACGATCGTGTAAACGGTATCGTCATACTTGATGCTCGTGTCGCGCTCATCTACTACTTCATGGAGCGTGTACGTGTACGTCCCCACGGCCGTGAAGGTGATCTCGCCGAAGTCGATGATGCCGTCGGCATCGTTCTTGGCGAACACGCTCAGCGAACCTACAACAGGCGGCACACTTGGCAGAGGCACACTGCCGCCCGTCGCGATCGTGGCAACCTCCGACTCAGCAGGCACATATGTAAGTTCAAACTCGAACTCGTCCGCTGTCAAAGCACGTCCGTTCAGCACCTTTTTAGCCTTGATCGGTACGGTGACTTCATCCTTATTGTACGGGTTGTCGAACGAAACGGTTTCGTTCGGGGTAATCGTTACCGTCGCTTTCAATTTACCCGTATAAACTG
>CANRFY010000010.1 GCA_947630015.1 uncultured Clostridia bacterium
ACGGTGGATTTTTATTACAATATCTATTACGTCAGATATGGCGATGAGAACTATGACTATTATTTATATGATCCCGCAACGCGATCTTCAACCTTTGCAGGTGATTTCTCCAACAAATCAAACCAGCCGGAAAATTGGAATCCCACATTATAACTACGGTCATAAGAAGCAGCACTAAAATAAAAAATTAACGGAGGAAAACACATGAAACGCACACTTGCCCTAATCCTCGCTTTTGCGATGGCGCTGACGCTGGCGTCGTGTTCGCGCGGGGGCGCGAACGCGGACACGGACGCGGGAACGGACGCGGACATCTCGTCCGGCATGACGGAGGCGGACGCGAAACGCATCCTCGAGGAATTCTTCACGCCGACGCCGACAGACAACGTCGTGGAAGACGGATTCCGTTACACCTCAGACTTCGTCGGAAAAAGCGTCAGATTCTTTAACGTAGATATAGGAAATAGAAACATATTGAAATACATGGTAGATATCGACGAAAAAACGGAGCCGGTGATCGCCTGTACGATCGAGGGCTGCACGCACGACGACGTCAGATGTCCGGCATGGAATACAAGTATGGAGCTGATCATCGAGACGGATGAGGGTGAGTTGATCGCATACATTATTCCCGAACACAACAAAGCCGGTACGTGCAAGATCGGGGATTATAATATCAAGCTTGATGACGCCGATAAATTTATCATGCTTGAGTACAATATAACGAAGGGGACGCTTCGCTGCGTCGCCACGGGGCTTGACGAAAATGTCTTCAACTTGTATTATAACGGCATGATTTATGGCAATCCGCGCGATTTAGAGGCGGTGTACGACGAGGACGGTATGGAAATGATCTGGTTGAAGCCTGTGATGCAGGTCATGTGCATCGATGCGAAAACCGGCAAAATAACGTCTCTCACAGAAAACGGCGAGAAGATAAGCGCCCTTGTTTGCGGCGTATACAACGATCGCGTCTACTGCATCCGCGTCGGCGGCGATTTGCTGTCATGTTCGCTCGATCTGACCGAATATGAAGTCATCGCAAACGTCGATACGGACTACATGATCCCGCAGAGCGCACATATGAACAGCGATGGATTGATAGCCGGCGATCTTTTGATGTATTTAAAGAAAGACCCGAACACGCCGGATCCAGGGAGAGGTATGCAGGAGTCGGACTTTGATCTTTATGAGATCGATTTATCGAGCGGCAGCTTCGAACCGGAGCTTGTTCTTCGCGACGTGTGGCAGATAAGAACAGATTATTATTACAATATCTATTATATCAAATATGGTGATGAGAATCAGGACTATTATTTATACGACCCCGTTACGCGTTCATCAACTCTTGCAGATGAAAGTCCTGTAAAATCGGCGCACCCGACAATTGGACGCCCACGTTATAACTACGGTCATAAGAAGCAGCACTAATACAAAATTAAAGGAGGAACACACATGAAACGCACACTTGCCCTAATCCTCGCCTTGGCGATGGCGCTGACGCTGGCGGCGTGTTCGCGCGGGGGCGCGAACGCGGACACGGACGCGGGAACGGACGCGGACATCTCGTCCGGCATGACGGAGGCGGACGCAAAACGCATTCTCGAGGAATTCTTCACGCCGACGCCGACCGACGACGTCGTGGAAGACGGATTC
The DNA here is from genome assembly GCA_947630015.1 of uncultured Clostridia bacterium. Classification (GTDB taxonomy): domain Bacteria; phylum Bacillota; class Clostridia; order Oscillospirales; family CAG-272; genus DTU064. The sequence goes on from CANRFY010000010.1 coordinate 1,657, forward strand.
TACTATGACAGCTATTGGAGCAGCGGCCGAACCGTAAGGCTGTTTAATGCAATAATAGGGAATAACAACATTAGGTACATGGTCGACATGGAGGGCAAAACGGAACCCGTGCTTGCCTGCACGGTCGATGGCTGTACGCATGACGACGTGAGATGCTTGTCATTTGATAAAACAGCGCTTCTGGTTGTAGAAACGGAAGACGGAGAGCTGGTCGCATACACCACTCCGACTACAAACAGAGCCGGCACATACAAGCTTGGAGATTATAACGTCAATGCCGACAATCCCGATAAAAGCGTCCTGCTCGAGTACAATATAACTAAAGGAACGGTCAGATGCGTTTCAACAGAGCTGGAAGAAAGCCTGTTTTGCGCATATTATAACGGCTTTTTATATACAAATGTGCGCCATCTTGAGCCGATCTACGACGAAAACGGCTGGGAGGAGATCGGGATGCAGCCAGTAATGAATGTCAATTGCATCGATGTGCGAACGGGCAAAATAACGTCTCTCACGGAAAACGGCGAGAAGATAAGCGCCCTTGTTTGCGGCGTATATGAAAATCGCGTCTACTGCCTGCGAGACGGCGGCGATTTGATTTCGTGTTCGCCCGATCTGACAGAATACGAGATAGTCGCCAACATCGGCGAGGACTATATGATCCCTCAGAGCGCAAGCGCGAGCGAGCATGGACTGATTTGGGGCGATCAGCTGATATTGTTGAAAAAAGACCCTGACACTCCCGACGGCGAAAGAGGGGTGCAGACGCAGGATTTTGATTTATATCAAATAGATTTAACCGATAAGGATTACACGCCTCAGCTGATATTACATGATGTACGGCGGATCAATAAGGACTACAGTCATATTTATTATTTTACATATGCCGAAAACAGCGATGATTCTAAGTATTTCATATATGATGCCACAGAAAAGATATCGACGCCGATTGACGGCGAACCGCCGATACCATCCGGCGCACCCGACAACTGGACGCCCACATTATAATTACGGTCATAAGAAGCAGCACTAAAATACAAAATTAACGGAGGAACACACATGAAACGCACACTTGCCCTAATCCTCGCTTTTGCGATGGCGCTGACGCTGGCGTCGTGTTCGCGCGGGGGCGCGAACGCGGACACGGACGCGGGAACGGACGCGGACACCGCGTCCGGCATGACGGAGGCGGACGCGAAACGCATCCTCGAGGAATTCTTCACGCCGACGCCGACAGACTACGCCGTGGAAGACGACTTCTACTACACCTTTGGCTCTATCGCAAGAACCATCAGAATCTTCCCTTATACGTCAAACGGATCCAGATTGAAGTACATGGTTGATATCGACGAAAAAACGGAGCCGGTACTTGCCTGCACGGTCGAGGGCTGCACGCACGATGATGTGCGATGTCCGGCATGGAACAAGGACGGGAGCCTTATAGTCGAGACGACGGAGGGCGAAATTATCAGATACGTAATTCCCCAACACAACAAAGCCGGTACATACAAGCTCGGAGATTATAATATCAGGCTTGAGAACGCCGACAAATTTGTCCTGCTCGAACACAATATAACGAAGGGAACGCTCCGATGCGTCGCCACGGGGCTTGACGATAACCTTTTACACGTATACTACAACGGTATGATTTACTGTAATCCTCGCACTAACGTGCCTATATTGAGCGAGGACGGCGGGGAAGTGGCATGGCTTCAACCTATATTTCAGTTCGTGTGCATCGATGTCAAGACCGGCAAAACAACAACGCTCATGGAAAACGGCGAGAACATAAGCGCTCTTATGCTCGGTATATACAAAGACCGCGTCTACTGCATCCGCGACGGCGGCGATCTGTTGTCTTGCTCGCTCGATCTGACAGAATACGAGGTCGTCGCAAACGTCGACTCGGATTATATGATTCCTCAGACCGCGACTGTAAACTGCGATGGAATGATAAGCGGGGACAATCTGATTTATTTGAAGAAAGACCCGAACACGCCGGATCGTGAGGGTGGTGTGCAGGAGTCGGACTTTGATCTTTACCAGATTGATTTAACGAGCGGAAGCTTTGAGCCGGAGCTTGTTTTACATGACGTGTATTCAATGACGGTGGATTTTTATTACAATATCTATTACGTCAGATATGGCGATGAGAACTATGACTATTATTTATATGATCCCGCGACGCGTTCTTCGACCTTTGTAAGTGATTTCTCTATCGATTCAGACCAGCCGGAAAATTGGAATCCAACGTTATAACTACGGTCATAAGAAGCAGCACTAATACAAAAATTAAAGGAGGAAACATATTATGAAAAAAATTAAGAAAGCCGTAATGTTCTCAATAATATCCATACTCATGGTTGCTGTATTCACATTCCATGTATTTGCCGCAACGATAGTTTGTAATGTGTACAGCCACGTTGATAATACTGGCTTATTAGACGAGGGCAAAGATTATAATATTCAACTTACTATGTATATGAGGCCAACAATAATATCAACAACAATTGGTAAAGATGGTTATCGTGTATCTAATATGAATTGCTATTTTGACTTGAATTCGCTAAATCAATTGTTGCCTGAGTATTATCAAAAAATGGGGGTGTTATATACAATAAGTGTTGTATATCAGTTAAGCAGCGGCTCGCAACGTACAAAGGAATTTAAAGCGTGGTCATACTTAGGGGACATAGCTGATGGCAAACAATTTAAAGATGTATATCGTTCTCCGGCAGTATCTATTGATATAACAAATCCCGATTTTGACTATCAGTATATTTACTATTACAATCTTACGCTTGAATTTCGTTATGACTGCCCGTCTCAAGGATATCCGAGCGGGGAAATCTGGGATTATGGTATAATGAGACTCGGTTTTAGTGAAATTCTAAGTGACAACACCTGATGGCCGCGCACGTCTTTCACTGAAATAACATAACAATTAGTGCTGCTTCTTTTGATACAAGATCAAATATAAAATAAACATATAGGAGGAAAACACATGAAACGCATACTTGCCCTAATTCTCGCCTTATTGATGGCGCTGACGCTGGCGGCGTGTTCGCGCGGGGGCGGCGACGTCACGTCCGCGCATAATATTTCGGGAGATATAATCTATTTCGCCGGAAAAGAGGATATCCTTTCGTATTCGATCGCGTCCGAGCCGGAAATAATGCAGCCCGCCTGCGTCGATCCGCTCTGCGAGCATTATGCTCCGATTTGTCCCGCGTATTTCAATGACATTGACAAAATAGTTACGGTTGCGCGCGACGGCAAAATGCCGATGATATACGTCGCGGGCAGATACGATCCGTTTATAACCGTAGACGGAGAACAGATTTTAGACGAAGAACACAAGCTCAGGCGCGAGATCAGCGAGTTCGACGCCGAAACTGGTCAGAGCCGGCTCGTCGCTTATGTCGACGAACTCAGAAACGTGCAGAATATCTTGTATATGGACGGCAAGCTGTATATGTCGGGCAACGGCAATTTTATAAACGACAGCGTCGTGTCCGTCGATGTCGAATCGGGCGATATAGCGATCATGGAGTATTCGCGCCCCGTGCTTCTGCTCGGCGTGTGGAACGGACGCGTGTACAGCATTTCGTCGGCGGGCGAGATTTTGAGCTGCGCGCCCGATCTTTCGGATGTCGAAAAGGTCCTCGACCTCGGCGTCTCGACGCCTCGCTTAAGCGATCATACGTCGAGAGGATGCGTCGACGGCGGTATGCTCTATTTTGAGCGCGACGCGGAGGAGAGGGAGATCGTTCTGAGCGTCGCCGATCTGTACGCGCTGCCGCTCGACGACGCCGACTCCGGCGAGCGCCTCGTCGCCGAAAACGTCGTGGAATGGAGCGCTGTCGGCGGGAACGTATATTATACGGTCGTGGCGGACGAGGGGACGGAAGGCGCAGAGATCGCGTTCGATTCCGGCAACGTCTATAAGTACGACGGCAAAACGGGCGAGTCGTCGCTCATCATCTCCGATTCGGGCGTCGCAATTTCAAATATGATCGACGTGTCGGACAAGTATTTGTTCATCAGCGGCAGAAGATACAAGGAAGATATGCCGGACGATAAACGCTATTTCGCCTACGGTCTGCTGTCGGTCGAAACGGGCGGGTTCAGCCTGATATGCGCGGACTTATTGCAGTAACGGCTTTAAATTTCATTTGGGAGGTAAAATGTAAATGCGTCTTTTGATCAGGGACATAACGAAATCATACGGCAAAAATCTCGCGCTGTCGGGATTTACCGCAACGCTCGAACCCGGGATTTACGCGCTTCTCGGCCCGAACGGCTCGGGCAAGTCGACGCTGATGAACATTTTGACGGACAATCTGTCCGCCGATTCGGGTGAGATTCTGTTTTCCGACGACGGCGGCGAGCCGCGCGACGTCGGCAAAATGGGCGTCGAATTCCGCGAAAAGCTGGGCTTTATGCCGCAGTATCCGGGGCTTTATCCGAATTTCACCGTCGAGCGGTTCATGTGGTACATGGCGACGCTCAAATGCATCGAGCGATCCGACGCGAAGCGTCAGATCGACGAGATATTGTCGTCCGTCGAGCTTGACGACGCGCGCCGCAAGCGGATAGGCGCGCTGTCGGGCGGCATGAAGCAGCGCCTCGCGCTCGCGCAGGCCGTCCTCGGCGAGCCGTCGATACTCATACTCGACGAGCCGACGGCGGGACTCGATCCGAAGCAGCGCATCGCGATCCGCAATTACATATCGAAGATCGCGCTGTCGAAGATAGTGATGATCGCGACGCACGTCGTGTCCGACGTCGAATTCATCGCCCGCGATATAATAATGCTGAAAAAGGGCAAAATCGTCGATAACGCGCCGCCGCATGAGCTGACGGCGAAGATAGAGGGCAAGGTGTGGATCACGCCGTGCGCGGAATCCGACGTCGTATCGATGCAGGACCGCTTCCGCGTGACGAATATTTCGCGCGACGGCGCCCTCGTCGATTTGCGCATAATTGCCGACGACGCGCCCACGGGCGATTCTCATACGGTCGCGCCGACGCTCGAGGATTATTACCTCTATGTGTTCGGCGACGAGGCGGCGTCCGCCGGGTCGGGATCATGAAGCTGCTTGGATATGAGCTGCGCAAGCTGTGCGGGATGAGATTTTTATGGATACTGCTTGCGCTTTTGACGGTGCTTTGCGCGGCGCTGTTCTATTACGAGAGCGGCGCTGCCGAATACGATTATGAAACCGAGGATTTCAGGGCCGCGGTGCTGGCCGATTACGCCGCCGATCCGGATCGGTTCGAGGCGGCGCGCGCCGCCCTCGAGGAATACGATGCCCGCATGAACGAGCGCTATGCGGAATTTTACGCGACGCACGATCCCGACAGGGAGGATGATCTGCCGGAGAAGCTCAAGGCGTATACGGCCGATATCGTGTACGTCGATACGCTCGGCTACGACGGTCATGGCGACGACATCGCGATCGCCGTCGTCGATATGGCGAAAAACGAGCAGAGATGGTTCATCGATCGCATCGACAACGTGATCTCGGTCGCCGACGGCGTTCTGCGCCGCTATACTGCGATCGGCGCCGGCGATTCGCCCGTGTGCGAATACGAGCGCCACTTCATCGACGTATACGGACGCGTGCGCGAAAATGTGCGTCTGCCGCTTGCAAGGGCGCGCGGCTGGGACAAGGCGTTTTCGTATGACCGCGTGACGGTGTTCGTCCTCGTTTATCTTATTCTCGGCTCCGGCGTGCTGTTCCTGCACGAACGCACGTCAGGCACGCTGCCGATCGTGCGCACGACGCGGCGCGGACGATCCGCGACTGCAGCGGCGAAGATAATATCGACTCTGCTGCTTGCGGCCGTCGCCGCCGTCGTGTTCTCGCTCGGCGTGCTTGTCACGAGCGCGCTGACGTTCGGGCTGTCGGACCCGTCCGCGCCGATACAGCTTTTGACGACGCACAGGACGTGTCCGTATGTAGTGTCGATCTGGCAGTATGCGCTTATGACGCTCGGCGTCCGCGTGCTGGCGGCCGTCATGTTCGCCGCCGTAGTCGCGCTCGCGTCGTCGCTTTCGTTCTCGCCCGTCGTGACGTATATCACCGGCACGGTGATCACGGTCGCGAACGTGATCGTCAATTTCTTCATCACAAGCTCCGACTGGCTGCTTGTAAATCTTGTCTCGGTAATGACGGCGAACGGACTGTTATCCGCGTACACGGAGGTCATCCTGTTCGGACGTTATTACAGCACGGTCAAAACGACGCTCGTCATCTACGCCTCGATCGCGGCCGCAGCTGCGGCAGCGTCGGCGCTGCTCGGCGGCAGACGGAGCGCGGCTCCGTCGTCGTCGGGACGGCTCGCAAAATCGTGGCAGAGGTTCAGAGCGAAGCTGTCTGCGCGCAAAGCGCGCCGCACGTCTCAAAGGCGTTATCCGCGCTCGATGTTCGTATGGGAATGCGAAAAGCTGCTCACGCCGGCGATGGTGATCGTCGTCGCGGCGCTGCTGATTCTGTCGGCGCACGACTCCGAAGAATATTACGGCGAACACATTTCGCGCGGCCAGCTCGCATATGAGGAATACATAAACGAGCATCTTTTCGGCCCGCTGACGGACGAAAAGATCAATTATATCAATGAAAGGGTCGAATATACGAACGAATACACGAGCGAGGAGCGCCTGCTCCTCGTGATGAAAGGCCCGTATGAGGAATTGATCGACTTCCTCGACAAGCGCGACGAGGCGATGGCGGAGTCGTCGATACTTGAAAGCGTGAAGGATGATCTCGATCGGCTCTCGGCGATCAGGGAAGAGGACGGCGTCGACGGCTGGTTCATGTTCGACGTGAACGTCGGTCGCATCCTGTCGCGCGATATAAACATCTATATGCTAGCCGCGATCGTGATCGTGTTTTCGCGGATGTACGCGCCCGATTACGCGGGCAAGGTGTCGGAGGGCAATTTCGCATCGATCCTGCGCACGACGAGACGCGGACGCCGCGCCTCGTACCGCGCGAAATTGTCGTCCGCGGCGGCGGTGTCGCTTTTGATAGGGCTTTTGTTTATCATAACGGACGCGGCGATCGGGATATCGTCGGCGGGACGGTTTTTCGATATAATGTCGGCGCCGCTGATCTCGATCCGCTCGTATGCGGATATGAATACGAATATCACGGTCGGCGCGTATTTCGCGATCATATGCGCGCTCCGCGCGGCATCGTGCGTCATGATCGCGCTCATAACGAGCGCGGCGTCGTTCGCGCTTCATAAGCTGCCGGCGACGCTGTTCGCGGTGTCGATGTTCACGCTTCTGCCGTATGCGCTCGTATATATGGGCGTGAAGGCGCTGCGGTTTGTCGATATAACGGCGATGGTGTCGGGAGGCAAGCTGATGACGAGATCGTCTGCGATGGCGATCGGCGGCAGTCCGTTTGCGTTCGCGGCGATATTCGTATGCGGATACGCCGCCTTGACGGCGGCGGCGTCGCTCGCCGTAAGGGCGAAAACGGGTAAATAGCATAACGCGCCGACGCCGGACAGAGAATCTGTCCGGCGTCGGCGCGTTTCGTCCGCGAGGTGACTCGAACACCCGACCTACCGCTTAGGAGGCGGTCGCTCTATCCAACTGAGCTACGCAGACATATATATTCAATTTCAAGTATGCAAAGCCGGTCGCGACCCGAGCTGTCCGCCGCAAAAGAGGCGGTCGCTCTATCCAACTGAGCTACGCAGACGTATATATTCAATTTCAAATATGGAGAACCGGTCGCGACCCGAGCTGTCCGCCGCAAAGGAGGCGGTCGCTCTATCCAACTGAGCTACGCAGACATAAAAATATTCAATTTCAAATATGCAGAGCCGGTCGCGACCCGAGCCGTCCGCCGCAAAGGAGGCGGTCGCTCTATCCAACTGAGCTACGCAGACATATATACAGATTTAACCCGACGCGGCGCGTCTGAGGCACGGTATTCAGTATATCACATGGCGCAAATATTTGCAATAGGAAGATTTCATTTTTTGTCGCACGGTTTGACCCCGCGTATACTTGACAATGCGCGGCATTTGGGGCTATAATATCAAATGGAAAATTTTTTTGACAACGGAGAACGCATCATGAACGAAAACGAAAATCAAAATGAAATAAAACACGGCGGTATCACCGTCGAGACGGAACACATATTCCCGATCATCAAAAAATGGCTCTACTCGGAGAAGGAGATATTCCTGCGCGAGATCGTATCGAACGCGTGCGACGCCGTAACTAAGCTGAAGCGGCTGTCATCTCTCGGCGAGGTATCCGGCATCGACGAGGACGCGTTCCGCGTCGACGTGACGCTCGACGAGGACGAGGGGACGCTGACTGTGACCGACAACGGGATCGGTATGTCGGAGGACGAGCTGACGCGCTACATCTGCCAGATCGCGCTGTCGGGCGCGCTCGATTTCATCAATAAATACGAGGGCAGCGACGGCGGCGAGGCGTCCGGCATAATCGGCCATTTCGGCCTCGGCTTCTATTCGTCGTTCATGGTCAGCGACGAGGTCGAGATCGTGACGAAATCGTACACGGACGCAAAGGCGGTAAAATGGACGTGCGGCGACGACGGAGAATACGAGATATCGGACCCCGAGCCGGACGAGACGCCGGAATGCGGAACGTCCGTCATAATGCATATAAGCGAGGACGAGAGCGAGTTCTTGTCCGCGTATAAGATACGCTCGATACTCGAAAAATACTGCTCGTTCATGCCGACGCCGATCTATTTCACGAGCGTCAAGGAGAGGCGCGAGGCGGAGGAACACAAAAAGGAACACGAGCATGATCACGATCACGACGACGGCTGCGAATGCGATCACGACGACGAGCCGAAGCCGATAAACGACGTCCATCCGCTCTGGCAGAAAAATCCGTCCGAATGCACCGAGGAAGAATATAAGGAATTCTACCGCCGCATCTCGGGCGACTACCGCGAGCCGCTGTTCTGGATACACATCGCCGCCGATTATCCGCTCAATTTCAAGGGCATCCTCTATTTCCCGCGCATAACGAACGAATACGAGAGCCTCGAGGGACAGGTCAAGCTCTATTACAATCAGGTGTTCGTCGCCGACAATATAAAGGAAGTCATTCCCGAATATCTTCTGATGCTCCGCGGCGTCCTCGACTGCCCCGAGCTGCCGCTGAACGTATCGCGCAGCTATCTGCAAAACAACACCTACGTCGCAAAGATTTCGCAGCATATAGTCAAAAAAGTCGCGGACAAGCTGACGGGGATGTTCTCCGGCGAACGCGAGAATTATGAAAAGCTCTGGGACGACATCAAGACGTTCGTCGAATACGGCTGCATACGCGACCGCAAATTCTACGACAGATTGAAGGACGCGATCCTGCTTCCGCTGACGGACGGAGGTCACAAGACGCCGGACGAATATCTCGAGGCGGCGAAGGAAAAGCACGAGGGCAAGATCTACTACGCGAACGACAAGACGGCGCAGGCGCAGTATGTGGCGGCGTACAACGCCGAGGGAATCGAGGTCGCGCTGCTCGACACCGTTATCGATACGCAGTTCATCCCGACTGTCGAAAACGATAAAAAATGCAAATTCTTCCGCGTCGACGCCGACGTCGCCGACGCGCTTAAATCGGACGACGGCAAGATCGAGTCGAGTGCAGACGTCGAGGCGCTGTTCCGCCGCGTGTCGGGAAACGATAAGCTGACAGTCACATTCTCGCGGCTTAAGGATAAATCGCTGCCCGCCGTCGTGACCGAGGGCGAGGAATCGCGCCGTATGCAGGATATGATGAAGCTCTACGGCATGGGCGGCGTCGGGGACGCGGGCGACGTCGCGCTGACGGTCAACGTCGACTCCGAGCTGATAAAGAATATAACCGCCGATCCGTCGGCCGAGGCGTCGGAGAAGATAGCGCGCCATATATGGCATCTGTGTATGCTCACGCGCGGATCGATCAAGCCCGAGGAGCTGAGAGAATTCCTCGCCGAGAGCTACGATATTCTCGGATATGTGAAATGAGCGCCGCGTCTGAAAGAGCGCTGCGCGTCATAAGCGCCGGACTTATCGACGCGGAGGCGGAGAGGGAGCGCTCGCGCGCCGTCACCGAGCTTTACTGCAAGGAGGCGGCAAGACTGATCGACCGCCAGATCGGCGTCAATATCAGGGATATGTTAGTCAGAAGCGACGCGCAGAAGCGCGCGCTTGCGGATACGCGCGCCGTCATTCGCGGCATAATAGGCGCGGGCAGCATAGGGGCCGCGTTTGCGAGATGCTGCGCCGCCGAATGCGAAAGCAGGAACATACTGCCGACGCTTTCGGAGATGACGGACGTCGGCGACGCCGTTCCCGACGGCGCGCAGGTCGCGTATGTGACGGGGAGCGCAGCAGACGCCGCGTTTGAGATATTCTCGCGCGGCAGAGAATGGCACCGCAGTCACGCGGACCGCGTGACGGGCGCGTGCGATTCCGTCATCTACGGCGACGCCGATTATGCGATATTGCCGGTGAGGAGCGAATCGGGCGGCAAGCTCCGCTCGTTCTGCCGCGCGATCGAGGATCACGACATGAAGATCGTCTCAGCGGCGGAGGCTGGCGATACGACGTATGCGCTCTGCGCGGCGTCGTTCGGCGCGTTCGATCACACGCCGTCATATCTTGAATTCTCCGTATCGGGCGGGGACGCGCTGCGAGCCGTGATCGCGGCAATGACGGAGCTTGGCCATACGGCCAGGCATATCGAGAGCGCAAACGGCAGATACGAGTTCGTCTTTAAGACGAACGGCGATATAAGGCCGGCGCTTCTCTATCTCGATCTGTTCCATCCCGATCACTTGATATTCGGGCTTTACGATTATGCCGTCTGAATTCATACCGCCGTCGGCGGAAAAGATCGCGGCCGCCGGTTACGAGGCGTTTGTAACGCCGTCGACGGGATCGACGAACACGGATTTATTAAACCGCATCAAGGGCGGCGCGGAAACGGGCGTCGTGCTTGCCGCCGTCGAGCAGACGGGAGGCAAGGGACGGCTCGGCCGCAGTTTTTCGTCGGGATACGGCGGGATATATTTCAGCTTTGATCTGACCGTTCGCGCGGACGTGGATACGGCGCGCCGTCTGACGCCGCTCGCCGGCGTCGCGGCCGCGGGCGCGCTGTGCGAGCTGTACGGACTCGACGTAAAGCTCAAATGGGTCAACGATATCTGGTACCGAGGCCGAAAGCTCGGCGGGATACTCGCCGAGACGGCGAGCGTCGACGGCGGCGATATGCGCGCCGTGATCGGCATCGGGATAAACGGCAATAACGCCGATATTCCGGAAACGGCGACGTCGCTCGAGGCGGCCGGCGTCCCCCTCATCGATGCGGGCGAGATCATATCGCGCATCCTTGACGGCTTTACCTCGCGGCTCCCTCGCATCGGCGGCGATTCCGTCATGGATGAATACCGCGCGCTGTCCGCAGTCGTGGGACATAAGGTGCGCGTCCATACGTTCGACGGCGGCGAGGATTACGACGCGTTCGCGATCGGGATCGCGGACGACTGCTCGCTGACGGTCAAAACGGACGGCGGGATACGCAGCCTTTCGTCCGGCGAAGTTTCGATTCGATTATAACAAAGCAAAATCAAAGTCAATAAAAGCTTTGAAAAGTTCTTAGGAAAACTTTTTTAAATTTTCCTAAGCGGGGTCTGGGGCGGAGCCCCAGATATAATAAAAAAACGGAGGCTTAATATGGAAGATTTGATCAGGGAAAATTATGAAAAATGGCTGTCGTCGCCCGTTGTGGACGAGGCGTCGAAGGCGGAGCTGCGCGAGATCGCGGACGACGAGACCGAGCTGAAATCGCGGTTCATGTCGTATCTTTCGTTCGGCACGGCAGGACTGCGCGGCACGATGGCGGCCGGAACGAACCGCATGAACGTATACACGGTCGCGCACGCGACGCAGGGACTCGCCGATCTCATCATCGGCTGCGGAGCCGCCGAACGCGGCGTCGCCGTCGCATACGACAGCAGAAACAATTCGCGCCTGTTCGCCGAAACGGCGGCGTCCGTGCTTGCCGGAAACGGCATTCGCGTCTACTTCTTCGAGAGCCTGCGCCCGACGCCCGTTCTGTCGTTCGCGCTTCGCTATCATCACTGCATCGCCGGCATAAATATCACGGCGTCGCACAATCCGAAGGAGTATAACGGCTACAAGGCGTATTGGGAGGACGGAGCGCAGCTCCCGCCCGACCACGCCGCCGTCGTCGCAAAATCTATGGCGTCCGTCGACATATTCGACGACGTAAAGCGCACCGACTTTGACGCGGCAGTGAAAGACGGCATTGTCACGATGATAGGCAAGGAAACTGACGAGGCGTATCTGTCGAATGTGCTTGCCGAGGCCGTCAATCCCGACGCCGTCGCGAAAATGGCGGACAGCCTGCGCATCGTGTATACGCCGCTTTACGGCGCGGGATATAAAATGGTGCCGGAGGCGCTTCGCAGGATAGGACTCCGTCAGCTCTATGCCGTCGAGGAGGAGATGACGCCGAACGGCGATTTCCCGGGCATCAAGAATCCGAACCCCGAATTCAAGGAGGCGTTCGTGCGCGGACTCGAGCTTGCGAAAAAGATCGACAGCGATCTCATCATCGCCACCGATCCCGACTGCGACCGCGTCGGCGTCATGGCGCGCGACAGCTCGGGACAGTTCGTCACGATCAGCGGCAACCAGATGGGCGCGATGCTGCTCGATTACATCATCACCGCGTACAACGAACGCGGCGCGATGCCGTCCGAGCCGTTCGCGGTCAAGACGATCGTCACGACCGAAATGGTGTCGAAGATATGCGAAAAGAATAATATCACGCTCCACAACGTGCTGACGGGCTTCAAATTCATCGGCGAGGTCATAAAGAAGAGCGAGGAATCGGGTCACGGCCATTTCCTGCTCGGATTCGAGGAGAGCTACGGCTATCTCAAAGGCACATACGCCCGCGATAAGGACGCCGTCGTCGCCTCGATGCTGATATGCGAAATGGCAGCGTTCTACGCCGCGAAGGGAATGACGCTGTCTGATGCGCTCGAAAGCCTCTACGAGCGCTACGGCTACTACCGCGAGCATACGGTCAACGTCATGATGTACGGACTCGACGGCGCGGAGCGCATGAAGGAGATAATGTATAAGCTGCGCAGCACGCCCCCGACAGAGATCGCAGGCGTCAAAGTCACTCACATCCGCGATTATCTCGCCGGAACAGTCACCGAAACGGCGACGGGACGCGTCGAGGGAACGGGACTTCCGTCCTCGGACGTCATGTATTACAGCCTCGAGGGCGGCGACGTCATCGTCGTCCGTCCGTCCGGAACGGAGCCGAAGGTCAAGTTCTACTATCTCGTCGGCGACGTCTCGGCCGAGGCCGCAGACAACAAGATCGCGACGTATAAATCGTTCATCTCGGAGTTTTGCGCGATATGAAGCTTTTTCCCGACGCTGACGGACGCGTCGATATCCGCGGCGTGTGCTTCGACAACGTGACCGAAGACACGGCGTCGGCGGCGATAATCGAATATGCGAAAAAGGACGGCGGCGATACCGCCGCCGTCTTTACGCCGAATTCCGAGATTGTGCAGAGATGCGTCGAGGATCGGACGGGCGAGCTTTACGGCGTCATAAACTCCGCCGCGCTCATAGTGCCGGACAGCACCGGCATCGTAAAGGCGGCGAAGATGTTCGGCACGCCGGTGACGGGCAAGGTCGCGGGCGTCGAGCTTGGCGAGCGCGTGCTGCGCGAGTCGGCGAAAGAGGGAATACCCGTTTATTTTCTCGGCGGCAAACCCGGCGTCGCCGACGACGCAAAGGCGAAGATGACCGAGAAATACCCGGGACTGCGCGTCGTCGGGACTGCGGACGGCTATTTCGACAAAACGGGCGCTGAATCGGACGCGCGCATCGCCGATATCGCGCGCTCGGGCGCGCGGATTCTGTATGTGTGCCTCGGCGCGCCCGCGCAGGAGCGCTGGATATATGACAACAGGGACGCATTGACGGCGGCGGGAGTCCGCATAGCGATGGGACTCGGCGGCGCGCTCGACGTATACGCGGGAAATGTGAAACGCGCGCCGAAGCTGTTTTTGGCGCTCGGACTCGAATGGCTGTACCGCCTTTTGCGCGAGCCGAAAAGGCTCGGACGCATGACGGCGCTGCCGCGATTCTATCTCGGCTGCCGCCGCGAGGCGAAAAAATCAAAACCGAAAAAGCACCGCGCGGTCAAGATCATGATACTGATCGCGATCGTGATCGGCATCGCCGCGTCCGCGGCGGCGATGATAATAGATTCGTTTGTCAGATCGGCCGCAGACGGCAGGATCGTGACAGTCGATCAGGCCGGTGGGCTTGACGGCGTCGACTTGATCCTCGTGCTTGGCGCGGGGGTCAAAAAGGACGGCAGACCGAGCGATATGCTCGCCGACAGGATCAAGGTCGGCGTCGAGCTGTACGAGTCGGGCGCGTCCGATGTGATATTGATGTCGGGCGACGGCGCGCGCGAGGGATACGACGAACCGGCCGCGATGAGGAGCGCCGCGATCGATTCAGGCGTGCCGGACGCGGCGATCGTCTGCGACACGCTCGGGCTGTCGACATACGAGAGCATATTGCGCGCGCGCGACGTTTACGGCGCGAAAAAAATCGTGATCGTGACGCAGAAATACCATCTGTACCGCGCGCTTTATCTTGCGGATAAGTTCGGCGTCGAGGCTGTCGGGGTGTCCGCCGATCTGCGTCCGTACAGAGGGCAGGCGTTCCGCGAGCTGCGCGAGATTTTGGCGCGGAGCAAGGATTTTCTGATAACGGCAAAATGAAAAATCGCCCCGTTTATCTCCGCCGTATTGACAAGCGTCCGAATTCGGTGTATAATAGAGCCATGAATTAGCAGTCGCTAACCGAATGGAGGATATATGTATAAAACAACAGTCAAGGTCGGCGGGATGATGTGCGGGATGTGCGAGGCGCACGTCAACGACGCCGTAAGATCGGCCGTAAACGTGAAAAAAGTCGACTCCTCGCGCAAGCGCGGCGAAACCGTCATAATCACCGACGGGGAACCCGACGTCGACGCGATCCGCACGGCGATATCAAAAACGGGCTACGACGTCGGCGATATCGACTGCGAGCCATACGAAAAGCGAACGCTGTTCGGACGGCGGTGACGCGAAATTAAGCCCTCGGCGCATATGCGCCGAGGGCTTTTATGATGCATATAATGGCCTCGGAGGTCAGAAGAAAATGAAAAAATCAAAAGTTGAGAAAACGCAGAAGATCAGCGCCGTCGATATAGTTGACAGACTGATCGGCGAGGCTGTGCGATCGCGCGCGAGCGACGTCCATTTTGAATCGCGCGCGGACGGTATATGCGTCAGGGCGAGGCGGGACGGCGAGCTGTATGAGATGGAAAAGATAGACGGAGACGACGCCGCGCGCGTGATCGCGCGGCTCAAGGTGATCTCCGGCATGGATGTGACGGAGCGGAGACTGCCGCAGGACGGAAGCGCCGATTTCGACGGCGCGCGTCTGCGCGTCTCGACGCTGCCGACGTGCAGAGGCGAAAACGCGACGGTGCGCATCCTTGACGGGGTCGGCGGTGCAGATAGTTTTGCCGAATACGGGATCGACGCGGAATGCGAGCGGGTACTGGCGCGTCTTATGGAGGCGCGAGGCGGGATAGTCCTGATTGCGGGGCCGACGGGATCGGGCAAAAGCACGACGATGTACGCGATCCTAAAGCGGCTGCGGCACGCCGGCGCGAGCGTTGTCACGCTCGAGGACCCCGTAGAATATTATATTGATGGCGTCAGTCAGGTCGCGGCGGACGGACGCGGCGGGTTGACGTTCCGGCGCGCTGTGCGCGCCGTTTACAGGCACGATCCTGATGTGATCGCCGTCGGCGAGCTTCGCGACAGCGACGCCGCTTTGGCGGCGTTCGACGCCGCCTCCGCCGGAATGCTCGTATTCGCGACCGTACACGCGCCGTGCGCATCGGCAACGCCGGCGCGCCTTTACAGGTTCGGGATATCGAGCGGGCAGCTGGCGGATACGCTTCGCGGCGTCGTCGTAGAGCGGCTTATAAAAAAGCCGGACGGAGGCAGAACGGGCGCGTTCGGAGCCGCCGAGAACGGCGGCGACGTCGCGCTGTCGTCGATGTCGGAAAATTTGTCGTCGCTGCTCGACGCGGGGATGACGCTGCCGGAGGCAGTCGGGGCGGCGGCCGATTCGGCCGCGGACAGAAAAGCCGCGTCGCTTTTGAAGCGCGCCGCGCTCGATATAAGCGAAGGGTATTCGCTTTCGGAATCGATCGCGTCGTCGCGCTCGACGCCGTCTGCGTTCGCGGCCGCGATCGGGGCGGGGGAGGCGGCGGGACGGCTGTCGGAATGCCTCGCCGCCGTCGGCGGATATTACGGTATGCGATCGGGAGCGATCGCGCGCGTCCGCGCGGCGCTCCGCTATCCGTGCTTCATTCTTGCGCTCGCCGTCGTCGTTGTCGCGATCGTGATCAACGGCCCGATGCGCGTCATATTGTCGATGTTGGAGAATGCGGACGCGGAACTGCCCGCATACACGCGGGCGCTGATGGCGATCTGCCGGTTTTTGTCCTCATGGCGGTTCGCTGTGCTGATCGCAGCCACAGCGGCGGCCGTCGCCGCCGCTGTGATGCTCGTGAAGCATACGCGCCTCGGCGCGGACGTTTACAGGCGCGCAGTGCGCGGTATTCCCGCCGTCGGCGGGATACTGCGGCTGCTCGACGCGGCCGCGTTTTCGGGCTTATGTTCGATGATGATGTCGTCGTGCATGGCGGCGCACGACGCCGTCAGGATCGCGGGCCGCGCGCTCGGCATAGACGCGCTTTCGGACGCCGCAGACAAGATCGAGGCCGGATACGGGATCGCAGAATCGCTGCGGCGCGCCCGATGTCTGCCCGTATCGGTGATATACGGCGTCGCGACTGCGGAGCGCGCGCATACGCTTAATACGACTTTGCAGACAATGTCTCTGCATTATATACGGCAGGCGGGACACCGCATCGACGCGGTGATCTCGATGTCGGAACCCGTGTTGACTGTTGCTGTCGGGATCGTCGTCGCGTTTATTGTCATTTCTATATACGTTCCGCTTTTTTCCGTCTACGGAACGATCTGATCCAGACGCGTCAAAAACGCGGGAAGTATCGGGGTTTATCCCGAAAGAGGAGAGAAATGAAAACAAAAAGAAACAGAAAAGGATTCACTTTGGCTGAATTGCTCGTCGTCGCGGCCATAATTGCGATCCTGGTATCGGTCGCGACGCCGATATATACGGTTCATCTCGAACGCGCGCGGATGGCGGTCGACATGGCGAACGCGCGCGCGGCGTCGTCGCTCGCGTATTCGGAATATATGCTTGCGCATTCTGATATAAACGGCATAAAAAACGACGAGGAGCCGCCCGTCGGCATGGTCTCATACAAATTCGGTATGGATGAAAACAAGAATCTTTTCATTCTCGAGCATAGAGACGTCACCGATATTCCGATCGACGACGGGTGCAACACGGACGGCGACGAGATTTTGCCATGCTCGAAGCTGCTCGACGGCGAGGAGCTGATAGTGGTGATCGACGACGGCGCTGTCGTATGGAACACATGGCTCGCGGCGCTCGGATCGAAGGGGTGACGGCGCGGTGATCGCGGCGATCGCTGCATTCGCGCCGATCGCATCGTTTGTAATCGGTGCGCTGTGCGGGGGCGCGATATCGGCGTTCATCCTCGATGATTCGCGCGCGGCGATGAAAACGGCGGCGGTTTGCGGGATCGGATTTGCGCTGACGGCGCAGAAATACGGCATATCGGCGTATACGGTCAGGATGTGGTCGCTTATGGCGCTCACAGCGGCGGCGGCGCTCTGCGATTTGTTAAATTCGGAGATACCGGACTTGATACCGGCGCTCGCCGCCGTGTTCTATGCGGCGCTTTTGCCGTTCGAGGTCGGATTTGACGGCGAGCGGCTCGGCGGGGCAGCGGCGCGCGGCGCCGCAGGAGCCGTTTTGATCGGCGGCGGGATGCTGCTCTTGTCGCTCTGCGTCGACAAGGCGTCGGGACGCGATACGCTCGGCGGCGGCGATATAAAGCTGCTCGCCGCCGTCGGACTTCATCTCGGAGCCGCAAAGGGAATGATAGCGCTGATCGCAGCGTGCGTGTCGGGGCTTATCAGATGCGCGGCACGCGGGATCGGCGACGGGGATCAGCTCCCGTTCGCGCCGTCGATCGCGTTCGGCGTATTTTTGACCGCGGCTGCCGGATGCGATATTGCCGCCGCATATGAACGAGCCGTGTCCTTCCTCTGAAGGACACGGCTCGCTTGCTTTTGCGGTGTGGATATTTGGGGCGCTGCCCCGCACCCCGCTTAAGGAAACTTTTTGAAAAAAGTTTCCTTAAGAATCTTTCAAAAACTTTTATTACAATGGTTAATTGGCGAGTGTGTTCAACTCTGCTTCTATCGTTCGTGCGTCAACGAAGCAGCCGCGAGCGCAAACGCCGATAAAACGCCGCCGCATTTATTTGATTCTGCGGACCGTGCCGGAACACATATCGAAGCGGCGGATACTGTTTTCGTCGATCATAAGCTCGGCGATTGCGCTGTCGACGAAAACGACGGCGGCGCGGTCGGGGATCGAAAAATCGAACGGACGCTTGCAGATCGGGCCGTGCGCGCCGAAAATCACCGCATCCGCGTCCGCGCACGCGTCTGAGACATAGCCGGAAACGGAGCTTTCGCCGCATGAGGAGCCGATATAGACGGTCTTATGATCGCCGACGTCGAACACGAGCGCAAGCACGGGATGGGTCGACCGCGAGATCGACGTGCGCGGGATCGTATCGACGACGGCGGAATCTGCGAACTCGAGCCGGTCGCCGCGATCATATTCGACGACTGGGACGCCGAGCGCGGAAGCCGCATTTTCGATCGATGCGAAAACGGCGCGTTCGGCGTCGTTTTCGGGCGCGGGCGCATAAATGGCGTCGACGTATTCGCGCCGGCACAGCTTGCCGACGGTGCGGACGTGTCTGTTGTGAAGATGAGTGAGCAGCAGCGCGTCGATGCGGCTGCCGCCGACGGCGTCGACGGCGGACGACACTGCGCTCCACGATCCGTCGCTGACGTCGCAGATGACGATCGCGCCGCCGTCCGCGACGGCGAAAGCGTCGTTTTTGCCAGAATTGACGTAATAGACGCACGATTTCGCGGACGCGTTATAAATCGCGCCGGATACTGCGAGCGCGGCGAACACGCACAGCGACATCGCCGCCGCGGCGGCGGATCGCTTGCCGGAGCAAACGACGGCGGCGATCAAAAGCGCCGCGATTGCGGCGACGGCGACGGCGGCAAATGCGCCGTCAAGATCGATCACAGCGCCGTCGACGCGGGAAAGGAGCCGCGCCTCGGACGCGGCGAATCTGCATAAAAGCGCGCACACGTATGAGATCGGGCGGCGCAGTACAGGAATGCGGAAGAAGATCGCGGCGAGCGGACACAGATACAGAACGAGCGTCACGGGCGCGGTCATGATCACGGATGCGACGGGCGACAGCAGCGAGACTCGCCCGAGCGTCAGCCACATCACGGGCGTCGTGAACAGCAGAGTCGCGACCGAGATCGAGAATAAAGCGATTGCGGCGCGCACGGCGCGCATCAAAACGGAGCGCGGACGCGAGCGCCGTTTTGACATTTCCGAATATGAAAAGCATCCCGCCATCGCGGAGATCGAGAGCAAAAGCCCCGTATCGGCGGCGGATGCAGGCGAAAACGCCATCATCAACGCCGACGCCGCGAACAGCGACGTGACGGGATCGCCCTGACGCCGCGCGAAATTTGAACCTTCCGCGATCACGGCCATGATTCCGGCTCTGACGACGGAGGCGGAAAATCCCGTTATCGCCATATAGAACAGCGTGAGCGCGATCGTCGCGGCGGCGCGCGGCCGACGCGGAATCGTGAGCTTGCGCAAAAGTATCGAGATCGAACCGATTACGATCGTGAGGTGAAGGCCGCTGACGGCGAGCAGATGCGACGCACCCACATATCTGAAATCGCGGCTGACGGATTCGTCGAGCGCGTCGCGTTCGCCGATAAGGAGCGCCTCCGCGATCCCGAAGTCGCCGCCTGCCTCCTCCATCGCGACCTCGGTCATGGCGGCGATGCGGCGGCGCAGCCTTGAGATCGAGAGCATGACCCCGTTATCCTCGCCCGTAACGTCGAGTGACGCGGGTTCCGACACGACGAGGACGCCAAAGACGCCGCGCGGCAGATAATACGCTTCCTCGTCGAAGCTGCCGCCGCTGTCGAGGGCTTCGATTGTGCCGTCAGCCTCTATGGTGTCGCCGACTGAAAGCCCGGGCGCAAACGACGCCTCAAGTATGAGCTTTGACCGCGCGTCTGTGCCGTCGATCTCGGATAAACGGACGATGTATCTGCCCGAATATCCGTTTTCGTAGAGCTTATCGGTGACGGTGGCGCTGATGCGGACCTCGTCGCCGTCGCGGGCGCGCCACGATTCATAGACGACGTTGAAGAACGCGTATGAGATCGCGCACGCGAGCGCTGCGGCGGCGGCGGACGAAATTATGATCGCGCGCCGCGCGCCGAGAAGCACCGATACGCGCGGAATGTGAACCTTAGAGATGAGGAACA
Source organism: uncultured Clostridia bacterium (assembly GCA_947630015.1). Classification (GTDB taxonomy): domain Bacteria; phylum Bacillota; class Clostridia; order Oscillospirales; family CAG-272; genus DTU064. Next base: position 22,362 of record CANRFY010000010.1, read on the forward strand.
CCGATGCGGCGACAAATAAGGCAAACGCAAAAAACGCAATTTTAAGCGCGCCGCCGATATAAACGGCGGCGACGCTTACGAGCGTAAATATTGCCGCGACAGCGGCGAGCGGTCGGTCATGAAACAGCTTCATCTCTCAAAAATGCCTTATTTATCGGAATTTTCGATGCTATTAGACATATGCATATCAACAGCCCGCAATTTTTGTCGAATGCCGAATATCGCGGTCGACGCCGATATTATCACATAGATCAGAAGATCGACGGCGACGACGGACGCGCCCGCCGGCATCGACAGCTCGCACGACATGAAAAATCCGAGAAGGAATCCGACGACCGATATCGTCGACGCCGCGATAAGCACGGAGCGGAAGCTTTTGCAGAACCGCATAGCGGACAGCGCGGGGAATACGATCAGCGCCGAGATCATCAGCGAGCCTATCATCTTCATCCCGACGACGACGGTGAGCGAGATGAGCGCAGCCGTTATCATCTTATAAAACCACACGCGAACGCCGGCGGCGGCGCAGAATTTCTCGTCGAACGTGACGGCGAAGATGCGCGTATAAAATATGATGAACACGGCCGCGACGACGGCGGCGAGCGCGATCGAAAGGTACAGATCGCCGTCCGTTATCGTCAGTATCGACGCGGAGCCGAACAGGCTCGAACACATATCGGCGGTGTATCCCGTCGTGAAGCTGAAGATGAGGACGCCGACCGTCATCATCGCCGTCGAAACGACTGCGATCGCGGCGTCGCCGCCGAGGATGCCGCTTTCGGAAATGTAAAAAAGCAGAAGCGACGCCGCCATCACGATCGGAATCGAAATTTCGGTGTCCATATCGCCGGCGCCGAGCAGCGTCGCGACAGCGAGCGCGCCGAAACCGGCGTGCGCGAGTCCGTCGCCTATCATCGACATACGGCGAAGCACCATCGTGACGCCGAGCATCGACGCCGCCAGCGAAACGAGCGCGCCGACGACGGCGGCGCGCAGGAGAATGCGCGACAGCGTCGGATCAGATAACAGCTCAAGCATTGCCGTTTATACCGCCTTTCAGCGCTCCGTAGACGTCGGATCGCAGATATTCGTCGAGCGTGCCGTAGAAAAGCGGCGTTTTCCGCATATGAAGCACAGTTTTCGCCTCGGCGCAGAGCGCGTTTGTGTCGTGCGACACCATTATGACGGTGACGCCCGATCGGTTCAGCTCCGCGATCGTGGCGTAAAGCTCCGTCATGGCGGCGGGATCGAGTCCCGTTGCCGGTTCGTCGAGCAGGAGCAGCGTTTCCGCCGCCGTCAGCGCTCGCGCCAAAAGCACGCGCTGCTGCTGGCCGCCCGACAGCTCGCGGTACGAGCGGCGCTCGAGTTCATGTATGCCGAGGCGGCGCATCGTCTCATGCGCGCGCATCTTATCCGCGCGCGAATAAAACGGCGAGCGCGAGCGGGCCGCGCATCCGGACAGCACGACCTCGTGTACGGACGCGGGGAAATCGCGCTGCACGTCGGTCTTCTGCGGCAGATAGCCGATTCCGCGCCGCGTCAGTCCGTCGCCGTATTCGATCTTCCCCGAGATAGGACGCACAAGGCCGAGCAACCCCTTGACGAGCGTCGATTTTCCGCCGCCGTTTTCGCCGATAATGAACAGATAATCGCCGGCGTTTACAGTCAGGTCGACGCCGGAAACGGCGACTCTGCCGCCGTATCCGAGCGCGACGTTTTCACATTTGATGAGCGCCATTCAGTCCTCCCCGAGCGCGAGCCGCAGATTTGATACGTTTTGCTCCATCAGATCGCAGTACGTGACGCCGCGGTCGAAGTCCTCGCGGCTGACGTTGTGGCACGAATGGAGCAGAAGCTGACCGCATCCTGTCGCGGACGAAACGACGTCTGCGGTGTTATGCGATGAAAATTCGATATAGAACACATCGGCGAGCGAATAGCCGCGCACCGCGTCTATAAGCTCCGCCAGCCTTGACGGCGGCGGCTCCGCGCCTACGGCGCAGCCGTCGAGCGCGGACACATATGAAAGCCCGTAATCGCGGAACATGGCGGAAAACGGGAATCTGTCGGCGACGGCGACAGGCACGCCTGCGCTGCCGGCGGCGAGGCTGAGAAGCGCGTCTCCGACGCGCTCGATGCGCTGTTTGTACGCGGCGGCGGCGGCGCGGTACTCGACCTCATGATCGGGGCGGATCCGCACAAGCGCTTCGAGGATCGAATCGAGCATCAGCGCGGCGTTTTTCGGCGACGTCCAGAGATGATCGTTTTCGTCTTCGTTTTCGCCGCCGTGATCGTGACTGTGGCCGTGATCGTGATCGTGGCCGTTTGTGCGTTCGACGCCGCAGGCGTCGCACAGATAAAGCGTGCGATCGTCCCCGACTCCGACGGCGTCGAGCAAAGCGGACGCCCATTCGTCGCTGTCGCCGCCGGTCAGAATGAACAGATCGGCGTTTTTCGCGAGCAGAAGATCGTTTACGGTCGGTTCGTAGGTATGGCTCTCGGCGCCCGGCGGTACGAGCATCGTCAATTTGATCGAGTCTCCCGCGATCGCGCGCGCGAAATCGTATTGCGGGAACACTGTCGCGACGACGGAGGGAAGCTCGTCCCCGTCGCCGTCTAAGTGATCGGCGTTTCCGGCGCATGATAAAAGCGCTGCCGCGCAAACGGCGAGGATCAAAAGAACTGATACGGCTCGCTTCATTCCGATTTGCGCGCCGCCGCGCCGCATTCGCTGCAATAGCCGTACATCGTCGTATGGACCGCGTCGACGCGGAATCCGTGTTCGTTCTCGACGTGGCGGATCATCTCGTCGATGACGCTGCATTCGGTATGGAACACGCGGCCGCACGACAGGCATTTGAGATGAAAATGCGATTCGCAGTCGCGCGTCTCCGGCACGTATTGATACAGCGCCGCGCCGCCGTCGCCAAGCACGTATTTCTTTACTATGCCGTCGGCGGCGAATCGCGACAGCGCCCGATAAACGGTCGCCTCGCCGACGCGGAGTCCGCCGTCCGCGATTATGTCCCTGACGGTGAAGCAGCGGTCGGGATTCGCCCTCATATAGGATAGGATCGTCTCGCGCTGTCTCGTGGTATATTTCATTGCCGATGCCCCGCCTGTGATCTCAAAATTGAAAATGATTTTCACTTTCATATCATAATACCACAACCGTTCAAAACGCGCAAGTACAAAATAGTATTTTTTTGTTTATATTTGGGGCTTCGCCCCAAACCCCACTTAAGGGAAACTTTCCGCAAGCGGAAAGTTTCCTTAAGAATCCCTTCAAAACTTTTATTACAGAGGTTATGTGGCAAATGTGTTTGCCTCTGCGGCGCGCGAGCGCGAACACCGGCGGTGCAGGGCAAACGCATTCGACACAGCATCGCTCGCTTATAAATTATGATCGGGCGGGAGTCGTAAGACTCCCGCCCGATCGCGGACTGTTTCGTTTTATTGCGGCAAAGCAGGCGGACGATTACAGCGTTTCGACGTATTCCTCGAGGCACATACCTGTTTTCCACATTCTGTACGCGTGATAACGGCCGACATAGCGGTAATGCCACGGCTCGAACGTGATGCCGGTGATCTCCTGTTTATCCTCGGGGAAGCGCAGGACGAATCCGAATTTCCACGCATTGTCGCGCAGCCATAAGAACGCCTCCTGATCGGCGAACGAACGCTGTGCGGACGACAGATTGTGCATATCGATGCAGAGACCTGTCTGATGCTCGCTCGTTCCCGGGCGCGCCGAATATGTCGCGGTGATGTCTTCGGCTTGCGCGCGCGTGAGCGACGGATCGTCCCTCATCTCGCGATCGACGTAGGAATTGAACAGCGACACCTGATTCGTGTACGAGCGGTAGCCGCTCATGACGGTTACGGGATATCCCGACGGTCCCTTTTTGTCGTATCCGTTCGCGTAAAGCTCGATGAACATCGCCTCGAGCGCCATTGCGGCCTGTTTGCGCATCTGCTGCGCTTTTCGGTCGCCGCGCGTGTTGACGAGATCGACGAGATCGTCGGGGACGTAGTCCTCGCCGATCTTATTCCACGCGTTGACGAGGATGAGATACGCGTCGCGGTCCGCGCCGGTCGGATTCATATAGCTTTCGTATTCGGAAAGATCGGAGATGAACTCCGGCGTCGGCGTATCGTCGGCGGGATCGCCGCCGACGGGCGCGTCGGGATTTACAGAGCCGATTCCCGTATCCTCCGTGATCGACGGGGCGGGATCGACGCGTTTGGCGGCGAACGCCACGGTCCCCGTCACGCTGAATGTGATCGTCGATTTGTCGTCGTCGACGCTGATCGAAACGCCCGTCATAGAGCGCTCGACGAACGACATCGGTACCCATACGTCGTCGCCGTCGAAGACGGCGGGAGCAGCGAGACGCTGCTGCACGCCGTTCACCTCGGCGTCGGCGGCGCCATCGGTGAACACGGCCTCCTCGCCGGAGCCGTCGATGATGAAGCGGTATGTGGAGCCGCCCCCCATCAGCTTCATTTGCAGAAATTCCGACAGCTCCGTGAAGTTGACGTACCTGACGCCGCCGCGGTCGAGCATCGAGGCTTTGACGCGCGCCGTCACGGCGCCGTCGCCCGTGCCGTATACGAATTTATATTCGTCGACGCCGTCTGTGCGGACGCGTCTCATATGAAACGAGATGAAGACGCCTGCGGCGACTACGGCGAATATTATGACAAAGCAGAGAAGGAACACGCCGAATCTGTGGAGGAACAGACGGCGCGCCTGACGCCGCCGCATCCGTTCGCGCTGACGGGCGCGCTCCGCGCGCTCGGCCTCGAGCCTGCGGCGTTCGGCCTCGGCTCTTTTCCTCTGCGCCTCGGCGGCCCGCCTTTGCTGTTCCTGACGCGCCGCCTCGGCTGCGCGCATATCGGCGTAATATCTGTCGCGGGGACTCATCCCGCCGCGATTGCCGTTCATATGCCGGTCACCTCCCTTTCTTTCGCTCGATCACCGTGAAAAACGGCGAGGCCGGCGAGTTGACGATGTGGATCTCCGTACAGCAGAAAACGTGTCTGTCGAGCGTTGAGAAATACTCGCGCAGCTCGCGTCCCTCGGCGTCGCCCTCCGCGTGGCCCGGATAAACCGCGACCGTGAGCGCGCCGCCGGAGGCGAGCATCGACACGGCGTCGCGGACGGCGGGCATCGTGGTCGTCCTCATCGTCGTTTTTGATTTGTCGCCGCCGGGCATGAACCCGAGATTGAACATACCGGCGTCAATGCTTGTATCGATATAATTTTTCGCGTTTGAATGCGAATCGAGGATGAGCGTCACATTGTCGGGACAGCCGTCGGCGGCGAGCGTCGCTCTCGTCGACGCGATCGCCTCCGGCTGAATGTCAAACGCGTATACGCGGCCGCCCTCTCCGACGGCGCGCGACAGAAACGACGTATCGTGGCCGTTTCCCATCGTAAAATCGACGGCGACGCCTCCGCGCGGCAGATGGCGCAGGATGAATCGCTTCTGCTCCTCGAGCAGATCGATCATGTCTCCGAATACGGGATAGCTTTCGTTCATCCGATCACCGCCCGTCATTTGACGAAATCAAATTCAAAATCGTAGATCGAAACAGTGTCGCCGTTGCGGCAGCCGTTTTCCTCGAGCAGATCGATGACGCCGTATTTGTTCAGCACGCGTCCGAAATACGACAGCGACTCGCGGTCGGAGAGATTGACGGAGCCGAGCAGATTGAACAGCCATTCGCCCTCGACGACGAAGACGCCGCCCTCGCGGCGCACCGTCGTTTCGACGCCCGCGTTCTGTATGACGGGTTCTGTCGGGACTTCGGGTTCGTACACTGTCACGGGAGGGAGCGTTTTCAGCTTTTCGCCGATCATGTTGACGAATTCCTTCATGTTATAGCCGGTCGCGGCCGAGATATAGATCAGCTCCCAGCCGTTTTCCCTGACGTAGGACTCGAATTTTTCGCGGTCGAAGACAGATTCGTCCACAGCGTCCGTCTTGTTCGCAGCGATAATCTGCGGGCGATCGGCAAGCTCCGGCGAATAAAGCTTAAGCTCGGCGTTGATAGTCTTGATGTCGTCGACGGGATCGCGTCCCTCGACGGAGGCTACGTCCACGACGTGGACGAGCATCCGGCACCGGTCGATGTGGCGCAGGAATTCATGGCCGAGACCGGCGCCGCCGGAGGCGCCCTCGATCAGCCCAGGGATATCGGCGGCGACGAATCCGCCGTCGCCGTATGCGACGACGCCGAGATTCGGCGACAGCGTCGTGAAATGATATTCCGCGATCTTCGGCCGCGCCGCCGAGATCGCCGCCAGAATCGACGATTTGCCGACGCTCGGAAGCCCGACGAGTCCGACGTCTGCGATCATTTTAAGCTCGAGCGTGACGTCGCGCTCCTCGCCGCGCGTGCCGTTTTTGGCGAATCGCGGTATCTGACGCGTCGGCGTCGCGAAATGGCGGTTGCCCCAGCCGCCGCGTCCGCCGCGGCACAGAACGAACGGCTTCCCGTCCGACATATCGTGTATGACGGCGCCGGTGTCGGCGTCGCGCAGGATCGTGCCGGCAGGCACGGGGATCAATAGATCGTCGGCTGATCTGCCGTGCATTTTGCCCGGCTTTCCGGCCTCGCCGTTTTCGGCGGTGAATTTCTTTCTGTATCTGAACGCGAGCAGCGTGTTTGTCCCCTCGTCGACGGTGAAAACGATGCTGCCGCCGCGTCCGCCGTCGCCGCCGTCGGGACCTCCCTTGGCGACGTATTTTTCGCGGTGGAACGATACGCATCCGCCGCCGCCGTCTCCGGCTTTGACATGGATCGTGACCTTATCTATAAACATTCGCGGACGTTCCTTTCGCATTTAATTTGTGAGCTTACATGAGTGCATACATATATAATTTACTATAAAATATGCCTCCGTGTCAAGTGTTTTATGACTGCGCGCGCCGTATGCGCGCGATTTTGCAAGTTATTCTGCAATTGTATAACAAAATTCGCATTTGTTATGCAATTGTCTTACCGCGCGCCCGCCTCCTATCTGCCGCAGACGCCAAAAAACTCTTGCAACTTGACCGAATGTGGTATATAATGTTCGGTGGACATAACCGAATACGGTATACGAAAGGATATAACATATGCAGGCATTGAAGAAGAACGAAAAATTCGAGGGCGTTCGCGGTCCCGTTCTGACGATCGTAATGGACGGCGTCGGCCTCGCGCCCGCCGGCGACGGCAACGCGGTGTCGGAATCGTACACGCCGACGCTCGACGGACTTATGGCAAAATACCCGAACATCACCCTCCGCGCGCACGGCACCGCCGTCGGCCTTCCGACCGACGACGACATGGGAAACTCCGAGGTCGGCCATAACGCGCTCGGCTCGGGGCAGGTATTCGCGCAGGGCGCGAAGCTCGTCACGCAGTCGATAGAATCCGGTAAGCTGTTCGCGTCCGCGACGTGGCAGAAGGTAGTCGGAAACGTGAAATCGAACGGCTCGACGCTTCATTTCCTCGGACTTTTCTCCGACGGAAACGTCCATTCGCACATAGATCACCTCAAGGCGATGATAGTTCACGCCAAGGCGGACGGCGTCCGCCGCGTGCGCATCCATACGCTTCTCGACGGACGCGACGTCGGCGAGACATCGGCGCTCGAATATGTGGAGCCGTTCGAGGAATTCATCGCCGGCCTGCGCGACGCGGATTTTGACGTAAAGATCGCGTCCGGCGGTGGCAGAATGAACATCACGATGGACCGCTACGAGGCCAACTGGGCGATGGTGGAGCGCGGTTGGGCGTGCCATGTGCTTGGCGAGGGCAGACAGTTCGCATCCGCAAAGGAGGCGATCGAGACGTACCGCGCCGAGGCGCCCGTACTCGATCAGGACCTTCCCGCGTTCGTGATCGCGGAGAACGGCGAACCCGTCGGCACAATAAACGACGGCGACAGCGTGATATTCTACAACTTCCGCGGCGACCGCGCGCTCGAGATATCGCGCTCGTTCGAGGGCGGAGCCGATTTCGACAAATTCGACCGCAGACGCGTGCCGCAGGTCGTATACGCCGGAATGCTCGAATACGACGGCGATCTTCACATCCCGAAGAATTATCTCGTCGCGCCGCCGGAAATATCGAATACGATGGGAGAATATCTCGCCGCGTCCGGCGTTCGTTCATACGCGATCTCCGAAACGCAGAAATACGGCCACGTCACATACTTCTGGAACGGAAACAGAAGCGGCAAATTCAGCGAAGAGCTTGAGACTTACGTCGAGATCCCGTCCGACGTCGTGCCGTTCGAGCAGCGCCCGTGGATGAAGTGCGCCGAGATCACGGACACTCTCATCGAGGCTCTGCGCTCGGGCAAATACGACTGCCTGCGCGTCAATTTCCCGAACGGCGACATGGTCGGCCACACCGGCAATTACGAGGCGACGCGCTGCGGACTCGAGGGCATGGACCTTCAGCTCCGCCGCATCCTCGACGTCGTCGACGAGATGCACGGCGTCGCGCTCATCACCGCCGATCACGGCAACGCGGACGAGATGTACGAGCTTGACAAGAAGACGAAGCAGCCTAAGCGCAATGCAGACGGCACGCCGAAGGCGAAGACGAGCCATTCGCTCAATCGCGTCCCGTTCATCGTCTACGACAATTTCTACTCGGACAGATACACGCTCAAGAGCGACACGGGTTCGTTCGGACTTGCCAACGTCGCCGCGACCGTCGTAAATCTGCTCGGATGCGAGGCCCCGTCCATGTGGAACGAAAGCCTGATCGAGCTTAAGTGACCTGCGAATAAAGGATAAAAAACAAGCGGAAGCCGCAGGACTTCCGCTTGTTTTGTTTGTGCGAAAACGACGCCTCCGGCGTCATTTTGCCGGCGGATACGGTTCTTTTTCGTCTGTCAGACCGAGCAGATAATCGGCGCTTGTGTGATAAAACTGCGCGAGCCTTACAAGCACGTTTGTCGGAAGCTCGCGTCTGCCGATCTCGTAAAACGAATAACAGACCTGGGTGCAGTGCAGATATTCTGCGATCTGCCTCTGCGAGAGATCGTGATCCTCGCGCATATCGCGCAGACGTTTATACATTCAGTAAATCCTCCGTTAAGTCGAAACTTTACTAAAAAAGTATAACTTAAAACAAATTGTTGTATTGACATTTAATGCAATGTGTATTATAATGTGTATAAAACAATATGTTTTAAATTTGGAGGCTTTCTATGAAAGTAAAAAGCAGAATGTGGATCGCTGTCGCGCTGATGCTCGTCGTCGGCGTCGCAGCCGGAATGATCGTCGGCGCGAACGCGGCTGAAACCGGCAAGAACGGAACGTTCAACGGTTCTCCCGCGCACGTAGACGGAAACGGGAATCTTTACATCGATGAGATCAATTTCCCCGACGAGGAATTCAGAACGGTTATTATTGACCCCGACGAAGAAACGCTCGCCGATTTTGAGGATCTTACCGGTGAGGAGATGGCTCCCATCGACGAGAACGGCGACCATTTGATCTCCGTCGCAGAGGCGGCGAAAGTTACGTCCATCGATATTGCGAGCGGCTACATGACGGACGGAGTGAAGGACATATCGGGCATCGAATTCTTCATATCGCTTGAGAAACTGTACTGCGGAAACGCCGATATAAAGGCGATCGATGTGTCGAAGAACACGAACCTTAAGATACTCCTCTGTGATTATTCAAATATTGAATCGCTCGATCTGTCTAAGAACACAAAGCTTGAGGAACTGTACGCAGATTTCTGCGAGCTGAAAGCGCTCGACGTTTCAAATAACGGCGCGCTTAAGATTCTCTATTGCAGATATAACTCGATCAAGACTCTCAAAATCCCGAATTCAAAAGTTTTGACAACGATCGCCTGCAACGACAACTGCATAACGTATCTCACATTTGAGCCGAGAGCGTACACAGACATGGTTGGCTACGACGTCACCGCACAGACCTATGACGGCGAGATAAAAGTTTATCATAAGGATGGAAAATATATCGTAAGTTTGTCGGAGCTTGACGAGGCATTTGACGCTGATCTCCCGCTTGTAAGCATCGTAAGCGGAGATAAAAAGGCAGCGCTCGATTTTGATAAGGGACTTGCGACATTTGATTCCAAGGTCGACGAGTTCGTCGTAAACGTCGGCGTGAAATTTTCCGACGCTAAAGCGGCGACAATGGATGTGACCGTAAAGGCAAAGACGGTGGAATATGATCCGAGCATGGGCGAGCTTGGAAATCCCGCAGAGCCTGCGGTGACCGAGCCTACCGCCACAGAACCCGCTGCAACAGAACCCGCAGCGACCGAGCTGGCAGCAACCGAGCCGACAGCGACCGAACCGGCTGCAACCGAACCCGCGCCTGCGGAGACTGACGGAAATACCGAACCGTCGCCCGGCGGCGACATCAGCATGGCGGTCGTTTACACGCTCATTTTCGTAATGACGGCAAGCGCAGCTGTCGTGACGGTCGGCATCGCGTCGTCCAAAAGGCGCAGCAGATAAAATGCGATAAAGAAAATTCCCTCCGGCTTGCCGGAGGGAATTTTATGTTTGCCCGTGCGAGAGATCGAAGGCATCTCGTCGCTGTCGCTCCGAGCTGCTACAGTTCCGTCTCGTACAGGCAAATGTTATTGCGTATACGGGAACTGTCAGAGTCAATTGCGGCATGGAGCAAACATAAAAGGCTGCGCTGTGCGCAGCCTTTTATGTTTGACCCGTGCGAGAATCGAACTCGCGTTACCGCCGTGAAAGGGCGGTGTCTTAGCCGCTTGACCAACGGGCCGTAGCGGAAATTGGACTTGAACCCATGACCTACCGGGTATGAACCGGTTGCTCTAGCCAACTGAGCTATTCCGCCACGTTTGCGCCTGACGATACTGTCGTTCTGCAGTTCGGCGAGCATCATCAAGCCTAACCATTATAGCAGAGACGTCGGGGAATGTCAACACTTTTTCGCAAAAAATTTGTATTTGCCGCGCTTCATTTATTTTGCTCACATGAAACGAAACTCTTGAAAAAACATCGTGAATATTGTATAATTAAATATGGATCATTATGTTTGCGGGAACGGAGGCGCGATCATGGCGTATCAGATGAGAGGCGGCGTAAGCCTGTCTGTCGCGGACGGACAGAGACTGTCGCGCGGGATCGGGATCGTTCGCCCGACGCCGCCGTCCTCGCTCCATATAGCCCTGCCGGACGGGGATTTGCCCGCCGTGCGCGTCGGGGACCGCGTTTATCGCGGTCAGCGCCTGACAGTCCCGCCGCCGGAGGCGGCGGCGATCCATGCGCCGGAGGCCGGTTTCGTATCGCGCGCCGATACGGAGATAACGATCGAGCTTGACGGCACGGACGAGACCGCGCCGTCGGTCGTAAAAGTATATAAGCGGCTCGCGGAATGTGAGCCGGACGAAATAATCGAAAAGATAAGGGACGCGGGGATCGTATGCGCGGACGGCTCGCTCGCCGCCGACGCGATCAGCCGCGCCGCAGGGCGCGTCGACGTCTGCATCGTCGACTGCGTATCGGATACGGCGGCGGGCGGCCTTTTGTCGTCTGTTTTGAACGGCACAAAGATAATCCTTCGCGCGCTCGGCGTGCGTCGCGGCGTCGCCGTCGCCGCAGACGACGTGGGCGAGATCGTGCGGAAGCTCTCGTCGCTGTGCCGCAAGACGAAGCTTATCGACGCCGCAATTGTAAAGGCGAAATATCCGCAGGGATCGCAAAGGCGGCTCGTGAGAGCCGTGACGGGACGCGAGGCGGTCGGGGACGATCCGCTGTCGGCCGGCGCGTTCGTCGTCGACGCGCAGACGTGCGCCGCGATCTTCGACGCGTTCGTTACGGGGATGCCGCAGACGAAGGTCGTCGTCACTGTTTGCGGCCGCGCCGCGAACAGTCCGTGCCACATCGATACGCCGATCGGGGTGCGGATATCGGAGCTGATCGCGCTTGCGGGCGGCGCGTCCGACGCGCCATACGACGTTATAATCGGCGACGTTATGACGGGGGTCCACGTCGATCCCGAGGCGGCTTACGTCGAAAAAACGACGCGCATGGTGACGCTTTTGCCGCACGACGACCGCGACACATACGGGCAGCCGCCCGTATGCATAAAATGCGGACGGTGCGCGGCCGTATGTCCCGAGCGGCTGCTGCCGCATTACATCTACAACTGCATCATCGACGGAAAGGCAGGCGCGGCGCTCCGATGGGGCGCGGAGAGATGCGTCGGATGCGGACTTTGCACGTATATCTGCCCCGGGCGCGCGCCTGTCTTGTCGACGATAAGATCGTTCGTCGACGGCGTGCGGGCGGCCGATATGAAGATCGAAAAAGACGGCGGGGAGCGCGGCGATGACGACGGGGAAGACTGATATGACTGCGGCGCGCGCGCCGTTTATAAAGCGCGATGAAACGGTCCGCTCGATGATGGCGGACGTGATGATCGCGGCGATACCGGCGGCAGTATGGGCGGTGTGGCGGTTCGGACCGCGCGCGGCTGCCGCGATGCTCGTATCCGTGCTGACGGCAATAGCCTCGGAGGCGGCGTTTCCGCTCATAACGCACAGCGAATTGAGGATCGGCGACTTGTCGGCCGCCGTAACGGGGCTTTTGTGCGCGTTCTGTCTGCCGGCGTCAGCGCCGATATACGCGTTTGTCTGCGCGTCCGCGTTCGCGATCATAATTGCGAAATGCGCGTTCGGCGGGATCGGGGCCAACATATTCAATCCCGCGCTCGCGGGCGTCGTATTTGCGCGGCTCTGCTTTTCGGGAAAAGCGCCGCTTTCGGGCGATCTTGCAACGCTCGCCGCAGGCGGGCTGCCGTCGACGCCGATGTACGACGCCGTCGTCGGCGCGACTGACGGCGCGCTCGGCGAGGTGTCAGCGCTTCTGATACTTGCCGGCGGCGTATATCTTTTATTCCGAGGCGTGATTTCGTGGCAGACGCCTCTTGCGTTCATAGCGACGGCGGCGGCGCTCGCCATGACGTTCCCCGCGAACGCGAGCAGCGTTCAGTATACGATGTACGAGATGTTCTCGGGTTCGCTGATCCTCGGCGCGATATTCCTCACAAACGATCCGACGACGACGCCCTCGACCGGCGTCGGGAGACTCATATTCGGCGCGGGATGCGGCGCGCTCACGTTCGTGATGCGCCGCTGGGGCGGCGATCCCGACGGGGTCGCGTATGCAATATTGACGATGAATATGCTGACGGGCGCGATCGACAGGCTGGCGGCTGTGACATTGCGGCGCACGCCGCGCGGAGGGGAAAATGAAAGCTGACGGCGCGATCGGACGCGCCGCCGTGATAACGGCGGCGGCTTTGCTGGCGGCCGCAGCGGCGGGAGCCGCGATTGCGGCCGGAGGCGGCAACGCGTACAGCTTTGACGCCGCAAAGGACGATACGACAGCGGCCGCAAGGCCGGAGCCGGTCGAGACGGGAAGCGCCGTCGACAGCGGCGGGATCGGCCATGAAACGATCAACCCCGTAGACGGAACGGAGCAGACGGCCGCGCCCGATACGGAGGAGCCGCCCGAAACGGGCGGCGCGGACACAGCGCCCGATACGTATACGGGGCAGCGCGACACGGCGCTCGAGGCGATCGAATCCGATAAAGCGCCCGATACGACTGCGCCGCCGGAGACATGGGTCACTGCGATCCCCGACACAACGGAATCAGATACGGCCGAGCCTGTCGATACGGAAACGGACGCGGACACGGGAGCAGATACGGACACGGCCTCAGATACGGACGCGGGTGCCGATGTGGATACGGACGCCGATACAAGCGCCGATACAAGCACTGAGCCTGCGGCCGATACGGATATAACGGAGCAGTAGATCGCAAAACCTGCGACGGAGGCAGAACGATGCGGGAATATTTAAACGTCATAAAAGAGAATATCGCCGCGTCGCCGCCGCTGTTCGCGTCCGCGATCGGGATCGCGGGAGCAGTCGTATTTACGCGCACGCTGACGGACGCCGTGACAGCCGCCGCGATCGCGGTGATCGCGATGACGGCGTCGGCGGCCGCTGCCGGCGCGGCCCGCAGATTCACGGGCGGAGGCGCGCTCGGCGCTCTGCTGTTCTTCGCCGCGTGCGCGGCGATGACGGCGGTGTGCGGACTGGCTGCGTCGAGGATTGCGCCGGCCGCGTGGGAGCGGATCGCGCCGTACAGCCCGCTGTTTACGGCGGGCGGACTCGCAGCGCATCTGTCGGGGACGCGCAGGCTCGGATTCGTCCGCGCCGTCGTGAAATCGGCGTCGACCGCCGTCGGATACGGCGTGTCGCTCGTCATTATCGCGGCGGTCAGGGCCGCCACGGGAGCGATGGGGATCGGATTTTTCGATACTGTCGGCGGCGCGCTCGTCGCCACGGGCGTTATATCGGCGATCTACATGAGCGCCGTGCGCGCTGTTCGATCCGCGATTGTGAGCCGCAGTCACGGCTCGGAGGCCGAAAATGGGAACGAATGAAATTTTAGCCGCGCTGTTTTTCGCCGTATTCACATCGAACGCGCTGCTCGTCAATTCGGCGGGGATCGATTCGGTCGACAAATACGCGCGCGAACGCCGCGCGCTTTTGATAACGGCTGCGCTGACGGCGATCTCGTCGGTTCTGACATATGCCGTCGTTTACGCGGTCGTCCGCGTCATTGGCAAATCGTCGACGCTGATCGACGCGACGCTCGTCGTGCTTTCATCGCTTTTAATATCGTTTGCGGCGAACGCGGGTTTACGCGCCTTGCGCGGCGGGGCCGAATGGCGTCACTTAATGTTCAACTCCGCCGTATGCGGGATCGTGCTGCTCGCAAGATCGCGCTCGCGCGAGCCCGTCCCGGGCATCATATATACGCTTATATTCACGGCCGCCGTGATGGCGACTGCCGCCGTCGTCGGCACGATGCGCGCCGATATCGCGAATAAGCGCGTGCCGCGCGCGTTTCGCGGCGCGCCGATACTGTTTTTGATGCTCGGGCTTGCCGCGATGGCGCTTTACGGATTCGCCGGCGTTGCGGATCTGTCCTGAATTTCGGAATTTCTGACAAAAATTCATATAAATTTTCACATTCGGAGGAAAGTCAAAATGTCGAACGGAATTTTTTCTGTACCAAAGGATTACAACGAACCGATACACTCGTATCTGCCCGGCTCCGCCGAGCGGGACAGCCTGAAGGCGGAGCTTGACCGTCAGTCGGCGGAAATCGTCGATATACCGCTTGTGATCGGCGGGCGCGAGATATTCACGGACAGCGTGAAGGACGTCGTGATGCCGCACGATCATCGCCATGTGATCGCGCGGTGCAGCATCGCGGGCGAGGCGGAGCTGAAGGCCGCGATCGACGCGGCGCTCGAGGCGAAGGGGAAATGGCAGGCGATGCCGTTCGAGCATAGAGCCGCGATCTTCCTTAAAATCGCCGATCTGCTCACGACGAAATACCGCGCCGCGATCAACGCGGCGACGATGCTCGGTCAGTCTAAGACTGTATTCCAGGCCGAGATCGATTCGGCGTGCGAGCTTGCGGATTTCTTCCGGTTCAACGTGGCGAACGCGCAGACGATATACAGCCAGCAGCCGAACAATTCCGTCGGCATCTGGAACAGAGTCGAATACCGTCCGCTCGACGGATTCGTCGTGGCGATAACGCCGTTCAATTTCACCTCGATCGCGGGCAATCTTCCGACGGCTCCCGCGCTGATGGGAAACACCGTGATCTGGAAGCCGTCCACGACGGCGGTTCACTCGAACTATCTTCTCATGAAGATCATGATCGAGGCGGGGCTGCCGGCGGGCGTTATCAATTTCGTGCCGTCGCGCGGCGTCGACGTCAGCAAGTATGTGCTGCCGCATCCGAAGATGGCGGGATTCCATTTCACCGGCTCGACGGAGGTGTTCTCCGGCGTCTGGTCGACGGTCGGACAGAACATCAGAACATACGAATCGTATCCGCGTCTCGTCGGCGAGACGGGCGGCAAGGACTTCATCTTCGCGCACAATACGGCGGACGTGAAAGCGCTCGCGGCGGCGATGGTGAGGGGCGCATATGAATATCAGGGACAGAAATGCTCCGCAGCGTCGCGCGCGTTCATACCGGCGTCGATCTGGGATGAAACGCTTGCCGCCGTGAAGGAACACGTATCGAAGATAAAGGTCGGCGACGTCAGAGATTTCACGAATTTCATGGGAGCCGTCATCGACCGCGCGTCGTTCGACAATATCAAGGGCTATATAGACAGAGCGGCGGCGTCGCCGGACGCGGAGGTGCTGTTCGGCAGCTATGACGATTCCGTCGGCTATTTCGTGCAGCCTACGCTTATCCTTGCGAAAAAGCCCGACTACGAATCGATGGTGAAGGAGATATTCGGACCAGTTCTGACCGTATACGTCTACGACGACGACAAGCTTGACGAGACGCTCCGCATCTGCGATACGGCGTCGCCATACGGACTGACGGGCGCGATCTTCGCGCAGGATCGATATGTGATCGCGCATATGGAGGCGGCGCTTTCGGGCGCGGCCGGCAATTTCTACATCAACGACAAGCCGACGGGCGCCGTCGTCGGACAGCAGCCGTTCGGCGGCTCCCGCGCGTCCGGCACGAACGACAAGGCGGGCAGCACGCTCAATCTTTACCGCTGGATCAGCCCGCGCTGCATAAAGGAGACGTTCGTCCCGTCGTATGCGGTGAGCTATCCCTACATGAGTGAAAAATAAGGCGCGCATTTATATCGCCCTCGAGGATAAGGACCGCGAGGATGAGCTGTGGCGCATACTGCCGGAGGCGTCGTTCTGCAAGGCAAAGGCAAGACGCGGCCGCGCCGCCGTCTTGACGGCGCTCGGCGAGCTTTTGCGGATACGAATGATGCGCGACGCCGGCGTCGGCTTCGAGGTCGCGGTCGGGGCGCACGGCAAGCCGTATCAGCCGGAGCATCCCGACGTCGCATTCAGCGTCAGCCACAGCGGAAGCGCCGCCGCAGGCGCGCTTCTGACGGGCGGAGTCGGCGATATCGGCGTGGATATCGAGCGCATAGGGCGCGCGGATGACGTCAGGCGCGAACGCATTGCGGCTAAATTTTTCACGGACGGCGAACGCCGCGCCATCATTGACGGCGCATACGATCCCGAGACGTCGTTTTACGTCATATGGACGCGCAAGGAAGCGTATCTCAAATACACGGGAGACGGATTTTCGCGCGCGGCCGCGACTGTGGACACAACGTCCGAGATCGAGGGCTGCAAAATATACACAAGGATCATAGAGACGGACGGCGAACGATACGCGCTGTCGGCGGCGGCGCCGGCGGCGGCCGTCGTCGATATGGATAAAATCGAAACGGTAACATATTAAACAACCGCAAACGGCAAAGGAGGGTCGAATCAAAATGGCAAACACAGTAATCACGATCGCAAGACAGTACGGAGCGTCGGGACGTTTTACGGGCGAGCTTTTGTCAAAGCTCACCGGTATGCCGTTCTATGACAGGGAGCTGATAACGATGACGGCGTCGAAGAGCGGATTCGGCGAGGATGTCGTCGCGCATCACGACGAAAAGGCGCAGTCGAGTCTGCTTTATACGCTCGCGGTCGGCTCCGTCGACTACGGCACTCCGATGCCGCTGTCGTATCAGATGCCGATGAGCGATAAGCTCTACATCATGCAGTGCAACATAATCCGCGATCTCGCAAAGGAGCCGTGCATCATCGTCGGAAGATGCGCGGATCATGTGCTGCACGATCATCCGAATCTCGTCCGCGTATTCCTCAAGGCCGACTTGAAGGTGCGCGCCGAACGCGTCGCGAAGCGCCACGACATAAGCGTATCGGAGGCGCAGGATATGTGCATCAAGACGGATCGCCGCCGCGCGTCGTATTATACGCACTATACGGGACAGAAATGGGGACGTCAGGAGCTGTACGATCTCATAATCGACACGACCGTTATCGACGCCCCGGGCGCGACCGCCGTGATAAAGGCGTATGTCGACGCGCTCGGATAAGCGTCCGAGGACCTCGCGAATAAGGACGGCGGCCGCAGCCGCGGCGGCAGCGATACTCGCTGCCGCCGTCGCGGCCGCGGCCTTTATATTATCCGGCGCGAACGAAAAATTCACGGGCGCCGCGTTTTTCAACGTCGGGCAGGGGGACGCCGCCGTATTCGTTTATGACGGCGGAGCCGTCCTGTTCGACGCGGGACCGAACGAGAGCGAGGACAGGCTGCTGTCGTATCTTTCCGCGCTCGGGATAAAACGGCTTGACTGCGTCGTGCTGTCGCATCCGCACGAGGATCACATCGGCGGCGCGGACGCCGTTCTGCGCGAGCTTGAGGTCGGAGCCGTAATAATGCCCGATACGGAGGGCGATCCGCGCTCGACGGAGGAGCTGACGGACGCGCTTGCGGACGAGGGATGCCCCGTTTACGAGGCTGTAGCCGGCGACGAGTATTCGTTCGGCGAGCTGACGCTGACGGTGCTGTCGCCGACGCGCCGGTACGGAGAGGGCAATCTCGATTCGGCAATCGTTATGCTTTCGTATATGGACGTGAAATTTCTGTTCACCGGCGACGCCGAGGCCGAATCAGAGCGCGACGCCGTTGCCGCCCTTGGCGGCGAATTCGACTGCGACGTTTTGAAGGTCGGCCATCACGGCTCCTCGACGTCGACGACGGACGAGCTGCTCGATGCGGCGACGCCGTCGATCGCGGTGATATCGTGCGGCGTCGACAACGACTACGGCCATCCCCACGCGGAGGTCATGGAGCGCCTTTCGGCGCGCGGCGTCGAGATACACAGAACGGACGCGGAGGGGACCGTGTACGTCATGACGGACGGCAAAAAGGTTTGGGTTAAAAAGTGAATTCGCGCCATGAATGGCGCAGAATCGAACAAATCACAGAAAAAAAGACGGGTGCAGCCCGTCTTTTTTTGATCGCGATTTCACGTTCACAGCACGATATACGTCGTCGGCAGCATCTCGCCCGCCGCGGGACGCGTGATCACGCCGCGCTCCCAAAGCGCGCGAACGGGCTGCGAAACTGTGTCGTCGAACAGCTTCATATATGCCATCGTCGCCGCGCGCGACCGCAGATGCGACGGCGACGCGTCCGCGATAACGCGCGCCATCTTGTCTACGCTGCCTTCTGCAAGCTCGACGGCGCACGCAGCATACGGCTCGATAATATCGAACACGCGCCCCTCCTGTTCCTTTGTCATGACGGGGAGGTTCGGACGCAGAACCCCGCCGTCCGAAATAATATAGCCGCGCTTGACCATATCGGCGGCGATAAACTCGTCGTTTTTCGAGAGCTTCCCGACGCCGCCCCGCGCGATATTGAACAGCACGCCGAGATACATATTGTGCCGCCTGTTTCCTTCGTCGCCGTGATCATAGAAATAGTGATGCACGTACTCGCCGTTGCAGTTGAAGTCGAGAAAATTGATCTGCGCGCCGCCGCCGTCCTCCTGCATAATGCAGTGACCGAAGTTATCGCCTCGCGCCGTCTCGGCCGATTCCTCGCCCCATACGATGTAAAAATTGTTCCCGTCGAGCGGATCGCGCGAATATTCGAGCTTTTCCGGCGCGCACAGCCTGTACAGCATCGCCTGACGTATCAGGATCACCGTCGTCTGCCACGCGAATGTGTTTTTGCTCATATCACAGCCGTAAAAGCCGACGGCGCGTATCTTCTCCTCGCAATCGCGTATGCACGACTCGATCACGTCCGCGACCCTCGACGCCATATCGCCCGTTACCCTCGCGCACGAGGCGCGGAGCGCGGAGTCAAAAATGGTGAAATTCGTCATGTATCTGTTCCCGTCGCGGATGAGAAGCGCGTTTTCATAAAGCGATCTCAGCATATCCTCCATGTACGGCAGCGACACGCCGATCTCAAGACTTATCTGCTGCTCGGTCAGCTTGTCGTTATAGCACGCGCAGAGAATATTCTGCGCGAGCATCGATTCGCAAAGATTCGTGACGCGGTTTAAGCCGCCCCAAAAGTACACGGACAGCCGCTTCGGGTCGTAGCTCTGTTTTCCGTAATTTCTCTCCATGTAAAATCCCTCCAAAAGCTTCCGGCGAGATTTGAACAAAAGATACTTGACCATGCTCTCCGACACGGACAGCGCGCGCGATACCTCCGCGCACGTCATGCCGCGAATGTAGTATAGGACCGCGGCGCGTCGGTACTTCTCCGACAACAGCGACAGCTCGCGGCGCAGCTTTTGGATATTCTGCGCCCGCTCGTCGCCGTCCGCGATCGCGTCGATCGCGCCCTCGGCGTCCGCGTCGGCGATGAATTCGATCTCATCATCGTCGACTGCGGCGCCTGCGCGGTATTTCTTCCGCGCGAACGCTTTTGATACGTTTTCCGCCACCGACCACATGAAGCCGTAGAACGCGTCGTCGTTTTTGATGTTCGTGCGCGAGCGGTAAAGCTCGCATACGATATCCTGCGCCAAGTCCTCGGCGTCGAAATCGTTTCGTGTGCGCGAGCGCGAAAACGACATTATCATTTTCGCCGCGTCCTCAATTTTACTGTCAAGCTCTTCCTTTTCCATTTCCGCCTCGATTTTAAAGCATCCGGATGCCTTCGCTTATATAGTGACCGATATCCGCCGTCGGTCAACGTTTCGGCAAATTTTTTTATAAAAGCTTCATTGGTCGCATCCGCGATAAAATATTTTATCATATCATAACGGCCGCCGCAATAAAAGCGAGCGATCGCCGGAAATTTCAATAAAAGTTTCCGCCGCAAAATGTAAAAACGCTTGACAAATACGCACAGCGGACGTAGAATTATTGTATAAAACCCACAACAAAAAGGAAACCGATATGGACGAGATAAGAAAATACGCGCCGATCCTTCACACGGGATTCGCCGAGAATTATACGCCGGAGCAGATGGCGAATTTCGTCCGCCTGCTCGACGAGCGCGGATATTCGGGCTTTTCCGCCGAGGGCAAGTCGTCGAAGGGACCGACCGAGGACATCGACGGCTGGATCGACGGCTACATGAACGGAGTTGAATACGCGTGCCGCGAATCGGAGGCGCGCGGACTTGACGTGTGGATATTCGACGAATGGGGATATCCGACAGGCACCGCCGCGGGCAAGGTCATGGCGGAGCATCCCGAATGGCGTTCAAAGGCGCTTCACTGCGCGATCGACATGATAGTCGAGGAGGGACAGACGGTGTCCGTCACGGCGCCGCCGCATCTGCTCGCCGCCGCCGCGTGGCACGTCAACAGAAACGTATTCGCCGGCCCCGCCGGCGGATATACGGTGATACCCGTCGTCGACGGGAAGCTCACATACACGGCCGATCACAGGCGCTGCCGCCTCGTCGCCGCGACGTGGGAATACGACACGACGCGCACCGTCGGCGTGTTTGTCCACGACATGGAAAACGACGCCCAGTGTACGCTCGACCTTTTGTCGAAGGACGCGGTCGCGAAGCTGCTCGAGGTGATGCACGGCGAATACTATCGCCGTATGCCGCAGTATTTCGGCGGCACGATAAAGGGATTTTTCTACGACGAGCCGTTTTTATCGTTCCCGCTGCCGTATACGTTCGATCTGATCGAGACGTTCAAGGCGCGCAAATGCTACGATCCGACCGAGAGCCTGCCGCTTCTCGTTTCGGGCGGAGGCGGACGCGTCCGCGACGACTGGCGCGATATTGCGACGTCGATGATGGCGGAGGTATTCTTCGGAGGGATGCAGACGTGGTGCCATGAGCATGGCGTCGAGCTTGTCGGGCATCAGGATCTCGATCACGACGTGCGTTCGACGAATTCCGTCAGCGGCGATTTCTTCAAAAACAACGTCTACAACGACGCGCCGGGCGTCGATTATATCTGGGCGCAGATCAGACCCGATCACACCGCCGACTATCCGCGTCTTGCCGGTTCGTTCCGGCGCATGACGGGAAAATCGCACGCGACGAGCGAATCGTTCGCGGCGACGGGATACTGCCTGCACCCCGACTATATGCGCTGGGCGATGGAGTATCAGGCCGTGCGCGGCGTCGACAGATTTTATCTGATGATAGCGGCGCCGGAATGCGGACGCGGCTTCGGCACGCCGCTCGATTTCGAGCATCCCGCGTCAAAGCTGTTCGCAAAGGATGTGAACCGTCACGTCGCGATCGTGAGCAAGATGCTGAACGAGAACGCGCCGGCGGCGTCGGTCGCGCTCTATGTGCCGCGCCGTCAGCTCTCGGCCGAATACCCGCCCGCGCGCGCGAACCGCGTATCGCTCCATATGCCGTGGGAATGGGTCAACGACACCGCCGAGGCGCTGCTTTACGCGCCCGTCGATTTCGAGTACATATGGGACGACATGATAACGTCGCTGCCGCTCGACGAAAATGACGGCGCGCTCTTGATGCCGACGGGGCAGAGGATCACGACGGTCGTGATCCCAGCCGTGTACGCGCTGCCCTCGGACGTCGCGGACGTGCTTCACAAAATGCAGGACGCGGGCGCGAACATCGTGTTCGTCAGTTACGCGTCGGAGGGATTCGTCGGCTCGCCGGTCTGCACATATCCGCGCGATATCGCCGATTACGTTCATCGCGAGGTCGAGATCGACGGCGGACGCGTATCGCTGACGACGAGAGTCGGCGGCGGCAGACGGTATTTCTTCCTGCTGAACGAATCGTCCGCGCCGTACATCGGCAGATGCGGGATCGAGGGCGAGGGATATCTTCTGAAATACGATTTCAGAGACGAATCCTTCTACGATGCCGGCGAGGACGGGGAGACGCTTGAGCTGTCCCCGCTCGAGCTTGCCGTTTACGCAGTCGCGGACGCGCCCGTATCGAAGGCGCGCCGCCATCCGAGCGGCGTGTGCGTGTTCCCGAGCTACTGGAACGCCGCGCTGCCGACGGGGGAGGCTGTGGCGCTCGACGAGCTGTGCGACTGGCGTCAGTTTGCGGGCGACTATTCCGGCACGATAGAATATACGGCGGAGGTGGACGTCGCGGAGGCGGGCGATTATATGATGTCGCTCGGCCGCGTCTGCTACGCGGCGAAGGTGAAATTCGACGACGGCGAGGAGATTTCGCTGCCGTTTGCGCCGCACAGAGCGGACGTAAAGCTGACGGCGGGCGCGCACAAAATGCGCGTGACCGTGCTGAACGCGGACGTCACGTCGATACTCGGCTCGCCGGAGGCCGAATCGCGCGCGCGCGAGGCGCGGCGGTTCAAGGATATATTTGAAAACGACCGCGACTATGTCGAGTCGGGTCTGTTCGGTCCCGTAATGCTCCGCCGTTACGAGGACGACGACTGAAAAGGCAGGGCAAATATTCAAGCCTTACAATAAAACGAAACGAGGTAAAATCAATGAAAAGAATCTTCTTTACAGCTGCCGCGGTCCTTTTATGCGCGGCAATGCTCGCGTCATGCACTCCGAGCGGCGCCGGCGGCGTCACAACTGACGAGAACGGCAACGTGATCTCGAACAACGGCGGTGGCGGTGGCGGCGAGCAGCTCACGGATCCGACGGGCAGATATACAAATTTTGATCTGCGTTCGACATACGATGCGGCCGAGGCCGTGAAGATCACGTTCTCCGAGACGGCGGCGACCGTCGAGGGCAAGGGCGCTGATGCCGACGGCACGACGGTCAGCATAACGCGCGACGGGACGTACATTTTGACCGGCTCCTGCTCCGACGGCAGGATCATAGTCGAGGTTCCGACGACGGACAAGGTGCAGCTCGTTTTTGCGGGCTTGAAGCTGACGTGCAAGACGAGCGCGGCCGTCTGGATCAAGAGCTGCGACAAGACGTCGATCACGCTTGCGGACGGGACCGTGAACTCACTTTCCGACGCGGCCGCATACACGGACGCGAACGCGGACGGCGAGCCGAACGCGTGCCTGTTCTCGAAGGATGATCTGACGATCAACGGCACGGGAACGCTCGAGGTGACGTCCGTCGTCAACAACGGCATCACGACGAAGGACGATCTTAAGATCGTCAGCGGCACGATCAAGGTCACAGCGCAGAATCACGGCATACGCGGCAACGACAGCGTTACGATCAGAGACGGCAATATCACGATCGTTTGCAAGAACGACGGCATCAAATCCTCGCAGGAGGAGAAGGCCGATAAGGGCTACATCTACATCGAGGGCGGCACGATCTCGATCGATTCGGGCGACGACTGCCTCCAGGCGCCGCGCGAGATCACGGTGACGGGCGGATCGCTCACGACGAAACCCGGCGGAAAGCAGACGAACTGCGACGGCACTGTTACGATCGCCGACGGCGTGATTAAATAAAATAAAGGCGGCCGCATGGCCGCCTTTAAGCTTGTGCGGAGGTTCTCGGGGCGCTGCCCCGCACCCCGCTTAAGGAACTTCTTATAAGAAAGTCGAACTTTCCGCAAGCGGAAAGTTTCCTTAACAATCCCCGCAAAACTTTTTATTACTGATAAAACAAAAGGCGGCTGCACGGCCGCCTTTTGCGTTTGCTCATCAATAATTCTTTGCCGCGATCGCGAAATAGCTCATCGGATGATCGCAGACGGGGCATACCTCGGGCGCTTTTTTCCCGATCACGATATGGCCGCAGTTGGAGCATTGCCAGATCATATCCTCGTCGCGGGAGAACACGATCCCGCCCTCGATGTTGGCAAGGAGCTTGCGGTAGCGCGCCTCATGCTCGCGTTCGATCCTGCCCACCATCTCGAATTTGGCCGCGATATCGTCGAAGCCCTCCTCGCGCGCCTCGCGCGCGAAACGGGCGTACATATCCGTCCATTCGTAATTCTCGCCGTCGGCGGCGGCCGCGAGATTTTCTTCCGTCGTGCCGATGCCGTCAAGCAGCTTGAACCAGATTTTGGCGTGTTCCTTTTCGTTGTTGGCCGTTTCCTCGAACAGATTTGCGATCTGAACGTAGCCGTCCTTTTTTGCCTTTGAAGCAAAATATGTGTACTTGTTGCGCGCCTGTGATTCGCCTGCGAACGCGGCGGCGAGATTGGCTTCCGTGCGGGTACCCTTAAGTTTTTCGTTCATTTTTTTCACCATCCGAAAGACAGTATTTTTACGATATAATTCTATACCATTTGCGCGCGCGTGTCAATGGTTTTGACAAAGTAAAATCGGATGCGGTCAGATTTTGACGGCGGAGGCGGCCTCGATTATGATGCTCCGCTCCGAGAACGGGACGTGTTCGCCGTTCACGAGGATGAAGCTTTCGTGTCCCTTACCGGCAAACAGCACGATATCGCCGTCTTTTGCGTTTTCGACTGCGTATCTGATCGCCTCGCGGCGGTCGGGGATGCAGACGAACGGCGTGTCGCGGTCGCCGAATCCCGTCAAAATGTCGTGGATTATATCCATCGGGTCCTCAAAATCGGGATCATCCGCCGTAAGGATGCAGAAATCCGCAAGCTCCGATATAGCCGCGCCGATCGGGGCGCGGCGCGAAAATGTGCGTCCGCCGACGGAGCCGACGAGTACGACAAGGCGGCGCGGATTGTATTCGCGCAAAACGGACAGCGCGGAGCGCAGGGACAGCTCATTGTGGGCGTAATCGATGACGAACGTGGCATACGGGATCGACGCGTCGACGACCTCGAACCGCCCTATCGGCGTCGCTTCCGCCAGCGCTTTTGCGATATCGGCGTAGGATACGCCGAGGCGGCGGCTGACGGCGGCGGCGACGAGCGCGTTATAGACGCTGAACGCGCCCGGCGTGCGCAGGCGTATGCGCGCCATTGTGTCGCCGGAATGAAGCGTGAAATCGACGCCGAGTCCGCCGTCGCGTCTCCAGTTTGAGATTTCGTCGGCGTAATAGTCGGCGCTTTGCCTGACTGAGACGGACGAGGTCAGCGCCGTTACGTTTTTGAGCATATAGGGCGCGTTTTCGTCGTCGGCGTTATAGACGACGAACGACGCGCCGTAATCGGACAGCAGCCGCGCCTTGCAGTCGCGGTAATGCTCGAACGTCGGATGCTCGTTGCCGCCGATATGATCGGGCGACAGATTTGTGAACGCGCACACGTCGAACGAGAGTCCGAAGATGCGATCCATATAGACGGCCTGCGAGGAGACCTCCATCACGACAGTCGTGATCCCCGCCTGCTTCATGCTGCGCAGATACTGGTGCAGATCGGCTGATTCCGGCGTCGAGCGGAGCGTCGAGGTGCGCCGTCCCGCGTACATGACGCCGACTGTGCCGATATAGCCGGTCGGGATGCCGGCGGCGTTCAATATCGAATAGATGAGAAGCGACGTCGTCGTCTTGCCCTTTGTGCCTGTGATGCCGATCAGCCGCATCGAATCGGCGGGACGACCGTACAGCTCTGAGGCGACGAGCGCCATCATGCGCCGCGTGTTGCCGCATATAATGACGGCGGCGTCGGACGGCAGGCCGTCCGGACGCTCCTCGCACAGAAACGCGCGGCATCCGCGCTCATAAGCGCGCGCCGCATACGCGTGTCCGTCCGTGACCGCGCCGCGGATGCAGACGAAGAGCGTCTCCGGCGCGCACATACGCGAATCGTAACAGATCGTATCGACGCGCCGCGACTCGAAGCGGCGCGGTATTTTTATCCCGATTGCGGGCGATGAGAAAAGCTGTTTCAGCGTCATTTTACAGCTCCTTCAGCATATCGATGACGTAGAGCGCATCCTCAAAGCGCGAGCTTTGATCAAGCTCGGAGAAGAATCCGATGACGTAGGAGCGTCCGTCTATATCGGCGGAAACGACGAGCGAATAATTGCCCTCGCCGAACGATCCCGTCTTAAGACCCGTCACATAAGGCGAATAATACGGACTGTCCGGCGTGATGAGCAGATTCGTATTTTTCCAGTCGTTAGTATGACCGCTCGCATAGACGACGTGATCCTCCGGCATCGCGGCGTATTTTGTGATGATGGGATTTTTGACTGCGAGCGAGCCTACGATCGCCATATCCTCGACCGTCGTGTAATGCTCGTCGTTGTAGTAGCCGTCGGGGGACGTGAAATGACTGCCCGTCATCCCGAGCGATTTCGCGTATGAATTCATGCCCTCGACGAAGAATCCGACGGCCTCGACGCCGTTGACTGTTTTATCGTCCGTGAGCTTGCGTCCGGCGGCGGCCGCAAGCACATATGCGGCGTCGTTTCCCGACGGCAGAAGCATCCCCTCGATCAGCATTTCGACCGTAAGCGTGTGATTCGGTCTGACGTATGCGATCGTGGAAAATTCGCCGACGAGCGACAGCTCGTCCCCGGGCGTCACAAGCTCGTCGGGGGAGAGCAGCGTCAGCGCGTACATGATGGTGAGCAGCTTCGTGGTGCTTGCGGGATAAAGGATCTCGCCGCGCCCCTTCAAATATAACATCGTACCCGTATTGACGCTGTAAACGTAGCACTGCGGCGCTTTGACGTCGAGATCGAGCATATCGTTCGATATCGGGATCGGATACGGCGTCTTTTCGGGCGGCGTGCTGTCGACGCCGTCCGAGCCGGACGGCTCGGTATCGGCGGACGTGCCGCAGAGGACGACGTCAGTGCCTTTCGTCCCGTCTGCCGAAGATTCGCCGCCGACGCGGTACGTCTCTCGGGCGCACGACGACGCGCACATCGCAAACGATAAAAGCATCGCTGCCGCCGACGCGGCGGCCGATATATGTAAAAGCTTATTTTTCATATGCTGATAAAAACTCCTTATCAAATCCTGTCGGCGTGCCGCCGCACATAACGATCGAGCGGTACGCGAGGACCTCGAGCGAATCGACGATTCGGCTGTCGGCGGTCGAGACGAGCGGCAGCTCCGTGCATCCGAGGATAAGACAGTCGCAGCCGCGATCGAACATCCGGCGCGCGATCTCTTCAAATATTGCCTCGCCTCCGGCCAGGCCGGCCTTGACGTAATCGTATATGACCGATGTGACGAGCGACTGCGTATCCGCGTCCGGCTCGACGCAAAAGACGCCGAGCGAATCGAGGACGCGTCTGTAAGCGCCGATTTTGATCGTCCCCTCGGTGCCGAGGATGGCGGCGCGCGAAAATCCGCGCTGCATGACGTGATTCGCCGTTTCGCGGACTATATCGAGTACGGGAACGCGGACGCACGCTTCAAGCTCCGGCTGAAAGTAACGCGCCGTGTTGCACGGTATCGCGATCACATCAGCGCCTGCGTCGGCGAGCATTTTCGCGTCGGCGGTCATTTTCGGAAGCGGCGAGTCGCCGCTTTTGCCGAGTATAAAATCGGTGCGGTCGGGAATGTCGGCGCGGCTCGTTATGATCGTGTTGATGTGATCGCTGTCGCGCGCCGCAAGCGTATGGGCGACGACGTTTCTGTAAAACTGCACCGTCGCCATCGGTCCCATCCCGCCGAGGATGCCGAGAGTCTTTTTATCGCCCAATCGCGTTCACGCTCCTTTCCGATTTAAAGTTGATGACCGATAACGGATCAGCCGTTTTTCGGCATATATTTCTTGTACTTCTGCTTCTGCCTGTGCATGACGTATGCGATACCGAGTGCGCGCTGCGGTCTGCGCCGCAGATCGGGCGCATAGTAAAACGAATGAACGGCGCGTCCGTCGCGCATAAGCGCCGAGGCGCGCTTTGCAAGCTCTTGATCGGCGTATTTTTTCACGATCGAGAACGGGATCGAGCGCCACAGCACCTCGCGGTCCGTCTCAATAAATTCGATATCCTCGCCGAAGATGAGATCGCGCACGACAAGCTCCGCGACGTTTGCTCCGGCGGCCGTCACATAGTAATTGCTGCGCCCCTGGCGCAGATTCATATCGAGCGCGAGATATCTGCCGTCGCGCGCGTCATAGCGGATGTCGAAATTGCAGAAGCCGGTGTATCCGACGTCGTCGAGCATGGCGCGGAACGGAGCCGTTATCGCGGGATCGTGATCGGTGATGATCGCGGCGTGATTGCCGAGTCCGTGCGGCGTATGCTCCTCGAGCAGAACATGGCCGAGGCACATCATCTTCACCTTTCCGTCCGAGCCGGAATACGTCGTAAGCACGCGCATACTGCCGTCCGTACCCGGGACGCGCTCCTGGATAATAACGCGTCTGTCGTATCCGGAGCCGTAAATGCGCGAGACTATCGATTCGGCGTCAGCCTGCGATTCGGCGAAGAACACCTTATACATATCGGGGAATTCGTGGTGCCAGTATTCGGCGGACGAGGACGGCTTGATCACGATCGGGAACTCGAAGCCGAGCGCATGAAGATCGCGCGGCAACTCGTCCGCGTTCTTAATTATGAGCGTTTTCGGATGCGGGATGCCGTAAGCGCCGCATTTTTCGTAAAAATCGGCCTTTTCCGCGAACATATCGCGCATCCCCATCGACGGATGCGGCGCTTTGTACGAGTCGGGGATGCGCCCCGATTCGCGCAGCTCGATGATGAGCGAAACGTAATCGTCCGTGCATCCGAAAAGCGCGAATTCGGCGCCCTCGTGTTCCGCCGCGAATTTCGTCAGCGTGTCGGCAAGCACGTCGGCATTGTTGAGATTCGGATCGTAGCTCGGGATTATGAGCGACGAATACTTAGTCGCGGAGAGCGGATACCGCCCGAAAACGCGGCTTTTGATCGAATACGCCTCGTCAAACGCGCGGGCGAGATTATATGTGTTGAGATCGCCGCCGAGTAAAACGGGAATTATTTCTGCCATAACGGTTTACTCCAATGGTTTGCGTTTATAATCGATGAAAAATTGACGGTACCACACAAGGAACGTGTAAACGACCCAGATGCGCCGCTGATTGTTCGATTTGCCCGATTTATGCTCGTCGAGGATGCGCATAAGCTCGTCGACGTTGAAAAATTCGGAGACGTGCGGAGATGTGAATTCCGCCTTCACGAGTTCGTAGAAGCGATCCTCGCGCAGCCAATTCCTGATCGGCACGGGAAAGCCCATCTTAGGACGCGTCGCCCATTCGTCCGGCAGCGTG
The DNA here is from genome assembly GCA_947630015.1 of uncultured Clostridia bacterium. Classification (GTDB taxonomy): domain Bacteria; phylum Bacillota; class Clostridia; order Oscillospirales; family CAG-272; genus DTU064. The sequence goes on from CANRFY010000010.1 coordinate 52,293, forward strand.
CGGTTAGCGGCGCGGCGCAGCACGTATTTGGTGCCGCCCTCGTTCACGCGGTAGCGCGACGGGATTTTCTGTGCGGACGCCATCACGACGCGGTCGAGATAGGGAACGCGCAGCTCAAGACTGTGCGCCATCGACATCTTGTCCGCCTTTAGAAGAATGTCGCCGGGCAGCCAGAGCGAAATGTCGAGATACTGCTTTTTCGTCAGCTCGTCCGCGCCTTTCACCTTGTCGTAGACGGGACGCGTTATATCGAACGGCGACGGCGCGTTTTTGTATTTGTCGGACAGCACGCGCTTTGCCTCTCTGTCGGAGAAAACGAACGCCTGTCCGATGAAGTAGTCCTCGGGGACGCCGCCTCCGCGCACGATCATGTCGTGACCCTTGAAATAGGGGAGGCGTTTTGCGGCTTTTGCAGCCGCGCGGCGGATCGGCGCGGGAATGCGCTTATATTTGCGCAGCGCCGGCGTGTCGTCGTACCATTCGTAGCCGCCCCAAATTTCGTCCGCGCCCTCGCCTGACAGAACGACCGTGACGTATTCGCGCGTCAGCTTTGCGAGGAACCAGAGCGGGACGCTCGACGGATTCGCCTGCGGCTCGTCCATGTGGTACTGAATTTGCGGGAACGCGTCGAAGCATTCCTCGGCGGTGATTATTTTCGTATGATGCTCGACGCCAAGCAGCTCCGACAGATGCTCCGCGTGCGCGGTCTCGTTGAATTTTGCGTCGCCGAAGCCGACAGAGAACGTATGCTCCGGCATAAGGCACGCCGTAATATAGCTCGAATCGACGCCGCCGGACAGAAACGATCCGACAGGCACGTCGCTTTGTCTGTGCAGTTTTACGGATTCGCGCACGTCGCGTTCCAGCTCGTCCGCAAAGTCGTCGAGCGTGCGCGACTCGTCGGCGTCAAATTCGACGTCCCAGTACCGTTCGAGCGAGACCTTCCCGTCTTTGTATTCGAGCGTATGCGCGGGCGGCAGCTTGTATATGCCGTCGAAGAACGTCTCGGACGTCGACGAATACTGAAACGACAAATACGGACGCAGCGCGCGCGGATTTACGCGCGGGTTGACCGCAGGATGCTCGAGCATTGCCTTGATCTCGCTGCCGAAAATGAATTCGCCGTCCGCGACCGTGTAGTAGAGAGGCTTTATGCCGAACGGATCGCGCGCGCAGAACACTGTCTTTTCGACGTTGTCCCATACCGCGATCGCGAACATCCCGCGCAGGCGCGGAATGAGCGCGCGTCCCCACTCGACAAAGCCGCAAAGCACGACCTCGGTGTCGCAGTTCGTTTTGAATTTATATCCGAGCGCCGCAAGCTCGTCCCGCAGCGCGATGTAGTTGTAAATTTCGCCGTTGTAGACGAGGGCGAATCTGCCGTCCTCGGACGTCCACGGCTGGGACGGACACGACAGGTCGAGAATGGACAGCCTGCGAAAGCCGAGCGTGATCCCGTCGCCGAGATATCGGCCGCCGTCGTCGGGACCGCGGTGGATGATGCGCTCGCACATATTCGCGATCAGTCGTTCGTTATTGAGAGTTGCGCCGGTGAAGCCGACAAAACCGCACATAAATATGCCTCCCGTGTCATAAGCGCTGAAAATATCTTTTTATATTCTACCATAAACGCGGGACAAAATAAAGAGCTTTTTGAAAAATTACGTCGGCGGGCGGTCGGGATCAATCGGCGAATACGTCCCCGTGGGAGCAGAGGATGCCGCCGCGTCCGATCTCGACGACGCCGAACATACCGGCTCTCGCCGATCCCGGATTGAACAGCGTCACGGGATGCGCGCCGTCGACGTATTCCTCGCTCGGCGTGTGCGTGTGGCCGTATATGACAAGATCGACGGCGCGTCTCTGCGCCTCTGCGCAAAGGCGCGCTGTTGAAAATTTGACGCCGTACCGATGGCCGTGGACGAGCAGTATCCGCGCGCCCTCGACCTCGAGCGTATCCTCCTCGGGGATCGAGTGCGGCGCGCCGAGATCGCAGTTGCCGTGCACGGCGCGGTATGTGACCTCGGGGAATATTTCCCGCAGAAACATAAAATCTGATACGCCGTCGCCGGCAAACACGGCGTAATCGACGAGTCCCTTATGCATTTCGAGCGCGCGGCGCATCGCGTATGTGTCGCCGTGCGAATCGGAAAATACGAGCAGCTTCATAAAATCTCCTTTGAAGCGGACATTTTGCGCGGCTTGCGCATATAATTGTGTATGGAGCGGCAAAGCCGCATAGTACATGATTTTGTGAGGAAACGTAAATGAAGATCGATAAAAATACCGTTGATAAGCTTCTGCGCCAGAACGACGATCAGCTCTGGCGGACAGTACAGATGATAGCGGCGCAGGGCGGCGTCAATCTCTCCGGTGTCGGACGGCCGAGGGACCTGTCGCGTCTGCGCTCCGCGCTTTCGACGATGACGGAAAACGACATCAGCCGCGCGATGGAGATCGTAAACTCATATAAAAGGAACGGAAAATGAGCGCCGAACGCACCCCGCTCGCCGACGCCGTCGCGGGACTTCTGAAAAATCCCGCCGTCCTCGAAGGCATAGTCGCGGGGATATCGGCGATCGGAGCGTCGCGCCGCGTCAAAAAGGGTAATGATGATCTGTTCGGCGGCATCATGAGCGCGCTGCCGCAGCTTTTGCCGCTTTTGGCGCTGCTCGCCCCGCCGCCGGCATCGCCGTCGTCATCGCAAAAGCCCGCCGCCGTCGCGGCGTCCGCGGACGCCGCGGACGACAGCCAGCCCGCGGGCGACACGCAAAACGCGATCGATGAGATCGTGGACGGCGGCGTCGGGGACGCGGATGATTTGAGCGGCGTCGACGTTTCATATGAAAGTCCGCAGGCGCGGCGGGAAAATCTGCTCTTGGCGCTGAGGCCGTTTCTGTCCGAATCGCGGCGGGGAGCCGCCGACGCGATGGTGCAGGTCAACAGGCTGTCGGGGCTTTTCGGAGCCGCCGACGGAAAGGATCGGATATGATGTATGTGGGCAGGGGAAACGACAGGGACGCGGCGGACGGCAGGGAGGACGAGATGAGACTTCCCATGCAGTATCACGGCGTCGCGTTCGATACGGACGAGGATCTGCGCCGCGCGGAGGAGCTGTTCAGGCGCGGATACGTGTTTGAAGAGGATAACACCGCCGAGGCGGAAACCGAAAATGCGGCGGCAGCGCCGACGCCGGAGACAACGCCGACGGCGCCCGATCGGACGGATGAGAAGCCGAACGAAGAGCCTGCGGCGCAAAAAAGCGAAAGCGCCGCGCCTGCGTCCGCAGGAGTACATAGCGCCGCCGGTATCGGCGGCGCGCTGTCGGGCATTTTAGGCAAAATCGGGACGGAGGAGCTGCTGCTGGGCGGCTTGTGCGTTTTGCTTTTGATGAGCGGCGTCGACGACGAGCTGCTCATCATGCTCGTCGTTCTGCTCTTCTGCTGATCCGAAAATGTAAAGCGAGCGCGACTGCTTGAGCCAGCTCGGATAATAGTCGTTGGCGCGCGCCGTCAGGCTCATCCCGAGCCTGCCGCCCGTCTGTATCATCTCGATCTTGTGACCGCATTCGCGCGCCGCGTCGCAGGCGAAAACGGCGTCGACGGCGCGAGCGCCGAATACGGCGAGTCCGTCGCCGCATACGCCGCGTCTGCGCTCCGCGCATACTGTGATCGCGGCGTCCGCGTCCCGATGCTCGATTTTCACGTTTACGACGCCGCGCGAGACGAACGTCACCGCCGAACACATGGCGGCGACGGCGAGCGTGAGCGCCGACGTGTCCGTTATGACGAGCGAGCCGTCGCAGACGTCGGAATCGATTCTGCATACGGCTCCGCGCATGACGGGATACAGATGTGAAAGCAGGGATGAAACGCCGTCGACGATGCGCGTCAGCGCGACGTCGCGGATGTGGAGGCTGTCGCGCTTCAGACGCGACATTATGACGCGTTCATATGCGGCGCTCACGAGCGCGGTCGGCGCGCCTGTGCCGAAAATGATGTCGGCGTTTTGCAAAGCGCCTCCTTCAGCGTCACCAGATCGCAGAATTATGACGCCGTCGCCGTAATGGGACAGATCGGCGTCGTAGCCGCCGCGCGAGCCTATCGGCGCGAATATGCCCGGGGCGAAAAATCTGGCGCTGTCGATCGCGTCGACGAGTCCGGGGACAAGTCCGAACGCATCGGCTCCGCACGGCAGCGCCGCGTCGTTTGAAAATATAACGCAGCCGGACGCGTCGGTCACGATAATACTGCGCGGCGCGGCCAAAGCCGCGCCGTATTCAATCGGCGCTTTCCGTATCTGCCGGCGGGGCGTCATCTGTGTCGGGCGTGTCTGTATCGGTCGGGCCGTCGGGCGTCGGGGCGGGGAACGATACGGCGTAAAAGCTGTAGATTCCGTTTTTGAAAAGCGCGTCTATTGCCTCAGCCTGATTGTACGGTTCGTCGGACAAGATCACAAAGCCGAGACTGTAAAGCGAAACGCTGCTTTTGATCGAGGCGCACGCGCGGTCGAGTTCGCCGTAAATGTTTGATTCGCGGACGACGCGGTCGGTCTTTACAGGTTCGCCGTTTTCGTCCGCGGCGTCGTAGTCGGTCTCGGTCCGCTCCGTATACGACCAATCGAGGCCGGTTGTGTCGACGGCGAGTCGACCGGCGGCGCGCGACAGCATATCGAGCGGCGCGGACATATCGACGTTGGCGAACACCTCATACGGGAACGCGGCGATCAGCTTTATATCGGGGGACGACGATTTCATCCTGTCTATCACGGACAAAATCGCGTCCGGATCGGGGATCGTATTGCCGCTGACGGGGAATCCGGTCAAAAGCACCTCGTCCGCGCCGAGTGAAAACGCCTCGGCGGCGACAGCGGTCTCGTAGAGCAGCGTCGCCTCCGACAGCACGGGATCGGTCTGATCCGAATACGTAAGATCGTAGTACACGTTCACGGACGGCGAAAGTCCGCGTTCTGCCCCCGCCTCACGAATATCAATGATGACGCGCGACAGATCAGGCAGTCCCGTATTTTCGGGTTGGCGCGACAGCGCGACGGCGGCGTCGGATGCGTAAAGCAGCGAATGAGCGCTGTCGGCGAGCGGTATCGTCACGGAATCGTAGCCCGAATCGAACAGCCGCAGCGCGCGCTGTTTTATCATTTCGTCAGTTTCGCCCTTGACCAAAAGAAAGCAGCCCGATCTGACGTCGTCGTGCTTCTGCGCGGCGTCGGACGCGCTCTGGCCTCCGGCCTCGCCCGTGCCGATCGTGTCCCCGCCCGTATCGAAATCGTCGCCGGTGCCGATCGCGGCGACCTTATGCTTAAGATGATTGCCGAGGCATATTGTCCCGACGGTGACGGCGACGACGAACATCACGACGAACGCGACGGTGAGATTTATATGCAGCCGCTTTCTGCCGTAGCGGCGCTTTGTTTTTCTGTGCTTATACTGTATCGGCGCGTGATACTGAGCCATGGCGCGCCCTACTTTTCGTCCGTTTTCGCGTCATACGCGAAATCCGCCATCGTGAGCCTGTCCCACGCTGGCGCGGTTCTGACGTCGAGCGTCTCCGCGCGCTCGTCTATCATGCGCCAGAAAACGGACGTGACATACGATTCGCCGAGAGTGGCAAGATTCTCCGAGACGTAGCCGTCGTCGATCTCGCAGCGCAATATGATGTGAAATCCGACCGGCGACTCCACGACGTCGGAGATGCCGCCGACCTCGAGCGCGAACGCGGCCGTTTCAAATTCCTCGATCAGCTCGCCGCGCGTGAAATACCGCCCCGTCGGATTGACTATCATCTCGGGGTCCTCGCCGTACTGCGCGATCAGCTCGTCGAAATCGACGCCGATCCTCGCCTGACCGAGTACTTGTTCGGCAAGACGCCTGTTCTCCTCGACGTCGTCGCCGACGTCATTTTTGATCAATACCTGCTTTGCGCAGCAGAATTCGCCGTTTTTGACGGCCTCGAGGACGGCTTCGCCGTCTGTTCTGATCTTGCCGTCGTCGACGAGCGCGCTGTAAAGCTGAGATTCGACCTCAAACTGAGTCAGAACGAACCTGAACACGGAGTGGTTCATGTAATTTTCCGTCAGCCCCGACGTATACGCGTCGACGCCGCCGAATTCATTCTCGATATATTCCTCGACCTCGCCGTCAACGGTGCGGGCGATGTCCTTGCCGTCGTATTTTATGCCGTAATCGTCAGCGAGCGAGAACGCCGCGTAGCAGCGGCGGAGCGACGATTTGGTGTCGGCGTCGATGGAGGCGAACGATTCCGCGGCGTCGGCGTCGTTCCAGTAGGCGTCGTCGCCGCCGTCTACGGCGGATTTGAAATTCATGAAAAAGTATCTGTACTGCTCAAACGGCACCTCGTAATCGCCTATATAAAGCACAGTCTCAAGCTCCGCGTCGGTGCTTTTCGGAAACGAATATTTGCTCCCGCACGAGAGCGTCGACATCGATAAGGACACGAGCAGAAGCGAAACTATGCGTCTGAAAATTTTATTCATAATGCGTCCGCCGCCTTTCAAAGTTGCATTTCAGGGATACGTATATTATATATCGAAACTCTCGGACAAGTCAACCTTTGCGCGCAAAAATGGGGAGGGAAAATGGAAACGCCCTTGCGGATCTTTGCAGGATGTGATAAAATCGATCGCGGAAAATACGATTCGGAGGCGAGGGGTATGACAGTATCGCACGGATTCGGCCCCGTTTACGACGAAAACTGCGAAATATTGATACTCGGCAGCTTCCCGTCGGTGAAAAGCAGGGAAGAATCGTTTTATTACGCGCATCCGCAGAACAGGTTCTGGCGCACGATAGCAGAGTGCTGCGGATGCGGGACGCCGGCGACGACGGCGGAAAAGCGCGCGCTTCTGCTCGGACACAGGCTCGCGCTGTGGGATGTGATCGAGCGGTGTGAGATCACGGGTTCGAGCGACGCGTCGATAAGGAAGGCGGAGCCGACCGATATCATGTCGCTGATAAGCGAAACGAAAGTATCGCGGATACTGTTGAACGGACAGACCGCGATGCGGCTCTATAAAAAATTCTGGCCCGAGCTGACGCTGCCGGCGGTCGCTTTGCCGTCGACGAGCGCGGCGAACGCGAGATTCAGGCAGAATATGCTCGTCGACGCGTGGGGCAAGGCGCTCGGAATAAAATCCCACAAAAAATAAATGAAAGATTTCGTTTGTAATCCTGCAAAAATATCTTGAAAACGATGCGAAAAAGGTATATAATATCTTCCGTTGTTATTGTTTGTGAAGCGCGGGACGCGCAATTCATTCACAATATCAGAAATATCGCACGCTAAGAAAGGGCGTCCGACCGCGCGGCTTATAATATCTGCGCGGCGGCGAACGGCACAGGTCATGACAAAATACATCTTCGTTACCGGCGGCGTTGTGTCGGGACTCGGCAAGGGCATAACGGCGGCGTCGCTCGGAAGGCTGCTCAAATCGCGCGGACTCAAGGTCGCGGCGCAGAAGCTCGATCCGTACATAAACGTCGACCCCGGCACGATGAGTCCGTATCAGCACGGCGAGGTCTACGTCACAGACGACGGAGCCGAGACCGATCTCGATCTCGGCCATTACGAGCGGTTCATCGACGAGGACCTGAACAAATACTCGAACCTGACGACGGGTAAGGTATATTGGAACGTGCTGAACAAGGAGCGCCGCGGCGAATATCTCGGCTCGACGGTGCAGGTGATCCCGCACGTCACAAACGAGATCAAGGAGTTCGTGTACCGCGTAGGCAAGAAGACGGACGCCGACGTCGTGATCACCGAGATCGGCGGCACGATCGGCGACATCGAGAGCCAGCCGTTCATCGAGGCGGTGCGCCAGATATCGCTCGAGGTCGGACGCGAAAACAGTCTCTTTATCCATGTGACGCTCGTGCCGTTTCTGCGCGGCTCCGACGAGCATAAATCGAAGCCGACGCAGCATTCCGTCAAGGAGCTGCTCGGGATGGGGATCAATCCGAACATAATCGTTCTGCGCTGCGACGAGCCGCTCGAGGAATCGATATTCAAGAAGATATCGCTGTTCTGCAACGTCAAGCCGGACTGCGTCATCGAAAACATCACCCTGCCGTGTCTGTACGAAGCTCCGCTGATGCTCGAGCGTTCGCATCTTTCCGACGTCGTCTGCCGCGAACTCGGCATAGACGCGCCCGCGCCCGATCTTTCCGAATGGGAGTCGATGGTGGAGCGCATAAAATCGCGCACGCGGACGGTGAGAATCGGACTTGTCGGCAAATACGTGCAGCTTCACGACGCGTATCTTTCAGTTGCGGAGGCGCTTCATCACGCCGGATACGGCAACGGCGCGCACGTCGACATAGACTGGATCGACTCCGAGACGCTGACCGAGGCCGATTACGCGAAGCGTCTGTCGTCCGTCGACGGGATCATAGTCCCGGGCGGGTTCGGCAATCGCGGCATCGAGGGCATGATACTCGCGGCGCGTTACGCGCGCGAGACGGGGACGCCGTACTTCGGCATATGTCTCGGTATGCAGATCGCGTGCATCGAATTCGCGCGTCACGCGCTCGGCATAACCGACGCTAATTCGGGCGAATTCGACGAGCTATGCCGCCACAAGATCATTGATTTTATGCCCGGGCAGAGCAACGAGATCGACAAAGGCGGCACGCTCCGCCTCGGCGCGTATCCGTGCCGGATAAAGCCCGACACGACGATGGCGCGCTGCTACGGCAAAACGGACATAAGCGAGCGCCACCGCCACCGCTACGAATTCAATAACGATTACCGCGGCGCGGTCGAGGCCGCGGGGCTGACCGTGTCGGGCCTCTCCCCCGACGGAAGACTCGTCGAAACCGTCGAGATCACCGATATGCCATTCTTCGTCGGCGTCCAGTACCACCCCGAATTCAAGAGCCGCCCCAACCGCCCGCACCCCCTGTTCCTCGGCTTCATCAAAGCCGCGATGGAGAAGTGATGATTAGAGGTTGATATTTCGGGGCGCTGCCCCGAACCCCGCTTAAGGAACTTCTTATAAGAAGTTCCTTAAGAATCTTCAAGAATTTTTATGACAATGGTTATTAGGCGAGTGTGTTAGCCTCTGCATCGCGCGTTTGTGCAAGGGCGGCTGATCGATATAATTGCTGCGAGTGACTGGGAAAGCGTTTGAAAAACGCTTTCCCAGTCATTTTTTTATGTTGTGTCTGCGGGCGGAATATGGTATACTTTTATTGCGATCGTAAATGATCAGATTGAACATCGACAGTGAGGCAACAGATGCCGATACGGTATTTTGACGACAAACGCATATTCAAGCTTGACACGTCCGGTTCGTCGTACATTTTCAAGATCGGGCGCGCCGGATACGTTATGGGGCTTTATTACGGGAAAAGGCTGACCGATCACGACGTCGACTATCTTACGGTCCGCGAGGGACACGATTCCACCGTGCCGCTTTCCGCCGACGTCGACGACGACTGGAGATTCTCCCCCGACACGATGCAGGCCGAATATCCCGCATACGGGACGGGAGATTTCCGCATATCGGCGCTTCGCATCAAAAGCGGCGGTGTCGGCGTCACCGACTGCCGCTATATTTCGCACCGCATATATGAGGGCAAATCCGATCCGTGCGGGATGCCGCACACGCGCGCCGGCGCGGACGACGCGGACACGCTCGAGCTTGTCTGCCGCGACGTTACGGGCGCGGTGATCACGCTTTACTATACGGCGTACAGGCGTCATCCCGTGATCGTGCGCCGCGCGCGTATCGCGAATTCGTCGGCGCTGCCGATGACGATCGAGCGCGCTTACAGCGCGTCCGTCGATTTCACGCATCCGGAGTTTTCGCTTCTGCATTTGTGGGGCTGCTGGGCGCGCGAGCGCAAGCCGGAGCGCAGACGACTCGGCCACGGGATCACGACGATATCAAGCTCGCGCGGAGCGTCGAGCCATTATCACAATCCGTTCGCGGCGCTGCTGTCGCCGGACTGCGGCGAGGAGACGGGCGAGGCATACGGATTTTCGCTCGTTTACAGCGGCAATTTCTCGATCGACGCGGAGGTGGACGCGTTCGGACTGACGCGCATCATGTGCGGGATCAATCCCGACGGCTTCTCATGGAAGCTCGATTCGGGCGAGTCGTTCGACACGCCCGAGGCCGTGCTTGTATATTCCGATTCCGGCGAGGGCGGGATGTCGAGGGCGTATCACCGCTTCTGGCGCGATCATCTGCTCGCGAAAAAATGGCAGGGAGAGCCGCGTCCGATCGTGGTCAACAACTGGGAGGGAACGTATTTCGATTTCGACGCCGACAGGCTCGTCTCGATCGCGAAGGCGGCGGCCGATCTCGGACTCGATATGCTCGTCGTCGACGACGGCTGGTTCGGCGTCAGGAATTCGGATCGCTGCTCGCTCGGCGACTGGGTATGCAACGAACGGAAGCTCCCGGGCGGGATCGGACGGCTTGCGGAGCGCGTGAACGCGCTCGGGATCAAGCTGGGGCTGTGGTTCGAGCCGGAGATGGCGAGCCGCGACAGCGATCTGTTCCGCGCGCATCCCGACTGGTGCATAAGGACAAACGGGCGCGGGATGTCGATCGCGCGTCACCAGTACGTGCTTGATCTGTCGCGCGCCGAGGTCAGGGATTACATATTCGATTCGCTGAGCGCGATATTGTCGACGGCGAACGTCGAGTACGTGAAATGGGATTTTAACCGAAATCTGACCGAGTATTCGCGCGCCGATCTGCCGGACGACAGACAGGGCGAGCTGTTCCACCGCTACGTACTCGGGCTTTACGAGCTGCTTGACCGCATAACGGCGTCGTTCCCCGACGTGCTGCTCGAGGGATGCGCCTCCGGCGGCGGACGCTACGACCCGGGTATGCTTTACTATTTCCCGCAGTATTGGACGAGCGACGACACCGATCCGATCGAACGGCTGTCGATACAGTACGGAACGTCGATATGCTATCCCGCCTGCACGATGAGCTGCCACGTATCGGCGTCGCCGAATCATCAGACGGGGCGTCAAACGGCGCTCAAAACGCGCGCGGACACGGCGATGGCGGGCATATTCGGATACGAGCTTGACACGGCGCGGCTGACGGACGCGGAGCGCGCCGAGATAAAAGCGCAGGTGGAGGAATACAGGGCGTCGCGTCATATCGTGACGGACGGCGATCTGTACAGACTGATCCGCCCCGAAACGATTACGCACGGGGGCGTCGTCTGCGCGTGGGAATACGTGACGGAGGACAAATCGGAGGCGATTTTCACATATGTCTGCGAGCGCACCGTGATCGCGCCGGTATCGTTTGTGAGACTGCGCGGACTCGATCCCGACCGCATATATACGGACGTTCAAAGCGGCGTCCGTTACCGTGGCGACACGCTGATGAACGCGGGACTTAATTTGTCGGGCGGCAGGCGCGACGGCGAATCTGTGCGGATCAGATTCATCGCGGACTGACCGCGGACCCCGAAATATTTATGATTCTACGATTTAACTAAAATTCACCATACGGATTTGTGAAAAACTACCTATTTTATTTTTGACGCACGTATGGTACAATAATAGTGAACTCTGCGGGGTTCGTGACAGCTCGGTTATTAAAACCCACGATAGAATAAATGGGGTCGCCCTTCGGCGGGGTCGATGCAGGCCTCCCGCTCGCCTATCTGCGACGGACGTTGGAAGCTCAAAAACCGTCGAGACGACATACCAGCCTTGCCAAGTGCAGGGTTTCTAATCGCCGAGCGCACGGCTTTGCGGGGTTTACTTTTACTTTTCGGCAAAAGTACGGAGAGGAAAGCGGAATCGCTTTCCTCTCCGATTTTATATTGGCGTCTTAACCGCTTTACTTTCTCTTGCGGAACAGCATGCACGCGGCGGCGCACGCGATGACGGCGTACACGCCGGACAAAGACGAGCCGCACGAGCTCGACTCCGTCGTTGTATTCGACTGTTCACCCGCGCCGTCGCTGACTTCGGGAGCAGACGTCGTCGGAGCCTCGGTCACAGCGGGAGCCGCAGTCGTTGCGGGAGCTTCCGTCTCGGGAGCCTTCGTTTCCGGCGGCTCCGTCTCGGGCAGACTCTCGTACGATTCATAGTAGAAGCCGATCTCGATCAAATCGAAGTTCGGCGTCTTGACAGTTTCGCCGTCAAAGTCGGCGGGAGCCGCAAGACGGAGCACGTAATCGCCCTTCTTTATTGACTCGAACGTTTCCGTGACTGTCGAGTACGTCGACCACGCGCCCGTGTCGGGGCACGTGACGCGGCGTGTCTCGTCGTTGAAGGTCAGCTCCATAAAGCGCTCTCCCGACGCCGCGTAGCTGACGTTGAAGTCTATGCGCACGCAGTCGGCGGGCACAGTGATATTGAACTCGAACCATGCGCCCTCGGCGTTGACGCCGTCGAGAGGCTTGAGGCCGTATGCACCCGAGCCGCCGAACGAGTCGGTCTGACCTGATGAGTTCGCGTTTTCGCCGCAGCTGTCGTAGAAAGGCGCGTTGTATATGTCGGTGAGGGTCGGTTTTTCATCCTCCGCGAACACGGCGACTGTCATGGACGCGGCGACGATGAGCGCCGTCAGCGCCAAAAGTAATTTTTTCATGTTTTCCTCCGCAGGTAAAGTTTATGTCCTGATTTGATTTTACAACACTATTGACGCTTTGTCAATCGTTCGCGGCAAAAACTTTGTTGAAAACATCATAATGTGCCGCATATGTGATTGACACGGGAGCTGATATTTACTATAATAGTAAAAACGAAAAAGGAGACCGAACATGACTGAAAACAGAGCGGAAATACCCGCGAAATACAAATGGGACCTCACCGCGATATACGCGGACGCTGACGCGTTCG